>NZ_JOGV01000001.1:0-606902 GCF_000721365.1 Streptomyces sp. NRRL F-5650 | reverse complement strand
GGCGCACCAGCGCGGCATGCGCGTGATCATCGACTTCGTCATGAACCACACCAGCGACCAGCACCCGTGGTTCCAGGAGTCCCGCAAGAACCCCGACGGCCCCTACGGCGACTACTACGTCTGGGCCGACGACGACACCCGGTACGCCGACGCCCGGATCATCTTCGTCGACACCGAGGCGTCGAACTGGACCTACGACCCGGTCCGGGGCCAGTACTACTGGCACCGGTTCTTCTCCCACCAGCCGGACCTCAACTACGAGAACCCGGCCGTGCAGGAGGAGATGCTGGCCGCCCTGAAGTTCTGGCTGGACCTGGGCGTGGACGGCTACCGTCTCGACGCCGTGCCCTACCTGTACGCCGAGGAGGGCACCAACTGCGAGAACCTGCCCGCCTCGCACGCGTTCCTCAAGCGGGTGCGCCGGGAGATCGACGCCCAGTACCCGGACACGGTGCTGCTGGCGGAGGCCAACCAGTGGCCCGAGGACGTCGTCGACTACTTCGGCGACTACGCCACCGGCGGCGACGAGTGCCACATGGCCTTCCACTTTCCCGTCATGCCCCGCATCTTCATGGCCGTGCGCCGCGAGTCCCGCTACCCGGTCTCGGAAATCCTCGCCAAGACCCCGGCCATCCCCTCCGGCTGCCAGTGGGGCATCTTCCTGCGCAACCACGACGAGCTGACCCTCGAAATGGTCACCGACGAAGAGCGCGACTACATGTACGCGGAGTACGCCAAGGACCCGCGCATGCGCGCCAACATCGGCATCCGCCGCAGGCTCGCCACCCTGCTGGACCGGCGACGAGATCGGCATGGGCGACAACATCTGGCTCGGCGACCGCGACGCCGTGCGCACCCCCATGCAGTGGACCCCGGACCGCAACGCGGGCTTCTCCACCTGTGACCCGGGGCGCCTCTACCTGCCCACGATCATGGACCCGGTCTACGGCTACCAGGTGACCAACGTCGAGGCGTCCATGGCCTCGCCCTCGTCCCTGCTGCACTGGACCCGGCGCATGATCGAGATCCGCAAGCAGAACCCCGCCTTCGGACTCGGCACCTACACCGAGCTGCCCTCGTCCAACCCGGCCGTGCTCGCCTTCCTGCGCGAGTACGAGGACGACCTGGTGCTGTGCGTGAACAACTTCGCCCGGTTCGCCCAGCCCACCGAGCTGGACCTGCGCGAGTTCGCCGGACGCCATCCCGTCGAGCTGTTCGGCGGGGTCCGTTTCCCCGCCATCGGTGAACTGCCGTACCTGCTGACCCTCGGGGGCCACGGCTTCTACTGGTTCCGGCTCACCCGAGTCGCATCCCGCATCGGCCGCCGCGCTTGAGCGTGGGCCGAGGAAAGGACGCGTCACCATGCCGAAGACCGCACCCCTGCGCCCCAGCCGCGGGCAGCTCGCCGAGCCGATGGCGTCGCTCGGCGAGTTGCTGCGCCAGTGGCTGCCGCGCCAGCGCTGGTTCGCCGGCAAGGACCGGCCCGTGGCCGAGCTGGGTCTGCTGTCCATGACCGAGCTGTTCCCCGGCTGTCTCCACCTCCTGGTGCACACCGGGCAGGGCCCCGTGCCCTCCCCCGGCGGCACTCCCCCGGCCGGTGACTGCTACCAACTGCTGCTCGGCGTGCGCGAGCAGCCGTCGCCGCGCCTGGGACGGGCGGTCATCGGGCAGGTGCAGGACGGTCCGCTGGCCGGGCGGACGGTCTACGACGCGCTGCACGACCCGCGGACCGCCCAGCTCCTGCTGGAACGGCTGCGGCACCCGGGCAAGGCCGGCCCGCTGCGCTTCGAGGCCGACCCGGCGCGTCCGGTGCCGGGCGGTCTCGCACCGCGGCTGCTGGACGCCGAGCAGTCCAACTCCTCACTGATCTACGGCGACGAGTTCATCCTGAAGCTGTTCCGGCGGGTCCAGCCCGGCGTCAACCCCGACCTGGAGGTGCCGGACGCGCTGGCCCGGCAGGGCTGCGGCCGGGTCCCGGCGCCGGTGGCGTGGATGCGCACGACCCATCCGTACGGGGCGACGCTCGGTGTGCTCCAGCCGTTCCTGCACGGTGCCTCGGACGGCTGGACCCTGTCCCTGAACGCGCTGGCCGCCGGCGACGAGTTCACCGTGCAGGCGCACGAACTGGGGCGGGCGATGGGCGACGTGCACCTCGCGCTCGCCTCCGCCTTCCCGGTCGGCGCCCCCGGCGAGAACGGGCGTACGGCGGCGGACATGACCGAGCGGCTCACCGCCGCCGCGCACTGCGTACCGGCGCTGCAGCCCTTCGTCCCCGGTCTGCGGGCGGCCTTCGCGGCGCTGTCCACCTGCGACTCGGGGCCGCCCGCCCAGCGCATCCACGGCGACCTGCACCTCGGCCAGGTGCTGCGGGCCGGCCGGGACTGGTTCGTCATCGACTTCGAGGGCGAACCCTCGCGCCCGCTGGCCGAACGGCGCAGCGCGCACTCCCCCGTCCGCGACATCGCGGGGATGCTGCGTTCCTTCGACTACGCCGCCCGGCAGCGCCGCCCGTGGCGCCCCGAGTGGGCGCGCCGCTGCCGGGAGGCATTCTGCGCGGGCTACGCCGCGCGCGCCGGCTGGGACCCCCGCAAGAAGCACGGCCTGCTGCGCGCCTACGAGACGGACCGTGCCGTGTACGAGGTGCTGTACGAGGCCCGGCACCGCCCCGACTGGCTTCCCGTACCCATGGCGGCGATCGAACGACTCGCCGTGAGAGGAGACTGACCCGTGGCCCTCCGCGACACCTCGATCCCCGAGCCCTCCGCCCCGGCCCCGCACCCGTCCGGTGCGTGCGCGGCCGCACCGCCCCTGGACCCCGCCGACCGCGGGCGCCTGCTGGCGGGCGCCCACCACGATCCGCACGCCCTGCTCGGCGCCCACCCGGTGCCCGGCGGCGTCGCCTTCCGGGCGCTGCGCCCCTTCGCCCGCGAGGTGGGCGTGGTCGTCGACGGCGAGCGCCACGCCCTCGTGTCGGAGGGGGACGGGCTGTTCTCCGCCGTCCTGCCGCTGGCCGCGATTCCCGCGTACACCCTCGTGGTGGCGTACGAGGAGGGCGAGCCGCAGGAGACGCACGACCCGTACCGCTTCCTGCCCGCCCTCGGCGAGCTGGACCTGCACCTGATCGGCGAGGGCCGGCACGAGCAGCTCTGGCGGGCGCTGGGCGCGGAGCCGATGACGCACGAGGGCGTGACCGGCACCCGGTTCACGGTGTGGGCGCCCAACGCGCAGGGCGTGCGGGTCGCCGCCGACTTCACGCACTGGGACGGCACCGCGTTCCCGATGCGTTCGCTGGGCTCGTCCGGGGTGTGGGAGCTGTTCCTGCCGGGGGTCGGCGAGGGCACCCGGTACAAGTTCGAGATCCACTCCCGCTACGGGCACCGTTTCCTCAAGGCCGACCCGATGGCCCGCGCGGCCGAGGAGCCGCCGGACACCGCGTCCGTGGTGACCGCCTCGCACTACGAGTGGAGCGACGCGGAATGGATGCGGACCCGGTCCGCCACACCCGTGCACGAGGCGCCGTTCTCGGTGTACGAGGTGCACCTGCCGTCCTGGCGGCCGGGGCTGACCTACCGCGAGCTGGCCGAGGAGCTGCCCGCGTACGTGAAGGACCTGGGCTTCACCCACGTCGAGCTGATGCCGGTCGCCGAGCACCCCTACGGGCCGTCCTGGGGCTACCAGGTCACCGGCTTCTACGCCCCGACCGCCCGCCTCGGTTCCCCGGACGACTTCCGGTACCTGGTCGACGCGCTGCACCGGGCCGGGATCGGCGTGATCATGGACTGGGTGCCGGCGCACTTCCCGAAGGACGACTGGGCGCTGGCCCGCTTCGACGGGGACCCGCTGTACGAGCCCGGGGACTCCCGGCGCGCGGAGCACCCGGACTGGGGCACGTACACCTTCGACTTCGCGCGGACCGAGGTGCGCAACTTCCTCGTGGCGAACGCCGTGTACTGGTGCGAGGAGTTCCACATCGACGGCCTGCGCGTGGACGCGGTCGCCTCGATGCTCTACCTGGACTACTCGCGCGACTCCGGGCAGTGGGAGCCCAACCAGTACGGCGGCCGGGAGGACCTGGCGGCGATGGCGTTCCTCCAGGAGATGAACGCGACCGTCTACCGGCGCTGCCCCGGCGTGGTGACCATCGCCGAGGAGTCGACGGCGTGGGGCGGGGTGACCCGGCCCACCGACACCGGCGGGCTCGGCTTCGGCCTGAAGTGGAACATGGGCTGGATGCACGACTCGCTGGAGTACGTCGCCCACGAGCCGGTGCACCGCAAGTACCACCACCACGAGATGACCTTCTCGATGGTGTACGCGTACAGCGAGAACTACGTGCTGCCGATCTCGCACGACGAGGTGGTGCACGGCAAGCAGGCGCTGGTGTCGAAGATGCCGGGCGACTGGTGGCAGCGGCGGGCGAACGTGCGCGCCTACCTGGGCTTCATGTGGGCCCACCCGGGCAAGCAACTGCTGTTCATGGGGCAGGAGTTCGCGCAGGGCGCCGAGTGGTCGGAGAAGCACGGACCGGAGTGGTGGCTGCTGGAGGAGGGGTACCACTCGGCGGGCGACCACCGCGGGGTGCGGGACCTGGTCCGCGCACTCAACACCCGCTACGCGCGCACCCCCGCCCTGTGGCAGCGCGACACCGACCCGGCCGGTTTCCGGTGGGTGTCGGTGGACGCGGCCGAGGACAACGTCTTCGCGTTCCTGCGGTACGCCGCGGACGGCGC
Source organism: Streptomyces sp. NRRL F-5650 (assembly GCF_000721365.1). NCBI lineage: Bacteria > Bacillati > Actinomycetota > Actinomycetes > Kitasatosporales > Streptomycetaceae > Streptomyces > Streptomyces sp. NRRL F-5650. The sequence continues at coordinate 602,172 of NZ_JOGV01000001.1, read as the reverse complement.
CCCGCTGCTGGCGGTGTCGAACTTCTCCCCCGTCGTCCGGCACGACTACGGGCTCGCGGTCGGTGACGGGGCCGCCGCCTGGCAGGAGGTGCTCAACACCGACGCGGAGGAGTACGGCGGCAGCGGCGTGACCAACCCGGACCCGGTCGAGCCGGAGGACGGGAGCATCCGCGTCACGCTGCCCCCGCTGGCGACGGTCTGGCTGGTGCCGTCCGCTCTGTGAGGCGACCAGGTGTCCGACCGGCCGCCCGGGGCAGTCGGTCGGTGGCACCGGCCCACAGAAAGGCGGCATCACGTGCGCACCGTCGGAGTGGAGGAGGAACTCCTCCTGGTCGATCCCGCGACCGGCGAGCCGCGGGCGCTGTCCGCCCCCGTGCTCGCCCGGGCCTCGCTGGACGACACCGGGCAGGACGTCTTCGAGAAGGAACTGCACGAGCAGATGCTCGAGTTCGCCACGCATCCGCAGGCGGACATGGAGCGGCTGCACGCGGAGATCGTCCGCTGTCGTGAGAAGGCCGGGCGGCACGCCGCGGGCACCGGATGCGCCGTCGCCGCGCTCGCCACGTCGCCCCTGCCGGTGGCGCCCTCCATCGCCGTGAACCGGCGCTACGAGTGGATGGCCGAGCAGTACGGCGTCGTGGTCCACGAGCAGTTGGTCCTCGGCTGCCACGTGCACGTCTCGGTCGACTCCGACGAGGAGGGCGTCGCGGTGATCGACCGGGTGCGGCCCTGGCTGCCGGTGCTGGCCGCGCTCAGCGCGAACTCGCCGTTCTGGCAGGGGCGGGACTCCTCGTACAGCAGTTACCGCAGCCGGGTCTGGCAGCGCTGGCCGTCGGCCGGTCCCACGGAGCTGTTCGGCTCGGCGGAGCGCTACCACCGCCGGGTCGCGGACATGCTCGCCACCGGGACGATCCTCGACGACGGGATGGTCTACTTCGACGTCCGGCTCTCCCCGCGCTATCCGACGGTCGAGTTCCGGGTCGCGGACGTGTGCCTGGACGCCTCGACGGCCGTCGTGCTGGCCGCGCTCGCCCGCGCGCTGGTGGACACGGCCGCCCGGGAGTGGCGCCGGGGCGCGGAGCCGGCCGCCCACAGCGTGAGCCTGCTCCGCCTCGCGGCCTGGCGGGCCGCCCGGTCCGGGCTGACGAGTGAGCTGCTCCACCCCGCGACGATGCGGCGGCTGCCGGCCGAGAGGGTCGTACGGGCCCTGCTGGAGCACACCGGGGAGGCCCTCGCGGCGTCGGGCGACCTCGACCGGGTGCGGGAGGGGACCGACGACCTGCTGCGGCACGGCAACGGTGCCCAGGTGCAGCGCGCGCTGCTGGAGCGCACCGGCAGCCTGCGGGAGGTCGTCGCCGCGTGCGTGCGCCGCACCCAGGCGGCCTGAGACACCCACCGGGAGCGTCGGGCAACGTGCTCCTCGGTGCTCAGTAGATCAGGGCCAGGGCGTAGCCCAGGAGGCCCGCCGCGAAGATCAGCACGACCGCGAGGATCAGGGCCATCGGGCCCTTGGCCCAGCCCTTGGCCGGATTGATGGGCAGGTCCTGGGGACCGGCCTCGGGCATGCTGCTCTCCGCCGGCGGGGTCTCCCCGGGCGGCACGCCGCCGCCGGGCTCCAGGCCGGTGCTGACTCGGGGATCGGGGTCGGGGTTCACGTAGGTCATGTCCCCCGGGTCCCCCGATCGGGCCGGATCACCGGGCGGGAACACTTCCGCGGTCCCGGCCCCCCACCGCTCGCGGCTGGGCCAGGAGGCGCCGTTTGGATCAGGCCGGGCTCGCGGACAGCCTCTTCGAGACGGCCGCCCGCACGCCGGACCTGCCGATGCTCACCCGCCGCCGGGCTCCCCGGCTCGGCGGTGTGGGACGAGGTGACGGCGGCCGGGTTCCGCGACGAGGTGGGCGGCCTGGCGAAGGGGTTGATCGCCGGCGGCCTCGCGCCGGGCGACCGGGGGGGGTGATCCCGGCCCGCACCCGGTACCAGTGGGCGATCTTCAGCCACGCCCTGTGGGCGGTGGGCGCCGAGGTGGTGCCGGTCCACCCGGCGTCCTCGCGCGACCAGGTCGTGTGGATCCCGCGGGGCGCGGGCTGCGTGGGCGTGCCGGCCGAGGACGAGCGGGGCGTGATGACCGTCGGCTCGGTGTGCGCGTGGCTGCCCGCGCCGTGCCACGTCGGGCAACTGGCCGCGGGCACGCCGTACACGCTGGTGGAGCGCGGCGCGTTCCTGCCGTCCGCCGCGGCAAGAGCGTGGCCCCGGCCGCCCTGGAGGAGCGGCTGCGGAGGCACCCGCTCGTCCACCAGGCCGTGGTGGAGGGTCACAGCCGGCCCTGCGTCGGCGCGCCGATCACGCCGGAGCCGGAGTTCCCGGCACCCTCGCGGGCCGCCCCGGCCCTGCCGGGCGACGCCTCCCGGCCGCCGCCCCGGGAGCCCGGCGGCTGGGAGGACACGGACAACGTCTTCCCGCGCCGACCCGCGCCTCCGTCCCCGCCCCTGGCCCGGCGACCGCGGCGCGACTAGGTTCGCCCGGCACGGGAACTTACAACGCAGGGAATGCGAAGGAGAAGGAACGACGCCCGGCCGGTGCCGGGCCGGGAAGGCGCAATGGCAGCCGAGTCGCGTTGGGACAGGACACTGGCTTCCGAGGAGATCACGAACCGCACCGCCAGCTTCACCGGGGAGCTGCACAACGTGACCGGTGCGCGGCTGGTCGCGGAGGAGTTCCTCCACGACCTGGCCCGGGCGGCGCCGCCCGCGGCGCCCGAGTACTGGGACGACATCCTCCTCGTCGTCACGGAGCTGGCGGCCAACGCCGTGCAGTACGCTCCGGGGCCGTTCCAACTGCGGTTGCGCCGTACCTTCGACGGCGTGCACGTGGTGATGCACGACACCAGCACGACGGAGCCCGCGCCGCGGCCCTTCCATCCGAGCAAGGGGGGCGGCGGCATCGGCTGGCACCTCATCCACACGCTGTCCGACCAGGTGAGCGTGGTCACCGGGGAGCAGGGCAAGGACATCCACGTCTTCCTGCCCTGGTGACCGCGCCGGTCACGGGGTGTCCGCGGCCCGCAGGGGCACCAGGGCGCTGATCGTCTTGCCGCCCTCGGGGCGCGGTTCCACCGTGACGTCCCGGGCGAGGCGGGCGACGAGCGGCCAGCCGTAGCCGCCGCCGGGGTGGGTGGTGGGGAACGCGGACGTGGCCCGGGGCACCACCGTGTTGTTGTCGTGGACGGCGATCCGCAGTCCCTCGCGCGTCGGCCGGGCCTCGAAGCCGGCCAGTCCGCCGCCGTGCCGGATCGCGTTGGTGACCAGTTCCGAGACCACGAGCAGCAGGTCGACGACGTCCTCCTCGCGCACCCCGCGGCCCAGACCGTCCCGCCACGTCCGCGCCACCGACTCCGCGTACGCCCGTGCCGCCGCCGCACCGGCCCCGGCACCCGGCGCCGGCGGGGCGGCGGGCACGGCGTCGGAGGGTGCCGCGACGGCTGTGACGGGCGTGGTGGTCCGGTCGGCTGGGCGCATGTCGGTGGTTTCCCCGTTGTCCGCGTGCTGGTGGTCCGGTCAGGTCGCGGGGCTCTCCCGCGGCGGCAGCCGGTGGTAGTAGTCGCCGACGGACGCCAGGTAGTCGCGGTCCATCGTCTCGCTGTCGGTCCGGAACCTGGGCGCGGCCTTGACCTCGGCCCTGGTGCAGTTCAACGTGACCGTGCGGGCCTCGGCGTCGATGCCGCGGATCAGTCCCACCGGCACCAGGACGCTGCGGCCGAACACCCAGACGCCGGTGTCCACGACGAGGTGGCGCATGCCGAAGTGTTCGGCCTGCCGGTCCACGTGCCCGATGGTGCCGTCGTCGGCGACGACGGTGCAGCCCGTCAGGTCCGCCACCGCCTCGTAACCGCTGTCCGCCGTGTACGACCAGATGCTCTCCATCGGCACGCTGTCCTTCCCTCCCGTTTCGGTGACGACCGTGGGAGCCGGGCGGCGCGACGGGCCGGACCGGCTCCACAGCAGCGGATACCCGGCCGCGCCCGCCGCAATCGGTCCCGGCGCGACCCGTCCGGGGGTACGCGTCCGGCCGGGTGACGCATCGCTTTGTCCCCGCCCGGAGGCTGGGTTAGCCTCTGACGTATTTTCTGCTGGGGGCACTCCGTGAACTGCGCGGACGCAGGCACGGGAGCCGGACCGCCCGAGCGGTCCGGAGGGGGTGGCGAGTCCTCGCACGAGGACTCCCGGGGAGCGGAACGAGGATGCGCATGACCAGCGACAGCACGGGATCCGTCGACACGGTTCCCGGCGACCAGGAGTTGCGCCGTCTCCTGGCGGGCCTGACGGCCGTGCGGGACGGCGACTTCGGCACCCGTCTGCCGGACGACGCGGACGGTCTGATGGGGGACATCGCCAAGGTCTTCAACGGCATGGTGGACCAGTTGTCCGTGTTCACCTCCGAGGTCACCCGGGTCTCCCGCGAGGTCGGCACCGAGGGTGCCCTCGGCGGTCAGGCGAAGGTGCCGGGGGTCTCCGGCACCTGGGCCGACCTGACGGACTCGGTCAACGCCATGGCGGGCAATCTCACCACCCAGGTCCGGGACATCGCCCAGGTGGCCACGGCGGTCGCCCGGGGGGACCTGTCCCAGAAGATCGACGTGGACGCCCGCGGCGAGATCCTGGAACTGAAGAACACCATCAACACCATGGTCGACCAGCTCTCCGCCTTCGCCGACGAGGTCACCCGGGTGGCCCGCGAGGTCGGCACCGACGGACGGCTCGGCGGCCAGGCCGACGTCCAGGGCGTCAGGGGCACGTGGCGCGACCTGACCGACTCGGTGAACTTCATGGCGGGCAACCTGACCAACCAGGTCCGCAACGTCGCCCAGGTGGCCACCGCGGTGGCCAAGGGCGACCTGTCCCAGAAGATCACCGTGGACGCCCGCGGCGAGATCCTCGAGCTGAAGAACACCATCAACACCATGGTCGACCAGCTCTCCGCCTTCGCCGACGAGGTCACCCGGGTCGCCCGCGAGGTCGGCACGGCGGGCAACCTGGGCGGCCAGGCCCGGGTGCGCGGGGTGTCGGGCACCTGGAAGGACCTCACCGACAACGTCAACGTGATGGCGTCCAACCTGACCGGCCAGGTCCGCTCCATCGCCCAGGTGGCCACCGCGGTGGCCCGGGGCGACCTGTCGCAGCGGATCACGGTGGACGCCGAGGGCGAGGTCGCGGCGCTGGCCGACGTGATCAACACGATGGTGGACACGCTCTCCGCCTTCGCCGACGAGGTCACCCGCGTCGCCCGCGAGGTCGGCACCGACGGACGGCTCGGCGGCCAGGCGCACGTGCCGAACGTCGCGGGGACCTGGAAGGACCTCACCGACAACGTCAACTCGATGGCCAACAACCTCACCAACCAGGTGCGCAACATCGCGCTGGTGACGACCGCGGTGGCCCGGGGCGACCTGTCGAAGAAGATCGACGTCGACGCGCGCGGCGAGATCCTCGAACTCAAGACGACGATCAACACGATGGTCGACCAGCTCTCCGCCTTCGCCGACGAGGTCACCCGGGTCGCCCGCGAGGTCGGCACCGAGGGACGGCTCGGCGGCCAGGCCGAGGTGGAGGGCGTCTCCGGAACCTGGAAGCGGCTCACGGAGAACGTCAACGAGCTGGCCGGCAACCTGACCCGCCAGGTCCGCGCGATCGCCGAGGTCACCTCCGCCGTCGCCGAGGGCGACCTGACGCGCTCGGTCAACGTGGAGGCGTCCGGCGAGGTCGCCGAGCTCAAGGACAACATCAACGCCATGGTGGAGTCCCTGCGCGAGACCACGCGGGCCAACCAGGAGCAGGACTGGCTCAAGACCAACCTCGCCCGCATCTCCGGCCTCATGCAGGGGCACCGGGACCTGCCCGTGGTCGCCGAGCTGATCATGGACGAGCTGGTGCCGCTGGTCTCGGCCCAGTACGGCGCCTTCTACCTGGCCGAGGACGGCGAGGACGGCCCCGAGCTGCGGCTCGTCGGCTCCTACGGCTACCCGCAGGACACGGCCAGACCCACCCGTATCGCCTTCGGCCGGACCCTGGTCGGTCAGGCCGCGCGCAGCCGGCGCACCATCGTGGTGGACGAACTGCCGCCGGGCTACCTGACCGTCTCCTCGGGGCTCGGCGAGGTGGTGCCGACCGCGCTGGTGCTGCTGCCCATCGTGGTCGAGGGGCAGGTCCTCGGGGTGATCGAGCTGGCCTCGGTCGCCCCGTTCAGCCAGATCAACCGGGACTTCCTGGACATGCTGATGGAGACCATCGGCGTGAACGTCAACACGATCGTGGCCAACGCCCGTACCGACGAGCTCCTCGCCGAGTCGCAGCGTCTGACCGCCGAGCTCCAGGCCCGTTCCGCGGAGCTGCAGACCCAGCAGGAGGAGCTGCAGCACTCCAACGCCGAGCTGGAGGACAAGGCGTCCCTGCTCGCGGCGCAGAACCGGGACATCGAGGCGAAGAACCTGCAGATCGAGCAGGCCCGGCAGGAACTGGAGGCACGCGCCCAGCAGTTGTCGCTGGCCTCCAAGTACAAGTCGGAGTTCCTGGCCAACATGAGCCACGAGCTGCGCACCCCGCTCAACAGCCTTCTCATCCTGGCCCAGTTGCTCGCCCAGAACCCCTCGCGCAACCTCACCCCGAAGCAGGTCGAGTACGCGGGGATCATCCACTCGGCGGGCTCGGACCTGCTGCAGTTGATCAACGACATCCTGGACCTGTCGAAGGTCGAGGCGGGGAAGATGGACGTCTCTCCCGAGCGCGTGACGCTGCGCCAGCTCATCGAGTACGTCGAGGCCACCTTCCGTCCCATGACGGGCCAGAAGGGCCTGGATTTCACGGTCACGACGGCTCCGGGGGCCCCGGCCGACCTGCTGACCGACGACTCCCGGCTGCGGCAGGTGCTGCGCAACCTGCTGTCCAACGCCGTGAAGTTCACCGAGCGGGGCGGCGTGGAGCTGTCCGTCGAGCCCGCTCCGGACGGCGAGGTGCCCGGCGGCGTGGTGCGGGGCGGGCCCGTCGTGGCCTTCCGGGTCAAGGACACGGGCATCGGCATCCCCGAGCAGAACCTGGAGTCGATCTTCGGCGCCTTCCAGCAGGCGGACGGCACGACCAGCCGCAAGTACGGCGGCACCGGGCTCGGCCTGTCCATCACCCGGGAGATCGCCCAGTTGCTCGGCGGCGCCGTCACGGTGGACAGCGTCCCGGACCGGGGCAGCACCTTCACGCTGTACCTGCCCGTGGCCCGGCCCGACTTCGAGGACCTGCTGGCACGCGGCCCCGAACACCTGGCGGCCGGCCACTCCGCCGACGTGCTCGACCGCCCGCTGCCGGTGGCCGAGCTGACCGGCGGCCACCGGCAGCGGCCGCGGCGCCTGCTCGTCGTCGAGGAGCGCCCGCGGGGACTGCTCACCCTCGTCGCGGAGAGCGTCGTCGCCGACCTGACGCACGGGCAGGACGACGCGGACGACCGGCCCCCGCTCGACGTGATCACGGCCGTGGGGGCCGAGGAGGCCGCGGGCGCGCTCGCGGCCGAGCCCTGCCACTGCGTCGTACTGGAGCTGGGCATGCCGGACGGCGAGGCGTCCCGCTTCCTGGACGCGCTGCGCGGTGACTCGGCGCTGGCCGGCGTGCCGGTGCTCGTGCACAGCGGGCACCGCGTGGACGCCGCCGTGGCGGAGGACCTGCGCTCGGGCGCGGCCGGCCGCTCCCTGGAGTTCCTGGCCGGCCTCGACGAGCTGCGCGAGCGCATCGCCCTGCACCTGGCCGCCGAGGAGCCCGGGGACGTGCTGTCGCTGGTCCGGCCCGAGGAGACGCCGCGCCCGGCCCTGCGCACCGGTGAGGACCCGCCCGCCGGGCGCACCGTCCTCGTCGTCGACGACGACGCGCGCAACCTCTTCGCGCTCAGCGGGATCCTGGAGCTGCACGGGTTCCGGGTCCTGCACGCGGAGGACGGACGCCGGGGCATCGAGACGCTCGTGGACCACCCGGAGGTGGCGCTGGTCCTGATGGACGTGATGATGCCGGAGATGGACGGCTACACGGCGACCGCCGAGATCCGCCGGATGCCGCGCTACGCCGAGCTGCCCATCATCGCGGTCACGGCCAAGGCGATGCCCGGCGACCGGGAGAAGAGCCTCGCCTCGGGGGCCAGCGACTACATCACCAAACCCGTGGACACCCAGGACCTCATCGCCTGCGTCCGGCGGTGGCTGCCCGCATGAGCACGCCCGAGCAGCACGGCGACCCCGGCGGCCTCCGGCGGTCCGGGTCCGGGGACGGGGACGGCCCGGCCCCGCTCTCCCCCGTGGGCAGGCTGGCGGCCACGGTCGACCGGCTCAGCCGGGAGGTGCGCGCCGCCCAGGCGGAGGCCGAGGGCCGGGCGCTGATCGAGCTGGCCAAGGGCGTCCTGGTCGCGCGGCTCGGCTGCGGTCCGGCCGAGGCCGCCCGGCAACTGGCCGAGCTGGCCGAGCAGTCCCGGGTGACGCCGCTGGAGTTCGCGGTCGACGTCATCAACCAGGCCGCCCGCGACCGCATGTCGGAGGTGACCGGCGCGTTCCTCGCGGCCACCGCGGCCGTACGGGCCACGGCCCCCGGAGAGGACGCGGACGGCGCACGGGGTGCGGACGCCCCGGAGGCCGGGGAGTCGGCGGCCGAGTCGGCGGCCGTACGGCTGCGGGCCGCCGAGAGCGGCGCGCTGGCGGCGGACGACACCCAGGCCGTCGCCGACGCGCTGCTGGAGCAGGCGCTGCGTCCGCTGGGCGCGGTCGCGGTGGCCATCTGGGCAGCCGGGTACGACGGGTCGCTGACCCTGGTGGGCAGCGCCGGGTTCCCGCCGGCCGAGGCGGCCCGCTGGCGCTACGTGCCGCCGGACGTGGCGACGGTGGCCCGGTGCGGTCTGACCGAGCGCTCGGGGCAGTGGTTCGCCTCCCTCGCCGAAACGGGGCTGCCCAGCGTGGGACGGCACCAGTACCCGGACGGCGGCCGGGTCGCGGTGCCCGCGGGCACCGGGGGACGCATCCACGGCGTGCTGGAGATCGCCTGGCCGGCGCCGCTGGCCCCGCAGCCGCCGCAGGTCGTCCGCCAGGTGGAGGCCCTGGCGGAGCTGTGCGCGCACACGCTGGAGTCGTACGCGCCGCCGCGCGGCCCCGGGCAGGAGCCGCGGGTCATCCCGGACGCGGTGGAGCTGATGGACCTGGCCGACGGGCTGCACGACCCCGCCCTGGTACTGGTGCCGCACCTGGACGCGGACGGGCACCTGGCGGACTTCCGCATCCAGCACGTGAACAACCGGTTCATGGACCCCGCCGGGCGGCCGCGTGCCGTCGTGGGCGGCGCGCTGCTGCTGGAGGCCTATCCGATGGCCGCCGGGGACAGCGAGCTGTTCCGCAGCGTGGAGCGGGTGTACGCCACGGGAGAACCGTTCCGGGCCCGGCACCTGAACCTGACCGCGCTGGTGGACCAGGTGCCGCTGTCGGCGGTCGCGGACATCAGCGTCAGCCGGCACGGCAACGCCGTGCTGCTCATCTGGCGCATCGAGGACGAGACGGCACGCCTGGCCAGCCTCCTCCAGCACGCCCAGCGGCTCGGCCGCATCGGCGGTTTCGAGGAGAATCTGCTCACCGGCGAGATCACCTGGAACGCCCAGCTCTTCGACCTGTACGGTCGCCCGCACACCAGCACCCCGGTGCCGCTGGAGGAACTGGCCGCGCACGCCCACCCGGACGACGCGGTCACCATCGGGCGGTTCCTGCGCACGCTGCTGCACCACCGGCGGCCGGCGTCGGCGGCGTTCCGGCTGCGCCGGCCCGACGGGGTGACCCGGCACGTGCGGGTGGTGGCCGAGCCGGTCCTGGACACCGACGACCGGCTGCTGCTGGTGCGGGGCGCCTGTCAGGACATCTCGGCCCAGCACTGGACGGAGGTGGCGCTCGCCGCGACGCGCGACCAGCTCGCGCACACCGAGCAGCAGGCCAGGGAGCGCGCCCGGCTGACCCTGCAACTGCAGCACGCCATCATGCCGCCGGCCCAGACCCCCTTGCAGGTGCCGGACCTACAGGTGGCCGTCCGGTACCGGCCCGCGGAGACGGAGCAGCTCGTGGGCGGCGACTGGTACGACGCGGTGATGCTGCCGAGCGGGCTGGTGCTGCTGTGCGTGGGGGACGTCGCCGGGCACGGGATAGAGGCGGCGACCAGCATGGTGGTGCTGCGCAACGCGCTGCGCGGGCTGGCGGTGACCGGGGCCGGTCCGGGGCAGTTGCTGTCCTGGCTGAACATCGTGGCGCACCATCTGACGGGCGGGGTCACCGCGACGGCGGTGTGCGGCCTGTACGACCCGGTGCGGCGCACGCTGCGCTGGGCCAGGGCCGGCCACCTGCCGCCGGTGCTGGTGCGCGGTCCGGGCGCGGAGCCGCTGCCGCTGGTCAGGGGCATGCTGCTGGGGGCGGCGGCGGAGGCGGCGTACGAGGAGGTCGAGGCGGAGCTGGCGTCCGGGGACACGCTGCTGATGTACACCGACGGCCTGATCGAACGCCGCGACCGCCCGGTGGAGGAGGCCCTGACCCAGTTGCTGAGCACGGTGCGCCCGACGCCGAGCACCCTGGACCAGCACCTGGACCGGCTGCTGACCTACAGCAGGTCGGACACGGACGACGACACGTGTCTGGTGGGCATACGGGTCGGCTGAGACACCCCGCGCGAGCCGGATGCCCGAGGGCAGGTGTGGAGGGCGGATTCGGGGGTAACCGCCGGGCGCGGCGGGCCACCCGACGGTCCGCCGCGCCGCCGCATCGTTGGAGGTACACGTGCCCATAGCCCAGAACCCGCTGTCCGTCGAGGTGACGCTGCCCCGCCAGGACGTCGCCCTGCTCAAGGTGGAGGGCTACCTGGACGTCGACACCGCGACCGAGTTCCAGCACCACCTGGCCAACCAACTGCACCACGGCAGGCGCCACTTCCTGCTGGACCTGTCCCAGGTGCCGTTCATGGACTCGTCCGGCATGAACATCATCCTGCGCGTCTACCAGGAGGCCCGCGACCTGCCGGGCAGCGTGCACATCATCTCGCCGGCCCCGGCGGTGCTGCGCGTCCTGGACCTGACGGGGGTGAGCATCACCGTGCCGGTCTCCCAGAGCGTCGACGAGGCACTGGCCCGGGTCGACGCGCACCCGGAGGGCCCGCGGGTGCCCGACGCCTGAGCGTCCCGCCCCGCGTCTCCTCCGGACCGGTCGTGCGGAAGCGGGTGCCGTGCCAGGTCGGCGGGTGGTTACAGTTGTCGCCCGGCAGAGTCACGTCGTCGGTACGTCGTCCCGCAGGGGGCGAGGTGCGGCGCAACGCGGATGAGGAGTGGGACAGGTGCCGGAACAGGCGGAGGGAACGGCGGCAGCGCCGACGCGTGAGATCAGGGACTTCCTGCGGCGCCGGCGGGAGCAGGTCGCCCAGCGGTGGTCGGACGAGCCCGTGTTCCGGACCGTGTTCACCCTCTCGCGGGACGAGGCGGTGGAGGCGGCCAAGGCCGTCGTGGACGCCCTGGCGCAGGTCGCGGACGCGGCGCGGGTGGAGGACCCGGACGCCGCCGGATTCACGGCGGTGCGCGAGCAGTTGGCGCGGATGGGCGCGGCCCGCTCGCGCGCCGGACTGAGCACCGCTCAGGTCTCCAGCGAGCTGGCCGCGCTGCGTCCCCCCGTCGAGAACCTGCTCGTGGCCGACCTGCCCGAGGACGCCACGGCCGAGCACGTCCGGGCCTGTGTCACCACGCTGAGCGTGCTGATGGGGACCCTGCGGGTCGTGGTCATGCAGACGGCACTCAGCGAGGGCCAGGCGCTCATCGACCGCCAGCGGCTGCAACTGCTGGAGGTGGCCACCCCGGTCATCAAGCTGTGGGACGGCATCGTGGCCGTGCCGCTGATCGGCACGCTGGACAGCGCGCGCAGCCAGGTGGTGATGGAGACCCTGCTGGAGTCCGTCGTCGAGCAGCAGGCGCGCTACGCGATCCTCGACATCACGGGTGTGCCGACCGTCGACTCGCTGGTGGCCCAGCACCTGATGAAGACGGTCGCGGCGGCCCGGCTGATGGGCGCCGAGTGCATCGTCTCCGGCATCCGGCCCGCGATCGCGCAGACCATGGTCCACCTCGGCCTGGACCTGGGCACGGTGGTGACCCGGGCCAGCCTCGCCGACGCGCTGGGGTACGTGCTGCACCAGCTCGGGGTCGGCATCGTGACACCCGGCACGAACGGTGCGGTCGCGCGGTGAGCCAGGCGTTTCCCGGACCCCACGGGGCTCCGGTGTCAGGGCATGTTCCGGTGCTGCGGCTCGGTGAGGTCCTCCTGGTCACCCTCCAGGGGGACCTGCACGACAGCACGGCTCAGCAGCTCCAGGAGGATCTCGCCGAGACCATCGTGCGCAGTGGTGCCACCGGTGTGGTGATCGACGTCTCCGGGGTGGAGATCGTCGACTCCTTCCTCGGCCGGATCCTGGCCGAGATCGCCGGGCAGACCGGTCTGCTGGCCGCGCGGACCGTGCTGGTCGGCATGCGGCCGGCGGTCGCGATCACGCTGGTGGAGCTGGGCCTCACGCTGCCGGGTGTGCACACCGCGCTCAGCACCGAGGTGGCCCTGGAGCTGCTCAGCCGGCAGGCCCCGTCGTCCCGCTTCGGCGGCCTGCGCCAGGAGCGTTTGTGATGCACACTGCCGCGGGCTCCCAGGCCCGCCTGCCGATCCGCTCCGACATGGATCTGGTGTGGGTACGACAGCACGTGCGGCAGGCCGCCGCCCAGCTCGGCTTCGGCCTGGTCGACCAGACCAAGCTGGTCACCGCGGCCAGTGAGCTGGCCCGCAACACGCTCGTGTACGGCGGTGGCGGCACCATGGAGACGGAGCCGCTCGTCGAGGGCACCACGCGCGGGCTGCGGCTGACCTTCAGCGACGAGGGGCCGGGCATCCCGGACCTGGAGCAGGCGCTCAGCGACGGCTTCACCTCCGGCGACGGCCTCGGCATGGGGCTGGGCGGCGCGCGGCGCCTGGTGCACGAGTTCGGGATCGAGAGCGCCCCGGGTTCCGGGACGACCGTGCGGGTGACGTCCTGGGTGGGCCGGCCGCCCCGCCCGCGTGAGGAGTCCTGATGCCCCGCGTGTGGGACGTCCCGGTGCACGACTCGACCCGGGTGCGCGACGCCAGGGTGGCCGCGGAGCACGCGGCGGCCCTGGCCGGCCTGGACGAGCAGCGGACCTCGACGGCGGCGCTGGTGGCGACCGAGCTGGCCACCAACCTGCTCAAGCACGCCGGGGGCGGCCAGGTGCTGATCGACGTGGTCCCGCCCGCCTTCCTCCCGGCGGACCGGGAGGCGGCGCCGCGGGTGCAGGTCGTCACGGTCGACCACGGCCCCGGGATCTCCGACGTGTCCGCCGCGCTGCGCGACGGTTTCACCACCACGGGCTCCCTCGGGGCGGGGCTGGGCACCTGTGCGCGCCTCGCCGACGACTTCGACCTGCACAGTGTCCCCGGCCGGGGCACGGTCGTCGTCGCCCGGGTGGGCGCCGTGTCCGGGGCCCGCGCCGTCGATTCCGGTCCGGCGGGCCGGCTGCGGGCCGGTGCGGTGAACGTCCCGTTCGGCGGTGCGGAGTACTCGGGCGACGCCTGGGCCTGGGGCCGGGAGGGGGACCTCGTCACGCTGATGCTGGCCGACGGTCTCGGTCACGGCCCGGAGGCCTCCCGCGCCTCGGCAGCGGCCGTGGAGGCGCTGCGGGCGTCCGCGGGACTGCCGCCGGCCGAGGTGGTGCGGCGGCTCGACCGGGCGCTGTCCGGCACCCGCGGCGCGGCCGTCGCGGTGGCCCAGGTGGACGCGCGGGTCGGGGTGCTCCGGTTCACCGGTGTCGGCAACATCGGGGCCCGGCTGTGCGAGGGCGGCACCTGGCGGCACCTGGTCTCGCGCCCCGGCATCGTCGGCACCCACCGGCCCACCACGCTGCGCGAGGAGGAGACGGCCTGGGCGGAGGACCGGGTGCTGGTCCTGCACAGCGACGGCCTGCCGAGCCGGTGGTCGCCGACGTCCGACACGTGCCGCACCGCGGCCGACCCGGCGGTGACCGCCGCCGTGACGATCCGTGACGCCAGCAGCCCGGCCCGGCCCGTACGGGACGACACCGCCGTCGCCGTGCTGGCCCCGACCCCGCCGGACGGCCCATGACCCGAACCTGGCAGATCAGCGACGTCACCGACGCCGCCGTGGCGCGCATCGCCACCGCACGGCTGGCGGCGGCCCACGGCGTGCCGCCCGTGGAGCGCGCGCGGCTGACGGCCTCGCTCGGCGCGCAGCTACGGCTGTGTCTGACCAAGGGCGGCACCTGGCGGCTCACCCTGGAGGCGCTCACCGACTCCCGCGCCGGGGAGGGTGTCCTGCACGCCGTGGTGACGCCGTCACCCGAGGCGGCCGCCGCGGGACAGCCGCCGTGGCGTGTCACCGTGCCCTGCCCGGAGGCGTCGGCGGACGTCGGCGCCGACGCCGTCGTGAGCGGCCCGGCGGAGCTGGCGGAGGCCCTGCTGGGTGCCGACGAGGACACGGCACTGGTGCTGGAGCGGCTCGCCGAGCAGGAGGGCCTGGTCGACTTCCACCGGGAGGAGCTGCAGCAGACGAACCAGGGCGTGGTGGCCCTGCACGCCGAGCTGGACGCGGCCGGGCGGGCCCAGCGCGAGGCGTTCGCGGCGGAGCGCAAGGCACGTAGGGAGGCGGAGGACGCCCGGCGCAGACTGACCTTCCTGGCGGACGCGAGCGCGGTGCTGACGGCCTCGCTGGACCACCACGAGATCGTGCGCCGCCTGCCGGAGCTGCTGGTGCCCGAGTACGCGGCGAGCGTGGACGTCTGGCTGTTCGACCAGGACGGCGACCGGCCGGGCCCGGCCCACGCGGCCGCGGCGGTGGCGGCCGCCCGCACCGGACGGCCGCAGTACGCCGCCGCGCACCCCGGCGGGCTGCCCGGCGTCGACGACCGGCCGCCCTCGGCACTGGCCCCGGACCGGCCCCTGCTGTGCATCCCGCTGCCGACCCGGCAGGCACCGCTGGGTGTGGTGACGCTGTCCCCGCCCGGGGAGCGCTGGGACCCGGACGACGCCGTGATGCTGATCGAGCTGACCCGGCGGGCCAGCACCGCCATCGACCACGCCCAGCGCTACCAGCACAACCGCGACATCGCCGAGACGCTCCAGCGGGCGCTGCTCACGGAGCTGCCGGCCCCGCCCGGGCTCACGCTGGCCGCGCGCTACCTGCCGGCCACCCACGGGCTGAACATCGGCGGCGACTGGTACGACGCGTTCCGTCAGCCGGACGGCGGTGTCATCGCCGTGGTCGGGGACGTCACCGGGCACGGGCTGCGCGCGGCGGTGATGATGAGCCAGCTCCGCACCGCCCTGCGGGCGTACGCGGTCGACGGCGGCAGCCCCGGGCAGTTGCTGACCCGGCTGCACATCTTCCTGCACCACCTCCAGCCCGACCTGTTCGCGACGGCCGTCATCGCGCGCTTCCATCCCGACGACCCGACCGTGACCTGGGCGGCCGCCGGTCATCCGCCGCCGGTGCTGCGCACGCCGGACGGGCTGGTGCGGACCCTGGACGCCAAGCCCGGCGCGATGCTCGGCATCCCGCTGCGGCAGGAGATCGCGGACCACACCGTGCCCATGGCGCCCGGTTCGACGCTCGCGCTGTACACCGACGGTCTGGTGGAGCGCCGGGCCCGGGGCATAGACCCGGGGATCGCGCGGCTGGCGGAGGCACTCGGCTCCTTCGGCCCGGCCGAGCTGGAGACGGACCTGGAGGGTTCGGCGGACCGCATCCTGCGTCCGATGCTCAGCGACTCCGAACGCGACGACGACGTGTGCCTGCTGCTGTGCCACCTCGGCGACGGCGGCTGATCCGCGGCGAGGATTCCACGCGACGCGCTCCCGCCCGGTGCGCCGCGGGCCCGGGCGGGGCATGGTGGTGATCAGGACGGGTCGCCTGCCTGCCGCGTCCGGCTGGCCGGGCCGGTGCGGGCGCGGTGGGATGGGCGAGGTGCGAAGCGGCGATCCCCGGGCAGGCGAAGGGCGTTCGCGGCGGACCGCCGCCCCGGAGGCGCAGAAAGGGATGAGCACCGTGACACGACCCAGGATCCTGGTGGTCGGAGCAGGTTTCGCCGGCGTGGAGTGCGTCCGTCGTCTGGAACGCAGGCTCTCGCCGGAGGAGGCCGAGATCACCCTGGTGACGCCGTTCTCCTACCAGCTCTATCTGCCGCTGCTGCCGCACGTCGCCGCCGGGGTGCTCACGCCCCAGTCGATCGCGCTCTCCCTGCGCCGCAGCCGCAGGTACCGGACCCGCATCCTGCCGGGCGGTGCCATCGGGGTGGACCTCAAGGCGAAGGTCTGCGTGGTGCGCGGCATCACCGGCCGGATCGTCAACGAGCCGTACGACTACATCGTGCTGGCGCCCGGCAGCATCACCCGCACCTTCGACATCCCCGGACTGACCGACCACGCGTTCGGCATGAAGACGCTGGCGGAGGCCGCCTACATCCGCGACCACGTCATCTCGCAGCTCGACATCGCCGACGCCAGCCAGGACCCGGCGGAGCGGGCCGCCCGGCTGCAGTTCGTGGTGGTGGGCGGAGGCTACGCGGGCACCGAGACCGCGGCGTGTCTGCAGCGGCTGACGCACGCGGCCGTCAAGCGCTACGCGCGCCTGGACCCGGCCCTGATCAAGTGGCACCTGATCGACATCGCGCCGAAGCTGATGCCGGAGCTGGGCGAGCAGCTCGGCCGGGACGCGCAGCAGATCCTGACGCGGCGCGGCATCGAGATCTCCCTGGGGGTGTCCATCGCCAAGGCCGGGCCGGAGGAGGTCACGTTCACGGACGGCCGGGTGGTGCCCACCCGCACGCTGATCTGGACGGCGGGCGTGGTGGCGAGCCCGCTGATCGCCACGCTGGGCGCGGAGACGGTCAAGGGGCGGCTCGCGGTGACCGCGGACATGTGCCTGCCCAACCACGACGGAGTGTTCGCGCTGGGCGACTCCGCGGCCGTGCCCGACCTCGCCAAGGGCCAGGAGGGCGCCGTCTGCCCGCCCACCGCGCAGCACGCGATGCGGCAGGGCCGGCACGTCGCCGAGAACATCATCGCCACCCTGCGCAACCAGCCGATGCGGCCGTACGTGCACAAGGACCTCGGTCTCGTCGTCGACCTCGGCGGAGCCGACGCGGTGTCCAAGCCGATGGGCGTCGAGCTCAAGGGCCTGCCCGCGCAGGCGGTGGCGCGCGGCTACCACTGGTCGGCGCTGCGCACGGGTGTGGCCAAGGCGCGGGTGGCGGCCGACTGGGCACTCAACGCGATCGCCGGGGACGATTTCGTGCGCACCGGTTTCCAGGCCCGCAAGCCGGCCAAGCTGAAGGACTTCGAGTACACCGACGCGTACCTGACGCCGGAGCAGGTGCGGGAGCAGGTGAAGGGGGCGCACCGGGCGGAGTTGTGAGCGGGGCCCGCCCCCGCGGCCCGTGCCGGACCGGGGCATGACATGCTGAGAAGTGGATCTCGGCGTGAACCGGCCGGGAGATGGCTGGAACCGGCTGTGAGAGCCGGCGGTGAATCGGGAGAGTGTTCGGCGGCGTGAAGGCAGCGGGAGGCTCGGCGCGGACACGGCTGCGGGACCGCGTCGCCGCCTCCGACCCGGGGCTGTTGCGGCTGACGGCGGGTCTGCGGACGGTCGGCGCCATCGCGCTGACGCTCGGTGTGCTCGCCGCGTTCGGCGTGGACGTCAAGCATCTGGTGGCGGGCGCCATGGTGGCGATGGTCGCGACCTTCGCCATCCGGGAGAAGGAGCCGGTTCCGCAGGCCGTCACGCTGGCGCTCGGCCTGCCCGTCGCACTGGCCTCGGTCTCGCTGAGCACCGTGCTCACCTCGCGGGTCGTGCTCGGTGACGCCTTCTTCGTCGTCCTGATCTTCTGCGCGGTCTTCGTCCGCCGGTTCGGCGACCGGGGCACGGCGCTCGGGCTGATCGGCTTCCAGGTCTACTTCGTGTCGCTGTTCGTCGGCGCGAAGGTGTCGGGGCTGCCGGGGCTGTGGGCCGCCATCGCCGTGGCGTTCGCCTCCAGCGCGGTGGTGCGCTTCGGAGTGGTCCCGGCGACGCCCGCGCGGATCCTGCGGCTGCTGCGGCAGGCGTTCCGCGCCCGGCTGGCGCAGCTCATCGCGACGCAGATCGAGTTGCTGGACGCCGGTCCCGACGCCATCGACAAGACGCTGGAGCGGCTGCGCGACGGCACCGCGCGGCTGCACGAGACGGCCCTGCTGATCCAGTCCCGGCTGGAGGAGGGCACACCCGACGCGTCCACGGCCCGCCTGGTGCAGCGGCGCATCGCCGACGCCGAGATCGCCGCCGAACGCCTCGGGCTGCTGCTGCTGACCGCACGCAGCGCCGAGCGGGCGGACACGCTGACCCTGCATCTGCCGGGCGCGCCCGCTCCGTCCGTCGGTCATTCGCCGGCACCGGGTGAGGCCACGGAGCGGCTGCGCCGCGATCTGACGGCGCTGCGCGTCCTGGTGCTGCGCCCGCCCGCGGAGGCGCGCGGCACGGCGCTGTCGCACCTGCGCAACCGGCTGCTCGGCTACCGCGACGAGGAGAACCTGCCCGAGGCGACGGCGGCCGTCCAGGACGTCTTCCGCGGCATCGGCGAGACGGCGCGCGCGGTCATGGGCCTGAGGATCGCACTGGACGGACCGCAGGACGAGTCCGACGACTCACCGGCCACCGCCCGTTCGCGCGAGGAGCTGGACGCCGAGGACGCGGCCATCGACGCCGGTGAGGAGGCGGCGCCCCCTCAGGAGCAGACAGGGCTGCGGCGGCCCACCACGCGGGCCGCGGTGCAGGTGGCCGTGGGGTCCTCGCTGGCCATCGTCGGCGGGGAGTTCCTGTCCACCCAGCGCTGGTACTGGGCGGTGCTCACCTGCTGGATCGTCTTCATCAACACCGCCTCGACCGGCGAGATCCTGGTCAAGGGCTACCGCCGGCTGCTCGGTACGGTGCTGGGCGTGGTCGCGGGCATCGTGCTGGCCGGTCTGGTGGGCAACCACACCTGGACCGCGTTCGGCCTGGTGCTGGTGCTGATCTTCGCGATGTTCTACACGGCGCCGCTGTCCTACACGCTGCTGTCCTTCTTCGTGACCGCGATGCTCGGACTGCTGTACACGCTGCTGCACACCTACAGCATGTCGGTGCTGCTGCTGCGGGTGGAGGAGACGGCGCTCGGCGCGGCCTGCGGGATCGTGGCGGCGGCGCTGGTGCTGCCGATCCGCACCCACCGGCGTACGAACGAACTGCTCGGCACGGTGCTGGAGCGGCTCACCGAGGTGACCGAGGGCGCCGTCGACCAGCTCAGCGGCGGCCCCGCGGCCGACCTGCTGGACAAGGCCCGGGAGCTGGACCAGGCGCTCGGCGATCTGCGCGGCGCCACCCAGCCGCTGACCCACCCGATCACGCCGCTGCGGGCCCGGCGGGACACGGCGCAGTACGTGGTGGCGCTGCTGGAGACCTGTGCCTACCACGCGCGGTCGCTGGCGGCGACGGCCGAGCTGCTGCCCACCCATCCGTCGATCGCGGCCGACCCCCGGCTGCGCGGCGCGGTGCGGCGCACGGTGCGCAACATCGAGGCGATCACCGCCCGCCTCGCCGACGACGACGCCGGCACGGAGGTGGAGACCGGGCCGAGCATCGCCTCGCTGCTGGAGCCGGACGCCGCCGGGGTGCCCCGTTACGGCCGCATCACCGGGCGCGTGCTGCGGCACCTGGAGCGGCTGGACGAGGCCGTGGTCGGTCTCGCCCGGCCGCTGGGTGTCCCCGTCAGGGCGCCGCAGCGGTGACGGCCCGGTCGGGTGCCGGGGATCAGAAGTCGCTGGGCAGACCGCTGGCCTCGGCGATGCCGCGCAGCTCCTCGTTCTGCTGGTGGCGCTCCTTGAGGTAGTCGGCGATCTCGCCGAGCCGCTCGGGGTCGGATGCGGTGGCGGCGTCGGTGACGACCCGGACCGGGCCGGTCTCGTCGGTGTCGATCTCGACGACCTCGTTGTCGAGACGTCCGGTGACGGCGGTGGCGATGACGAGCGCGGCCTCGTCCCTGATCTCCTGGGGCAGCGCCTCGGCGTTGTCCCCGTCCAGGGAGAAGTCGATGGTCGGCATCTGCTGCTCGTCGATCGCCCGGAGGACCGGTTCCACCACGCTGAGCAGGAGCTGGTAGTCGTCGTTCGGCATGCGAACGCGCAGGAGGTCGAGGTAGACGTCCACGGGACGTCCGTCCGGCGGAGGAATCTCGTGTTCGTTCATTCGCTCCGTGTTCCCCGTGCCGGGCCGCTCAGACCCTGCGCAGGCGCGCGAGCGCGAAGGAGAAGACGCCGAACAGCACCAGGCCGGCCGCGACCAGGCCCAGCAGCCAGGGGCCGAGTGGGGTGCCTGCGAAGGAGCGCAGGGTGTCGTCCATCCCCTTGACCCGGTTGGGGTCGTAGTCGAGGGAGGCCCGTACGGCGAAGGCGCCCGCCCCGGCGAAGACGAGGCCGCGGGCCACTCCGCCGCCGACGCCGGTGACGTCGACGAGCCGCCGGGTCCGGGGGCCGAGCGCGCCGGGCTTGAGCTTCCTGCGATAGGTGCGGCGCACCGCCTGGACGCCGATGACGACCCCGGCGACGACGATCGCGGCCCCGGCCAGGCCCACGAGCCAGCGCCCTGCGGGCAGCTCCATCACCCGTGCCGTGACGTCCCGGGACTGCCGGTCGCCGGAACCGCTGCCGCCGGCACCGGCCGCGAAGGCCAGTACGGAGTAGGCGACGAAGGCGTAGAAGACGCACCGGGCAGCGGCCGGCAGGCGCTTCCGGGCCGAGTGGCCGTCCTTGCCGGTGACGCCGAAGAGCGCCTCGGACAGCCGCCACAGGGCCATGCCGACGAGTCCGGCGCCGAGCGCCCACAGCAGCACGGCCCCGAACGGCTTGTCCGACAGCTCGGCCAGTGCGCCGCCCCGGTCCGCCTGCCGGTCGCCGTCGCCGAGGGCGATCCGCAGGGCGAGGACGCCGACGAGCAGGTAGATGACGCCGCGGGCGGTGAGCCCGGCGCGGGCGGCTCCCTCGGCCGCCGACCCGTTCGCGGCCCGCCGGACGCGGCCTCTCCCGCTGACGGCCAGGACACGTGCGTTCATGTGGTTTCCCCTCCCCGGCTCCGGATGCCCCGGATCGATCGCGTGCTCCGGATGCCCCGGATCGCGCCGCGCACACCACGCGGCAGTCCGTGCGCCGCGGGGCACGGGCGGTGTGGCGTCGCGCCCCGCCGTGGGTCCCCCGGTCCGTCCGTCCCGGGTCCGTTCCGTGCGTGCCTTCCCGTCAGTCCCCCACGCCCGCGCGCGTGCCGCCGGGCACGGGGGCCGCGGGCTCCAGCGCGTCGACGGGGGCCGCGGGCTCCGGTGTGTCCGCCAGCCGGCGCCGGGCGGCCTCCAGGGCCCGCCGCACGTCCCGCGTGCCGGTCGACACGCACAGGGTGTAGGCGAGGTCCCGGGTCCGCGGGCCCGGTTCGCCCGCCGCGCCCGCGGGCTCGTCCGCCGCGGCCTCCTCGTACTCGGCGAGGAGCCTGCGCAGTACCTCGGGGTGTGGCATCAGCATCCGTGTCGTCCCTCCCTGGTCCCCTGTCCTTCGGATGTGCCGTCGGCGCGCGCCCTCACGTGCGCACCGCGTGGCCGGGACGGGCGGCCCGCTCCCCCATCGCCTCGTCGCGCACCCGGGCGCAGCTACGGCTGATGAGCCGCGAGACGTGCATCTGCGAGATGCCCAGGCAGTCGGCGATGCGGCTCTGTGTCATGTCCTCGAAGAAGCGCATGTAGAGGATGGCGCGCTCGCGCTCGGGCAGCCTGCGCAGCCCCTCCTTGGCGGACTCGCGGTCGATCACGGTGTCGTACGAGCCGTCCGCGGCGCCCAGGGTGTCGGCGAGGCTGTAGCCGTCGTCGCCGGCCGACAGTTCGGCGTCCAGCGACAGGGTGCTGAAGCTCTCCAGCGCCTCCATGCCGGCGCCGACCTCGTCCTCGGTCAGCCCGGTGTGGGCCGCGAGGGCGGCCACCGAGGGCTCGGGGCTGCCCGGGCTCTGGGCGAGTTCCCGGCGGGCGATGCGCACCTTGTTGCGCAGTTCCTGGACCCGGCGGGGCACCCGCAGGGCCCACATGCGGTCGCGGAAGTGTCGCTTGACCTCGCCGG
Organism: Streptomyces sp. NRRL F-5650; assembly: GCF_000721365.1. Lineage (NCBI taxonomy): Bacteria > Bacillati > Actinomycetota > Actinomycetes > Kitasatosporales > Streptomycetaceae > Streptomyces > Streptomyces sp. NRRL F-5650. The sequence goes on along the minus strand of NZ_JOGV01000001.1, from coordinate 579,922 downwards.
TGATGGTGGGCACGGCGTAGCTCTCGAAGGCTCCCCGCCCGGGGTCGAAGCGGTCGATGGCCTTGACGAGGCCGAGCGCCGCCACCTGGCGGAGGTCCTCCAGGGACTCGCCGCGGTCCCGGAACCGTCCGGCGATCCGGTGGGCCATGGGCAGCCACGCCGTGACCAGTTCGTCGCGCACGGCGTCGCGCTCGGGTCCGTCCGGCAGTTCCGCGAGCCGTCCGAAGAGGGCCATGGTGTCGGGGGCGTCGTCGTGACGACGGCGGGCCGGGGCGGCGGGATCGGCGGACTGGGGGGTACCGGGACGGATGGTGGGCGTTTCTATGAGCATGCGGATTCGCTCCTGAACGGTGGTCTCAGGGGACTTTCCGCGGGAACGGCGCTGTCCGGGTCGCCCCGGCACAGCCGGAGTACCGAAACAGCCGTACCGCTCCCGCTGCTGCGCCTCCGGTCCGAAGCACGAAACTGCGACTGCCCCTGCCCCGGTGGAACAAACTCCGCTTTTCCAAAAGTCATCAGGACAGCGGAACGACCACGGTGATGCACTTGCCTTCCAAGGGAAGGTCTGCCACGCGGACCTCGCGGGCCAGGCGGCAGACGATCGGCCAGCCGTGCCCGCCCAGGCGCCGTCGGCCGCGGTCGTCGGTGGGCGGTACGGCGACCGGGAGGTCGCGGCTGCGGTCGCACACCGACAGCCGTACTCCGGGGTGCGCGCCGGGTTCGACGACGTCGACCCGGAAGTCGGTGACGCCGCCGCCGTGCAGGATGGCGTTGGTGGTCAGTTCCGAGGCCACGAGCACGGCGTCCGACAGGGCGGCCACGTCGCACGGGGCGCGGATGCCGCGGCACTCGGTGACGGCGTGCTCGACCGCCCTGCGCGCATCGGCGGGCCTGCACGGCCGGCCTCGGCGGTGTGTGTCCGTGGCCCGCCGGTCGACGGGCCGGGTCGTGTCCCTCTCGCTCATCCGTCAGCTCCCTGGTCGGTGGACGGTTCGGTTCGGTCGTTGGCGCCGCACTGCCCCGTCACTGTCGGCTCACCTCTGCGGGTACCGGCAAACCTCGGGTCCTCCGTGCGGCCCACGGGCCATCCGGGCGCCGTGCGGGGGTACGCGGAGTGCATGACGGATGTTGTGGACTCGGACGAACTGCTGCGCCGCATGCGCCGGGCGAGGGCGTGTGCGCTGGAGGAACGGCGGAGCTGGCGGGCGCGCAGCGAGGCGCTGCGGGCCACCGACCCGGAGGGCTCCCGGGAGGCCGCCGTGCGGACGGTGGCCTACGAGGCGGTCCTGCGGGTGCTGGACGAGGTGCTGACCCCGGGCCGGGCCCCGCGGGTGAGGGACGGCGGGGCGGATTGACGCGCCACCGGGAGGGAAACCGGGCGGCATGACAGCCGATCACCGCCGCGCACCGGTCCTGGAAGCCCTCGTCGAGTACCGCCGCGAGGGGCGGCTGGCGTTCACGCCGCCCGGGCACAAGCAGGCGCGCGGTGCGGACCCGGCGGTGCGCGAGGTGCTGGGCGACGCGGTGTTCCTCGGCGACGTGCTGGCGACGGCCGGGCTGGACGACCGGCTCACCCGGGGGCGGGTGCTGCAGCGCGCCCAGGACCTGATGGCGGACGCCGTGCACGCCGATCACACGTTCTTCTCGACGTGCGGGAGTTCCCTGTCGGTGAAGGCGGCGATGCTGGCGGTCGCGGGTCCGCACGAGAAGCTGCTGATCGGCCGGGACGCGCACAAGTCGGTGGTGTCGGGGCTGATCCTGTCCGGCATCGCGCCGGTCTGGGTCGAGCCGAGCTGGGACGCCGGGCTGCATCTGGCGCACCCGCCGTCCGCGGAGGCCTTCGAGGAGGCGTTCGCCGCCCATCCCGACGCCAAGGGCGCCCTGGTCACCAGCCCGACGCCGTACGGCGCGAGCGCCGACCTGCGGGCCGTCGCGGAGGTCTGCCACCGGCGCTCGGTGCCGCTGATCGTCGACGAGGCGTGGGGCGCCCATCTGCCCTTCCACCCCGATCTTCCGTCCTGGGCGATGGACGCGGGCGCGGACATCTGCGTGACCAGCATCCACAAGATGGGCAGCGGACTCGAACAGGGCTCGGTGTTCCACCTGCGCGGCGACCTGGTGCAGCCCAAGCTCCTCGGCATGCGTGCCGACCTGCTGAGCACCACCAGCCCCTCGGTGCTGATCTTCGCGGGTCTCGACGGCTGGCGCCGCCAGATGGCGCTCGGCGGGCAGGAGCTGATGGGCGGGGCGCTGAAGCTGGCGGCCGACGTGCGGACGGCGATCGAGGGGATCGAGGGCATGCACGTCAACGACCGCGACGACTTCTGCGGCCCCGGCAGGGCCCACGGCTTCGATCCGCTGCCGGTCGTCGTCGACCTCGACGGGCTCGGCATCTCGGGGTTCCAGGCGGCGGACTGGCTGCGCGAGCACCGCGGCGTGATCGCCCACATCACCGACCACCGCCGCATCGGCGCGCAGATCACCCACGGCGACGACCGGGAGACGGCGGGCGAGCTGCTCACCGCCCTCAAGGACCTCGCCCGCGCCGCCCCCGGCATGGAGCCCGCCCCGCGGGTCGCGGTGCCGTCCCCGGCCGAGCTGCGGATGCCGCAGGTGCAGTTGCCGAGGGACGCGTTCTTCGGCCCCACCGAGGACGTGCCCGTGGACCGGGCCGCCGGCCGGACCGCGGCGGAGATGATCACGCCGTACCCGCCGGGCATTCCCGCCGTCCTGCCGGGCGAGAGGCTGGCCGAGCCGGTGCTGCGCTATCTGCGCAGAGGTCTGGAGGCCGGGATGTACCTGCCGGATCCGACCGATCCGGCACTGGAGACGATCAGGGTCGTCGCGGAGCGTGATACCCGGGGCGCGGACCGTGGGACGGCTCAGTGAAACGGATCACTCGCCCCGGTACCGGTTTCATGGAACCCCCGGAGATGGTTTAGCGTTCATACATACGTGGCGACGGAGTCGACGGGAAGTCCTCCGCGGTCACCGCTCACGGCCCTGGCCGGCCTCCCCCGTCCGGCCAGGGCTTTTTCACGTCCTTCGCGCGCCCTCGCGCCGCCGTCCCCGCCTCCCGCACACAATCCGCACCGGAACCCGCGTCCGCCGAGGTGCCCGGGGCGCCGGCAGCGACTGAAATGGACGTAGGGAAAGCCCCGGAATCGAATCGCCGGCGAGGAGCCCCGTGCCATGACCAAAGCGATCAAACTCCTGAACGCCCTCCCCGCCCCCCAGCGCGCGCGGCTGATGGAGCTGGCCCAGGAGGTCGTCTTCCCGGAGGACGCGCGGATCTTCGAGGCGGGGGGCAGGGCGGACCGTTTCTGGGTCGTCCGCTCCGGCGCCGTCTCCCTGACACAGCAGGTGACGTCCCTGCAGCGGGTCACGGTCGCCAGCCTCGGAGTGGGCGACCTGCTCGGCTGGTCCTGGCTGTTCCCGCCCTACGAGTGGGACTTCGGCGCCGAGGCGTTCAGCCCGGTGCGGGCCCACGAGTTCGAGGCGGCGGCGGTGCTCGACCTGTGCGAGCGGGATCCGCAGCTCGGCATCGTGCTGGTGCGCTCGGTCGCGGAGATCCTCGCGCACCGCCTGGAGAACACCCGGGCCCGGCTCATCGAGCACTACGCGCTGCACGGCCACGGCACCCTGTGAGGCACTGTCAGACGCGGTAGCGGCGCAGCGCCGGCATCGCGGCGGCCAGGGCCAGCATCACCGCCACGACCAGCAGCCCGCCCCCGGCCACGGCCTCCCGCGCGCCGAAGGCGGAGCCCGCCCCGCCGTGCAGGACGTCGGCGAGCCGCGGGCCGCCCGCCACGACGACGGTGAACACGCCCTGCATGCGCCCGCGCATCTCGTCGGTGGCCGCGGACAGCAGGATCGCACCCCGGAAGACCATGGAGACCATGTCGGCGACGCCGGCCACGGCCAGGAACGCCACCGCGAGCCACAGGCTGCCGCTCAGACCGAAGCCGGTGATGGCGGCGCCCCACACCACGACGGCGCCGATCACCATCCAGCCGTGCCGGCGGGCCCGCGAGAAGGTGCCGGAGAACAGCCCGCCGGCCACCGCGCCGACGGGGATCGCCGCGAACAGCAGGCCCAGCGCCAGCCCCTCGCCCCACGGGGCGTACGTTTCGGCCGCGAGCTGCGGGAACAGGGCGCGGGGCATGCCGAGGACCATGGCGACGATGTCGGCGAGGAACGAGAGCAGCAGCACCTTGTGCCCCGCGATGTAGCGGAAGCCGGCCACGACCTCGCGCACGCCCGCGCGCCGCACCGCCGGGCCCGCCAGGGGCGGCAGCGCGGGGAGCCGGTGGACCGCCCACACGGTGACGCACAGGGCCAGGGCGTCGACGAGGTACAGCTCGGGCAGGCCGATCAGCGGGATCAGCGCACCCGCGAGCAGCGGGCCGACCACCTGCCCGGTCTGCATGACGGTCGAGCCGAGGGCGTTGGCGGCGGGCAGCTCGTCCTCGGGCACCAGACGGGCGATGGAGGCGCTGCGGGCCGGGGAGTTGAGGCCCCAGAAGGCCTGCTGCAGGGCGAGCAGCAGCATCAGGGCGGCCACCGACTCCAGGCCGGTGACCGCCTGTATCCAGAAGAGCAGCGAGGTCACCGCGATGCCGGTGTTGGTGATCAGCAGCAGCTTGCGGCGGTCCACGGTGTCGGCCACCGCGCCGCCCCACAGCGCGAACACGACGAGCGGCACGAGTCCGGCGAGGCTCGCGGCGCCCACCCAGGCCGAGGAACCGGTGATGTCGTAGATCTGCTTGGGCACGGCGACCGCGGTGAGCTGGCTGCCGACGGCCGTGACGACGGTGGAGGACCAGAGCCTGCGGTAGGCGGGGCGGCGCAGGGGGCGGGTGTCCATGGCCCAGCGGCGCCACCCCCGCCGCCGCCCGTCCGGCGCCGGATCCTTCGCCCCGGTTCCGGTGCCGCTCCCGCTGCTGCTCTCGCTCGTGTCCACGCGCTTCCTACATGCTCGGTACATCTTTCGGTGCGGGGATCACTATCGCACCTCCGTTCGGGTCCGCTCGGAGGCGTCCGGCCGGATCCGGCCGCCCGCTCAGGCCCCGAGGACGAGGGAGAGGCCGAGGGCGATCATGGTGGCGGCCACCAGCCCGTCGAGGACGCGCCAGGCCGCGGGCCGGGACAGGAAGCGGCCGAGGTGGCGGGCGCCGAAGCCGAGCGCGGCGAACCAGACCAGGCTGGCGAGGGCGGCCCCGAGACCGAAGGTCCAGCGCAGCGGCCCCCGGTCGGCGGCGACGGAGCCGAGCAGGAAGACGGTGTCCAGGTAGACGTGCGGGTTGAGCCAGGTCAGCGCGAGGCAGGTGAGCACGGCCCGGCGCCGGGAGCCCGTGGCGTCGCCGTCCGTCCGCAGCGCGCCGGCCGGACGGAACACGCGCCGGGCGGCCAGGGCGCCGTAGCAGAGCAGGAAGGCGCCGCCGATCCAGCCGACGGCGGTCAGCGCGCCCGGCCAGGCCACGACCACGGCGCCGACCCCGCCGACGCCGAGGGCGATGAGCACGGCGTCGGACAGCGCGCAGATGCCGACCACGGCGAGCACCGCGTCACGGCGGGCCCCCTGACGCAGGACGAAGGCGTTCTGGGCGCCGATGGCGACGATGAGCGAGAGTCCGGTGCCGAAGCCGGCGGCGGCTGCCGTGAGGGCGTTGTTCATGCCCTCGACGCTAAGCGGACGATCACAGGACGTACAGCTAAGGATTCTTACGTATCATTAGCCGGTGTGATGACGACATGACGCCGCCCTTCGCCGACCTCCCGCTGGACCACGTACGCACTCTGCTGGCCGTCGTGGACGAGGGCACGTTCGACGCGGCGGCCGCCGCCCTGCACGTGACCCCGTCCGCGGTCAGCCAGCGGGTGAAGGCGCTGGAGCAGCGCATCGGCCGGGTGCTGCTGCTGCGCACCAAGCCGGTGCGGGCCACCGACTCCGGGGCGGTGCTGGTGCGGCTGGCCCGCCAGGTGGCGCGGCTGGAGCGGGACGCCTCGGCCGAGCTGGGCCTGCGGCGCGAGGGGGAGCCGACCCGGGTGTCGGTGGCCGTGAACGCGGACTCGCTGGCGACCTGGTTCCTGCCCGCCCTGACCGCGCTCCCCCGGGAGCCCGCCCTCTGCTTCGAGCTGCACCGCGAGGACGAGGGCCACACGGCGGCGCTGCTGCGGGAGGGCGCGGTGATGGCGGCGGTGACCTCGTCGCCCGAGCCGGTGCCGGGCTGCACGGTGCGGGCGCTGGGCCGGATGCGCTATCTCCCGTGCGCCGCGCCGGACTTCGCCGCCCGGTACCTGGCGGGACCCCCGCAGGAGACCGTCTCCGACGCGCCCGTCGTGGTCTTCGACCGGCGCGACGACTTCCAGGACTCCTTCGCGCGCCGGCTCGGACTCGGCGGCGCGAGCGCGGCCCGGCACTACGTACCGACCTCGGAGGGCTTCGTCGAGGCGGTCGCCGCCGGGCTGGGCTGGGGCATGGTCCCGCAGCCGCAGGCGGAGCCCCTGCTGCGCGGCGGACGGCTGGTCGGCTTCGCCCCCGACCTTGCGGTGGACGTCACGCTGTACTGGCAGCAGTGGAAGCTCGACTCGCCGGCGCTGGCGACGGTGGCGGACGCGGTGGTGACGGCGGCGGCCGGAGCACTGCGCCGGTAGCCCGGCGGCACCGCTCCGGCACCGCCGGGCGCCGCGCCGGTTTCGCCCCGCTGCCGACCGGTCACCCGCAGGGGAGCAAGGAGTGCACGAAGACGCGAACGAGACCGAACGCAGGTGACCTTGATGGACGACTGGCGAGAGTACGCCGCATGCCGGACGGAGGATCCCGACCTCTTCTTCCCCATCGGCACCACCGGGCCGGCGGCTCTGCAGACCGAGCAGGCCAAGGCGGTCTGCCGTACCTGCCCGGTCCAACAGCAGTGTCTGCGCTGGGCGTTGGACACCGGGCAGACCATCGGTGTGTGGGGCGGGACCGGCGAGCTGGAACGCCGGGCGCTCAAGCGGCGCGAGGCCGCGCGCCGCAGGTCCGGCTGATCCGGCCGCCCGCCCACCCGTACCCGACGCGGCCCCGCGAGCGCGCCGCACCGCTCGGACGGCCGCCCGCCGCGTCGGCGGGGTCCGCCGCTCAGGCGGTCTGCCGTGTCGCCGCCCGGCCCGCCGCCCGGCCGGAGAAGAGGCAGCCGCCGAGAAAGGTGCCCTCCAGCGCGTTGTACCCGTGCACCCCTCCCCCGCCGAAGCCGGCCACCTCGCCGGCCGCGTAGAGGCCCTCGACCGGGGTGCCGTCGGCGCCCAGGGCGCGGGAGTCGAGGTCGGTCTGGATGCCGCCGAGCGTCTTGCGGGTGAGGATGTGCAGCTTGACGCCGATCAGCGGGCCGGCCGCCGGGTCGAGGAGGCGGTGCGGACCGGCGACGCGGCCGAGGCGGTCGCCGATGTAGCGGCGGGCGTTGCGGATGCCCTGCACCTGGGCGTCCTTGGCGTACGGGTTGGCCATCTGGAGGTCGCGGGCCTCGATCTGGCGCCGGAGCACGGCGGCGTCCAGGAGCGGCTTGTCGGTCAACGCGTTCATCCTGTCGACCAGTTGCTCCAGGTCCGGCGCGGTCACGAAGTCGGCACCCTTGCGCAGGAACGCGTCCACCGGGGCCGGGGCCCCCTTGCCGAGGACGCGTTCCCGCAGGAAGCCGGCGCGGTCCTTGGCGGTGATGTCGGGGTTCTGCTCGGAGCCGGAGAGGGCGAACTCCTTCTCGACGATCTTCTGGGTGAGGACGAACCAGGAGTGGTCGTGCTCCGCGAGGCCCTCGGCCGTGCGCAGGTGACGCAGGGTGCCCAGCGTGTCGTAGCCGGGCAGGTACGGCTCGGGCAGCCGGCGGCCGAGCGCGTCGAACCACATGGAGGACGGTCCGGGCAGGATGCGGATGCCGTGGCCGGGCCAGATCGGGTCCCAGTTGCGCACGCCCTCGGTGTAGTGCCACATGCGGTCCCGGTTGACCAGGCGGGCGCCTGCCTCGGCGCTGATGCCGAGCATCCTTCCGTCGACGTGGGCGGGGACCCCGGTGACCATCTCGGCGGGCGGGGTGCCCAGGCGTGCGGGCCAGTGGCGGCGGACGGTGTCGTGGTCGGCGCCGATGCCGCCGGAGGTGACGATCACGGCCTGGGCGGTGAGTGCGAACTCCCCGGCCGCCTCCCGGCTGGAGGCGACGCCGCGCGGTGAGTCGTCGGGGACGAGGACCGTGCCGCGCACCCCGCGGACCGTGCCGCCCTCGACGTCGAGGTGGTCGACGCGGTGGCGGTGGTGGAGGGTGAGCAGCCCGTCGCGCACGGCCTGCTTCGCGTACCGCACGAACGGCTCGACGACCCCCGTGCCGGTGCCCCACGCGATGTGGAACCGGGGCACGGAGTTGCCGTGCCCGCCCGCCCGGAGGTCGCCGCGCTCGGCCCAGCCGACGGTGGGCAGGAAGGTGATGCCGTGCCCGGCGAGCCAGGACCGCTTCTCCCCCGCCGCCCACTCGACGTACGCCCGCGCCCAGCGCACCGCCCAGGAGTCCTCGTCGTCGGTGCGGTCGAAGGCGGCGCTGCCCCGCCAGTCGTTCCAGGCGAGGTCGAAGGAGTCCCTGACGCCGAGGCGGCGCTGCTCCGGGGAGTCGACGAGGAAGAGACCGCCGAAGGACCAGAACGCCTGCCCGCCGAGACTGGCCGCGTTCTCCTGGTCGACCAGGGCGACCCTGCGGCCCCGGCTGGTCAGCTCGTGGGCCGCGACCAGCCCCGCGAGCCCCCCTCCGACGACGATGACGTCGGCATCCATGGCGACCGTCCCTTCCTTGATCTGTCGGTGACGCTGGGGTCAGTGACGCGCGCCGCCGTCGGTGAGCAGCGCGGTGAGCAGTTGCCCGAGCCAGGCGCGGGCGCGGGCACCGTCCCGGTCGAGGAGCAGTTGGGTGGTGACCCCGTCGTACGCGGCGACCACGGCGTGCGCGGCACCCTCCGCGTCACCCAGCACGGCGGGCAGGGCGGTGTGCCCCCGGGCCCGGGCGAGCCGGTCGGCGATCGCGCGTCTGAGGCGGGCCCGGTGCTCCAGGAGGGTCCGGGCGACCTCGGGGTCGCGGGCGGCGTGCACCAGGAAGTCCGTCTTCACCAGGAGCCAGTCCCGGTCCAGGAGCAGCGCCTCGGTGACGCGGTCCACGGCGGCCGGCACGTCCAGGTCGGGGCCGTCGGAGGCGAGGGCGGCGGACACCTGCTCGGCGATCAGGCCGGCCCGTTGCTCGTAGAGGGCGAAGAACAGCTCGTCGAGGCTGGCGAAGTTGGAGTAGAAGGCGCCCCGGCTGTACCCGGCCGCCTCGCAGACCTCCTCGATCGACACCCGCCCGAACCCCTTGGCGGCGAACACCGTGAACGCCGCGTCCAGCAGGTTGGCGCGGGTGTGCGCACGGCGCCTGGTCACCCGCCCGGTCGTCTCGCGCACCGCCATGCCCGGCCCCTCCGCCTCGTTCGATGCGCGAATGTATCGGATACGCCGGTGTATCGAAAGGGCTCCGGCACGGCGAGCGGGGAGGGGATGAGGGCGCGAATAGAACAGATTTTCGAGCAAGGGGTACGCTGGTCCCATGACCACGCACCTCCAGGGCTCGCTCTTCGACCAGACCGACGAGGTACGGCTGGCCCCGCTCGACGGGCTGCGCCGCACCCTCCTCGGTTCCGGAGCCTGGATCGACCTGCTCCCGGGGTGGCTGAGCGGCGCCGACGCGCTGTTCGAGCGGCTGGCCGCCGAGGTCCCCTGGCGCGCGGAGCGGCGGGAGATGTACGAGCGGGTCGTCGACGTACCCCGGCTGCTGGCGTTCTACGGCGCGGCGGACCCGCTGCCCCACCCCCTGCTGGCCGAGGCGCGCGACGCCCTGTCCGCGCACTACGCCGAGGAGCTGGGCGAGCCCTTCACCACCGCGGGCCTGTGCCACTACCGCGACGGCCGGGACAGCGTCGCCTGGCACGGCGACCGGATCGGGCGGGGCGCACGCCAGGACACGATGGTCGCGATCCTGTCGGTCGGCGCACCCCGCGACCTGCTGCTGCGCCCGGCGGGCGGGGGCGGCCGGACCCTGCGCCGCCCGCTGGGCCACGGCGACCTGATCGTGATGGGCGGCTCCTGCCAGCGCACCTGGGAGCACTGCGTCCCCAAGAGCACGCGCGCCGCCGGGCCCCGCATCAGCGTCCAGTTCCGCCCGCACGGCGTGCGCTGAGGCCCGGGCAACCGCCCACGCCCCGTTTCTGGTTGGCTGTCCCGCACGCAGGCAGCCAAGCAGAGACCCGGGAGACCATGAACGCGGACGTACGGCAAGTGGCGGACGGCACCTACCTGGTGCACGGCGGCAACACCAACTGGGTCGTCCTCACCGACGGCGACGCGGTGACGCTCGTCGACACCGGCTACCCCGGGGACCGCCGGGCACTGCTCGACTCCCTGGCCGCCGTGGGGAGTTCACCCGAGGCGGTGGCGGCGGTACTGATCACCCACGCGCACAACGACCACCTGGGCTCGGCCGAGTACCTGCGGGCCACGTACGGCACCCCGGTCCTCCTGCACGAGGCCGAGGTGCCGCACGCCCGGCGCGACCACCTCCAGCAGGTGTCGGTCGGCACGGTGCTGCGCAACGCCTGGCGGCCGGGCGTGCTGCCCTGGTTGACGCACGTACTGCGCACCGGCGGCACCCAGCAGCATCCCGTGACCGCGCCCGCCCCCTTTCCGGTGGACGGCCCCCTCGACCTGCCCGGCCGCCCCGTGCCCGTGCACACCCCCGGGCACACCGACGGCCACTGCGTCTACCACCTCCCGGACGCCGGCGTGGTGATCTCCGGCGACGCCCTGGTGAGCGGGCACGCCATCTCCCGCGTCCAGGGTCCGCAGCTCCTGCCCGACCTGTTCCACCACGACCGGCCGCGCGCGATCGCCTCGCTCGACATCGTCGCCGGGCTGGAGGGCGACCTCCTGCTGCCGGGGCACGGCCCGGTCCACCGCGGGCCGGTGAAGGACGCCGCGGAACTGGCCCGGGAGCGCGCCGTTTAGAGTCGTGGCATGGCCTTGCAGATCAGTGCCACCAATCCGGAGCACCCAGCGCTCCTGCTCGAACTGCCCTGGCACCTGCCGCTGGAGCAGTGGCCCGAGGAGTACCTCGTGCCGCTGCCCCGCGGCATCTCCCGGCACGTGGTGCGCTACGCGCGCGCCGGGGACGAGGTGATCGCGGTCAAGGAACTGGCGGAACGGCCCGCGCTGCGCGAGTACCAGTTGCTGCGCGACCTGGACCGGCTCGCCATCCCGGCGGTGGACGCGCTGGCCGTGATCACCGGCCGCGCGGACGCCGCCGGAGAGACGCTGGAGCCGGTGCTGGTCACCCGGCACCTGGGCGGCTCGCAGCCCTACCGGTCGATGTTCGAGACGACGCTGCGCCCGGCGACCATGCACCGGCTGATGGACGCCCTGGCGGTGCTGCTCGTACGGCTTCACCTGGCCGGGTTCGCCTGGGGGGACTGCTCGCTGTCCAACACGCTCTTCCGGCGCGACGCGGGCGCCTACGCCGCCTACCTGGTCGACGCCGAGACCGGGGAGCTGCACCAGCGGCTGAGCCCCGGCCAGCGCGACTACGACCTGGACCTGGCCCGGGTGAACATCAGCGGCGAACTGCTCGACCTGGAGGCCTCCGGGGCGCTGCACCCCTCCGTCGACCCCGTCGACTTCGGCATGGAGATATGCGCCCGCTACCGCAGCCTGTGGGAGGAGCTGACCCGCACCTCCGTCTATCCGGCGGGCAAGTACCACTACATCGAACGCCGGATCCGGCGCCTGAACGACCTCGGCTTCGACGTGGCCGAGATGCAGATCGAGCACGCCTCCAACGGCGATTCGGTCACCTTCGTGCCCAAGGTCGTCGACGCCGGCCACCACCAGCGCCAACTGTTGCGCCTGACCGGTCTGGACGCCGAGGAGAACCAGGCCAGGCGGCTGCTGAACGACCTGGAGAGCTGGATGGCCACCCAGGACGACTACGCCCCGGGCGACCCCCTCGGCGCCCGTCCCGAGGTCCTCGCCCACCGGTGGGTGCGCGAGGTCTTCCGGCCCACCGTGCGCGCCGTGCCGGTGGAGCTGCGCGGCGCGATGGACCCGGCGGAGATCTACCACGAGCTGCTGGAGCACCGCTGGTACCTGTCCGAACGGGCCCAGCACGACATCGGTCTGGACACGGCGGTCGAGGACTACCTCGTCAACATCCTGCCCAGGGCGCGGGAGACGCTGCAGCCCACGGCGGACTGAACGACGCCCTGGCGCCGCGCCCTCACGTGTGCGGGACGACCGCCACCGGGCACTCCGCGTGGTGCAGCACGCCGTACGCCACCGAGCCGATCCGGGCGCCGACGGCGGTGCGGCGGGCCCGGCGTCCGACGACCATCAGCTGGGCGTTCGCGGCGACCGACAGCAGCACCTGGCCGGCGCTGCCCATCTCCACGTGCTCGACCACCGGGACGTCGGGGTGCCGCTCGCGCCACGGGGCGAGCGCCTCGCCGAGCGCCTTGCGCTCGTACTGCTCCAGGCCCCCGGCCTCGTCGGCGAGGGCCATGGAACCGGGGCTGTAGGTGAACACCGTCGGCAGCGTCCAGGCCCGTACGGCGCGCACGGTGGCGCCCCGCGCGGCGGCGGCCTCGAACGCGAAGCCGATGACGTCGGCGCTGTCCTCGGGCTCGCCCTGCTGGCCCACGACCACCTCACGGCCGGACGCCTCGCCGCTCGGCTCGTCCCCGGCCCGCACGAGGACCACCGGCCGGGTCGCCTCGGCGATCACCTGCCGGCCGACCGAGCCGAGCAGGAAGCCGACGACCGGACCGTGGCCGCGGGAGCCGAGGACCAGCGTGCCGGCGTCGGCCGCGGCGGCGAGCAGGGCGGCGACGGCGTCGCCCTCGCGCAGGTCGGTGGTGACCGTGAGGCCGGGGTGCCGTCCGGTGACCGTCCCGACCGCCTCGGCCAGGGCGTCGCGCGCCCACGTCTCCTGCGTCTCGCGGTTCACCGTGCCGGCCACGCCCCGGTCCTGGAACCGCCAGGCGTGCACGACGTGCAGCGGGGTCCCCCGGCGTACCGCCTCCCTCGCCGCCCAGGCCAGTGCGGCCAGGCTCTCCTGCGAACCGTCCAGGCCTGCCGTGATCGGGCGCGTCATGCGGGTCCCTCCCTGTGTCGCGGTCACCTCGTTCATGGCGCCCAGTCTTCCCCAAGCCGTCCCCGTCGCCGCGCAGGGGGGAGCGGTCGGGCGCCGGCGCCCCGCGCCGCCCGAGCGGGCACCGGCGATCGAACATACGATGGGCTGCAGGCCGGTGCGGTGACGGGGACGCCGTGCCGTGAACCCGGCCGCTCCACTGGGGGACGCATGGCACAGGCCGACGGGGAGACGCGGACCGTCATCATGACCGTGGACGACGATCCGGGGGTCTCCCGCGCCGTCGCCCGCGACCTGCGGCGACGCTACGGCGCCACCTACCGGATCGTGCGCGCGGAGTCCGGCGGGTCGGCGCTGGAGGCGCTGCGCGAGCTCAAGCTGCGCGGGGACCTGGTGGCCGTGATCCTCGCCGACTACCGGATGCCGCAGATGAACGGCATCGAGTTCCTGGAGCAGGCCCTGGACGTGTACCCGGGCGCCCGGCGGGTGCTGCTGACGGCGTACGCGGACACCGACGCGGCGATCGACGCGATCAACGTCGTCGATCTGGACCACTATCTGCTCAAGCCGTGGGACCCGCCCGAGGAGAAGCTGTACCCGGTCCTGGACGACCTGCTGGAGGCATGGCGCACCGGCGACCACCGTCCGGTGCCCAGCACCAAGGTCGTCGGGCACCGCTGGTCGGCGCGGTCCTCGGAGGTCCGGGAGTTCCTGGCCCGCAACCAGGTGCCCTACCGCTGGTACTCCTCGGACGAGCCGGAGGGGCGGCGGCTGCTGTCGGCGGCCGGGCAGGACGGGCAGCGGCTGCCGGTGGTGATCACGCCGGACGGGACCCCGCTGGTGGAGCCGGAGGCGCCCGAGCTGGCCGCCCGGGTGGGTCTGGCGACCACGCCGACGGCCGACTTCTACGACCTGGTGGTGATCGGCGGCGGCCCGGCCGGGCTCGGCGCGGCCGTGTACGGGGCCTCGGAGGGGCTGCGCACGGTGCTGGTGGAGCGGTCGGCGACCGGCGGGCAGGCCGGGCAGAGCTCCCGGATCGAGAACTACCTGGGCTTCCCGGACGGCGTCTCCGGCGGCCAGCTCACCGACCGGGCCCGGCGGCAGGCGGCGAAGTTCGGCGCCGAGATCCTCACCGCGCGCGAGGTGACCGGCCTGGAGGCGAGCGGCGCGGCGCGGGTCGTGCGCTTCTCGGACGGCTCGGCGATCGCCGCGCACAGCGTCATCCTGGCGACCGGCGTGTCCTACCGGCAGCTCACCGCGCCCGGCACGGCGGACCTGGCCGGCTGCGGGGTGTTCTACGGCTCGGCGCTGACCGAGGCGGCCTCCTGCCAGGGCCACGACGTGTACGTCGTCGGCGGCGCCAACTCGGCCGGGCAGGCCGCGATGTACCTGGCCCGGGGCGCCAAGTCGGTGACCCTGCTGGTGCGCGGCGCCTCCCTGGAGGCGTCGATGTCGTACTACCTGATCCAGCAGATCGAGCAGACGCCCAACATCCGGGTGCGCTGCGGCACCGTCGTCGAGGGCGCGCACGGCGACGGGCACCTGGAGGGGCTGACGCTGCGCGACGCGGAGAGCGGCGCCACCGAACGCGTCGACGCCCAGTGGCTGTTCGTGTTCATCGGCGCGGCCCCGCTGACGGACTGGCTGGACGGCACGGTGCTGCGCGACGAGCGCGGGTTCATCCTCGCCGGACCGGACCTCACCCCGGACGGGCGGCCGCCGGCCGACTGGGAGCTGGACCGGCCGCCGTACCACCTGGAGACCAGTGTCCCGGGCGTGTTCGTGGCGGGCGACGCCCGCGCGGAGTCCGCCAAGCGGGTCGCGTCCGCAGTCGGAGAGGGAGCCATGGCCGTGATGCTCGTCCACCGTTACCTGGAGCAGTCGTGAGCGGCCGGCCGATGCCGTGCAGCCCCGCGGAGATCGGGAAGCTGTTCCTGTTCGAGAAGCTGACGCCCGAGCAGTTGGGCCGGCTGTGCGCCGAGGGCCGGGTGGAGCTGTTCGACCCCGGTCCGGTGTACACCGAGGGCGAGGACGCCACCTGCTTCTACGTCATGCTGGAGGGCACGGTCGTGCTGTCCCGCCGGGTCGGCGCGGACGACGTGGAGACCAACCGCACCTCGCAGCGCGGGGTGTACGCGGGCGCGATGCAGGCGTACGTCGGTGACCGGGTGCCGCAGGTCTACAACAACTCGATGCGGGTCACCGAGCCGACGCGGTTCTTCGTGCTGCCGGCGGACACGTTCGCGGCGGTGATGCGGGAGTGGTTCCCGATGGCGGTGCATCTGCTGGAGGGGCTGTTCTTCGGCTCCAAGAGCACCCAGCGCGCCATCGGGCAGCGCGAGCGGCTGCTCGCGCTCGGCTCGCTGTCCGCCGGGCTCACCCACGAGCTGAACAACCCCGCGGCGGCCGCGGTGCGGGCCACCTCGGCGCTGCGGGAGCGGGTGGCGAAGATGCGGCACAAGCTCGCCGTGATCGCCGAGGGGCCGTTCTCCCGCGACGCGCTGGCGGGGCTGATCGAGATACAGGAGCGCACCGCGGAGCGGGTCGCCAAGGCGCCCTCGCTCAGCCCGTTGGAGGCCGCCGACCGCGAGGACGCCCTCACCGACTGGCTGGAGGACCACGGCATCGAGCAGGGCTGGCAGCTCGCGCCGACCTTCGTGCAGGCCGGCCTCGACACCGAGTGGCTGGAGCAGGTCGCGGCGGCCGTGGACGCGGAGATCCTGCCCGGCGCGGTCGGCTGGCTCAACTACACCGTCGAGACCGAGCTGTTGATGAACGAGATCGCGGACTCCACCGCCCGCGTCTCGCACCTGGTGGGCGCCGCCAAGCAGTACGCGCAGCTCGACCGGGCCCCCCACCGGACGGTCGACGTCCACGAACTGCTCGACAGCACCCTGCTGATGCTCTCCGGCAAGATCGGCCCGCGGATCGAGGTCGTCAAGGAGTACGACCGCACGCTGCCCCGCATCCCGGCGTATCCGGCGGAGCTGAACCAGGTGTGGACCAACCTGATCGACAACGCCGTCGCCGCGGTGGACGAAGCGGGCGGCGAGGGGACGCTGACCGTGCGCACGGCGCTCCACCACGACCGGCTGCTGGTGGAGTTCCGCGACACCGGCACCGGGATCGCACCGGAGATCCGGGAGCGCGTCTTCGACCCGTTCTTCACCACCAAGCCGGTGGGCGAGGGCACCGGGCTGGGCCTGGACATCTCCTGGCGGATCGTGGTCGACAAGCACCACGGCAGCCTCCAGGTCGAGTCCGAGCCGGGCGACACCCGTTTCCAGGTGCTTCTGCCGCTCACCAACCCGGAATCCGACCCGACCGAGGAGCCGGTATGACCAGCGACACCGGAATCGACCCCACCGTCCCGCCGAGCGGCAACGGCTGCGCCGAGTGCGACGCGTCCGGCGGCTGGTGGTTCCACCTGCGGCGCTGCGCGAGCTGCGGCCACGTCGGCTGCTGCGACAGCTCTCCCGGACAGCACGCCACCGGCCACTTCCGCTCCACCGGCCACCCGGTGGTGCAGAGCTTCGAACCGGGCGAGGACTGGTACTGGGACTACGCCGCCGACGAGGTGCGCGCGTCGGGCCCGGACCTCGCCCCGCCCCGCAGCCATCCCGGGGACCAGCCGTCCCCGGGCCCGGCGGGCCGCGTCCCGGCGGACTGGGCGGCGGCCCTGCACCGCTGATGCGGCCGGACCGCGCCCGTTCTTGGCGGAAGGAGCCGCTCCGGGCCAGGATGCGGTCATGAAGGGTGACCTCTTTTCCAGCGAGCACATGGTGGAGCCCGCCACGGCGCCGGGCATGACCGTCGAGAACTCCAAGTGCATCCGGTACGTGGTGAATGGCGAGATGCTCGCCCGGCAGGGGGCGATGGTCGCCTACCGGGGCAGTCTCCAGTTCGAGCGCAAGGGCCAGGGCGTGGGCGGCATGCTCAAGCGCGCGGTCACCGGGGAGGGGCTCCCGCTGATGACGGTGCGCGGGCAGGGCGAGGCATGGTTCGCGAACGAGGCGCAGAACTGCTTCGTCGTCGAGGTGGAGCCGGGCGACGAGTTCACGGTCAACGGCCGCAACGTCCTGTGCTTCGACGCGTCGCTGTCCTACCGCATCGCCACCGTGAAGGGTGCGGGCATCGCAGGTGGTGGCCTGTTCAACAGCGTGTTCACCGGGCACGGCAGGCTGGGCCTGGTGTGCGAGGGCAACCCGCTGGTCATCCCCGTCTCGCGGCAGTACCCGGTGTACGTCGACACGGACGCGGTCGTCGGCTGGTCCGCGGGGCTCGACACCTCCCTGCACCGTTCCCAGTCCATCGGCTCGATGCTGCGCGGCGGTTCCGGCGAGGCGGTGCAACTGGTGCTCCAGGGCGAGGGCTTCGTCGTCGTACGGCCCAGCGAGGCGACACCGCAGAAGACGCAGCAGCACTGAGCCTCCCCTCTCCTCTCCTCCCCTCCGCTTGTTGACCTTGGAGGCCGCGCGCGAAAGGCTGCCGGGGGCGCGGATCACCGCCCGCCCCGGAAGGAAGACTGCCTTGATCGCGATCACGGAGATCGAAGCCGCGGCCGAGCGGATCGCCGGACATGTCGTACGCACCCCGACCGTGCCGAGCCCGGGGCTGTCCGCGCTGCTCGGCGTACCGGTCACCGCGAAGCTGGAACTGCTCCAGCGCACCGGCTCGTTCAAGGCGCGCGGCGCGACGGCGAAGCTGCTGTCGCTGACCGGGGCCGAGCGGGCCGCCGGCGTCGTCGCGGTCAGCGGCGGCAACCACGGCATCGCGGTGGCGGTGATGGCCGCCGCCCTCGACGTGAAGGCCACGGTGGTCATGCCCCGTACGGCGCCGGCCCGTTCCGTGGAGATCGCCGAGGAGGCGGGCGCGGTGGTGCGCCTCACCGACGGCATGGACAGTGCCTTCGCGCTCGTCACCCGCCTCCGGGAGGAGGGGCTGACCCTGGTCCACCCCTTCGACGACCCCGTGGTGATCGCGGGGCAGGGCACGGTGGGCCTGGAGTTCGCCGAGGACGCCGCCGATCTCACCGACGTGCTGGTGAGCATCGGGGGCGGTGGCCTGATCGCGGGCGTGGCGGCGGCGCTGCGGGCCCTGCGGCCCGGGGTGCGGGTGTGGGGCGTGGAGACCGGGGGCGCCGAGGCCATGTCCCGGGCGCTGGCGGCGGGCGGGCCGCTGGCGGTGCCCCTGTCGTCGGTCGTCACCACGCTCAGCGCGCCCTCCGTCTCGCAGCTCACGTACGACCACGTGGCCGAGTTGGTCACCGAGGTGCTCGTGGTGCCGGACCGGGAGGCGGTCCGGGGTTCGCTCGCGCTCGCCGAGCACGCCAAGGTGTGGACCGAGCCGGCCGCCGGCTGTCTGCTGCCGGCGGCGCGGCGGGTGGTGGACCGGGTGGGTGACGGCGCCCGGATCGGGCTGGTGGTGTGCGGCGGCAACGCCACGGTGACCGACATGGCGGCGTGGGCGGACCGCTTCGCACTGGACTGACGGCCGGGACGGGGCCCGGTCCCTTCCGCCCCCGTTTCCCCCTGTTTTCCCTCGGGTCTCGCGGGGACTCGGCCGCCATGGCACACATCGGATACACGATGATGACCGAGCAGGCCGGCCCGCGGGACCTCGTCGGCCATCTGGTGCGGGCCGAGGAGGTGGGCTTCGACTTCTCGGTGACCTCGGACCACTACTTCCCCTGGTTGCGTTCGCAGGGCCACGCGCCCTACGCCTGGAGCGTGCTGGGCGCCGCGGCGCAGGCCACCTCCCGCATCCCGCTGATGACCTACGTGACGTGTCCGACCTTCCGCTACCACCCGGCGGTGGTGGCGCAGAAGGCGGCGACGCTGCAGTTGCTGTCCCAGGGCCGGTTCCGGCTGGGGCTCGGCAGCGGCGAGAACCTCAACGAGCACGTGGTGGGCGGCGGATGGCCGTCGGTCGACGTCCGGCACGAGATGCTGCGGGAGGCCGTGGAGATCATCCGGGCGCTGTTCGCGGGCGGTCACGTGAACCACCGCGGCACGCACTTCGACGTGGAGTCGGCCAGGCTGTGGGACCTGCCGGACAGCCCGCCGCCCATCGGCATCGCCGTCTCCGGGGAGCGCTCGGCCAAGCTGGCGGGCGAGTTCGCCGACCTGGTGATCGCCACCGAGCCGAAGGCGCCGCTGCTGGAGGCCTTCGGCCGGTACGGCGGCGAGGGCAAGCCGAGCGTGGGCCAACTGCCCGTCTCCTACGACCCCGACCGGGACGCCGCGATCGAGCGGGCCCACTCCCAGTTCCGCTGGTTCGGCAGCGGCTGGAAGGTCAACTCCGAGCTGCCGCACCCGGATTCCTTCGACGCGGCCACCCAGTTCGTGACGCACGACGACATCGCCGGGTCCATTCCCTGCGGCGACGACCCGGACGCCTTCGTCGAGGCCGTACGCCCCTACGTGGACGCCGGGTTCACCGAGATCGCGCTGGTGCAGATTGGCGGGGAGACCCAACCGGCCTTCCTGGACTGGTCGGAGAGCACGCTGCTGCCCGCCCTGCGGGAGGCGTTCGGCCGCGACTGAACCCGGCCGGTGCCCCAGCCTCACTCGAACGAATGAGCATCTTGCCCGTGAACCGGGTACTCGAGGGGTCCACGTCCGTTCCCACCGGAGGCCCTCGTGACCCCTGTCGTGCGCAAGACCCTGGTCGTCCAGCTCCAGGCGGGGCAGGCCGGCGACCGGTTCCCCGTCCTCGCCCACCTCGGGTACGACGCGGCGGACCCGTTCGCCCTCACGGCGGTCTTCAGTCACGACGGACGGGTGCTGGCCGAGTGGACGCTGGACCGGGAGATGGTCGCCGCGGCCCTCACCCGTCCGGTCGGCGTGGGCGACGTGCGGATGCGGCCGGAGTCGCGGGGCATGTGGGACGAACTGCGCATCGAACTGCTGGGCGACGACCGGTCCGACGGGGAACGGCACCGCGCCGTGGTGTTCGTCTGGGCGGCGGCGGTGGAGGCGTTCCTGCGCGAGACGCACGCGGTCGTCCGGCCCGGTGAGGAAGAGGTGTCCGTCGACGCGTTCCTGGCCGGGCTGACCGCCGAGAACTGAGGGCCCGCCCGGCCGCCGCCGCGCCGAGGCGGCTCAGCGGGCGGTGTGGCGGTGCCGGGTCCACAGCGGGATCCCGAACCAGCACAGCAGGTACCAGAGCACCACGCCGGTGACGAGGTAGGGCACGAAACCGTCGTGCGTGGCGACACGCAGGATCAGCAGGAGCGAGCAGGCGGTCGTGGCGAGCAGCAGCACCAGGCCGAGCAGCGTCAGCCGGGACGCCCACCGCACCGCCTGGGGCTTCACCCGCCGCCCGGAGACGAGGCGGTGCAGGGAGACCGGTCCGATCAGCGCGCCGGTGGTCACCGCTCCGAGGACCACCGTGACCAGGTAGATCGTCTGGTCGGTGTCCGAGAGGGTCGCGTACTTGGGCTGGAAGACGACGGTGAGCAGGAAGCCGAACAGGATCTGCACGCCCATCTGCGCGACGCGGACCTCCTGGATCAGCTCGGTCCACATCCGGTCGGCCCGCTCCTCCTCGGTCTCGTTGCGCCCCCTGCGCCGACCCGCCCCCTCGGCCGCTTCCGGGTCCCTCACGTCGTCCTCCCGATGACCGTCCCGCCTGCGTCCTCTTCCCAGTTCCCGGGATCCCGTCACTCAGGCGCACGGGGGACGGCGTCCGGTTTGGGCGGCCGGGGGACGGTTACACGGGCCGGGACCCGACCCAGGCGCGGCAAGGAAGGCGAAGGATGTCCGACACTCAGCTCACCGTGACGCTCGACGGCGGCGGCATCGACGACGCGCGGGCCATCGTGCGCGCCCTGGAGGGCGTTTTCGGGCCCCCCGGTGACCTGCCCGCGGACGAGGGGGCGACGGTGCGCACCGCGACCTTCGACGCCCCGGACGCCCCGCGGGCGGCCTCCGCTCCGGCGGCGGGCGGGACCCTGTCGGCGCCGGTGACGGTCACCGTGCAGGGCACCCCGCAGGCCGTGGAGGCGGCGAGCGGGACGCTGTCCCGCGCCTTCACGGCACGCGACGAAGGGGCGGCCGCCGGCGACCAGGAGCGGGAGCGGCAGTTGCTCCTGGTGCCGTGAGCCTCCGGGACGCCGCCCGCGGGCCGGCTACCAGCGGCCCTCGACCTGGTCCTTGATGCGGCGGTCGTACAGGTCGCGGACGGCGGCGAGGGTGTCGTCCGACAGCTCCGGCAGGCGGGCGGCTTCGCTGTTGGCGCGGGCCTGCTCGGGCGAGCGGGCGCCCGGGATCACGCTCGTCACCCCGGGCTGCTGGACGATCCAGCGCAGTGCCAACTGGGCGGGCGTGTATCCCTCGGGGGCGAGCGCGGCGAACTCGGCGGCGGCCTCCACACCGGTGGCGAAGTCGACGCCGGAGAAGGTCTCGCCCTGGTCGAAGGCCTCCCCGTGGCGGTTGAAGGTGCGGTGGTCGTTGGCCGCGAAGACCGTGTCCTTGGTGTACTTGCCGGACAGCAGGCCGGACGCCAGCGGCACCCGGGCGATGATGCCGACGCCCGCCTCGCGGGCCGCGGGCAGGACCTCGCGCAGGGGCTTCATGCGGAACGGGTTGAGGATGATCTGCACGCTGGCCACGTTCGGCCGGGCGATCGCGGTGAGGGCCTCCTCGCACGTCTCCACGCTGACGCCGTACGCGGCGACGCGCTCCTCCTCGACGAGGGTGTCCAGGGCGTCGAACACCTCGTCGCTGGAGTAGACGGGCGTCGGCGGGCAGTGGAGCTGCACCAGGTCGAGGCGGTCGACGCCGAGATTGCGGCGGGAACGGTCGTTCCACTCGCGGAAGTTGTCCAGGACGTAGTTCTGCGGGATCTGCTCGACCCGGCGGCCCATCTTGGTGGCGACCAGCACGTGCAGGTCGGGACGGCTCGCGAGGAAGGTCGCGATGGTCTGCTCGCTGCGGCCGTCGCCGTAGACGTCGGCCGTGTCGAAGAAGGTCACCCCCGACTCGGCCGCCGCCTCCAGTACCGCGAGGGCATCCTTGTCGTCGACGTCTCCCCAGTCGGCACCCAGTTGCCAGGTGCCGAGGCCGATCACCGACGCGTGCTGATCCGACCTGCCGAAAGTGCGCTCGTCCATGGCGTCAGTCTGTCATCCGCGGTGCCCGGGCAGCGCGTCGGGAGGCCCCGGGGGAACCGCTCCCCCGCCGGCGGCGAGCCGGCGTGCCTGCACCGTGCGCGCGATCGCGGGTCCCAGCCGGCGCTTGAGGCGGCGCAGCGTCTCCAGCCGGCCGGCCGCCCGGTCGATCCGGTAGTACAGACGCGGCGGCAGGTGGGGCAGCAGCGGCGAGTGGCGCTGGCCGAGCAGGGCGAACATCTGCTCCGGCGGCAGGTGGATGTACCGGGGCAGGTTCTCGTACCACTGGGCGCTGAGCCGGGCCGCGCTCTGCACCGGGAGCAGGGCCGCCCGGCGTTCGCGTTCGTAGCGGGCGAGGGCGTCCGCGCGGCTCCCCGGCCCGTGCAGCGCCGTTGCCAGCGCCATGGCGTCCTCCAGGGCGAGTGTGGTGCCGGCGCCGACGGAGTAGTGCGTGGTGTGGGCGGCGTCGCCGAGCAGGACGAGGTTGCCCCGGGACCAGGTGCGGTTGGTGAGGGTGCGGAAGACGGGCCAGGCGGCGCCGGCCCGGCCGGCGGACCGCGCGGTGAGCGGGTGCCCGTCCAGCACGTCGGCGAAGAGCTTCTCCAGCAGGACCAGCCCTTCGGCCTCGTCGGCCCGGTCCAGGCCGAGGCCGGTCCAGGTCTCGGGCGCGCACTCGACGACGCAGGTGCTGCCCTCCGGGCCGTAGCCGTAGCCGTACACCCAGATCCAGCCGTGGCCGGTCTCGACGAAGGCGAAGGTGAAGGCGTCGAAGACCTTGGGGGTGCCGAGCCACACGTAGTGGTTGCGGCCGCTGGTGATCTCGGTGCCGAAGTGCTCGGCGTGATGGCCGCGCAGGGCGCTGCCGGCACCGTCGGCCGCCACGACGAGGTCGGCGGCGGGCGGGTTGGCGCCGGTCACCGGGTGCTCGAACTCCAGGCGTACGCCGAGGTCGCGGGCGCGGGCGGCGAGGATCGCGAGGAGGCGGTGGCGGCCGATGCCGAAGCCCTCGTCGCCGTGGTGCCGGGTGGCCAGGTCGCCGACGTGGGCGACGCCGTCCCGCCAGCGCACCGAGTGCTCCTCGACGGCGCGGGCCGACTCCGGGTCGTGTTCCCGGAGCCGGTCGAGCAGTCCGCGCCAGTAGGTGACGCCCCAGCCGTAGGTGGAGCCCTCCTCGTCGCGTTCGTACACGGTGACGTCGTGGGCGGGCTCCTGCCGCTTCAGCAGGATCGACAGATACAGTCCGGCGGGCCCACCGCCGACGCAGGCGACCTTCACACGCACCCCTGACACGCACTCATGGTGGTCGTTCGGAAACGCAGGGTAACAAGGGGAGGACGCGGAGCGGCCCGCTACGCGGCCGTGGCCGGCGCGGATTACCCGGCGGCCGCCGTGCGGCACTCCGGGTGGCCCCAGCCCTGGTCGTTCTTGGCGATGGACTCCCCCGCCGCGTACGAACGGCCGCACAGGCAGCGTCCGGGGAACTTCGCCTTGATGGTGCGGGACGAGGAGCCGCCGCCCTTGCGGGCCGCGCCCGGCCCGCGGCGCGGTGCCTTGCGTGCCGCCGGGACGTCCGGGGCGGGCGGCGGCTCGGGCGAGCCGAGACCGCTGCCCGCGGCTTCCTGGACGACGGCCGCCTGGCTGGCGGCGCGGTCGGCGAAGTCGTTGAGCTTGTCGCCGTCCACCTGGTGGGCGGGCACGTAGCGGAACTCGACCGAGCGGCCGGCGAGCAGCTCGTCGATGCGCACGACCAGTTCCCGGTTGGCCACCGGCTTGCCGGCGGCCGTCTTCCAGCCGTTGCGCTTCCAGCCGGGCAGCCAGGCGGTGACGGCCTTCATGGCGTACTGCGAGTCCATCCGGACCTCGAGCGGCACGTCGGGGTCGGTCGACGCCAGCAGCCGCTCCAGCGCGGTCAGTTCGGCGATGTTGTTGGTGGCCCTGCCCAGCGGGCCGGCCTCCCAGCGGACCGGGCTCTCCGAGGCGTCGGCGACCACCCAGGCCCAGCCGGCCGGACCCGGGTTTCCCTTCGAAGCCCCGTCGCACGCGGCCACTACACGTTCACGCATGCGCTCGATCATGCCATGGCCCGCCTGGGGGTCCGGACCTGGATCAGGGGACGTCCGCGACCTCCGGCATCCGCCCCTCGGTGGTCGTGGTGTCGATCACCGAGAAGGTTGCGCCCTGCGGGTCGCTCAGCGCCGCGAACCGGCCGAACGGGGTCGTGACCGGACCGAACCGCACGACGCCGCCGAGCTTCGTGGCACGGGCCACGGCGTCGTCGCAGTCGGCGACGGCGAAGTAGACGTTGATGTAGGGCGGGACCTCGGGCGGGAATTCCTCCGTCATGGCCATGCGGCCCAGAACGGGGCCGTCGCCGAGGCCGTAGACGCGGAAGTCCATCCGGTCGTCCTGCATCTGCTGGGACCGGTAGGAGAAGACCGCGGGGAAGAAGGCGTCCGACTTCGCGGGCTCGCGGGTGAAGACCTCCGCCCAGCAGTACGCGCCGGGCACGGCCGTCGCCTCGAAGCCCTGGTGCCTGCCGCCCTGCCAGACGCCGAAGACGACGCCGCCCGGGTCCCGGGCCAGGCACATGGTGCCGTAGTCGCCGATCCGCATCGGCTCCAGCAGCAGCTCGCCGCCGGCCTCGCGGATCCGGCCGGCGGTCGCGGCCGCGTCCGGGGAGGCGAGGTACAGACACCACTGCGACCGCTCCTCGTGGCCGGGCGGGGGCGGAACCACGGCGGCCACCGCCTTGCCGTCGGAGTAGCACTCGGTGTAGTTGCCGTACTCCGACGACGACTCGCCGAAGGTCCAGCCGAGGACGTCGCCGTAGAACCTCTTGGCTCCCTCGACGTCGGTGAACATCGCGTCGGCCCAGCAAGGGGCCCCTTCGGGTGTTGCGGCCATGGTTGCCGCCTCCTTGGCGAACGTGGGGTGGGTCTGGTGCGGGTGGGTCACTCACCGGCGTACGCACGTTCCAGCGCGGCGATGTCGAGCTTGCGCATCGACATCATGGCCTTGTTGGCGCGCGCCACCTTGGCGGGGTCGGGGTCGCGGAACATCTCCTCGAGCCGGCGCGGGACGACCTGCCAGGACACCCCGAACCGGTCCTTGAGCCAGCCGCAGGGGCCTTCCTCACCGCCGCCCTCGGTGAGCCGCGACCAGTAGTGGTCGACCTCCTCCTGGTCCCGGCAGGAGACCTGGAAGGAGATCGCCTCGCTGAACCGGAACTGCGGGCCGCCGTTGAGGCCCACGAACTTCTGGCCGTTGGCCGTGAACTCGACCGTGAGCACGGTGCCGGCGGGCTGGTACGACCCCTCGGGGTAGCGGGTGACGGCACCGATGGCGGAGTTGTCGAAGACGGAGACGTAGAAGCGGGCGGCGTCCTCGGCGTCGCCGTCGAACCACAGGCACGTGGTGAATCCGTCGGTGCTCATGACTACCTCCTGGGCGTGCGGCACGGTCACCTCTGTCGACCGGCGCGGGCCGCGGAACTCATCGCTCTGCCGGTGGCGAATCTGCCGCGGGCAGAGAAACGCCCGGCGGGGGCCGCGGCGGGCCGAGAGTGGAGGGACCGCGGTGCCTACGGCCGCGCACCACTGCCACCACCACTACCACCCCTCACCACCCGCCACGACTCGACAAGGAGTGCCGATGTCTCCACTCATCGCAGGTCCCGCCCCCGCCGCACCGCCCAGGGCCGAGGACGGCGACACCCCCGCGACCCGGTTCGACGACCGGCTCGCCGAGCAGTTGCTCGACCAGCGGATCGTGCTGCTGGGCACCCAGGTCGACGAGGTCTCGGCGAACCGTGTCTGCGCGCAGTTGCTGATCCTGTCTGCGCAGGACCCGCGCACCGACATCAGCCTGTACGTCAACAGCCCCGGCGGTTCCGTGCACGCGGGGCTCGCCATCTACGACACCATGCGGCTGATCCCGAACGACGTCTCGACGCTCGCCATGGGGTTCGCCGCCAGCATGGGGCAGTTCCTGCTGAGCGTCGGCACGGCGGGCAAGCGCTACGCGCTGCCGAACGCGCGGATCATGATGCACCAGCCGTCGGCGGGCATCGGCGGCACCACCGCCGACATCGAGATCCAGGCGGACAACCTGGAGTTCACCAAGCGGACCATCGAGCGGATCACCGCCGAGCACACCGGTCAGAGCCCGGAGACCATCTCCCGGGACGGCGACCGCGACCGCTGGTTCACGGCCGAGGAGGCCAGGGAGTACGGCATGGTGGACCGGGTCGTGCAGTCCCTCGCGGACGTGCGCCCGGCCGCCACCCGGCGACGGATGGGGCTGTGACATGGGCAGCTACACGATTCCGAACGTCGTCGAGCGGACCCCGCAGGGCGAGCGGTCCTACGACGTGTTCAGCCGGCTGCTGTCGGAGCGGATCATCTTCCTGGGGACCGAGATCGACGACGGCGTGGCCAACGTCGTGATCGCGCAGCTCCTGCACCTGGAGTCGTCGGCCCCGGAGAGCGAGATCGCGATCTACATCAACTCCCCCGGCGGCTCGTTCACGTCGCTGATGGCGATCTACGACACGATGACCTTCGTGCAGGCGCCGATCTCGACGTTCTGCGTCGGGCAGGCGGCGTCCACGGCGGCCGTGCTGCTGGCCGGCGGGGACCCGGGGCGGCGGTTCGTGCTGGAGCACGCGCGGGTCCTGCTGGGGCAGCCGGCCAGCGGCGGACGGCAGGGCACGGTCTCCGACCTGGCGCTGCAGGCCAAGGAGATGGTCCGCATCCGCTCCCAGGTGGAGGAGGTGCTGGCCCGCCACACCCACCACGACGTGGCGACGCTGCGCGCGGACATGGACCGCGACAAGGTGTTCACCGCCCAGGAGGCGGTGGGGTACGGGCTGGCCGACGAGGTGCTCGCCCGCCGCCTGGCGAGGGTGTGAGCGGCGTGGGCCGGTGTTCCGCCGGGAGCGGGACACCGGCCCGCGCGCGTCCGCACGTCCGCGAGCCCGCGCGCGTCCTCAGGCGGCCAGGCACATCCCGTCGAAGCGGGCTCCGGCGGTGGACGTGCTCCGGCCGGCTCCGGCGCCGGTGTGCCGGGAGGTGAGGCGGAGCAGTTCGCCCTGCGCGCGGGCCAGCAGGTCGGCGAGGCCCAGTCCGAGGGCCCCGGCGGCGGCCGCCAGCACCTCCGAGGACGCCTCCTTGCGGCCCCGTTCCACTTCCGACAGGTAGGGCATGGAGATCCGGGCGGCCTCCGCGACCTCCTTCAGGGTGCGCTCCTGGGCGAGGCGTTCACGCCGCAGGACGTCCCCGACCAGGTCGCGCCACAGCGGTTCGCGCACGCTGGGCGGCCTGCGGTCCGGGGGGACGGGCGGGGCCGCGGGGCGGGCCGCGGCGGGACGGTTTTCGGGGCGCGCGGCCTGCGGGCGCAGCGCGATGACGCGGGCTTCGTTCGGCACGTGGCTGGTCACCTCCTCAGCCTAGGGTTCCCGCCGGTTCACGGAAGGGTGGGGCGTTCCGCCCTCAGGGAAATCCGCGCACCGCGGAATCGGCAGGCATGGACCGCCGCGTTCCGGGTACTCGGCGGCCGGAACCGTCTGGGGAGTCCAGGGAGACGTCCAACCGTGACTTTCGTGGGAGAGGCAATGGAAGCCGCCGTGGTCCGGCCGCAAGCGCGGGTCGCCGAGGAGACCGCCGGAAGTGGGGGCGGCGGGGAATCGCCGCGGTACGTCGCGGACCCGCGCGCGGTGGCGCCGCGTGACGCGCGGCAGTTGTCCCGCCAGTTCTTCCAGCGCCTGACGGAACTCGAAGAGGGCACGCCCGCGTACCAGTACGCGCGCAACACCCTGATCGAGATGAACATGTCGCTCGTGCGGTTCGCCGCGGGCCGCTTCCGCGGTCGCGGGAACGACATGGAGGACATCGTCCAGACCGGCATGATCGGTCTGATCAAGGCGATCGACCGCTTCGAGCTGTCCCGCGAGGTGGAGTTCACCTCCTTCGCGCTGCCGTACATCGTCGGCGAGATCAAGCGCTTCTTCCGTGACACCACCTGGGCCGTGCACGTGCCGCGACGGCTCCAGGAGCTGCGCGTGGAGCTGGCCAGGGCCCGCGAGGAGCTGTCCTCCCGACTGGACCGCGAGCCCACCGTCGCCGAACTCGCCACGCTCATGAGCATCGGCGAGGACGAGGTGGTGGAGGCGCAGATCGCCGCCAACGGCTACAACTCCTCCTCCCTGGACGCCGCGCTGTCCGGTGACGGACCCGAGAACGGCGAGTCGGTCCTGGCCGACTTCATCGGCGTGGAGGAGGACGGGCTGCGGCTCGTGGAGGACCTGCACTCGCTGGCCCCGCTGATGGCCGGGCTGAGCGAGCGCGACCGCCGGATCATCCATCTGCGGTTCGTGGAGGAGGCCACACAGGCGGAGATCGGTGAACAGCTCGGCTGCTCGCAGATGCACGTGTCCCGGCTGATCAAGCGGATCGTCTCCCGGCTGCGCGAGGGCATGCTGGGCGAGCTGGGCTGCGCCTGAGCCCCGGTACTTCGATGCCGACGGTGCCCTTCACCCCTCCGAGGGGCACCACGGTCACCCCTCGGTGAGGGGCACCACGGCGCGCACCCGCTTGCCGACCGGGACGCGCTCGACGACGACCGTCTCCACCAGGGCGTGCACGATCTCCAGGCCGTGCCGGCCGACGCGCTCGGGGTCCCGGGGAAAGCGCTCCGGCGCCGCCTGGCTGCTGTCGTAGACGGTCACCGCCACCGAGGTGCCCGTGCCCTCCAGCTCCAGGATGTACGGCCCCCTGCTGTGCCGGTCGGCGTTGGTGACCAGCTCGCTCACCACGAGGAGCACGGCGCCGTCGGCGCGCGGGCCGATCGTGGCGCACCACTCGGTCCTGAGCTGGTCGAGGAAGAGCGAGGCGAAGGAACGCGCCTGCGCTATGCATCCCGGCTCGCCGGAGTAGTGTGCCGCCCGCCTCAGCGGTTCAACGGGTACGTCGAAACCGGTCGGTATCACTGCCCCGTCCAGGTACTCGGTCATGCGTTTCTCTCTCGGAAGCCGGACTGGCCGGACGCTGCTGCACCTGTCCTCGTACCCCGAGCCGCGCATCGCAGTCCCCGTCTCTTCAAGTGCGGGCATCGTCACAGTCGTGCGGGGAACCCGTGGGTGCGAGAAGGGTGTGCGAGCGGGTGGGGCAAGGGGGTGCGATGGACGAGTTGATGACCGCACGAAGCCTCACCACCCGGCCGGTGGTCACCCTCGGCGGCGATGCCGTCGCCCACGTCAAGGACACCGTATGCGACGCCGCCGCGGGCTCGATCACCGGTTTCACCCTGACGGGACGGGGCCTGCTGTCCGGCTCCCTGAAGGAGGGCCTGCCCTGGCGGGCGGTGTACGCCCTGGGACACGACGCGGTGCTGATCCGGGACCGGGGCGGCCTGGTGAACGCGGCGGCGTTGACGGCCCACCGGCAGAACCTGCGGGCCCGGCTGCTGGGGGCGGAGGTGGTGACCGAGGCGGGGACGGAGGTCGGCACGGTGCTCGACGTCGTCGTGGAGGGCGGCACCGCTGGGCGGATCGTCGGCTTCCGGGTGGCGGCGAGCCGCCGGTTCCTGCCGGGCCCCACGCGGCACCGGCGCCGGGTGTACGTACCGCGGGGCGAGACGCTCACGGTCGCCGGCCGGTCACTGGTCCTGCCCGAGGACGCCGTCCGGCACGTCGCGGACGACCTGCCCGGTTTCGCCGCGCTGGTCGCCGCCGCGCCCGGTCCCGGGAAGGGCGCGCTGCCGTGATGCTCTTCACGGAGGTGCTCGGGCTGCCGGTGCTGGCGGCGGACGGGAGCGGTCCGCTCGGTACCGTGACGTCCCTGACCGTCGACGTCGTCTCCGGCTCGGTGAGTCATGTGCGGTTCCACCAAGGCGCCTTCGGCCGATCCCCCTCGTTCGGCCGGATCGGCCGCCGGTTCGGCCGGATCGGCGTGTTCGGCCGGTCCGCCCGGTCCGGTCGGTCCGCCCGGTCCAGCCGGTCGGCCCGGTACGGCCGGGAGCAGGCGGTGCCCTGGGAGGCGGTGGACACGCTCGCGCCGGGTGCCGTCCGTCTCCGGGCCGCCGTCACCTGCGCGTGGCCGCCGCCGGCCCACCACGACCTCCTGGGTCACCGTGTCCTCCTCGACACGGGCACCGGGCACGGCACGGTGCTCGACGTCGCGTTCGACACGCGCACCGCCCGCGTCCTCGCGCTCTTCACCACCCGCGGCGAAGTACCGGCCGGCCGTCTGCTGGGCCTGGGCGACTACGCCCTGGTGGTGCGCGCGGGCTGAACACCGGCCGGTGCAGGGGACGGAGTCGTACCCCCCTTGCCCCCGCCCCGGAGCCTTCGGCGCGGACGGCCCAGTCGGCGGGCGGCTCCGGCGACCGCTGCTTAGCGTGGCAGCGTGAGTCCGCACCCCCCGGCCATGCCCCCCGTGCCGCCCGCACCTCCCGCGCCTCCCGGAACCTCCGGTCGGGCGGCCGTCCGGCACGGCTGGGTGCAGGCCCTGGGCACGGTGCTGGCCGGGCTGGTGGCCATGGGGGTCGTGGCCGCGCTCGGGCTGTGGGCGGCCGGTGCCGCGTACCTGCCCGACAACGCCTTTCCCCGGGTCGTCGTGGCCACCGTCGTCACCGCCGTGGGCGGCGCGCTGGAGCTGTCCGGCGACGCGGGCGAACTGGCCGCCACCGACGCGGGGCTGACCGTGATGCCGCTGTCCGTCACCCTGACCGGTGCCCTGGTGGTCGCCGCGGGCTTCCTGCGGCCCCTGCGCCACCGTGTCCTGACCGGCGTCCGCGAACTGGCGGGCTGGGCCGCGCGGATCGCCGTCCTGTGGCTGCTCGCCCTCCTCGGCATGGCGTTCGCCGCCCGGCAGACCTTCGAGGTCTCCCTCGGCCAGGGCCTGCTCAGCGACCTCGGCGACCTGTTCGGCGTCACCCCCACGGTCGGCTTCACCACCGACGTGCCGCTGACCGTCCTCTTCGGGCTGCTGTGGCTGGCGGGGGTCTTCGTGCTCGCCCTGCTGGTCACGCCGTGGGTGCCGCTGCCCGGGCGGCTGCCGCGGCTGCGGGCCTCGGTGCGTCCGGCCGCGTACGCGATGGTCGCGCTGCTGCTCGCGTACGTGGTCGTCGGCGTCGTCGTCGCCCTGGTCACCGCCGGGACGCGGGGGCATGCGGCGGACACCTTCGCCGTACTGCTGCTGGGGCTGCCGAACCTGGCCTGGCCCGCGCTCACGATCGGCCTCGGCGCGACCTGGAACGGGCGTGTGGAGGGGCCGTTCGGGCTGCCGATGCCGCACGTGCTCGACGAGGTGCTGCGCGCCCCGGACGTCTCGACCGTGAACGTGGGCACGCTCGCCGAACGCGACGGCCGGATGTGGTGGCTCCTGGTCGCCGCGGCGGTCCTGGTCCTGGCGGCCGGGTTCCTCATGGCGGCCCGATCCCCCGTCCGCAGGCCGGCCTGGCTGCACGCGGTGCACCTGGCGGTGGCCCTGGCCCTCACGGTCCTCGTGATCGGTCTCGTCGGCCGGATCAACGCGCACTTCGGACTGTCGGTGCTCGGCATCGGGGACCTGGGCGGCGGGCTGTCCGGGCGGCTGTTCCTGCGGCCGCGCCTGTGGGGTGCGGTCGGTCTCGCGCTGCTGTGGGGGCTGGTCGCCGGGTTCCTCGGCGCGCTCCTCGCCCGGTGGGCGGGCGAGCGGCCCGGCGGGGTCCGCTCCTGAGGCCCAAGCGGCGGCTGCGGCGGCACGGGGTTCAGGCGACGGGGACGACCAGCGGCGGGGCGGCCCGCTGCATGCGCAGCGCGTCCACGGACTCGGCCATCAGCTCGTACTCGGTGGTCTCGTCGCTGGTCGCGACGCGCACCAGGTGTCCGGCGGCCAACTCCTCGGCGACCTGCTCCTGTTGGACGTCGTCGGCACACCAGGCGCGCAGCATGCGCGGCACGTCGGGCGCGTCGTCGGCGACGGGAGTCAGGGCGCCGCGCGGTAAGTGGGGGGTGTCGGGCTGCGGATCCAGCCGTTCGGCGATCCACGAGGCCCGGTCCCGCAGCCACCACAGGGCCAGGGCGAGGGTGGGCGCCCGGTAGGTGCCCAGGGGGACCCCGATGCGCCGGCCTTCGCAGACACCGTAGGCCGTGACATGGCACAGGAACTCGTCGTGCACTGCTACCCTCCCCCGTCACTCAGCCCGCCTGCCGGTCCGGCATGACGTCCGTGCGGCTCGTGTGCTGTGCGTGAGGGCGCTGTCGCGTGGTGTGAGAGGCCCTAGTGGTGAGTATGTTCACGGCTGAACCACTGTCACCACGAATTTCCGGCCAGTCTCCTGGCATATTCGCGGCCCTGGTTGGCCGAAATACCGCGCCGCGCGCCATGACCCCGGGGGTAATCGACGCCGCGGACGGGTGCGGGCAGGGTTGCGGTACCGGGTCGCCGAGACCGGGATCCGGTTCCTGACCGGGACACCCACCTCATTGGAGGCTGATCGCCATGTCCGCACCCACCCGTCGTCACGAGGACGCCGTCGCCCGCTACCTCGACGCCTGGAACGCAGCCCCGGACGCGGTGGCCGAGGCGGTCGCCGCGGCCTGGACGGAGGACGGGAGCTACACCGACCCGCTGGCCGACGTGCGCGGCCACGAGCAGATCGCGGCCGTGGTGGCGGCGGTGCACGAGCAGTTCCCCGGCTTCTCCTTCCGCCTGTCGGGCGCGGTCGACGGGCACCACGACACGGCGCGCTTCTCCTGGGAGCTGGTGAGCGGGGCCGACGGAGCCGCGCCGGTCGCCGGGTTCGACGTGATCACGCTGGACGACGAGGGCCGCATCCGGTCCGTGTTCGGCTTCCTGGACCGGGTGCCCGCGGGGGCGTGACCGGGTCCGCGCGCGCAGGTCCCGGAGGCGGCGCGCCTCCGGGACCTGCGTACGGGTTCCGCCGGACGGGCCCTACCCCTTGACGATCTCGTCGATGCGGGCCAGTTCGCCGGCGTCGAAGTCGAGGTTGCCGATGGCCGCGACGCTGTCCTCCAGTTGCCGCGGGCTGCTCGCGCCGACGAGGGCGGAGGTCACCCGGCCCTGGCGCAGTACCCACGCGAGGGCGAGCTGGGCCAGTGACTGGCCGCGGGCCTCGGCGATCCCGTTGAGGGTGCGCAGCCTGCCGACCAGTTCCTCGGTGACCGCGTCGGAGTTCAGGAAGGGGCTGTCGCTCGCGGCCCGGGAGTCCTCCGGGATGCCGTCGAGGTAGCGGCCGGTCAGCAGGCCCTGCTCCAGCGGGGAGTAGGCGATGGAGCCGACCTGCAGCTCGTCCAGGGTGTCGAGCAGGCCGCTGGTCTCGGGGCGGCGGTCGAGCATGGAGTAGCGCGGCTGGTGGATCAGCAGCGGGGTGCCCAGCCCGGCGAGGATGCGGGCGGCCTCGCGGGTCTGCTCCGGCGAGTAGTTGGAGACGCCGACGTACAGCGCCTTGCCCTGCTGCACCGCCGTGTGCAGGGCACCCATCGTCTCCTCCAGCGGAGTGTCCGGGTCCGGGCGGTGCGAGTAGAAGATGTCGACGTGGTCCAGACCCATCCGGGACAGGCTCTGGTCCAGGGACGACAGCAGGTACTTGCGCGAGCCCCACTCGCCGTACGGGCCGGGCCACATCAGGTAGCCGGCCTTGGTGGAGATCACCAGTTCGTCGCGGTACGGCGCGAAGTCGGCCTTCAGCGCCTCACCGAGCGCGGACTCGGCCGAGCCGGGCGGCGGGCCGTAGTTGTTGGCGAGGTCGAAGTGGGTGACGCCCAGGTCGAAGGCGCGGCGCAGGATGGCGCGCTGGGTCTCGACGGGGCGGTCCGGGCCGAAGTTGTGCCACAGGCCGAGCGAGAGCGCGGGGAGCTTCAGGCCGCTGTGTCCGGTGCGCCGGTAGGGCATCTCCGCGTAGCGGTCGGGGTGTGCGGTGTACAACGCGACTCCAGAGGGGTTGGCCCCCGAGGTACGGGGCTTGGGCGGAACCGCCCTCCACTCTCCCCTGACCTGCGGGCAGTGGTCCAACAGAAGAATCCGATGGGATTGCGCGGTTACGCTTCTCAATCATGGAACTGCGTCATCTCCAGCACTTCGTGGCGGTCGCCGAGGACCAGCACTTCACCCGGGCGGCGGAACGCCTGCTGGTGTCCCAGTCCGGGCTGTCGGCGTCGATCCGGGCGCTGGAACGGGAACTGCGGGCGCCGCTGTTCGTGCGCACGACCCGCCGGGTGACGCTGACGGAGGCGGGGCGGGCACTGCTGGAGGAGGCACGGCGGATTCTCGCCCAGGTGCGGTCGGCGCACGAGGCGGTCGCCGCGGTGCAGGGGGTACTGCGCGGGACCCTGTCGCTGGGCGCCGAGCAGTGCATCGCCGGGGTGCCGGTGGCCGGGCTGCTGGCCGGCTTCCGGCGGCGCCATCCCGATGTGGAGATCCGGCTGCGGCAGGCGGGCTCCGGGGAACTGGCGGAGGAGGTCGCGGCGGGACGGCTCGACCTGGCCTTCGCCTACCGGACCCAGGCGGACACCGACCAGTTGCGCTCGGTGTCGCTGGCCGGCGAACCGATGACGGTGCTGTGCCACCCGGACCACCGGCTCGTCGCGGACGGCGCGGTGCTCACCCCGCACGACCTCGCCGACGAGGTCTTCGTCGACTTCCACCCGGACTGGGGCCCGCGCCGCGTCACCGACGCCGTCTTCGCCGCGGCGGGCGTGCGGCGGACCGTGCCGCTGGAGGTGAACGACGTGCACGGGCTGCTCGACCTGATCGACGAGAACCTGGGCATCGCGGTCGTGCCGCGCCACTTCCGGCACAAGCGCGCTGCTCTGACCTCGCTGCCGCTCAAGGACGCGGACGGGACGGAGTACGAGACCATCGCGCTGCTGCCGCCCGCGCAGGCGACCAGCCCGGCGGCGCGGGCGCTGATGGGGCTGCTGGAGACGGCGGGCACGTGAACGGCGGACGCGTGAATGGCGGGCGCGTGAACGGCGGGCGCCGGAGCGCGGACTGCGCGATGGTGGACACATGCTTGCCAAGGACATCCTCACCGAGGGCTACGGCCGTATCAAGGAAGAAGTCCACGCCGCCGTCGGGGGCCTGGACCCCGACGGCCTCAACGCCCGCCCCGCCGCCGACGCCAACTCCGTCGCCTGGCTGGTCTGGCACCTCACCCGCGTCCAGGACGACCACGTCGCCGACGCCTTCGGGCTCGACCAGGTGTGGCTGACCGGGGAGTGGGAGAAGCGCTTCGGTCTCGGGCTGCCCCGCGACGACACCGGGTACGGGCACAGCTCCGCGGAGGTCGCCAAGGTGCAGGTCGACTCCGCCGGCCTGCTGACCGGCTACTACGACGCGGTGCACGAGCAGACGCTCCGGGCCCTGCGCTCCCTGACCGCGCAGGACCTGGAGCGGGTCGTCGACGACAGTTGGGACCCGCCGGTCACGCTCGCCGTGCGGCTGGTCAGCGTCCTGTCCGACGATCTCCAGCACGTCGGACAGGCCGCCTATGTGCGCGGGCTGGTTCAGAGCGCGGACGCGTAGCCCGGCAGGACCACGTCGCGGATGAGGGCGTTGCGCTCCTCGAAGGGGAGGAAGGCGCTCTTGAGGGCGTTCACGGTCACCGTGCGCAGGTCCTCCACGCTCCAGCCGGCCTGCTCGACCAGCAGCGACATCTCACGCGTCATCGTGGTGCCCGAGACGAGCCGGTTGTCGGTGTTGAGGGTGACGCGGAAGCCGAGGTCCTTGAGCGCGGTGATCGGGTGCTCGGCGATCGAGGCCGCGGCGCCGGTCTGGAGGTTGGAGGTCGGGCACATCTCCAGGGCGACGCGGCGGTCGCGCACCCAGGCGGCGAGCCGGCCGAGCTTGCCGGCGGCGAGGTCGGGGATGTCGTCGGTGATGCGCACGCCGTGGCCGATGCGCTGGGCGCCGCACACCTGGAGCGCCTGGTGGATGCTGGGCAGCCCGTGCGCCTCGCCGGCGTGGATGGTGAAGGGCACGTTCTCGCGCCGCAGGTGCGCGAAGGCGTCGAGGTGGTCGGCGGGCGGGAAGCCGTCCTCGGCCCCGGCGATGTCGAAGCCGACGACGCCCGCGTCCCGGAAGGCGACCGCGAGGTCCGCGGCCTCGCGGACCCGGTCGAACATCCGCATGCCGCAGAGCAGGGTGCCGACGCGGACGGGCGTCCCGGCGGCGGCCGCTTTGGCCATGCCGGCGGCGAGACCCTCCTGGACGGTCTCCACCACCTCCCGCATCGACAGCCCGCCCCTGGTGTTCAGCTCGGGGGCGTAGCGCACCTCGCCGTAGACCACGCCGTCGGCGGCGAGGTCGAGGACGTACTCCTCGGCGGCGCGCAGCAGGCCCTCGCGGTTCTGCAGCACGGCGAGGGTGTGCTCGAAGGTGGCGATGTAGCGCACCAGGTCACCGGAGTTGGCGGCCTCGTAGTACCAGGCGGCCAGCTCGTCGGGGTCGGTGGTGGGCAGGGTGTGGCCGACGGAGGCGGCGAGTTCCACGACGGTGGCGGGGCGCAGGCCGCCGTCGAGGTGGTCGTGCAGGACCGCCTTGGGGAGGCGGCGGAGGGTCTCGGTGTCTATGCGCGTAGATGGCATGTGCGGCGGTTCCTCGGCGGTTCGGTGCGTGAAGGCGGGGACGGGTGTGCGTAAGGGGGATTCGGGCGGTGGCGGTTACGGGCGGGGACGGATCACGGGGCGGCCGGCTGGAGCAGGTCCCAGCGGTTGCCGTACAGGTCCTGGAAGACGGCGACCGAGCCGTAGGGCTCGTGGCGGGGCTCCTCCAGGAAGGTCACACCCGCGGCGGCCATGCGGGCGTGGTCGCGGGCGAAGTCGTCGGTGTGCAGGAAGAACCCGACGCGCCCGCCGGTCTGGTCGCCGATCCGGGCCCGCTGGGCCTCGCCCCTGGCGCGGGCCAGCAGCAGGGCGGCACCCGTGCCCGGGACACCGGGCTCGACGACGACCCAGCGGGAGCCGTCGGGCCGGGGCGTGTCCTCGGCGAGGCGGAAGCCGAGGGCCTGGGTGTAGAAGCGGATCGCCTCGTCGTAGTCGTCGACGACGAGGGCGACCAGGGCGATGCGTGTCATCGGCACCTTCCGGGACGGGCGATTGACGGGAGAGGTTATACGTAAAACCCCTCGGACGCCAAGTCCCCCGCCCGGAGGACCGCCGCCCGTTCGCGGTGGGTCGGCCCGGTCACGGTGGGTCGGCCCGGTCGGGCGGGGTCGGCGCCCGCATACGCGGGTCGGCTCGTACCGGCGCGGGTCAGGCCCTGCGGGCGCCGTCCAGGCGTGCCATTTCCTCGTCGGTGAGGCGGAGCGCGCCGGCCGCGACGTTCTCGGCGAGGTGCCCGGGGTCGCCGGTGCCCGGGATGGCGAGGACGTGCGGGCCCTGGTGCAGGGTCCAGGCGATCCGCACCTGCGCCGGGCTCGCCCCGTGCGCCCTGGCCACCGCGCGCACCTCCCCCTCGTGCGCCGTACCCGCGCCCTGTGGTCCGGCCTCGCCGGCGATGGCGAAGAACGGCACGAAGGCGATGCCCTGGGCGCGGCACTGGGCGAGGAGCGCGTCGGTGGCGGGGTCGTGGAAGCCGAGGCCGTACCGGTTCTGGACGCTCACCACCGGCGCGATGGCCTGTGCTTCGGCGAGGTGCCGCGGCTCCACGTCGGACAGGCCGAGGTGGCGGACCAGTCCGGCCTCGCGCAGCGCGGCCAGGGCGCCGAAGTGCTCGGCGATCGAGTCCTGGCGCATGCGGCGCAGGTAGACGACGTCGAGGTGGTCGCGCCCGAGCTGGCGCAGGTTCTCCTCGACATGGGCACGCAGGTCCTCGGGGCGGGCGGCGGTGCCCCACTCGCCCGACCAGTCGCGGTACGGGCCGACCTTGGTGGCGACGACGAGGTCGTCGGCGTAGGGCGCCAGCGCGCTGTTGATCAGTTCGTTGGCGGAGCGCAGGGAGGAGAAGTAGAAGGCGGCGGTGTCGATGTGGTTGACGCCGAGTTCGACGGCGCGGCGCAGTACGGCGAGGGAGCGTTCGCGGTCGCTCGGGGTGCCGAGGTGGAAGGCGGCGCTGCCCGTCAGCCGCATCGCGCCGAGGCCGACGCGGCGGACGGGCAGGTCGCCGAGGCGCCAGGTGCCGGAGGACTCCGCAGTGATCGTTTCCGAGGTCATCGGCGGAGTTTCGCACACCCGGCGGGGTCAGCAGTACAGGTTCCCGCCCGGGGAGACACCGAGGATCTGGCTGAACTGCTGGTACTTGGTGACCCTGCTCTGGACCTGGGCGGGGTTCTTGCCGTCGCACTCCAGCGAGCCGTTGATGGAGCGGATGGTCTGGCCGAAGCCCGCGCCGTTGACCATCGCGTTGTGCGCCGTCATGGTGCCCGGTCCGGACTGGGTGTTCCAGTACCACAGGCCGGTCTTCCAGGCGACGGACGCGTCGTTCTGCACCAGCCAGGGGTTGTTCAGCAGGTCGATGCCGAGCGCGTCGCCCGCCGCCTTGTAGTTGAAGTTCCAGCTGAGCTGGATGGGACCGCGTCCGTAGTAGGCCGCCTGACCGGCGGGGCAGCCGTAGGGCTGGTTCCAGTCGCAGTAGTGCGGGTAGTTGGCGGTGTTCTGCTCGACGATGTGCACCAGGCCGCCGGTCTCGTGGCTGACGTTGGCGAGGAAGGCCGCGGCCTCCTGCTTCTTGGTGGTGTCGCTGCCGGTGTTGGCGAAGCCGGGGTAGGCGCTCAGCGCGGCCTTGAGGCCGCTGTAGGTGTAGAAGGAGTTCCGGCCCGGGAACATCTGGTTGAACTGGGCCTCGCTGACCACGAAGTCGCCCACCGGCGTCTGCGAACCGCCGTCGCACGCGTACGGGTCCCAGTACCAGGTGCTGATGAGCGGGTCGTAGCCCGGGTTGGCGTGCTCGGCGATGTAGGCCTTGCCGTCGGTGTAGCGGACGATGTCGCCGGCGTTGTAGTTGGTGCCGGCCGACCATGCCGGGTAGCTCGAACAGGCGGCGGCCGACGCCTGTTCGGCGGGCATGAGCAACGGCACGGCGCCCGCGAGCGCGAGTGCGGTCACCAGGGCGGATGCGCGGCGCCTCGACACGGGTCGTCTTCTTGACACAGGTCGTCTCCTTCTGCGGAGCACGGCCGCTCCCGCACCGTGACGGGGGACGGGGCGGGGAGGAACCTGGTGCGCGCGTGCCGGCCGGGCCGGCCACGGCGTGGGGGCGGCCGTGGAGGGGGGTGTGGGGCCCACTCAACCGCTTTGGTATGTACCAGTCAAGGGTGTAGACCAGGGCAACTCCACGCCACCCCCGTCGGGTTGGCCTAGAGGGCGACCGGCAGGGTCCCGGGGTCGCGCCCGGCGGGCACGCGGGCCGGGTGCTGCCAC
The DNA here is from genome assembly GCF_000721365.1 of Streptomyces sp. NRRL F-5650. Classification (NCBI taxonomy): domain Bacteria; kingdom Bacillati; phylum Actinomycetota; class Actinomycetes; order Kitasatosporales; family Streptomycetaceae; genus Streptomyces; species Streptomyces sp. NRRL F-5650. The sequence continues at coordinate 540,267 of NZ_JOGV01000001.1, read as the reverse complement.
AGTCCGCGGGCGGCGAGGCGCGGCAGGACGCCCTCGCCGAACCAGTAGGCCTCCTCCAGGTGCGGGTAGCCGGAGAGGACGAACTCGTCGATGCCCAGGGCGTGGTACTCGGCGATCCGGTCCGCGACCTCGTCGTGGCTGCCGACCAGGGCGGTGCCCGCGCCGCCGCGCACCAGGCCGATGCCGGCCCAGAGGTTGGGGTGGATCTCCAGGGCGTCGCGGGAGCCTCCGTGCAGGGCGAGCATCCGCCGCTGCCCCTCGGACTCGCTGCGGGCCAGACCCTCCTGCACCGCCCGCACGGTCTCGGGGTCGAAGCCGTCCAGCAACCGGCGCGCCTCGGCCCAGGCATGCCGCGCGCTGTCCCGGGTGATGACGTGCAGCCGGATGCCGAAGCGCAGGGTGCGGCCCTCCTTCCCGGCCAGCGCCCGCATCCGGTCGATCTTGCCCGCGACCTGCCCGGGCGGCTCTCCCCAGGTGAGGTACACGTCGACGTGCCGCGCGGCGACCTCCCCGGCGGCCGGCGAGGAGCCGCCGAAGTACACCTCGGGCACGGGATCGGGCAGCCGCACCAGCCTCGCGTCCTCCACACTCAGGTGCTCACCGCGCAGGTCGACCGTCCTGCCCGCCCACAACTCCCGCACGACGTGCAGGAATTCGCCGGTACGGCGATAGCGGGCGTCCTTGTCCAGGAAGTCCCCGTAGGCCCGCTGCTCACGGCTCTCACCGCCGGTGACGACGTTCAGCAGGAGACGCCCGCCGGTCTGCCGCTGGAAGGTGGACGCCATCTGCGCCGCGAGCGTGGGCGAGACGAACCCGGGCCGGAACGCGACCAGGAACTTCAGCCGTTCGGTCGCCTGGGAGACCATCGCGGTGGTCAGCCACGCGTCCTCGCACCAGGCACCGGTCGGGGTGAGCGCGGCGACGAAGCCGAGGTCCTCGGCGGCGCGGGCGATCTGGGTCAGATAGGCCACCGTCGGCGGCCGGTCGCGCCCGGAGCCGGTGGCGGGGGCGCCGTGACCGCCTCCGACGACGTCGCGACTGTCGCCGCTGGTGGGCAGGAACCAGTGGAAGGTGAGGGCGGACACGGGGGCTCCGTTCGGGAGGTGGACACGGTGGGCGGGCGGCCCGGGGGCCGGGCGGGTGCCGCGCCCCGTCACGCGGGGGCGTCGGCCGGTTCAGCCCGCCACGGCCAGCGCGGGGGCGGCGGGGCGGGTGCCGAGGGCCGCCGAGAATTGGTCGACCACCTGGCCGAGGGCCTCGGCGGCGCCCGGGGCGACGGTGACGGTGCCGTCCTCGTGGACCGTGATGTCCCGGTCCAGGGTGAACCAGCCCTGCACGACGTGCGCCGCACCCATGGAGCTGAGCACGGGGCGCAGCGCGTAGTCGATCGCCAGGACGTGAGCGGTGGAGCCCCCGGTGGCGAGCGGCAGCACGGCTTTGCCGGTGAGGGCGTACTGCGGCAGGAGGTCGAGCAGGGCCTTCAGGACACCGGAGTACGACGCCTTGTAGACGGGGGTGCCGACGACGACGCCGTCGGCGCGGGCGAACAGTTCCGCGGCCTCACTGATCGCGGGATGCCTGAAGTCCGCCCCCAGCAGGGCCTGGGCGGGGACGGTGCGGACGTCGAGCGGGATCACCTCGTGACCCTGTGCGGTCAGCCGGCCGTCGAGGTGGCGCAGCAGCCGGTTGGTGCGGGAGGAGGCGGACGGGCTGCCGGAGACGGACAGAACGGTGGCCATGGGACCTCTTTTCGGGAAGACGGGCACGGCTCTCCGGGCCGGCGGGCGCGGCGGACGACCCGGCGGGGGTGTTGCCGCGGGAGCACACGGGAGCGCGTCGGCCGGACACGGGAAGCACGGACGGGGAAAGCACGGACACGGGAAGCACGGACACGGGAAGCACCGGTACGGCCGGCTCGCGGGGCGGCCGGGTTCAGGCGGCGCTCGGAGCCGTCCGCGGGCGGCGGGTGCCTGGACGGTGCGGCGGGGGGGGGAGAGGGGGAACGGGCGGCGGATCGGCGGGATCAGGCCGCGGTGCGACAGGAGGCGCTGGAGACGCGCGCGAGGTCGACGTGGCGTCGCCGCGTGAGGTCCGGTCGCGTGGTCATGCCGACGATCGTGGCAGCCGCCGCCGAGAACGGTCAAGGAGAACCGAACCGGTCTCGGATGCCGGGCCGGGAATTCACACGGGCGTGACATGACACGCCGCCCGGAGACCGGAACGGCCGGACCCGGCCTTCGGGCGGCGCTCGCACCGAGGGAGAAACCGGGCCACCCACCCCTACACATAAGGGCGGAATAAGAGCAGAATGGACTTATGCGGCGCTACCGCACACCGCATCAGAAGCGGATGGCCCTGCAACTCGAAGGAGACGACTCATGGCCCACGTCTCACACTCCCGGGGTGACCTCACCGGCCACCCGGACGCGCCGGAAATGCAGGCGCGTTACGCGCGCGTGCTCGGTGGTCGCGACGTGGCACTCATGGACGGGCCGGTGTTCCTGCTCGGCCTGTACTGTGCCGTGTCCCCGTGGATACTCCACTTCACCGCCAGCCAGCCCCCACTCGTGGCCCACAACGTGATCGTGGGCGTCGCCATCGGTCTGCTGGCCCTCGGATTCACCCGCGCCCCCGAGCGCATGTACGGCCTGAGTTGGGCCATGTGCGCGATCGGCGTGTGGATGATCATCTCGCCGTGGATCGTCGGCACGCACCCTGACGCCGGCGTCATCTGGAACAACGTCGTCATCGGAGCCCTGGCCGTGATCCTGGGCATGGCCTGCGCCGGTACGGCGGCGCGGAGCGCCCCACGCAGGCACTAGACGCACCGGAAGGAGACGGCACGGGCCGGTTTCCGCACGGGCGGACCGGCCCGTCGCCCGTGTCCGCACTCCGCCCCGCCCCGCCCCGCCCCGGGCTCGTACGCGTCGGCCGACGGCTCCGGGCCCCGGCGGACTGCCGGCCCCCGCAGTGGGCAGACGCTCTACTGCGGGGGCCTTGAGACGAAGGGGTGGAGATGGAGATCGACGGCATTATCAGTGCCATCGTCATCGGTGTCGTCATCGGCGTACTGGGCCGGCTCGTCGTCCCGGGCCGACAGCGCATCGGCGTGCTGTGGACGATTCTCGTCGGCGTCGTGGCCGCGTTCATCGGATCGTGGATCGCGTCGGCGTTCGGCGTGGCGGACACCAAGGGCGTCGACTGGATCGAGTGGCTCATCCAGATCGGCCTGGCCGCGGTCGGCGTGGCCGCACTGGACCGGTCGCGCTCGCGCCCGGTCCGTTGAGTCCCGAGGCGGCCGTCACCGGCTGCGCAGCCACGCCTCGTACCAGGTGACGGTCGCGTCCACGGTGTCCACGAGCGGCGTCGGGGCGGCCCCGAAGTACCCCTCGAAGGCGGCGGAGTCCATGATCTGCGGCTCCGTGTGCTGGTAGAACATCTCCTCGTACTCGGCCATCATCTGCTCGTCGAAGGGGCCGAAGGGGCGGGGCCGTTCGAGCACCACGACGTTCAGCGGGCGGCCCACCCGCTTCTCCACCATCGTGTGGATCTCGCGCGTGCTGACGGCGGGCGCGGTCGGCAGGTGCCAGACGCGGCCGTCACCGTCGGGACGCTCGCCGAGGGTGGCGAGGCCGGCCGCCACGTCCCGCACGTCGGTGTAACTGTGCGGCAGATCGATGTCCCCCATGGCCAGGACGTCCCCGCCGGTGAGGGCGCCGGGGAAGACGGCGCCGCCCAGGGAGGAGTTGAGGACGCCGGGCCCGACGAAGTCGGCACTGCGGCCGAGGACCACGCGGGCCCGGCCCGACCGGTGGGCGTCGAGGTACCGCTCGTCCAGCTCGGCGCGCATCCGGCCCTTCCGGCTGGTCGCCTTCCAGGGGCTCTCCTCGGTCATCACCGCTCCCCCGGTCTCGCCGTAGGGGTAAAGCGTGTCGAGCACGACCAGCCGGGCGCCGCTCGCCCCGACGGCGGCCATGACGGCCTCCTGGACCCGGGGCATCACCTCGACCTGGAGGTGGTAGGCGACGTTGACGCAGTGGTACACGACGGCGGCGCCGCGCACGGCGGCACGGGCGCCGTCGACCGTGCTCACGTCGGCGGCGACCCGCTCGACGCCTTCCATCGCGGGACCTGTCGCCCTGCGGTCCACCAGCCGGACGGAGTGTCCGCGGCGCACCAGCTCACGAGCGAGCGCGGTGCCGGCGGGACCGGAACCCAGGACGGTGTGCGGGGCCTGCTGCTGCGGCGTTTCGGTGGACATGGCTCTCCCCTGCCTCGGTCTGCTATCGCCATTCTCTTTCGTTAGAGACTCTAACGCGCACTAGTGGCAGTAGCAAGGTGCCCGGCCAGGGGCGCATAGGCTGGTGCGAAAGGATCACGTCACGAGGAGGGCCGTACGCCATGGCCGTGAAGGACACCGAACTGACCCACCTGCGCCGTTGCGTGGAGCTGGCGGCCGAGGCACTGGAGGCCGGGGACGAGCCGTTCGGGTCGGTGCTGGTGGGCGGGGACGGCACGGTGCTGGCCGAGGACCGCAACCGGGTGGCCTCCGGCGACCGCACCCGTCACCCCGAGTTCGAGCTGGCACGCTGGTCCGTCTCCCGGCTGAGCCCCGAGGAACGGGCCGCGGCGACGGTGTACACGTCCGGCGAGCACTGCCCCATGTGCGCCGCCGCACACGCGTGGGTGGGCCTGGGCCGCATCGTGTACGTCGCCTCTTCGGAGCAACTGACGGCATGGCTCGAGGAGTTGGGCGCCCCGCAGGCGCCGGTACGGCCGCTCGCGGTGCGGGAGGTGGCGCCCGGCGTGACGGTGGAGGGTCCGGTGCCGCAGCTCACCGACGAGATCCACGCCCTGCACCGGCGCTTCCACTCGGGACGCGCCTGACGCCCGTTCGCCGCCCACGGCCGGGCTGCCGGCGTCGACCGCGTCGGCCCTGTCACCGGCGGCGTCCGTGCCGGCGGAGGGCGGCCGGAGCCCCGTCCGGTGTGCCGCCGCCCGGAAGGCGCCGGATGCGCACCCCGCTTATGGTGAGCGAGGGCGCCGACCACCGGTCCGCGACGGGGCGTCCGGGAGGCATCGATGCAGGCCAAGCTGGAGACTCGGCCCTCGGTCCGGCGCTGCGCGGTCACCGGAGCGCTCGGCCTGGCCCTGCTGGGCGCGGCACTGCCGGCCGCGAACGGCGCGACCGGCACGAACGGCGCGACCACGAACGGCGCGACGACGGCGGCCGGGCAGGACACCCGCGGGACTGCCGCACGGGACGCCGGATCCGGCCTGTCCCGGTTCTACGACCAGAAGGTCACGTGGTCGGCGTGCAGGGGCACGGAGATGCCCGCGGACCTGCAGTGCGGCAAGGTCACCGTCCCCGTCGACTACGCGCGCCCCCGGGGCAGGACCCTCGACATCGCCCTCGCCCGGTACCGGGCCACCGGCCGCTCACGAGGCTCCGTACTGCTGAACTTCGGCGGCCCCGGCGGTTCCGGCGTCAATGAACTGGCCGTCGGCGGCAAGGAGTTCATGCACCTCACCAACGGCTACGACGTCGTGACCTTCGACCCGCGCGGCGTCGGCCGTTCCTCCCCGGTCTCCTGCGGACCGGCCACCCTGAAGATCATGGAGGCGACGGACGGCGACGGTGGGACGGGCGACCCTCGGGACGCGCTGGCCCGGCTGCGGGACGCGGCGGCCGAGTGCGCCAAGTACTCCGGGCCCGTGCTGCCCCACATAGGCACGGTCGACGCCGCGCGCGACATGGACGTGATGCGCCGGGCACTGGGCGACGACCGGCTCAACTACCTGGGCTTCTCCTACGGGACCCGGCTCGGCGCGGTGTACGCCGCACAGTTCCCGGACAAGGTCGGCCGGATGGTGCTCGACGGCGTGGACACCCTGACGGAACCGCTGACCGAGCAGGGACTGGCCGGCGCGCGGGGGCAGCAGACCGCGCTGGAGAACTTCCTGGACTGGTGCGTCGAGGACGTCGCCTGCCCGTTCGGCCAGGACGCCCGCAGCGCCCGGGACCAGGTCGTGCGGCTCGTCGCCTCCCTCGACTCCGACCCGGTGCCGTCGGCCTTCGGCGAGCCGTTCACCGGGCAGGACATGGTCGGCGCGATCGGCCAGGCGCTGTACAGCCGCGAGTTGTGGCCCTCCCTGGAGCGGGCGCTCGCGCAGTTGCTGCAGGACGGAGACACCGGCGGTTTGGAGGGCTTCTCCTCCGGCGGCGTCACCTTCCCGGTCCGTGCGGACGGGGGCGGCGCGGGGCTCACCGACGAGGCGGACGTCCCCATGGACAACCTCCCGGCCGCCCTGATGGCGATCAACTGCGCCGACGACCCCGACCGCCCCTCCGCCGCCCAGGTCACCGCGTCCCTGGGGCGGCTGCGGGCCCGGTACGAGGAGGCCTCGCCGGTCTTCGGCCGCTACCGGCTCACCCAGGTGCTCATGTGCTACGGCCGGCCCAAGGGCACGGACTACGTCCGGGAGGACGTGAAGAACCTCGACACCGCGAAGATGCTGCTGGTCGGCACCCGCGGCGACCCGGCCACGCCGTACCGCTGGACGACGGAGACGGCCGACCGGCTCGGCCCCTCCGCCGTGGTCCTGGACAACCGGGGCGAGGGCCACACCGGCTACGCGTCCTCCGAGTGCGTGCACCGCAAGGTCGACGACTTCCTGCTGTACGGCTCCCTGCCGCCCGACGGCAGCTCCTGCGGCTCCGAGTCCACCGGTGCCGGGGCCGACTGAGCGGCGATCCGCGCCGGACACCCGACATGCCCGACATGCCCGTTCGCCCTATCGTGCTGACATGGAGCACGATCTGAGTCCCGCCACCCTCGCCGAACTGCGGCGCCCCCGCCCGTACCCGGCCGTGTCCGTGCTGACGCCGACCCATCGCCGTGAACCGGACAACGCCCAGGACCGGGTCCGGCTGCGCAACGCGGTCGCCGCCGCCAAGAGACAGCTCGAGGAGGACCCGTCGGTCACCCGCGACCGGCGCGCGGAGGTGTCCGGCGAACTCGACCGGGCCGTGGCCGAGGTCGACCTCACCCACGCCGAGGACGGTCTGGCCATCTTCGCCGCCCCCGGCGAGCACCAGGTCTGGACCCTCAGCCGTTCGGTGCCCGAACGCGTGGTCCTCTCGGACACCTTCCTGACCCGCAACCTCGTCGCCGCACAGGCCGCCGAGCGGCCGTTCTGGGTCCTGTCGGTCGCCGCCGACCGCGTCACGCTGTGGAGCGGCGGCGCGGGCCGGGTCGTGGCGGAACACCTCGGCAGTTTCCCCCTCGACCGGCCAACGGAGGACTTCGACCCGGAACGGCAGGAGCGGATCGGCGACGCGCCCAGCACGTTCCGGGACGAGGGCACCCGCAGGTTCCTGCGCGACGCCGACGCCGCCATGGGCAAGGTGCTGCGCGCGCACCCCCGGCCGCTGTACGTCACCGGTCCCGAACCGGCGCTGTCCCTGTTCGAAGAGGCGGGCGCCCTCGCCGCGGAGGCGGTGCTCGTCCCGCACGGCGGGCTGGCGCACGGTTCCGCCGAGGCGGTGTGGCAGGCGGTGCGGCCGGTGCTGGAGGACGAGGCGCGCGCGGCGGTCGACGCGGTGGCCAGGGAGCTGGACGCGGCCCGCGGCCGCAAGGACTTCGCGGCCGGGGTCGACGAGCTGTGGGAGAGCGCCCACACGGGCCGGGTCCGGCTGCTGGCCGTCGAGAAGAACTTCAAGGTGACGATGCGTGACGACGGGGAGCACCTGATCCCGGCGGAGGACGGTGACCTCGACGCCCGCGAGGACATCGTGGACGAGATCGTCGAGCAGTGCCTGGAGACGGGCGCCGAGGTGCGCTTCGTGCCGGACGGCACGCTCGGGGACGCGGCCGGCATCGCGGGAGTCCTGCGGTACTGACCTCCGCGGCAGCCGGGCCGCCCCCTCCCGTGGGCCCGGCGGGCGTGAAAGCCTGTCCGCCGTACACGTACCCGCTGTTCGCGGGTGTGCGGCGGACGGCGAAGGAGCGGGTGCGGCATGGGTGAGCCTCTGGGTGTGGCGGTCCTGGGCGCGGGTCACATGGGTGCCGACCACGTTCGGCGCCTGGACCGGGTGGTGAGCGGCGCCCGGGTCGCCGCGGTGGCGGACCCGGACGCCGAGCGGGCGAAGGAGGCGGCGGCGGGAATCGACGGGGTCGTCGTGCACACCCGGGCAGAGGCCGCGCTGGACGCGCCGGGCGTGGAGGCGGTCCTGGTCGCCTCGCCCGGCGAGGCGCACGAGGAGGCGCTGCTGGCGGCCTTCGCACGGGGGCTGCCGGTTCTGTGCGAGAAGCCGATGGTGCCGGACTCCGCGGGCGCGCTGCGGGTGGTGGAGGCCGAGGCGCGCCTCGGCCGGCGGCTGACCCAGGTCGGGTTCATGCGGCGGTACGACGCCGAGTACCTGCGGCTCAAGTCGCTCCTGGACGACGGGCGGCTGGGCCGTCCGCTGATGCTGCACTGCGTGCACCGCAACGTCTCCTCGCCGCCCCGCTTCACCTCGGCGATGCTGATCAACAGTTCCGTCTCGCACGAGATCGACGCGGCCCGCTGGCTGCTCGGCCAGGAGCTGAGCGCGGTGACCGTGCTGCGTCCGCGCCCGTCGGCGGGTGCGCCCGAGGGTCTGGCCGATCCGCAGTTGGTGCTCTTCGAGACGGAGGGCGGCGCCGTCGTGGACGTGGAGGTCTTCGTCAACTGCGGCTTCGGCTACGAGGTGCGCTGCGAGGCCGTCTGCGAGAGGGGCAGCGCGCGGATCGGCCAGGCGCACACCATGGTGGTGACGGCCTCGGGCGGTGCGTGCGAGGAGGTGCCGCAGGACTACCTGGTGCGGTTCGCGGACGCCTACGACCGCGAGGTGCAGGGCTGGGTGGACGCCACCCGCCGGGGACGGGTCACCGGGCCCGGCGCCTGGGACGGCTACGCCGCCGCGGCGGTCGCCGAGGCCGGGGTGCGGGCCCTGGAGACGGGCGCGCGCACGCCGGTCGAACTGGCGCCCCGCCCGGCCCTCCACGATCAGGCATAGAACGGACGTCCGTCGAACGCGGAGGCGACGATGCGTCCGGGCCCGCCACCCCATCAACTCCCGTAGGCCTCCTACGACTTGTCCCCTCACCGGGTACGCGGAATGCGTAGCCGAGTCACTCCGGGAAGACTGTGGCATATGCCAGAAGCACCACCGTATCGTGTGTTGCCAAATCCCTTACGGGGCGTGGCAGGCTGTGCCACAGTCGTAACGGTCCTTCCACCAGCCTCGGTTCCGCCTTGGTCGTACCGTCAGCACATCGGAGTGCGTCATGTCGTCCCATCTCTCCGCGGACCACCCGGCCGCCCCGCCACCGGGACACGGCTCGGTCGAGGCGCTCATCACGCAGGCGCGCCGGCTGCGCGGCGACGTGGACGCGGTCCGGCGGGACAGCCAGGAGGACGCGGCGGACCCCAGGGGGCGCTGGCAGCGCGCCCTGTACGACCTGGCGCTGCACCAGCTCACCGATCTCGACGCGCACCTGGCCCAGTTGCGGGACGGCCCGGCGCCGCCGCCGCGCCCGGGTTCACTGCTCAGCCGGGTCGGCAGCGCGGAGTGGAACCTGCTGACGGACGAGGCCGAGTGGTCCGGGGAGCTCTTCCACATCCTGGGCCGCGACCCCGCGTCCGCCCCGCTGAGCCTCGACGAACTCCCGTCCCTGGTCCTGACCGAGGACCGCCCGAAACTGACCGTGATGGTCACGGACTGCCTAGTCGACGCCCGGCCCATCGACGGCGAGTTCCGCGTCGTGCACCCCGACGGGGCCGTCCGCACCGTGCACATGATGGGCGAGCCCGTCCTCGACACCGACGGCACCACCGCGTCGATGTGGGCGGTGCTGCGGGACGTGAGCGAACTGCGGCGCAGCCAGCGGGTGGTGAGCGAGACCCGTGACTCCCTCCGCCGTCCTCCGCCGCCGCCCTGGCACGACGTCCTGCGCTTCCCGGACCAGGGGCGGCCGGGCCTGGACCTGGCCGCCGCGCATCTCCCGTCCGCGCCCGCGCCGGGCCCGCGGTCGCGGTACGGCGGCTGGTACGACGCCTGCCCGCTCGCCGCGGACGGCGAAACCCTCCTGACCGTCGGCGGGTTCGAAGCCCCGGGTGCGGAGACGCACGGCCCGGCGGTGCTCGTCGGGGCCCTGCGCGGGCTGGCGCTGGCGGGCGTCCGGACGGTCGAACTCGGCGACCGGCTCGGCCCGTTACTGGCCTCGACCGCCCTTCCGCCGGTGCGCACCGCGGTGTTCTGCGGTTACCGGCCACTCACCCGCACCCTCACCTGGGCCCACGCCAAGGGCCCCGCCCCGCTGCTGTTCCGCGGCGGGACGGGGCGCGAACTGACCGGCCGGGGCGGGACGTCCGGGCAGGCCGAGGCGCGCCTCGAAGCGGGCGACCTGCTGCTCCTGCACACCGGGACACCCGGACCGGCGGCCCTGGAGCACCTCCTCTCACTGGCCCCCCGGCTGACCGGGGCGGATTCGGCACAGGACGCCGTACGGACCGTGGTGCGCGAACTCGGTGAGCCGCCGGACCGTCGGGACATCTGCGTACTGGTGGCCCGGGTGACCCCTTAGGCCGGCGCGACGGTGCCCTCCGGCCCCTTCCCCTTCGCGGACTTGCCCTTGGGCAACGCCTGCTCGATCTCCTCGCGCAGCTCCTGGATCTTCGGGTAGCCGGCGTACTGGGCGGTGAGCCGGTACATCTGGCGCAGCCGGTCCCAGGTCCGCCGGGAGGAGTTGGAGCCCATCGACACCAGGGCGAGGCGGGCGTACCGGTCCGCCTGCTCGGGGTCGTCGGCGATGAAGCAGGCGGAGGCCATCGACAGGTAGTCGAAGATCTTCGACCGCTGCCGGCCGTCGATCCTGAGGGCCAGGGCCTTGTCCGCGTAGTGCTGGGCGTGCGCGGCGGCCGACGGCTCGAACTCGGCGAGCGTCCGGTAGGCCAGGGCCTGCATGCCGTACAGGTCCTCCTCCTTGAACGTCTGCATCCAGTCCGGGGGCGGCACGTCCGCGTGGTCGGAGACGAAGAGGTCCTCGGCCCGGCCCAGGGTGCGGCGCATCGCCTGCCCCTTGCCCATGGATGCCTGCGCCCAGGCCTCGATGGTGCAGAGCATCGCCTTGGTGCGCGGCAGGACCTGGTCGCCGGAGCCGGACTGGGCGAGCTTCATGAGGTCGAGCGCCTCGTCGGGGCGGCCCAGGTGCACCATCTGGCGCGCCGCCCGGGAGAGCGCCTCGCCCGCCCGGGGCCGGTCGCCGCCCTCGCGCGCGGCGTGGGCGGCGATGACGAAGTACTTCTGGGCCGTCGGTTCCAGGCCGACGTCGTGGGACATCCAGCCCGCGAGGACGGCGAGGTTGGCGGCGACGCCCCACAGGCGCCGCTGGAGATGGGGTGGGTGGTGGTAGGCGAGCATGCCGCCCACCTCGTTGAGCTGGCCCACCACTGCCTTGCGCTGGAGCCCGCCGCCACGCGCGGCGTCCCAGGCGCGGAAGACCTCGACGGAGCGCTCCAGTTCCTCCACTTCCTGCGACCCGATGGGGGCGGCCTCGTAGCGGTCGAACCCGGCGGGGTCGGCGTGCAGGGGTTGATGGAGGTCGGGGGCGTCGGCCGCCAGGGCCGGGTCGGTGTGCAGCCAGTCGTGCATGGCGCTGCTGAGTGCGGAGCCCGCGGCGAGCGCGGCGCCCGCGCCCACCAAGCCGCGTCGGTTGAGCATGAGGTCCATTCCCGTGAATTCGGTGAGGACCGCCGCAGTCCGCTCGGGCGCCCACGGCACTCCGTCGGGATGCGCTTCGCTCCCGTCGCGTGGCCGTTTCCCCGCACGCCCGTGCCGGACCAGACCGAGGTCCTCGATGGTCACGACACGGCCGAGACGCTCGGTGAACAGAACCGCCAGCACCCGCGGCACCGGATCGCGCGGGATCTCTCCCATGTCGATCCACCGCCGCACCCGCGAGGTGTCGGTCGCAAGCTGGGGGTGGCCCATGGCCGCCGCCTGCCGGTTGACCAGCCTCGCGAGTTCGCCCTTGGACCAGCCGGCCAGGCCGAACAGGTCCGAAAGACGGGTGTTGGGTTCTTTGCTCACGTCAAGCCCCCAGGTTCTCGGCTGAGTTGACACTAGCCCCGTGAGGGTTGCCGGGCGACTATTCGCCACCGTTCGCCAGGGTGCGCCAGATGGTGTGCCACGGGGGGCCGGGTGTCAGGTAGGAATGCGCCACCCCGACCCGGTCGCCGCGGGGGTACTCCCCAGGGTGGCCCCGGGCGGCCGGTCGGGCGGCGCGAAGGCTTTCGGAAGGCGTGCCCCCGGCACCGAACGGGCCGGGCGGGCACCGCTCTTCAGGCAGGCACAGCAGGCACACGAAGGGATCTGTCTCGCCCATGTACGCAGCATCGTCCTCCGTGTCCGCCCCGCAGCGCGCACTGCACCCCCGTCCGACGGCGGGCGGCGGCCCCTACCTCGCCCCCGCACGGTCGGCGGCCCCGGTGCTCGGGGGCGGCAGGGCGCGGCTCGGCGCGGGGCCGGGCACCCAGCCGCTCAGCGGAAGAATCGACCTGTCCGGCGCCCAGGGCGCCCAACTGTGCACGGCGATCGCCGCCGTGCACCGGATCTGCCCGGAGTTCTCCCCCGTCCAGGTACTGCGCCGCAGCGGGCGGTCCGTGCTCCTGGTCGGTACGACCGGTCGCAGCACGGCGGTGGCCAAGTGCTTAGTGGACCACTCCCCCGCGTGGGCGGAGCGCAGCCGGCACGAGATAGGGGCATACCGCTCGTTCGTCCGGCAGCGCCCCCCGGTGCGGGTGCCGAGACTGATCGCGGCGGACCCGGACAACGGCACGCTGGTGATCGAGCGGATGCCCGGGCGGGTTGCGGCCCTGCAACGGCACCCCTTGGAGGCCCCGCCCCGGGCGGACATCAGGGCGGCGATCGGAGCGGTCTGCCGGCTCAACGCATGGCGGCCGCCGGCCGGCACCTTCGACGCCCCCCTGGACTACGCGGCCCGGATCTCCCGCTACCACGAGCTGGGACTGCTCACCGACCGGGACCTCGGCGACCTGCAGAAGCTGCTGCACGGCATCGCCCACGCCGGCGGGCGCCAGGGCCTGGGCCAGTTCTGCCACGGTGACGCGCTGCTGTCCAACGTGCTCATGTCCCCGGCCGGTCCGGTCCTGGTGGACTGGGAGCACGCAGGGTGGTACCTGCCGGGCTACGACCTTGCGACGCTGTGGGCCGTTCTCGGCGACGCCCCGGAGGCACGCCGTCAGATCAGCCAGATCGCCCAGGCGACGGGCACGGCGGCGCGCGACGCGTTCCTGGTGAACCTGATGCTCGTCCTGACCAGGGAGATCCGTACGTACGAGACGGCCGTGCAGCGGTCGATGCAGGACTCGGTCGCTTCCGCTCCGGCACCGGCGCATCCGGGTACCACGCCGACCGGTGAGGAGCAGCGGCTGCTGCTGCGCCGGTTGCACGACGACTGCCAGATGGCCCGGCGGGCCGTGCGCGCGGCGGTCGGCACGCGCTGACGGCAGGACGCGAGGACAACGGCGGTCCGCGGTGCGCCCCCCTTCCGCAGGGGGGCGCACCGCGGTTTTCGTGTGCCCGGCGGGCCGGTTCGGGCGGGAGCCATTGGTGTGCGCCACTGACGGAGCGCAGGCCCGCGGGCCGCCGCCGGGAAACTCGCCACACCCCCCTGCTGACGTGGGGAATCGCCGCCGCGACGGCATGATTGACGGATCGTCGGACCGCCGGGTACCACTGACCCACGCCCGGCCCGCACGTCCCGCCACGCCCCGTCACGCCCGACCGTCACAGGAGGCCGTTTTGCGAGGAACCCCCGTCGTGCCCGCCCTGGCCACCGCGGCACTGCTGCTGCCGCTCCTCGGCGCGGCACCGTCCGCCGCCGCGCCCCCGGACCCACCGCCCGCCCCGGACCGGCTGCAGCGGGCGTTCGCCGCGGCGGCGGCCGAGTACCACGTGCCGCAGAGCGTCCTGCTCGGCGTCTCATACCTCCAGTCCCGCTGGGACGCGCACGGCGGCGCGCCGAGCGTGACCGGCGGTTACGGCCCGCTGCACCTCACCGACGCCCGCACGGCGCTGGCCGGGGCGCCCCGCTCCCACCACGGCGAGGGCTCCGAGGACCCGCGCGGTGACGACGCGCGCGCTCCGCTGCATCCGGTGAATCGTTCCGCCGCGCTCTCCGCCGACCTGCCGGAGCGGCTCACCACGCTGCCGAAGGCAGCCGAGCTGACCGGGCTGAGCCCCGAGGCGCTGCGCACCGACCCGGCGGCGAACGTCTCCGGCGGTGCCGCGCTGCTCGCCGCCGCCCAGCGGGACCTGGGCGAACCGCTCAGTGCGGACCCGGCTGACTGGTACGGGGCCGTGGCCCGCTTCTCGGGAGCGGAGGACTCCGCGACGGCGGCGGCGTACGCGAACGACGTCTTCGAGGTCATCCGCACCGGCGAGCGGCGCACCACCGACGCCGGTCAGCGGGTCGCCCTGGCCGCCCGCCCCGGGGTGGCACCGGAGGTCTCGCAACTGGACGGCGCGGGTCTGCGGGCCGCCTCCGCCGCCGGGACCGAGTGCCCGGCGTCGGTGTCCTGCGAATGGGTCCCCGCGCCGTACGAGGAGTTCGGCGGCGACGACTACGGCAACCACGACCTGGGGGACCGGCCCGGCGCGCAGCGCATCCGGTACATCGTCGTGCACGACACGGAGGGCACCTGGAACGGCGTCCTCAACATGGTCCAGGACCCCACCTACGTGTCCTGGAACTACACGCTGCGCTCCACCGACGGCCACATCGCCCAGCACGTGAAGGCGAAGGACGTGGCCTGGCACGCGGGCAACTGGTACGTCAACAGTGCCTCGGTCGGCCTGGAGCACGAGGGTTTCCTGTCCGATCCGGACGCCTGGTACACGGAGGCGATGTACCGGTCCTCGGCGCGGCTGGTGAAGTACCTCGCGAAGAAGTTCGGCATCCCGCTGGACCGGCAGCACGTCCTCGGCCACGGCAACGTGCCCGGCACCACCACGGCGACGATCCCGGGCATGCACACCGACCCGGGCCCGTACTGGGACTGGCGGCACTACTTCCGGCTGCTCGGCCGCCCCGTCGAGCCGACCGCCGGCAAGAAGTCCTCCCTGGTGACGATCCGCCCGGACTACGACACCAACCGTCCCGAGTACACGGGCTGCGAGACGGCCGGCGAGCCCTGTGCGGCGCACGGTTCCAGCGAGGTGCGGCTGTACTCCGACCACGACGTGAACGCCCCGCTGATCAAGGACGCCGGCCTCGGCACCACGCCCACGACCGGGGTGAACGACCTGTCCTCCCGGGTCTCCACCGGCCAGCAGTACGCCGTGGCCGACCGCTGGGGCGACTGGACGGCCATCTGGTACCTGGGCCAGAAGGCCTGGTTCCGCAACCCGGCGCAGAGCCCGGTGGCGGTGCCCGCGTCGGGACAGGTGATCACCCCGAAGAAGGGCCTCGCGAGCGTCCCGGTCTACGGGCGCGCCTACCCGGAGAAGGCCGCCTACCCGGCGGACGTGCCCGCCCAGCCGGTGTCGCCGCTGCCGTACGCGCTGCCCGCGGGGCAGCGGTACGTGACCGGTGGAAAGGTGCCCGGCGAGTACTACTACGCGGTCGACTTCGACGGGGCGTCCCACCGGGTGGTGCGGGGCGAGGACCAGTACTACGAGATCCAGTACGGCCACCGGGTGGCGTACGTCCGCGCCGCCGACGTCACGGTGTCGACCGTCCGCTGACGGCGGGCCGGGGCCTCAGCCCTGCTGGAACAGCTCCGCCGGGAGCGGTTTCAGCAGGGCGTACAGGTCGTCGGTGATGGGGCGGTCCCAGGCGGCGATGGTGACCAGGACACCGTCGCTGCGGTCGAACTGCACACAGGAGATGCGGCTCTCGGACAGCTTCAGACGGCGCACGATGAGCAGGTTGTCGCCCTGCATCACCGGAACGTCCTCGGCGCCGGCGACGGTGACCTCCTCGTCGTTCTCCAGCGCGAGCAGGAGCTGGGCCACCTCGAAGGGGATCTCCCCCTCGGGGACCTCGCGGGCCGGGGAGCCGTCCGGGAGGTTGCCGATGATCATCGCGGGGCCGCGGCCGCCGAACAGGTCGTAGCGCAGGAAGACGCCCTGGCACGTGCCGTCGGGCGCGGGCAGCAGGCCGGCGCCGAGATTCCCGGGCCAGTCGCCCGGGTCCATGGCCAGTACGTCGAAGTCGGGCCCGGCGGGCGTGGCGCTGCGGCGGCGGAGGAACGACATGCCGCCATGGTACGTGGCCGGGCCGGGTGTACGGCGTGCGGGCGGACGCCGTACGGGCGGCCCCGTCCGCCCCGCGCCGCCGCCCGCGGCGGGTCACTCCCGCGGCGGGGCCGGGGGGACCACCGCGACCGGCGACGCCGCGTGCAGCAGGACGGCGTGGGTGACGGAGCCCATCATGCGGGCGGGGGCGAGCAGGCGCCGGCGGTGGCGGCCCACGACGACCAGGTCGGCGCCCTGGGAGGAGGCGACCAGGTGCCCGGCGGCGTCGCCCGGCGCGACGTACGGCTCGGCCCGCACGCCGGGGTGGCGCTCGCGGTGGGGGGCGAGGAAGCCGTCGGTGAGGACCCGGGTCTCGCTCTCCAGGGCCACTTCGTCGATCACTTCGGGCACGATCTGCCCGGCGGCGGCCCAGGTCCGCACCGGCCACGGGTAGGCGGCGACCACCTGAAGGCGGGCGCCGCGCAGCTCCGCCTCGGTGAAGGCGAAGGACAGGGTGGCGTCGTCCGGGCTGTCCACGTGCAGGCCGACCACCACCCGGGGTCCGGGTTCCGCCGGTGCCTCGCCGTGGACCTCGCGGCCGGGGCGGGGCACCACGACGACGGGGCACTCGGCGTCGCGGGCGGCGGCCATGCCGTTGGAGCCGAGCAGCAGGCCGGTGAAGCCGCCGCGGCCCCGGGAGCCGAGCACCAGTAGCTGGGCGTCGGCGCCCAGTTCCGGCAGCAGGGCGCCCGGTACGCCCTCCAGGCCGACGTACTCCGTCGGCACCGCGAAGGCCCGTCCCTGGAGGTGCGCGCGGGCCTGGCCGAGCGCCGGGTCCTCGGCGGTGTCCGGCTCGCCCGCGACCAGGACGTCGGTCTGCGCCCAGGCGGCGTACTGGCGCACGTGCACCACCCGCAGGGGTGCCTCGCGCCGGTGGGCGGCGTCGAACGCCCAGTCCAGGGCGCGCAGGCCGTCCTCCGAACCGTCGACCGCCGCGATGACCGGCAGGGTGCTCATGGGTCCTCACCTCCGGGGTACGGGGTTCCCTCCGGCGGCGGGGGGAACACCCGGGTTCGGCCGGTCGGCGCACCCCGCGGTCGCCCTAGGTGAGGTCGAACTCCCCGTCTCGCGCTCCCGACACGAAGGCGCCCCATTCGGCCGGCGTGAAGATCAGCGAGGGGCTCTCCGGGCTGCCGCTGTTGCGCATGGGGATGAATCCCTCGACGAAGGCGATCTGGACATCCCCCAGGCCCCGGCTGCTGGACTGCCACTGCGCGTTGCTCAGATCCAGCTCCGGCTTGTCCCAGCCCGTGAGCGGGCGCTGTTGGGTGGTGCTCTCGGCCACGTCCGTGCTCCTCCCGGTGTCGTCGTCCGCGGTCAGCCTAGCGATCCGGTCCGACCGCCGACAGGCCGTCGCGGCCCCGGGAACCGGCGAAGCGGTCCCGCAGCTCCCGCTTGAGGATCTTGCCGCTGGCGTTGCGCGGCAGGGCGTCCACGAAGCACACCCGTTTGGGTGCCTTGAAGGCGGGGAGCTTCTCGCGGGCGTGGGCGATCAGCTCCTCCTCGGTGACCTCGCCGCGCGGGACGACGACGGCCGTGACGGCCTCGATCCAGCGGTCGTCGGGCAGCCCGACGACCGCCGCCTCGGCGACGGCGTCGTGGGTGTAGAGGGCGTCCTCGACCTGCCGGGAGGCGACCAGCACGCCACCGGAGTTGATGACGTCCTTCACCCGGTCGACGATCGTGTAGTAGCCGTCGGCGTCCCGCACGGCGAGGTCGCCGGAGCGGAACCAGCCGTCCCGGAAGGCGGCCTCCGTCTCCTCGGGCCTGTCCCAGTAGCCCTCGCACAACTGCGGGGAGCGGTAGACGACTTCGCCGGGGGTGCCGTCGGGCACGTCCTTGCCGTCCTCGTCGACCACGCGCGCCTCGACGAACAGGACGGGCCGGCCGCAGGAGTCCATCCGGCCCTCGTGCTCGTCGGGGCCGAGGACGGTGGCGAGGGGGCCGATCTCGCTCTGGCCGAAGCAGTTGTAGAAGGCCAGGCCGGGGAAGCGGGCGCGCAGCCGCTCCAGGACGGGCACCGGCATGATCGAGGCGCCGTAGTACGCCTTGCGCAGGCCGCCCAGGTCGCGGGTGGCGAAGTCGGCGCGGTTGGCGAGGCCGATCCACACGGTGGGCGGTGCGAACAGGCTGTCGACGCGCCCGGCCTCGATCAGGTCGAAGAGCCGGTCGCCGTCCGGTGCGTCCAGGATGACGCTGCTCGCGCCGACGGCGAGGTAGGGCAGCAGGAAGACGTGGGTCTGCGCCGAGTGGTAGAGCGGGAGCGCGTGCGCCGGGCGGTCCCCGGCGCGCAGGTCGAGGGCGGTGATGGCACTGAGGTACTCGTGGACCAGTGCCCGGTGCGTCATCATCGCGCCCCTGGGCAGGGCGGTGGTGCCGGAGGTGTACAGGAGCTGCACCAGGTCCTCGGAGCCCGGTCCGGGTCCCTCGTGGGCGGGCGCCGAGGCGAGGCGGGCCAGGAGCGAGTCGTCCGCGTCGCGCAGCGGCAGGGTGCGCGTCCCGTCGGGGAGGCGGGCGGCGAGGCCGGGGTCGGCGAGGACCAGGGTGCTGCCGGACTGGCCGAGGATGTGGGCGAGGTCGTCGCCGGTGAGGTTCTGGTTGACCGGGACGTGCACCAGGCCCGCGCGGGCGCAGGCCAGGAAGGCAATGACGTAGGCGTCGGAGTTGTGGCCGTAGGCGGCGACCCGGTCGCCGCGGGAGAGGCCTGTGGCCAGCAGGACGCTCGCGGCGCGGGAGACGGCGGTGTCGAGTTCCCCGTACGTCCAGGTGCGGTCGCGGTACTCCACCGCCGTGCGGGCCGGAGTGCGTCGGGCGCTGCGCCGCAGCACCCCGTCGACGGTGCTGGCGTGTCCGGGCGTCATGACCCGATCCTCGGCCGGTCGCGGGGGCGGGTCAAGCAGTGTGCACCGGTCCGCGGAGGGGGCGGGGCCCGTCGCGTCCGCCCCATTGACACGACCCGCCACTGACAGGAAAGTTTCACTCCGCACGGCGATCCGGGAAAGATACTTTCAGCTTCGGCGGCGGGAGGCTCTTCGATGGCCGGTCAGGGCGCGCACGGATTCTCACGGCGGCAACTCGGTGCGGGCGCCCTGGCCCTGGGCGGTGCCCTGGCCGTCGCGCCGTTCGCGGCGGGTCCGGCCGAGGCCGCTTACGGCCGGGGCCGCGGCGCCACCCTGGCGCACGGTTCCGCCGAGCGCGCCGGGCTGCTCCCCGGCCATCTGCGCCGGCTCGTCAGCGACGCGGAGGCATACCTCGGCCCCTCCCCCGAGCACCCGTGGTACGCGGGGGCGGTCCTGCTGGCGGGCCGGGGCGGCACGGTGGCGCTGCACGAGCCGATCGGCATGGCGGTGCGCTACCGGGCCTACGACGAGGCCACCGACACCGGCGTGGAGTTCCCGGCGGGGCAGCAGATCCCGATGGCCCGGGACACGGTGTTCGACCTCGCGTCGGTCTCCAAGCTGTTCACCTCGATCCTCGCCGTGCAGCAGATGGAGCGGGGCACGCTGGAGCTGGAGGCGCCGGTCGCCTCGTACCTGCCGGACTTCGGCCGGGCGGGCAAGCAGGACGTGACGATCCGTCACCTTCTCACCCACACCTCGGGCTTCCGGGCGTGGATCCCGCTGTACGGTGCGCCCACCCACGAGGAGAAGGTGCGGCTGGTCTGCGACGAGGCGCCGGTGAACGCCCCCGGCACGGCGTACCTGTACTCGGACCTGAACATGATCTCGCTGCAGTGGGTGCTCGAGAAGGTCACCGGCCGCGCCCTGGACGTGCTGCTGCGTGACGAGATCACCCGGCCGCTCGGTCTCGGCCGCACCCGCTACAACCCGCCCGCCTCCTGGCGGCCCGGGATCGCGGCCACCGAGGACGCCCGCCGGCCGTGGTCCGGTCTGGACCGCGGGCTGGTGTGGGGCGAGGTGCACGACGAGAACGCCTTCGGCCTGGGCGGGGTGGCCGGTCACGCGGGGGTGTTCTCCACCGCGTGGGACCTCGCGGTCCTCGGCCGCACCCTTCTCAACGGCGGCTCCTACGGCCGGGCGCGCATCCTGCGGCCGGAGTCGGTGGAGCTGATGTTCACCGACTTCAACACCGACTTCCCGGGCGACGAGCACGGCCTGGGCTTCGAGCTGTACCAGCACTGGTACATGGGCGCGATGGCGACCCCGCGCACCGCGGGGCACACCGGATTCACGGGCACCTCGCTGGTGCTGGACCCGACGACCGACTCCTTCCTCGTGGTGCTCGGCAACTCCGTCCACCCGGTCCGCAGTTGGCGTTCCGGCTCGGCTCCCCGGGTGGCGGCGGGCACCCACCTGGCGCGGGCGGTGCCGGTACGGCCCGCGCACGGACGCACCGCCTGGTTCTCCGGGACGGCGAGTTCGGCGGCGGCCACGCTGACGCTGCCCGCCCTGGACACCTCGGCCGGGCGGGCGGGGCTGCGCTGCTCGCTGTGGTGGGACACCGAACCCGGGTCGGACGCCCTGGTCCTGGAGTCCTCCGCCGACGGCGGCGCGTCGTGGCAGCCGGTGCCGTTCACCACGACCCGGCCCGGCGAAGCGCCCCGGGAGCATGCGGAGGGTTCGGCCACCGGCTGGTCGGGGCGCGTGTGGCACCGGCTGAGCGCCGGCCTGCCGGCCGGTCGCGGGCTCACCCTGCGCTGGCGGTACACGACCGACCGCCTGTACGTGGGCCGCGGGGCGTACGTCGACGGGGTGCGGGTGGAGGCCGGCGGCGCCGTCCTGTTCGACGACGCGCGCCCCGCGGACGCGGCGCGCGTCGAGGCGGCGGGCTGGTCGGCCTCCGCCGACTGACGCGGGGCCGGCAGGGCCCCGCCCGGGTCCGCTAGCGGTTGAAGACGGCCTTCTGCACCTCGTTCGGACCGTCGAAGCTGTTCTCCTTCAGTCCGTCGAGACGGCTCACGACCTTGTCGTCGGCCTTGTTCTTGCGGGCGCGGTCGACGAGCGCCTTCTTGTCGGCCGGGTAGTCCATGCCGTTGAGGGCCTTCTGGAGGTCGATGGGGCTGAGGTCGGCCATGACGGGCTCCTTGTCGCGTGCGGGATGACGTACGGAATGTCCGTCATGTCGCGGTACCCAGCGCGGTGCGGGACATGCGCGTGGCCGTCAGCTCCCGGTCCCTTCCAGGACCGCCATGGCCGCATTGTGGCCCGGCACCCCGCTCACCCCTCCCCCGCGCACGGCACCCGCGCCGCACAGCAGGACGTTGCCCAGGCCGGTCTCCACGCCCCAGCGGCCGGTGCCCTCCTGGGCGTGGGGCCAGGACAGCTCGCGGTGGAAGATGTTCCCGCCGGGCAGGCGCAGGTCGCGTTCCAGGTCGAGCGGCGACCTGGCCTCGATGCAGGGCCGCCCGTCCGCGTCGCTCGCGAGGCAGTCGGCGAGGGGTTCGGCCAGGTGGGCGTCGAGTTGGGCGAGGGCCGACGTCAGCAGTTCGTCGCGGACGGCGTCGTTGTCCCGGGCGAAGAGGCGGGCGGGGGTGTGCAGGCCGAAGAGGGTGAGGGTGTGCATGCCCCGCGCGGCCGGGCCGGGGCCGAGGATCGTCGGGTCGGTCAGTGAGTGGCAGTAGATCTCGGAGGGCGGGGCGCCGGGCAGTTCCCCGGCGGCCGCCCGGGCGTGCGCGGCGGCCAGTTGCCCGTATCCCTCGGCGATGTGGAAGGTGCCGGCGAAGGCCTCGCGCGGGTCGGTGCCGGGGTCGCGCAGCCGCGGGAGCCGGGTCAGCACCATGTTGGCCTTGAGCTGGGCGCCCTCTGCGGGCGGGGGCGGCACCTGCCCCGTGAGTGCCGCCAGTTCCCGCGGGGAGGCGTTGACCAGGACGTGGCGGGCGGCGGTCACGTACTCGCCGTCGGCGAAGCGGTGGGTGACCTCGGCCGTGCGGCCGTCGGCCTCGATGCGTACCGCCTCGTGTCCGGTGGCGAGCACGGCACCGGCGGCGCGGGCCGCGTCCGCCAGCGCGTCGGTGAGGGCGCCCATGCCGCCGACGGGCACGTCCCAGGCGCCGGTGCCGCCGCCGATCACGTGGTAGAGGAAGCAGCGGTTCTGGGCCAGGGAGGGGTCGTGGGCGTCGGCGAAGGTGCCGATCAGGGCGTCGGTGAGGACGACGCCCCGGACCAGGTCGTCGGCGAAGTGCTCCTCGATCGCGACGCCGACCGGCTCTTCGAACAGGGCCCGCCAGGCCGCCTCGTCGTCGACCCTGCGGCGCAGCTCGTCGCGGGTGGGCAGGGGTTCGGTGAGGGTGGGGAAGACCCGCTGGGCGACGTGGCCGGTCAGGGCGTAGAAGCGCCGCCAGGCTTCGTACTCCCGGTCGGAGCCGGTGAGCCGGGCGAAGGACTCGCGCGTGCGCCGCTCGTCCCCGCCGACGAGCAGCCCGGTGGGCCGCCCGCCGCGCTCGACGGGCGTGTAGGAGGAGACTGCGCGGGCGCGCACCCGGACGTCCAGGCCGAGGTCCCCCACGATTTTCCCGGGCAGCAGGCTGACCAGGTAGGAGTAGCGCGACAGCCGCGCGTCCACCCCGGCGAACGGCCTCGTGGACACGGCGGCCCCGCCGGTGTGGTCCAGCCGCTCCAGCACCAGTACGGAGCGCCCGGCCCGGGCCAGGTAGGCGGCGGCGACCAGACCGTTGTGACCACCGCCGACGATGACGGCGTCGTAGCTGCGGGAGGTCCGGGCGGAGGCAGGGGGCGGGGTCGTCATGGCCCTTGGTAACACGACCGGCTCCGAGGCGGCCAGCCCGCGACCGGCCGCCGTCCTGAGCCCCGGGGCGCCGCCCGGCACCCCGGGACGGGCGTCCAGGGCCCGGCCTGCGGACAGGCGGCATCGCCCGACGCCCCGGAGCAAGCGTCCAGCGTCGGGCGTCCGACGCCCGGGATCGGCGTGCGGGGTCGCGGGGTGCCGGCGACCGATGCCCGGCCTCGTGGCCCGTCCCCCGGCACCCCGAGCCCGGCGAGCCGTGAGGAGCGGCCGGCATCCGGCGCCTCGCGCCGGGCACCTCGATCGAGGCCGTCCCCGGCACCCGCGGCCGGCCTCTGCCGCCGGCACCCCGAGCCCGGCGAGCCGTGAGCAGCGGCGGCTCCCGGCGCCGGGGCTCCGGTCCCCGGCCTCCGGTCCCCGGCCTGGGGTCTCGGGTCTCGGGTCTCGGGCCTTCGGTCTCGGGCCTACGGTCCCGGGCCTCAGTGCGACGCCGCCCCCGCGCAGTGCCGCGGTCCTGCGGTGCAGTTCCGTGGCCTCGGTGGTGCGGCCGAGTTGTTCCAGGCAGTGGGCCTCGTCGTCGCGGGCGACGAGGGTGTCGGCGTGGTCGGGGCCGAGGACACGTTCGCGGGCGGCGGCGACCAGGCGGTACTCGGTGAGCGCGGCGGACCAGCGGCCCAGCCGGCCCAGAGCGACGGCCGTCTCGCGGCGGCTGGCCAACGTGTCCGGGTGGTCCGGGCCGAGCACGCGCTCACGGATCGCGCGGACCTCGCGGGCCTCGGCGAGGGCCTCGCCCCAGCGCCCCAGCCTGCCGAGGGTGACGCCCAGGCCGTGCCGGGCCCGCAGGGTCTCGGGGTGCTCGGCGCCCTGGGCGCGGGCCCGGTCCTCGGTCAGCTCCTCGTACACCGTCAGCGCTTCGGCGCAGCGGCCGAGGCGGCCCAGGGCGACGCCGGTCTCGTAGCGGGCGGCGAGGGTGTCGGGGTGGTCCGTGCCGAGCACGCGCGCGCGGGCGGCGGCAACCTCGCGGTAGGCCGCCAGGGCCTCCTGCCGGCGGCCCAGCCGAGCGAGTTCGTAGGCGACCTCGTAGCGGGTGACGAGGGTGTCGGGGTGCTCGGGGCCGAGCACGCGGGTCCGGGCGGCGGCCACTTCGCGGGCCGTCCGGTGGGCTTCCTCCGTCCGGCCGAGCCGCCCGAGGTTGCAGGCCAGGTTGTGCCGGCAGCGCAGGGTGTCGGGGTGCTCGGCGCCCATGGTGCGCTCGCGGGCGGCCAGGACCGACGCGTACACCCGGTGGGCGTCGGCGTACCGGCCCAGTTGGCCCAGGGTGTAGGCCATCTCCTGGCGCACGGCGAGGGTGTCGGCGTGGTCGGCGCCCAGCGTTCTGATCCTGGCCGCGGCGACTGCCTTGTACGCGCGCAGCGCCTCGGCCGCACGGCGGGTCCGGCCGAGGACGAAGGCGGCCTCGTAGCGGCTGGCGAGGGTGTCGGGGTGGTCGGGGCCGAGCAGCCGCTCGCGGGCGGCGGCGACCGCGCGGTGCACCTCGCCCGCCTCCGTCCAGCGGCCGAGCCGGCTCAGGCCCAGCCCCACGTGGTGGCGTCGGGCCAGCCCGGCTGTCTCGGGGGCCGGGTCCGGCTGTTCGTGCGGGACGGGTGCGGCGGGGCGCGGGGTCCACGCGTGGGACAGGCCCGCCGCGGGGTCCGGGGGCGTGACGCGCGGGCCGGGGCCGGTCGCCTTGTGGCCGGTGGTCATGCCGCGGGTCCAGGACGGCAGCCCGGCGCCGCGCCCGGCCGGCCGGGGCGTCCACGGCCGTGCGGCCACCAGGGCCGGCGCGGACGCCTGGTCCGCCCGTCCCGCGCCGATGCGGCGCACCAGTTCCCCCGCGTCGTCCGGCCGCTGCTCGGGCCGTTTGGCCAGCAGGTCCAGGATGACGCGGTCCAGGTAGGCGGGCAGTCCGGCCCGGTGGTTGCGGGGCGGCTCGGGCTCGGTGTCGCGGTGGCCGACGAGGATCGCCCAGGGGTCGTCGAGGTCGAACGGCGGGGCGCCGGTGGCGATCTCGTAGAGCACGCACCCCAGCGAGTACAGGTCGCTGCGCGGGTCGACCTCGTCGCCGCCGATCTGCTCGGGCGACATGTAGTGCGGGGTGCCCATGGCGATGCCGGTGCCGGTCAGCCGGGCGGTGAAGCCCGCGTCACGGCCGAGCCGGGCGATGCCGAAGTCGCAGATCTTCACGGTGCCGTCGGCGGTCCGCACGATGTTGGCGGGTTTCAGGTCGCGGTGGACGACGCCCTGCGCGTGGGTGTGGGCGAGCGCGGCGGCGACCTGTTCGGCGATGTCGACGACGACGGGGACGGGCAGCGGGTGGCCCTTGTTGTCCTCCAGGAGCCGGCTCAGGTCCTGACCCTCCAGCAGCTCCATGACCAGGAAGAGCACGCCGTCCCACTCGCCGAAGTCGTGGACGACGGTCACCCCGGGGTGCTGGAGCCCGGCGGCCACCCGGGCCTCGCGCCGGAACCTCTCCCGCAGCACGCGGGTGGCGGCGTGGTCGTGCTGCGTGCCCAGCGGTTTGAGGCACTTGACCGCTATGCGGCGGCCCAGCGACTCGTCCCGTGCCCGCCACACCTCGCCCATGCCGCCGCGCCCGATTCTTTCGAGCAGCCGGTACCGGCCCTGGATCAGCGTGCTGTCCCCCATGACTTCGCCGCCCCCGTGGTTCAGTCCGCCGCGTCCTCCCCTGGCGGGTCCAGTATGGCCGCTTGTCGTCCGATTCTGTATGGCGCCGGACGCGCGTCCGGGCCGAGCCGCGCCATGGCACGCAGGATGTGCCGGGGCGGCACCTGCCAGCGCACCCGTGCGGGGATCGCGCGCAGCACGGTGCCGGTGGCGCGCAGCCGGCGGGTGACGGTGGCGGGCGGGGGCGCGGGGCGGCCGTAGAGCTCGTGCGCGTACGGCGGGAGCGAGTCGTAGGCGAGCCGGGCGACCCGCCGCCACAGCAGTGCGCGGGCCGGGACCAGGAGGGGGTGCGTCGGCGGGCTTCTGAGGAAGGCGTCGACCTCGCGGGCGTCCGCTCCGGCGGCCAGTTCGGGCCGTACCCGTGCGAAGTAGGCGGCCAGTTCGGCGCGGTCGGCGGGTACGGAGCCGGGGTCGAGGCCGACCAGGCGGGCGCTGTGCCGGTGCTCGGCGAGATACCGGTCGGCGTGGGCGTCGGTGAGGGGGAACCCGGAGCGGCGCAGGACGTGCAGGTAGGAACCGATCTCGGCGCAGTGCACCCACAGCAGCAGCGCGGGCTCGTCGAGGGCGTAGCGCTCACCCGTGCCGGGGTCGGTGGCGCCGAGCATGCGGTGGATCTTCCGTACCCGGGCACCGGCCCGCTCGGCGGCCTCGGTGGTGCCGTACGTCGTGGTGCCCACGAAGCCCGCGGTGCGCATCAGCCGGCCCCAGGCGTCGCGCCGGAAGTCGCTGTTCTGCATCACACCGCGCACGGCGCGCGGGTGCAGTGCCTGGAGATACAGGGCGCGGATGCCGGCCACCCACATCATCGGGTCGCCGTGCGCCTGCCAGGTCACGGAGTCCGGTCCGAAGAGCCCCGGATCGCCGCCGGTCCGCGTCGCCGCCATGGGGGCAGGCTAACGCGGCGCGGGACCCGCTCCCAGGGTTCAGCGCAGGGTGGTCAGGAACTCGCCGCAGGCGCGGGCGCAGTCGCGGCAGGACTTCGCGCTCTCCTCGGCGCCCGGGTGGCCGTCGAAGACGTGGGCGCTCTCCAGGCACACCTGGCGGCACCACTCCAGTTGGGCGCGGATGGCGGCCTCGTCGACCTGGTTCTGTTCGGACAGCACCCGGCAGGTCGCGTCGCAGACCTCCGCGCACATGATGCCCTTGCGCCGCACGAGTTCCTGGTTCTCGGTCCCGTCCGGGTCCACGAGGCTCGCCCGCAGGGCACAGGCCCGGGCGCACTCGGCGCACGCCTGTGCGCACGCGAAACGGTCCTCGAGGAAGCGGAACAGTTCCTGCTGGGAAGTCGTCGTCGATGTCACACCGCGCGGGTTGCCGCCGGCGGCTGTGCCAAACCGCGCGGCGGGGTCCCGGCAAGGGTTCCGGGCCGTTTTCCGGGACGCTCGGCAGGGCACCCGTGGACCGTCCCCGCGACCGCCGGGGACCACGCCGGCGAGGACGCACGGAGGTGCACTGGACATGCCGGGACGACAGGAACTGCCGTCGACCCTGGAGCGCTCCCCGCAGGAGGCCCGGCGCACCTGGATCAAGGCCCATGACTCGGCCGTCGAGGAGTACGGCGAGGGCGAGCGGGCTCACCGGGTGGCGTACGGGGCGCTCAAGCACAAGTTCGAGAAGGTCGGCGACCACTGGGAACGCAAGGAGGGCGGCCGCAAGGGTCCCTCCGACCCCCGGTCCGGACGGCCCCGCGGACAGGGCGGGCGCAGTGGCGAGGGCGTCGACGAGCAGGCCTCGAAGGAGCACCTGTACGGCGTCGCCCGGCGCCTGGGCGTCGAGGGCCGGTCGAAGATGTCGAAGGCGGACCTGCTCGCGGCGATCAGGAAGGCCAACCGGTCGCGGACGCGGGCGTCGCGGCCGGGGTGAGCAGGTTGGCGGCGCGGCCCCGGGGTACCCGCGCGCCATGACCAACGCATGGAGGGACCTGGCAGCGGGCGGATCCGGCGGCTTCCCCGTCTGGCTGATCATCGCGGCCGTCGTGGTGGTGGGCGTACTGATCGGAGCGTTCGCCTTCGGCAGCCGGCAAAAGCGCCGGGAGCCGCCCCCGCCGACGGCCGACGAGCAGCCCCGGCTGCCGGACAGCGGGCCCGTCCACGAGGAGCGGGAGCGCCGGGAGCCGAACGAGATGCCGCAGCGCGACGACCGCACGCTGCCGCACGAGCTGCGGCACCAGGGCAGCCGTACCGCCTCCGACCAGCAACGGCCGCGCTGGGAGGAGGGCCACAGCGGCTCCTTCGGCGGCGGCGGCCCGGGCTGACCCCGTGACCGGAGGGTGACCGGCCCCGACCGGTGCGTAGTTTCCGGTACGGCGCCCGGGGAACCCATGCGCCGTGCTGCTGCAGAGGAAAAGGGCCCGCGCCGGTGCGCGGGCCCGCCACACGGCCGAACACACCGTCAACTGGGCCGACGGGCGGCTTCCCGTCTCCGGGGGCGGGGGGCTGCTGCGCAAGGCCTTCCCCGAGCACTGGTCGTTCCTGCTGGGTGAGATCGCCCTGTACAGCTTCGTCGTCCTGCTGCTGACCGGGGTCTGGCTGACGCTCTTCTTCAAGCCCTCGATGACGGAGGTCCTCTACGACGGCTCGTACGAACCCCTGGTCGGGGTGAGCATGTCGGAGGCCTACCGCTCGACGGTGGACATCAGTTTCGACGTGCGCGGCGGGCTGCTGATCCGGCAGACGCACCACTGGGCGGCGCTGGTGTTCGTGTCCGCCATCGGTGTGCACCTGCTGCGGATCTTCTTCACCGGGGCCTTCCGCCGGCCGCGCGAGGTCAACTGGCTGATCGGTGTCACGCTGTTCCTGCTGGCCCTCGTCGAGGGCTTCGCCGGCTACTCCCTCCCCGACGACCTGCTCTCCGGCACGGGGCTGCGCATCGCGCAGGGGGTCCTGCAGTCCGTCCCGGTGGTGGGGACGTATCTCACCATGTTCGTGTTCGGCGGCCAGTATCCCGGCCACGACATCGTCCCGCGACTGTACTCGTTGCACATCCTGCTGCTGCCCGGGCTGCTGCTGGCGCTGGTCACGGTCCACCTGATCCTGGTGTTCTACCTCAAGCACACCCAGTGGGCGGGGCGCGGGCGCACCAACCGGAACGTGGTGGGCAAGCCGCTGTTCCCGAACTTCATGGCGAACTCGACGGGCCTGTTCTTCACGGTCTTCGGTGTGCTGACGGTGCTCGCGGCGGTGGCGCAGATCAACCCGATCTGGACGTACGGCCCCTACCGCCCGGACATCATCTCCTCGGGTTCGCAGCCGGACTGGTACGTCGGTTTCCTGGAGGGCTCGCTGCGGCTGATGCCCCCCTTCGAGACGGCCGTGGCGGGCCACACCGTCATGTGGAACGTCCTGGTGCCCGCGGTGCTGCTGCCGGGCGCCCTGTTCACGGTGCTGTACGCGTACCCGTTCTTCGAGCGGTGGGTGACCGGCGACCACGAGGAGCACCATCTGTGCGACCGACCCCGGGACAAGCCCGTGCGGACCGGGCTCGGCGTCGCCGCGATCGTCTTCTACGGGGTACTGCTCCTGGCCGGCGGCAACGACATCCTGGCCCACACGTTCCACATCTCGCTGAACGTGCTGACCTGGATCTTCCGGGTCTCCCTCGTGGTGGCGCCGCTGCTCGCCCTCGTCGTGGCCAAGCGGGTCTGCCTGGCGCTGCAGGAACGCGACCGCGAGCGTCTGGCGGAGGGCGAGGAGACGGGCGACGTGCACCAGACCCTCGCCGGCGGCTACGCCGAGAGCAACGGGCCGCTCGATCCCGAGGAGCGTCACGTACTGCGTTCCCGCCGGGAGCCCGAGCCGCTGGCTCCGTCACCGAAGGGGGGCGACGCCCCGCACGTGGGACGGCTGCGGGCCACGCTCAGCGCGTGGTACTACGACGACCGGGTCGACGTCGAGGAGGGCGAGCCGGAGCGGGGCCCGCAGTCGGCACTCGAAGCGGCGCCGGGGGCGGGGCCCCCGGAGCGGGATGCCTACTCGGGCGAGCCGGAGCGCTGAACGCCCCGGTCGGCGTACTGGAGGACCAGGCCGCAGATGCCCATGCCGAGCAGGCCGAAGCCGATCAGTGCCAGCCACAGGCCGAAGACGATGCCGAAGGCGAGCACCACGGCGGCGAACGCGATGGTGACCGGCCAGGGGCTGTGCGGCGGGAAGAAGTCGAGCGGACCCGCCGTGTCGACGACCTCGCCCTCGCTGCGGTCCTGCGCGCGCAGGCCGCGCTTGTGGTATTGCACCCGGAGGAAGAACCCGATGAGCGAGGCCATCAGGAAGGCGAGGACGAGCGCGGCGGTGCCGGCGGGCTCGCGCGACCACCAGCCGTAGAGGGCGGCCTCGCCGCCGAAGAAGACCGCGACACCGGAGAACAGACGGGATTCGGTCCTCACTGCACATGCCTCTGATCGTGTCGGGTGACGTCGGGGTGGTGGAGGTCGAAGGCCGGGGACTCGGACCGGATGCGCGGCAGCGAGGTGAAGTTGTGGCGCGGCGGCGGACAGCTGGTGGCCCATTCGAGGGAACGGCCGTAGCCCCAGGGGTCGTCCTGCTCGACCTTCCTGCCGTAGTGGTGGGTGTGCCACACGTTGTAGAGGAACGGCAGGGTGGACAGGCCGAGCAGGAAGGCGCCGAGGGAGCTGACGGTGTTCAGCGTGGTGAATCCGTCCGCGGCCAGGTAGTCGGCGTAGCGGCGCGGCATGCCCTGCTCGCCGAGCCAGTGCTGGACGAGGAAGGTGGTCTGGAAGCCGATGAAGAGCGTCCAGAAGTGGATCCTGCCGATGCGTTCGTCGAGCATCTTGCCGGTCAGCTTCGGCCACCAGAAGTAGAAACCGGCGAACATCGCGAAGACGACCGTGCCGAAGACCACGTAGTGCAGGTGGGCGACGATGAAGTACGAGTCCGTCAGGTGGAAGTCCAGCGGCGGGGAGGCGATCAGGACCCCGCTCAGGCCGCCGAGCAGGAAGGTCACCAGGAAGCCGCACGACCACAGCATGGGCGTCTCGAAGGACAGCGAGCCGCGCAGCATCGTGCCGGTCCAGTTGAAGAACTTCACTCCGGTCGGTACGGCGATGAGGAACGACATGACGGAGAAGAAGGGGAGCAGCACGGCGCCCGTGGCGAACATGTGGTGGGCCCACACCACCGCGGAGAGCATGGTGATGGCGATCGTCGCGCCGATCAGGCTGACGTAGCCGAAGATCGGCTTGCGGCTGAAGACCGGGATGATCTCGGTGACGATGCCGAAGAACGGCAGCGCGATGATGTACACCTCGGGATGCCCGAAGAACCAGAACAGGTGCTGCCACAGCAGGGCCCCGCCGTTGGCGGCGTCGAAGACGTGCGCGCCGAACTTCCGGTCGGCCTCGAGCATCAGCAGCGCGGCGGTGAGGACGGGGAAGGCGGGCAGGACCAGGATCGAGGTGAACAGCACGTTCCAGGTGAAGATCGGCATCCGGAACATGGTCATGCCGGGGGCGCGCAGGCACAGGATGGTGGTGATGAAGTTGACGGCACTGAGGGTGGTCGACACGCCGCTCAGCACCAGGCCCATGATCCACAGGTCGCCGCCCGGACCGGGGCTGAAGACGGCGCTGTTCAGGGGCGCGTAGGCGAACCAGCCGAACGAGGCCGCTCCGCCGGGGGTCAGGAACCCCGCCGCCACCGTCAGTCCGCCGAACAGGTACAGCCAGTACGAGAGCGCGTTGAGCCGGGGCAGCGCGAGGTCCGGGGCGCCGATCTGCAACGGCATCACGGCGTTGGTGAAGCCGGCGAACAGCGGGGTCGCGAACAGCAGCAGCATGATGGCGCCGTGCATGGTGAAGAGCTGGTTGTACTGCTCGTTGCTGAACAACTGCAGCCCCGGGCGGGCGAGTTCCGCGCGCATCAGCATGGCGAGGACGCCGCCGAAGACGAAGAAGCCGAATGACGTCGCCAAGTAGAGATGGCCGATCACCTTGTGATCGGTCGTGGTCGCCCACCGCACCAGAGCCCGCCCCAGCGTGCGGTTCGTCCGCTGCCGAGCCGGTGTCCGGCGCGGCGGCTCGGTCCTGCTGTCCACCGCCATGCGGCGGAGGGTACCCAGGGGCCATGGGCCCAGACGTACGACGCGGCCGGGGCCGGCGACGGGTGTCCGGCGGATGGGCCACCCGGCGCGCGGGTGCGGACGGACGGTGCCGCTTCCGCACCCGCGCGGGGCCGGGGTGTCGGCGCGCCGGTTACGAGGCGTCGAGCACGGCGCCGGTCAGCGGCGGGCCCTGCGGCCTGCCCCACTCGTCGGTGCCCTGGAAGCCGATGTACTCGGTGGGCTCGGCGATCTCGTCGCCGACGGTGGGCACCGTCACCTCGGTGTCGGTCTCACCGGCCGGCACGGAGGCCCAGAGCGCGAACCAGTCCAGCCGGGAGAGCGGGACCTCACCGTCGGGGACCTCGCCCACCGTCTCCAGCAGCCAGTCGTGGTCGACGTCCTTGGTGGACAGCTCGGGACGGGAGTCGTCGGGAACCGCGACCAGCAGCGTGCCCAGGTCCATGTCGGCGGGTTCGGAGAGCGAGACCCGCCAGCGCAGCGGCTGCCCCTCGGTGACCTCGTCGGCCACCGGCGTCACGCTGATCTCCGGCATCGGGTCGTCCTCCTCGACCGTCACCCCGCCGGCGTAGGAGCCCACGACCGAGCCGTGCACGGCCTTGACCCACAGGTCGTGGTACACGTCGCCGCCGTACCGCTTGTTGCCGGTCACCTTCACGGTCACGTCGGTGAAGGGGCGCCCGGAGCGCACGGTGACCAGGCGCTCCTCGGCCGCCGTCCCGTCCGGTTCCATGACGTACATCCGGACCGTGCCGGTGCCCTTGCCGGAGACCCGCACCGGCACGTGGTAGGTGCGCATGCCGGAGTCACCCTCCTCGACGGTGGTACGGCCGACGTCGACACGCGCGAGGGGGGCCGGTCGCACCCGGGGGGTGCCGGGGTGCCAGGCGTGGGCGTCCATCAGCCAGGCCCGGCCCGCGTGGGAACGCGGCGTCAGTTCCAGCGCGGTGACGCGGCGCAGGTCCAGTCCGGCCCGGCCGGCGGCGGTGAGCGGTACGCGCAGTTCCTGGGCCCAGTAGGACGCGGTGCGCTCGCTGCCCGGCAGGCCGTCGGCGCGGACGCTCCCGAGGGTGACGCGCCGGCCCGCGGCGTCGGTGAGGGACACGTCGAGCCGGGTGCCGGTGCTGCCGGGCGGCACGATGACGCGCAGGGCGAGGCTGTCGGCACCCTTCAGGGAGAGGGGGGTACCGGGCCGGACGCGGGTCGCGGTGCCGGGGGCGGTCCATGCGAGGGCGACCGCGCTGCGGCCCGTTTCGCGCTCCGGCCACCAGTACGCGAAGTGCGGTGAGGCGCCCTGCGTCTCCTCGTCGAGGCAGGCGACGGCCGGGTCGGGGTCGACCGCGGAGCACAGGCGTCCGCCGGTCACCCGCACGCCGTCGTCCGGCAGGAACCCGGCGCCGCGGCCGGCGCCGACCGCGTGGGTGAGCACCCGGGCCGGGTCGGCCGAGGGGGCGCGGCGTCCGGTGCCGTCGATCAGTTCGCGCACGCGGTCGTCACCGGCGACGAACAGCCTGGCGGCCGCGGCGACGTAGGTGGCGCCGGCCCGGTGCTGCTGCGCGGCGGTGAGCCGGGTGGGGCTGTCGGCGGAGCAGACCGGGTCGGGGGACTCGGGGTCCTCCCAGAAGTCGTCGGAGGCGGGGGCCTCGGCGAGGCCGGGCGTCCACTCGCTGTTGAAGTAGTTGTGGTTGGCGCCCGTGATGTGGACCGCGCTGTGCAGTGCCCGGCCCCGGCTCACGCCGCGCGTGCCGTCGACGTAGAGCTGGCCCTGGAGGTCGGAGACGTCTCCGTCGCAGCCCGGCAGGACGGTCAGGGACGGCACGTCGGGCACGGGGTTCTGGCCGAAGGCGGTGGGGCCGACGAGTACGGTGCCGCGGATGGTCCAGCGGGCCCGGCCGGGCCGGGCGTCCTGGCTCGCCGGCGGCGGGTAGAGGCTGTCCATGGCGGCCCGGGCGACGCCTTCGCCGCCGCGGGAGTGGCCGACGAGCAGGACGCGGGACAGGTCGGCCCTCGGGCCGCGGCCAACGGCGGCCGGGGCGGCGGAGGTGCCCGCCGCCCAGTCGGCCCAGCGGGCCAGGTGCGCGCGCACCAGCGACGAGCGGGCCTGGGCGCCGCCGTCCTCGACCACGGCGTCCTGGCCGTTGACGCCGTTGGCGGAGATCGAGACGGTCACGTAGCCCTGGGAGGCCAGCAGCTTCTGGTCCTGGAGGTAGCCGCGGTGGCTGGGGATGGGCCGGGCGCCGTCCGCGCAGGGCCAGTCGATGGTGACGGACTCCTCGTCCTGGCCGGGGACGTAGCAGGTGGCGTGGCGGCCGTGCAGGAAGAGCGCGAGGGGGCGTTTGCCGGTCGCCCCCTTGGGCGCGACGACCACGCCGCGCATCTCGACCGGCGCGGGCAGCCCGGGCAGTTCGACGGGGTCCAGCGTGTACTCGCCGGTGGTGGTGGCGAACCGGCCGGGACGGCCCGGGTCCACGGCGCCGGCGGGGAGCAGGGGCGGCAGCTTGGCCGGGGGCGCCGCGGTTGAGCGGCGTTCGCGGGCGGCGGCGCCCGGGTCCCCGTCCAGGCGGCGGCCGGCGGCGCGGACCTGGAGGCCGGACGGGCTCTCCAGCGCGGCCGCCGGAACGTCCTTGAGGGGCAGGCGGAAGGTCTTGCCGTCGTCGTCCGGCTCCGGTACGCCGAGGCGCCTGCCGTCGGTGTGGAACTCCACCCGTGCGTCGCCGGGCGGGACGGGGCGCGGGGAGCGCCACTCCAGGGCGGCGGCCCCACCGGTGCCGGTGATCCGCCAGCCGGGCGGCAGGTCGGCGGTGTCCGTCGGGGCCGTCCGTACCGGTGCGGTGCTGCTGCTGCCGGGCGGACGCGGGTCGGCGTGGGCCGCGGCGGGGGCGATACCGACGAGGGTCAGTACGGCTGTCGCGGCGGCCCATGTGGTTCGAGCACGTATCAAGAATCGGCTCCTCAACACCTCAGTCATGGCTCGGTCGTGCCATGGTTCGGGGGCCGGCCCGTGCGGGCGCCCCTGGTGGGAGGAGGGGCAGGAGTACTCCCGGGTTGCCTGTGAGCCGTCAACCGCCTTGCTTCAGCCGCCGGTTGGCCCGTTTCCGCCGACGCTGCCGCCGGTGCCCGGGCCGGTTTCGGGGTCCGCGGCCGGGGCGGTCTCGGCGGGGGCGGTGGTCGGACGGGCAGCGCCGGACGGGCAGTCGTCGCTGGAGCGGCCGGCCAGTCGGCCGCCGGGCTGCTCGACGGTGACCTGCGCGCTTCCCAGCGCCGGGTCCTGCCGCAGCCGGGCGACGGCGACCGTGCAGGCCAGTTGGTCGACGGCCGTGTCGCTCAGGCCCCCGGCGGTCCGCGGCAGTTGGACGGTGACCGCCGGGCCGTCGGTGCGGATGGTGGGGGCCACGGCGGCTTCCGGCAGCTCGGTCGTCAGTCCCCGTCCCCGTTCCCGGGCGTCCGGCCCCTCGAACAGCATGAGGACGGTGCTGCCGAGGTCGCCGGGGCCCGCCACGGTGCGGGACACCGCCGTCAGGGCGCCGTCCTCGACGAAGTAGAGCGGCACCTTGACCAGGGGCACCGCCTCGGGTGCGGTCTCCGACGGCACCGCCGTGACACCCGGTGGCAGAACGCCGGTGGCGGGTTCGCCCGCCTCGACCACACCGGTCTCGGGGATGCCGCAGGCGGCGAGCGGGAGCAGCGCCGCGAGGACAACGGGCAGCGCACGCCGGGCGCTTCGGCCGGGACGGCCGTCGAGCGGGCGCCTGCGCGGGGCCGGGGCGGGGGCGGTCCGTGGGCGCGCCGAGGGGTTCATGTCCGGGCCTCCGTCGACGGGTTCGGGTCCTGGTGTGCGGTCCGCTCCGCCGTGTCGTCCGGTGCCAGGGGCAGGACGACCGTGAAGACGGCACCGCCCTCGGGACGGTTGGCGGCGCGCACCGTGCCGTCGTGCAGGCGTACGTTCTCCGTGGCGATGGCCAGCCCGAGGCCGCTGCCCTCGCTGCGGGCGCGGGCGTCGGCCGACTTGTAGAAGCGGTCGAAGACGTGGGGCAGGACGTCCTCGGGGATGCCGTCCCCGCCGTCGCGGACCGTGACGACGGCCTGCCGCCCCGCGACCGGGTCGTCCTGGGCACTCAGCTCCAGGACGACCGGGGGCGCGCCGTGTCTCAGGGCGTTGGCGACGAGGTTCGCCACGATCACGTCGAGGCGGCGCGGGTCGACCCGGCCGCGCAGTTCCCCCGGTCCCGGCAGCGCGGTCTCCACGGTGTCCTGCCAGCCGCGGGAGGCGAGGGTGCGGCGCAGGGACTCGGCGAGGTCGATCTCGTCCAGGTGGAGGGCGGCCGCGCCCGCGTCGAACCGGGAGATCTCCATGAGGTCGTCCACGAGAGCGGCCAGCTTGGTGGTCTCGGTGCTGATGAGGCGTACGGCCGTCGCGGTGTCCTCGTCCAGGCCGGCCGCGTCCTCGTCCAGCACGTCCGTGACCGCCGACATCGCGGCCAGCGGAGTGCGCAGTTCGTGGGAGACGTCCGCGGCGAAGCGCCGGGCACCGGCCTCCATGCGCCGCAGTTCCGCCACCGAGCCCTCCAGCGCCGCGGCGGTCTCGTTGAACGTGCGGGAGAGATCGGCGAGTTCGTCGGACCCCTGCACCGCGAGCCGGGTGTCCAAGCGGCCCTCGGCGATGCTGCGGGTCGCCCGGCGCAGCGCCCGCACCGGCCGCAGGACGCCGCGGGCGGCGAGGAGCGCGATCAGGACGGCCAGGACCAGCGCCGGCACGGTGGCGCGTTCGATGGCGCTGACCAGCGCGTCGACGTAGCCCTGCTCCTCCTGCTGGGGCACGGTGAGGTAGACCTCCAGTCCGGAGGCGCCCTGCTCGGTGCTGTACTGGCCGGCGAAGGTGACGGGCATGCCGACCACCAGCGAGGCGCGGCCGTCGTGCGACACGCGCTGGAACACGGTGGCCCGGCGGGAGCGCACGGACTCGCGCATCGCCGAGGACAGTTCGGCGAACCGGTCGTCGGGGACGGAGGTCGCGCTGGCCTCCCGGTAGGCGGCCAGCACCCGCCACGGCTGGGACCGTCCGCCCCTGGACACGTCGTCGGCGAACGACTGGAGGTCGGCCGGATCGGGCGGGAACCGGTAGTTGGGGACCAGGGTGTTGACGCGGTGCCGGAAGTCCTCGATCACCGTGTCCTGGCTCTGCTGCAGGACCCCGGTCCGGGCCTCGCGGAAGGTCAGCGCTCCGGTGGTCACCGTGGCCACGACGGCGACGAGGGTGAACGCCACCACGAGCCTGAGGCGCAGCCCCACCAGTGCGCGCAGGACCCGCGGCACCCTCACCGGGGGCCGAACCGGTAGCCGAATCCGCGCACGGTGTGGACGTAGCGCGGACTGCCCGGCACTTCCCCGATCTTGGACCGCAGCCGCTTGACGCAGGCGTCCACGAGCCGCGCGTCCCCGTGGTAGTTGTGCTCCCACACGGCCTCCAGGAGCTGCTGGCGGCTGAACACCTGCCCGGCGGAGGCGGACAGCGTGAGCAGCAGCCGCAGTTCGGAGGGGCCGAGGGCGACCGGCCGTCCCTGGTGGGTGACGGTCAGTCCGGCCCGGTCGATGACCAGGTCCCCGTGGTGCTCGGTGCGCGGCGTGCCCGGGGCGTCGGACGCGCTGCCGACGCGGCGCAGCACGGCGCGTATGCGTGCGTCCAGGACGCGGGCGCGGACCGGCTTGACCACGTAGTCGTCGGCACCGGACTCCAGCCCGACCACGATGTCGGTGTCGTCGCCGCGGGCGGTGGCCATGATGATCGGGAGCTGGTCGTGGGCGCGGATGCGACGGCACACCTCCAGGCCGGACATGCCCGGCAGCATCAGGTCGAGGACCACGGCCTCGGGCCGGAACGACCGGAGCTGCTGCAGGCCGTCCTCGCCCGTCGCGGCGGCGGCGACTTCGTGCCCCTGCCGGCGCAGGGCCAGCAGCAGGCCGTCCCGGACGGCGCGGTCGTCTTCGATGATCAGGACCCGTGGCATGGACCTCAGTATGCGTGTGCGCGGGCGGGATCCGGCCCGGGGGTGAGGGCTGTTACACAGCGGTCCACAAGGCGTCCCCGCACGATCACACGCCGGGAGCACGCTGTCTGATCATGAACGAGCACCGCCGACCGACTCCCCCACCCTCCTCCGCCGCGGGCCGCCGGCGCCGCGGCGGCCGTGCTCGCCGCCGACGGGGCGGCCGGTCCCGACTGCTGTGGCCGGGGGTCGCGGCCGGGGCCGTCCTGGCGCTCGCCGGGGGCCTGGCTTTCAAGGGGGGCACGGAGCCCACCGGCCACTCCGCCGACGCGGCCGCCACTCCCGCGCCGACGCAGACCGGCCGTACGGAGGAGGCCCGGAAGGACGCGGCCTCGCCCACCCCGGAGAAGGGCGAGGAGGAGAAGGGCGCCGGGGAAGGCGTCGAGAAGGGAACGGACGAGAAGCCGGACCCCGGATCGATACCCTCGTCCGGGCCGGGGACCTTCGCCACCGCCGACGGGGGCGGCGACCGGGTCGGCGGCAGCGGCCGGACCCTGACCTACGTGGTGCAGGTCGAGGACGGCATCGGGATCCCGGCCGGGGAGGTGGCGGCCGAGGTCGAGCGCGTCCTCGCCGACGAGCGGGGCTGGACGGCCGACGGGAAGGTGGGCTTCCGGCGGGTGACCGGCGGGACGTCCGACTTCCGGGTACGGCTCGCCACGGCGTCGACGGTGGACGACATCTGCGGGCGGTACGGCCTGGACACCGGCGGGGAGGTCAACTGCAACGTGGGCCAGGACGTGATGGTCAACCTCAAGCGGTGGCTGCTGGCGACGCAGTACTACGCGGACGACGTGACGTCCTACCGGGCGCTGATCATCAATCACGAGGTCGGGCACTTCCTCGGCCACGGTCACGAGGGGTGCCCGGGAGCGGGGCGTCCGGCCCCCGTGATGATGCAGCAGATCAAGGGGCTGCACGGCTGCCGGACCAATGTCTGGCCCTACGACGCCGAGGGCCGGCCGGTCACGGGCCCGGCCCTCGGCTGAAAGCTCACGCCGCGTGGCCCTCGGGGGGCACACCGTTGGCCCTGGCCGCGTCGGCGAGGGCCTGGGCGGCGGCCTCCGCGGCCTGTGCCGTGTCGCTGGCCGCCTGGGCGGCGCCGTCGTCGGACGGGTGCTCCCGGGTGGCCGGCGACTGGGGCAGCGCTTCGGTGAATGCCCGGGACACTCCCTGGAGCGCGGAGGTGACCTCGCTGGGGATGACCCAGAACGTGCTGCCGGAGCCCTGGGCGAGCTGGGGCAGCACCTGGAGATACTGGTAGGCCAGCAGCTTGGGGTCGGGGTCGTTGCGGTGCACGGCCTGGAAGACCTCGTCGATGGCCCGGGACTGGCCCTCCGCCTTGAGGATCTCGGCGGTGCGGTTGCCCTCGGCACGCAGGACGGCGGCCTGCTTGTCGCCCTCGGCGGTGAGGATCTGCGACTGGCGCTGGCCCTCCGCGCCCAGGATCGCGGCCCGCTTGTCCCGCTCGGCGCGCATCTGCTTCTGCATGGCGTCCTTGATGGACTGCGGCGGGTCGATCGCCTTGATCTCCACCCGGTTCACCCGCAGCCCCCACTTGCCGGTGGCCTCGTCGAGCACGCCGCGCAACTGGCTGTTGATGGTGTCGCGCGAGGTGAGGGTCTTCTCCAGGTCCATCGAGCCCACCACGTTGCGCAGGGTGGTGACGGTGAGCTGCTCGACCGCCTGGAGGAAGTTCGCGATCTCGTAGAAGGCCGCGCGGGGGTCGGTGACCTGGAAGTACAGCACGGTGTCGATCTCGACGACCAGGTTGTCCTCGGTGATGACCGGTTGCGGCTTGAAGGAGACGACCTGTTCACGCAGGTCGATCACCGGATAGACGCGGTCGATGTACGGGATGACGACGCTCAGTCCGGGTTTCAGGGTGCGGTGGTAGCGGCCCAGCCGTTCCACGTTGCGGGCGCGGGCCTGCGGCACGATGCGCACCGCCCGCACCACGGTGAAAACGGCGAGAAGCGCGACGATCACACCGGCGATGAGGAACGCCGAGGCTTCCATGGTCACTCCCGGGGGTAGACGAATGCGGTGGTGCCGCTGATCTCCAGAACGTCGACGGTCGCACCCCGGGGGATCACCAGCGTTTCGTCGTAGGCACGGGCCGACCATTCCTCACCGCCGATGCGCACCCTGCCGTCCCTCCCCGTGACGTCGGAGACGACGTAGGCGGCCTGGCCGACCAGGGCTTCCACGCCGAAACGCTCGGTCTGGGGCTGGTGCAGGTGGCGCACCGCGACGGGGCGCAGGAAAAGGAGGGTGACCGCGGAGACGACCGTGAAAACCAGGAATTGAAAGGGCGCCGAAAGGCCGGCCGCAGCGGACGCGGAGGTGATCAGCGCGGCCACTCCGAGCATTCCGAGAGCGGCGGTCAGGGTGAAGATCTCCGCCACGATCATCACGCCGGAAACGATCAGCCAGATCAGCCACGGATCCATTGCGGCCCCCTTTCCGCTTTGAATTTATTTTACCGGCTTCCGGGAAAAGCGGACCCGGTCGTCCGCGGGAATACTCGGGTCGCCGGCGGGGCCGGCGCGCACCCCGGGCGGTGCGCGCCGCTCCGTCGCGGTCACGTGGCCGGGAGGGTCACGCGGCCGCGCAGGCTCCCAGGTCCTCCCAGACGCCCCACTCGCCGGTGGTGCCGGGTTCCTCGCCCGTCACCCACCACTTGGCGCGCCAGTGGTGGCCACCGTGGGAGACGGTGTCGCCGCCGCCGTAGACGCCGCCGGCGCTCCACAGCGGAGCGTCGCAGGCGCCGGGCTCGCCGCTTCCGCCGTCGCCGCCGCCCCCGTCGCCGCCGCCGCTCCCGCCGATGTTGACGTCGATGCAGGAGTAGAACGCGTTGCCGGTGTCCGCCACGTTCCAGACGGCCAGCACCTTCTGACGGCCGGTGAAGCCGCCGAAGTCCACCTGGTGGCTCACGTCCGGTGCGGGCTGCGCGCCGCGGCCGTCGAACTCGGCGATCTTCTGGTTGCCGATGAAGTACTGCCAGTTGGCGGTGGCGTGCCGGGCCGTGTGGTGCCAGGTGAAGGTGTGCGTCGTACCGACGGGGGTGACCCGCCAGCCCTTGCTGTCGTCGTCGAGTTCGGCGAACTGGCTGTTCCCGCCGCTGCAGCTCTTGAGGCCCTTGGGTCCCTCGACGCTCTGGGGCTCGTACTTGATCTGACCGCAGTCGACGACCCCCGCGGCGCACTGGTCCTGCCTGCTGCCGGGCGAGGTCACCCATCCGTGGGCGCCGGCCGTGCTCGCCGGGAGGCTGACGGCGAGCAGCGGTGCGACCAGTGCCCCGACCGCGACGGCCACCCGTCTCTTCGTGCGCATCTCGTGCCCCTTTCCCTACAGGTCTAGACCTGGCAAGTTCAGGTCTAGACCATAGCGGCGAAGCCGACGCGGTCAAGGGGTCGCGCACCACCAACCGACGGACGGCCGAGGGCACTTGGCGCACGCAGGCCGGAATGCGACTCGTCACGCTATTGGTCTAGACAAGGATCGGGGCGATGGTTAAAAGTCGAATGGGCCGCGCGTCTTCCCCCCTCCCTCGGGACGCCGTCGTGCCCCGCCCCGTGCTGCGCACCATCCCCACCGGCCGCCCGGTTCGCCCGCGGCCGTTGCGCAAGAGAGGAGCACCACCGTTGGAAGCGTTGGAGAAACGCAGGGAGCACGTGATCGCGCTCTTCCGCATCGTCACAGGCCTGCTGTTCGCCTGCCACGGAGCCGCCACCCTGTTCGACGTCCTGGGCGGACCGCACGGAGCCGCACCCGGCTTCGCCGCCTGGCCGGGCTGGTGGGCCGCCGTGGTGCAGCTCGTCGGCGGCACGCTGGTTCTGTGCGGCCTCGCCACCCGCGCCGCGGCCGTCCTGTGCTCCGGGTCGATGGCGTACGCCTACTTCGTCGAGCACCAGCCCGACGGACTCTTCCCGATCGAGAACGGCGGGGAGCCGGCGGCCATGTTCTGCTGGTCCTTCCTGCTGGTCGCCGCCCTCGGACCGGGCCGCTGGAGCCTCGCCTCCCGGCTGCGTCCCCGCCGGGGCGCGGATGACCGTCCGGCCACCGGGTCGCTGCCCACCGACACACCGACGTCCGCCTGAGGGGCCGGGTGTGCCGTCCACGCCGACGGTCGGCACGCCCTTCCCCGTCCGGACACCG
The DNA here is from genome assembly GCF_000721365.1 of Streptomyces sp. NRRL F-5650. Classification (NCBI taxonomy): domain Bacteria; kingdom Bacillati; phylum Actinomycetota; class Actinomycetes; order Kitasatosporales; family Streptomycetaceae; genus Streptomyces; species Streptomyces sp. NRRL F-5650. The sequence continues at coordinate 498,222 of NZ_JOGV01000001.1, read as the reverse complement.
GGCGGCCTGTGCGCGTGTGCGCCGTCTCACGCACGCGGAGGCCGTCCGCGTTGCGTGGGTCACTGCGCAAATGCCCTTTTCGCGTCCATGCTCGTAGAAGAACACGCGCCGCCCGAAGTGGCGTGCGCCGACGACGACTTGGTCGCGACGGTCCGAAGCGGGCCACGCCGCAGCACGCGTGGCGCCACTCCGTCGCCGACGGCTCAGCGCAGACCCCCGCAGAAAGGTGCCGACCGTGGCCGCATACCTGTGCCCTCCCGCCGTGATACACGGCGCGCACTCCGTGCACACCCGAGAGATCGTGGCGGAGGTGCACGACCGGCACCCGGACGCGGCGTGGGCACCACGGGCCGAGGGCATCGCGGCGAGCACGGGGATCGAGACCCGCGGCTGGATGCTCCCCCTGGAGGCCGCCGTCGCCCCCGGCGACGGGAGCGGCGCGGGACCGGCCGGCCCCGGGCCCGCCCGGGAGGCGCTGCTCCGCGACGGCTTCACCGAGCAGGACGCCGACCGCGTGATCGCCGCGCTCGAGGCCGTACCCGCACCGCAGACCGTGCAGGAGCGCACCGCTCCGGCCTGGGAGGCCGTGCAGGCCTACGGGGAGCGCGCGGCGCGCGGGGCCCTGCAGATCGCCGGGCTGGACGTCGCGGACGTCGACTGCCTGATCACGAGCAACTCCACCACCCCGGCACTGCCCGGTCTGGACGTCGCCCTGGCCAACCGGCTTCCGCTGCGCGGTGACACCATGCTGCTGCCGGCCACGCAGTGGGCCTGCGTGGCCGGGACCCGTTCGCTGGCGCTGGCGGCGGACCTGGTGGCGGCGGACCCCGACCGGGTGGTCCTGGTCGTGATCTCCGAGGCGCTGAGCACGACCTACCAGCCCGCGGACGACACCCTGGAGTCCCTGATCGTCCGGCTGCTGTTCGCGGACACCGCGGTCGCCGCGGTCGTCACCGGCCGCCCGAGGCCCGAGTCGGTGCTCCGGCTGGACGCCTCCTGGCACCACACGCTGCCCGGCACGCGGGACCTGCACCGCCTGGAGACGCGGGCGGACGGCACCCACTTCGTGATGGACCGGCGCGGGCCGCGGGCGGTTCAGGAGACGGTCGCCGCGATGTGGGAGTGGCTCCGGGCCCGCCACGAGGACGGCCCCGGCTCCTGGCACCCCGACCTGCTGCTCGCCCACCCCGGCGGCACCCGGGTGCTGGAGTACATGGAACAGACGATGCCCGAGGAGTGGCCGCCGGGGCTCCTGCGCCACAGCCGGGACAGCTACACCACCGGCAACCGCGGAGGCGCCGCCGTCTTCGACATCCTGCGCCGGGCCCACGACGCGGGCCAGGAGGCGGGCAGCCGTGCCGTCCTGTACGCGGCTGCCCCGGGGCTGACGGCCACCGCCCTGGAAGGCGAGTGGCTGTAGGACGCCTCAGGGGCGAGGACCGGTCACCGTCCGTGGTCGCCGTGCGGTCCGCCGGTGTGGGCGAAGCACCCGCGGGTGTTATTGAATGGGGGGTGCGGTCGGGGTACTCGGGGCTCTTCCGCACGGGTTCGGGTACGGCCCCGGCACTGTGCCAGGGTTGGCGAGTGAGCTGAGGGAGCCGCATGGACTCCACACCCCCCTCTTCGTCCTCGTCGGGGTTCGACCTGGTCAGCAGCGCCTTGGGTCGCTACCTCCCCCATGACCGGGCGGGCGGTCCCGACTCCGCCGAGTCGAACACCGAACCCGCGGGACAGCCCTCGGAGCACGAGGGCCGGGCGGCGGGCCGGCCGGAGCAGATCCTCGGCGCGGTCAATCTCGACCGGGAGCTGAGAGTCACCCACCGCAACCTCGAGGCCCCCGTTTTCGCGGGAGTGGACGCGGTGATCGGCAGACCGTTCGTCGATCTGCTGCCGCGGGGGGACGTACCCACCGTCACCCGCCGGCTGCGCCAGGTCCTGGAGACCGGTGAGGCGCACGTCGCCCGGGTGCAGCGCCTGCGGCGCACCGACGGCTCGGAGCTGGTCGTCTCGATGAGCATCCTGCCCGCGGCGGCTCCCCGGGAGGGCCTGACCGTCTCCGTGATCGCGATGGCCAGGAGGCTGCACCTGTACGCCGCCGAGACCGCGATCGGCACCTCCCTGGACATCGGCGAGACCGCGCAGTCGCTCGCGGAGTCCCTGCTGGCCTGGGGGGACGTGGCCGCCATCGACCTCGACTTCGCAGTGTGGACGGGCGAGCACGTCACCGGGCGGGCGCAGGACCGCATCCGGCTGCGCCGGGCGGCGCTGGTGCCGGACCGGGCGTGGCCCGAGGGCTACGTCACCCTGGGCGACGACCTCCCCGGCGAGGCGAGCCGGCTGCTGGCGCGGGCCACACGGCGTGCCGACGCACCGCAGTCCTTCGTCCTCCCCGACCGTACCGCGATCGAGCGTGTGCTCGGCAGTCCGCGGCTGGTGCGGGCCCTGGTGCCCGGCGAGCGTTCGGCGGGGGTGGCCTGCGTTCCGCTGGTCCTGGAGGGCGACCCGCCCGTCGTCCTGGGCGTGGCGGAGGTCTGGCGCCGGGCGGACCGTCCCTTCGCCGACAGCGAGCTGTTCGACTTGCAGGAACTGGTGGCCAGGACCTCCCACCACGTGGACCTGGCCCGCCAGCACCAGCGCGAGCACACGCAGGTGCTGGCCCTGCAGCGCCGGCTGCTGCCGCGCTCCGGCGGCGGCACCGTCGAGACCGCCAGCGTCTACCAGCCCACCACGCCCGACAGCGCGGGCGTCGGCGGTGACTGGGTGAACAGCTTCCCGCTGCCCGACGGGCGGACCGCGCTGGTGGTCGGCGACGTCGTCGGCCACGGCCTGGGAGCCGCGGCGACGATGGGCCAGTTGAGCATGGAGGCCCGGGCGCTGCTGTCCGCGGGACTCGCGCCCGACGAGGTGCTGGAACACCTGGACGAGACCGTGACACTGCTGGACGACGCGGACTCGGGGCTGGCGGCCGGCTACAGCGCCCTCGGGTCGACCTGCTGCATCGCCGTCTACGACCCGGTCGGCCACCGGCTGGCACTGTCCAACGCGGGCCACCTCCCTCCGATCCTGGTGTCGCCGGACGGACGGGCCGCCCCGCTCCCGGTCCACCCGCACCCCGGTCTGGGTGCCGAGTTCGCCCTGCGGGAGCCGTTCGGCGTGCACACCTTCCCCGCGCCGCCGGGCTCCCTGCTGGCCCTCTACACCGACGGTCTGGTCGAGGACCCGGCCCTGCCGATCGACGAGGGCATCGGCAGGCTGACGGAGGCCGTGGCCGCGGTGCACCCCTGGGACACGCTGCAGCAGGCCGCGCGGAAGGTGGTTGCCGAGGTGATGCCGACCCGCCGGCGCGACGACGTCACGCTGCTGCTCGCGCGCACGATCGGTCATCGCAGGGGCGACACCGCGACCTGGCACCTGCCGGCCCGCGAGGACTCGGCCGCGCGGGCGCGCGCGCTGGTCTCCGCGCCGCTGCGGCAGTGGGACACCAGGGACACCACCCGGGACAAGGTGCTGCTCCTGGTCAGCGAGCTGGTCACCAACGCGGTCCGCCACGCCGGCGGACCCGTCACCGTACGGCTGATCAGGACCGGCCACGGCCTGCTGTGCGAGGTCGGCGACACCGGCAACGGCCGGCCGCGGCTGGGCCGGTGCCGGCCTCTCGCCGACAGGGGCCGCGGCCTGCACGTGGTGCACCGGCTCACCACCCGGTGGGGGGTGCGCTGGACGGAGACCGGCAAGGTGGTCTGGGCGGAGGTCGCACGCTGAGGCCGCCGCCGGGGGGCGGCTCGGGGAGCGCGAACGGGAACCGGGGAGTGCGGAGCGTGCGTCCGCCGAAGCGTCAAGAGCATGCGTGCGCGCCCCAAGGAGTCCGAGATGACCGGCACGGCCACCCGCTACCTCTACCTCGCACGGCACGGCGAGGCGTCACCGGACGAGACCGGACTGACGGAGGCGGGACGGCGCCAGGCCACCCTGCTGGGCAAGCGGCTGCGGGGCATCCCCTTCGCCGCCTTCCACCACGGCCCGCTGCCGCGGGCGCGGGAGACCGCGCGCCTGGTCGCCGGCGAACTGACCGGTGTCACCCCGCGCGTCTCGGAGATCGCCGGTGACTACCTGCCCCACGTACCGGAACGGGCCGAGCTGCCGCCCGAGTCGGCCGACCACTACCTCCGCTTCCTCGCCGGAGTCACGGCCGAGGAGCGGGAACACGGAGCGGAACTCGCCCGGCAGGCGCTGCGCCGGTTCACCGGGCCGGTGACGGACGGCACGGAGGACCGGCACGAACTGGTCGTCACCCACAACTTCCTCGTCGGCTGGCTCGTCCGTGACGCGTTGTACGCGCCGAAGTGGCGGTGGCTCGGTCTCAACCACGGCAACGCGGCGCTCACGGTCATCCGTTACGCCCCCGGCCGGGCGGCCTCCGTCCTCGTCTCCAACGACATGCGGCACCTGCCTCCCGAGCTGCGCTGGACGGGCTTTCCCGCCGAAGAGCACGTCTGAGCGCGGGGACGGCCACGGCGTCCGGCGCCGTCTTCGGCAGGCGCGCTCGTGCTCGGCGGTGGTGTCGCCCGGCCGTCGACTCGGCGGCCCGTCACTCCGCGCCCGGTGCGCCGAGTTCGGCCAGGGTGCGGGCGACGTCGAGCACGGTGCTGTGCGGGAGCCACACCGGGAGACGGACGTAGCGGTCGTGGCTGTGGTGCGGGGAGAAGGCCGGGCCCGGGGTGAGCCGCAGGCCGCGTTCCAGGGCCCGGCCGGCCAGCCGCACGGCGTTGGCGCCGGTGTCGATCCACAGGCCGGAACCGCCGGCCGGGGGCTGCCACCGCCAGTGCGGCAACGTCGCGCGGAGCACCGCTTCGGTGTCCGCGGCCTGCCGCAGCAGGAACGCGCGCCGGTGCTCCCGCTGCTGAGCGGCACGGGGCAGCAGGAGGAGGGCGGCGAGCTGGTCGGCGACGGGGCTGCCGAGGTCCACCGCCCGGCGCACCTCCACCAGCCGCCCGACGATCTCGCGGGGACCGCGGACCCAGCCGACGCGGATGCCGCCCCAGAACAGCTTGGAGAGGGTGCCGACGGTCAGCAGTGCGGCGGGGTCGGTGTGCCGGTCCAGGCCCGGCAGCGGCTCGGAACGGTGCCAGCCCAGGTCGGCCTGGGACTGGTCGTCCACCACCAGCAGGCCGTGGCGCGCGGCGAGTTCGCCCAGGGCCCGGCGCCGCGGTCCGGGGGTGTGGACGCCGGTCGGGTTGTGCAGCGCGGTCTGGACGTAGAGCAGGTCCGCCCCGGCGCCGGCGCGCGCGAGGAGGTCGAGGTCCGGGCCGGCGGAGGTGAACCGTACGCCCTGGACCCGGCCGCCGGCGCCGGCGAACGCCTCCAGCGCGCCGCGGTAGCTCGGGTCCTCCACCAGGGTGAGGGTGCCGGGCCCGGTGAGCGCCGTGGCGATCAGCCAGACCGCCTGCTGCGAACCGGCGGTGATCACGATCTCGTCCTCGCGGGTCGGCACCCCCCGGCGGGTGAAGTCGTCCGCCAGCGCCTGCCGCAGCTCGGGGAGGCCGGCGGGGTGGTAGCCGGGTCCGCGCAGGTGGTCCCGGAGCAGCCGGCCGACCTCCGGCATGACGTCGGCGACCAGGTCGGATCCGGGAAGCGCGCCGGAGGACAGGTCCACCACGGGCCGCGTGCCGTCGAAGGAGGTCAGCCTCCCCTCCCCCGGCCGTGCGGCACCGCGCGCACCGCGCACGTAGGTGCCCGAGCCGTGGCGCGAGGAAAGGCGGCCGTCGGCGACGAGGTCCGCGTACGCCCGCGCCACGGTGCCCCGGGCGACACCGAGCGCGTCCGCGAGGTCCCGCTGCCCCGGCATGCGCCACCCGGGTGGCAGGTGCGCGCCGTCGACCAGCTCGGCCAGGGCGTCCCGCAGGGCCGTCCGCACGGGCTGCTCCGTGCGCCACGCGCCGAGCAGGCGCGCCACCCGTTCCGCCTCGCCGCGCATGCGCCCGCTCCTCTCCTCACCGGCGTGGACCACTTGCCTCCAAGTGGACCACGCCCGCCGGCACGGCGAGGTCGAGGATGGGTACGTCGGCTCGAAGGAGAGCGGGAGGCAGGAACATGGCGACGGTGGTACTCCTCGGCACCCTGGACACCAAGGGCGCCGAGTACGCGTGGCTCGCGGAGCGGCTGCGCGGGCACGGAGTGGACGTGGTGACGGTGGACGTCGGTCCGCTGTCGGACGCCACGGCGGACGTCACCGCGCAGGAGGTGGCGCGGGCGGCGGGCGCCGACCTGGCGGCGCTGCGGGCCGCGGGCGACCGCGGGAGGGCGATGGAGGCGATGGCGGCGGGCGCCGCCCGGACCGTCACCCGCCTGCACGCGGCCGGACGCCTCGACGGCGTGCTGGCGGTGGGCGGCTCGGGCGGCACGTCGGTGGCGTCCCGGGCGGTGCAGGAGCTGCCGGTGGGCGTGCCGAAGGTGCTGGTGTCCACGATGGCCGCGGGCGATGTCACCCCGTACGTGGGCGCGGTGGACGTGACCCTCATGTACGCGGTGGTGGACGTGGCCGGGATCAACTCGCTGTCCGCGCAGGTCTTCGGCAACGCGGCGGCGGGCGTCTGCGCCATGGCACGGGAGTACGCGGAGCGGCGGGCGGCCCCCGCGGCAGGGCACCGCCCGCTGGTGGGGCTGTCGATGTTCGGCCTGACCACTCCGGCGGTGGACGAGGCCCGGGAGGAGCTGGACCGGCTGGGCTACGAGCCGCTGGTCTTCCACGCCACCGGGGCGGGCGGCCGCACCCTGGAGAAGCTGGCCGGTGACGGCCGCTTCGCGGGCGTGCTCGATCTGACGACGACGGAACTGGCCGACGACCTGGTCGGCGGTGTGCTCAGCGCCGGGCCCCGCCGCCTGGAGGCGGCGGGCGCGCGCGGCGTCCCCCAGGTCGTGTCGACCGGGGCGCTGGACATGGTCAACTTCGGGCCGCGCGAGACCGTTCCGGACCGTTTCGACGACCGCACGTTCGTGGTCCACAACCCGACGGTGACCCTGATGCGCACGACGCCCGCGGAGAACGCCGAGCTGGGACGGCGCATCGGCGCCAAGCTGGCCGCCGCGCGGGGACCGGTCACGGTGTTCCTGCCGCTGCGCGGCGTGAGCGGCGCCGACGCGGACGGCGGCCCGTTCCGGGACGCGGAGGCGGACGCGGCGCTGTTCACCGCGCTGCGCGAGGCGCTGGCCGGGTCGGCCGTGGAGGTCGTGGAGGCCGACGCGCACATCAACGACCCGGGGTTCGGCCGGCGGGCCGCGCGCCGCCTGCACGAGTTGATCACCGCCGGGCGGTGACCCGGGGCCCGGCGCGACCCGGCGCCGGGCCGGCAGCGAACGGCCCACGCACCGTGGGCCCGAGGAAGGAGCGACATCATGGACCGCGCAACGGCCCTGCGGCGGCTGAGGGAGACGGTGGCGTCCGGCCGCCCGGTCATCGGAGGCGGCGCCGGAACCGGCCTCTCCGCCAAGTCCGCGGAAGCGGGCGGCATCGATCTGCTGATCATCTACAACTCCGGGCGCTACCGCATGGCCGGCCGGGGATCGCTGGCGGGTCTGCTGGCGTACGGCGACGCGAACGCGATCGTGATGGAGATGGCCGACGAGGTGCTGCCGGTGGTGCGGGACACCCCCGTGCTCGCGGGGGTCAACGGCACCGATCCGTTCCGGGTGATGGGCCGGTTCCTGGACCGGCTGAAGGAGGCCGGTTTCACGGGCGTGCAGAACTTCCCCACGGTGGGGCTGATCGACGGCGTCTTCCGGCAGAACCTGGAGGAGACCGGCATGGGCTTCGGCCACGAGGTCGAGATGATCGCCGCCGCGCACGAACGGGACCTGCTGACGGCTCCGTACGTCTTCGACCCGGACCAGGCCGCGGCGATGGCGGAGGCCGGCGCCGACGTCCTGGTGCCCCACCTGGGCCTGACCACCAAGGGAACGATCGGGGCCACCACCGCGCTCGGCCTCGACGAGTGCGTCGACCGGATCCAGGCGATGCGCGACGCGGCGGTGAAGGTGAACCCCGGCATCATGGTCCTGTGCCACGGCGGCCCGATCGCCGAGCCCGAGGACGCGCAGTACGTGCTCTCGCGCACGCGCGGCGTGGTCGGTTTCTTCGGGGCCAGCTCGATCGAGCGGCTGCCCACGGAGACGGGCATCCGGCGGCAGACCGAGGCCTTCAAGTCGCTGGCCCTGCCGGCCTCGTAGAGCGGCGGGCCCGGCTCCGGCGCCTCCCCGCGCGGCTGACCCCGGCCGCAGCACGGGCACCCCTCGCGCTCGCCCTACCTCTGCGGTAATGGTCTCAGCGGGGAGACGCTGTCAGGCTCGGTGCGGTCTCCGCGTCACCGGACGCGGACCGGCGAGAGGAGGTCGGCCGTGTCCACAGCCGCGCCCGCGAACACCCGCTCCGTGGTCGAAGAGTTGCTGCGCAGGATCGGCGAGGGCGATCCCGAGCGCATCGCCGAGCTGTACGCCGAGCAGGGCGACTGGAAGCTCGACTGGCCGGAGGCCGAGCACGGACGGGACGCCACCCCGTGGATCCGGCACCGGTCCACCCGGGCCGACGCGGCCGCCCACTATCGCGAGCTCGCCGAACACCACGTGCCCGAAGCGGTGGCGACCGAGGTCGAACGCGTCCTCGTCGACGGCCGCGACGCGGTGGTGCTCGGCGAGATCCGCCAGACGGCCCGGCCCACCGGACGCGCGTATCGCGCGCGGTTCGCCCTGCACCTCACCGTCGAGGACGGTCTGGTCACCCGGCATCACGTCTACGAGGACAGCCTGGCCGTGGCCCAGGCGTTCGAGCCGGAGGAGTGATGCGGCCCCGGGGAGCTTCTCCGCCCCCGCTTGCGTCCCGCGCGGGAGATGCACTTAAGGTAAGGCTCGCCTAAATATTCACAGGTGAACCGGATCTAGGAGTCAGCATGTCTCATCGGCGTCGCGGTGCAGCCGCCGTCGCTCTCGTCGCCGCCGCCGCGCTGTCCCTGGCTGCGTGCGGCGCCGATTCCTCCGGGAGCGACCAGGACCGGGGCACTGCCGCCGGCGCGAAGGACTCGAAGTCGGTCGCCAAGGGCGGGAAGGACTTCGCCGACGCCGCCGAGAAGACCGCCGCCCTCGGTACGGACGCCAAGCCCGGCCAGTGGCCCCGCACGGTCAAGCACGCCATGGGCACCACCGAGATCAAGGCGCGGCCCGAGCGTGTGGTCGTGCTGGACGTCGGCGAGCTCGACAACGTCGTCTCGCTCGGTGTGAAGCCGGTCGGTCTGGCTCCGACCGAGGGCTCACCGGAACTGCCGTCGTACCTCAAGGAGGACGCGGGCAGTCCGAAGAACATCGGCACCATCAACAGCCTCAACCTGGAGGCGATCGCCGCGCTCAAGCCGGACCTGATCCTGGGCAGCCAATTGCGCGCCGCGAACTCCTACGACGAGTTGTCGCAGATCGCGCCCACCGTCTTCTCCATCCGCCCCGGCTTCACCTGGAAGGAGAACTACCGTCTCAACGCCGCCGCACTGGACAGGACGGCGCAGGCCGAGGCGAACCTGGCGGCGTACGAGAAGAAGGCCAAGGAGCTCGGGGACGAGCTGGGGAACGACAAGCCCACCGTGTCCATGGTCCGCTACCTGCCCGACGGTGTGATCCGGCTCTACGCCAACGCCTCGTTCATCGGCACGATCCTCCAGGACGTCGGCATCCCGCGCCCCGAGAACCAGGACATCATGGACCTGGCCGCCGAGGTCAGCGCCGAGAACATCGACCAGGCCGACGCCGACTACGTCTTCACCGGTGTCTACGGCGATGCGAAGGCCACGGACAAGAGCAAGGCGCAGGCCAACCCGCTGTGGAAGAACCTGAAGGCGGTCAAGGACGGGCACGCCTACGACGTGCCGGACGAGACGTGGTACCTGGGGCTCGGCGTCACCGCCGCCAACGAGGTGCTCGACGACCTCCAGAAGCACCTGACGGCCTGAGCGGAGAAGAAGAGCGGAAGAGCAGAAGAGAGCGAGCGCGGCGCATGTCGCCACCCAACCCCACCCGCCGACGGGCGGGCTGGCTGCTGGCCGGCGTGGCGATGCTGCTGACCGCCGTCCTCCTGAGCCTCATGGTCGGCAGTCGTCAGATCGCGCCCGGTGAGGCGCTCCAGGCCCTGTTCCACCACGGCGGCAGCGACGACGCCCAGGTGGTGCGCGCGCTGCGGGTGCCCCGGACCGTGGTCGGCGTCCTCGCCGGCGTCGCGCTCGCGCTCGCGGGAACGGTCATGCAGGGCATCACCCGCAACCCCATCGCGGAACCGGGCATCCTCGGTGTCAGCCAGGGCGCGTCGGTCGGCGTGGTGAGCGCGATCGCGTTCTTCGGCGTGCACACGCTGGGCGGCTACGTCTGGTTCGCGTTCGCCGGAGCCGCGGTGGCCGGGGTCGGTGTCTACGCGGTCGCCAGCGGCGGACGGGGCGGAGCGTCGCCGATCAAACTCGCGCTCGCGGGCGCCGCGATGAACGCCTTCCTCGCCTCGCTCGTCTCCGGGATCGCCACCACCAACGCACGTGCTCTGGACGAGTTCCGTTTCTGGCAGGTCGGTTCGATCAGCGGGCGGGACGGCGAGGTCATCGGCCAGGTGTGGCCGTTCGTCCTGGCCGGGACCGTCCTGGTGGTGGCGCTCGCCCGGGGTCTCGACGCGCTCGCGCTGGGCGACGACGCCGCCAAGAACCTCGGCAACAACGTCGGCCTGCTGCGGCTCCTGGGAGCGCTCGCCGCGACCGTCCTCACGGGCGCCGCGGTGGCGGCGGTGGGCCCGATCGCGTTCACCGGCCTGGCCGTCCCGCACATCGCCCGCGCCCTGGTGGGCACGGCGCACCGCTGGGTCCTGCCGCTGGCGGCGCTGCTGGGTCCGGTGATGGTCCTCGGCTCCGACGTGCTCGGCCGGATCCTCTTCCCGCCCTCGGAGGTGCCGGTGGCCGTCATGACCGCCCTGATCGGTGTGCCGTTCCTGATCGCCCTGGTCCGGCGTCGAACGGTGGTGGCCGCGTGAGCCTCCCGGAATCCGTCGCCACGGCCTCCCGGCCCGCTCTGCGCCCCGCGGGGCATGCCGTACTGCGCGGCGGGCGGGCCAGCTTCCTCGTGCACCGCAGGGCGGTCGTCGTCGCGGTCGCGCTGGCGGTGCTGCTCGCCTGCGCGGTCGTGGCGTACCTGTGCGTCGGTGAATCGTTCGTCGCACCGACGGAGGTCGTACGCGTACTGTTCGGCCTGCCCAGTTCCGACGAACTGGTGGTGGGCACGCTGCGGCTGCCGCGTCTGGTCGTGGGGCTGCTCGCGGGAGCGGCGTTCGGCGTCGCGGGCGCGCTGGTGCAGACCGTTGCCCGCAACCCGCTCGCCAGCCCCGACGTCATCGGCGTCACGCACGGGGCGGGAGCCGCCACGGTCGCCGCGCTGAGTTTCAACGCCGTGGAGTCCGGCACCCTGCCCTACGTCTCCGTCGCCGGTGGCATGGCGGCCGCCCTGCTCGTGTACGTCTTCGCGTGGCGGGGCGGGCTCCACTCCTCCCGCTTCGTGCTCGTCGGCATCGGTGTGTCGGTCGCGCTCGGCTCACTGACCCAGTTGCTTCTGACCAAGGGCGACTACCTGGTGGCCCAGCAGGCCAAGGTCTGGCTGACCGGTTCGCTCAACAGCCGCGGCTACGCGGAGGCGGGCCCCCTCGCGCTCGTGCTCCTGGTCGCCGTCCCGGCGGCCCTGTGGGCGGCGCGGGCCCAGCGCGGTGTGTCCTTCGACGACGACACCGCGACCTCGCTCGGTGTGCCCCTGGGCCGGGTCCGGCTCGGGCTGACCGCACTCGGCGTGGTCCTGGCGTCGGTGGCCACCGGCGCGGTGGGACCGGTCGACTTCGTCGCGCTGCTCGCCCCGCAGATCGCGCGCCGGCTCACCCGCACGGCTCAGATTCCCCTGCTGTCCTCGGCGTTGACCGGTGCCCTGGTCGTCGTGGTCGCGGACCTGTTCGCCCGCCGCCTGTTCTCCCCGATCGAGCTGCCGACCGGTGTACTCACCGCCGTCGTGGGCGCCCCGTACCTGATGTGGCTCATCATCCGTACCCGCAGCCGTTCCGGAGGCACCTCGTCATGAGCCGCCCGTCCGTCAGCCGACTCTCCGCCCGCGACCTGAGCCTGGCCTACGAGGACCGCACCGTCGTCGAGGGCCTGGACCTGGAGATACCCGACAGCAGGATCACCGTCGTCGTCGGGCCCAACGCCTGCGGCAAGTCCACCGTCCTGCGGGCGCTGGGCCGCCTCCTGAAGCCGCGGCGCGGCGCCGTGCTGCTGGACGGCGCCGAGATCGCCGGTCTCCCGGCCAAGCAGATCGCGCGGACCGTCGGTGTCCTGCCGCAGTCCCCGACGCCACCGGACGGCATCACCGTCGCCGACCTCGTCGCCCGCGGCCGGCAGCCGCACCAGAAGTGGTGGCAGCAGTGGTCGGAGGCCGACGAGCACGCCGTGGGCGAGGCCCTCGAACGCACCAACACGGCCTCCCTCGCCGACCGGCCCGTGGACGAACTCTCCGGCGGCCAGCGGCAACGCGTGTGGATCGCCATGGCCCTGGCGCAGGACACCGAGCTTCTGCTGCTCGACGAGCCCACGACCTACCTCGACATCGCCCACCAGGTGGAAGTCCTGGACCTCGTCCGCCGTCTCAACCTCGAACGCGGCCGGACCGTCGTGGCCGTCCTCCACGACCTCAACCAGGCCACCCGCTACGCCGACCACCTCGTCGCCATGAAGGACGGCCGCATCGTCGCGCAGGGCCCACCGGACGAGGTCGTCACCACCGAGATGGTCCAGGAGGTCTTCGGCCTGGCGTCCGTCGTCATCCCCGACCCGGTCACCGGCGGCCGCCTCGTCGTCCCCGGCTACAGTTCCCAGCACGCGCCGGCGCCGGAGACACAGGCACACTGAACGGTCCTTGACCGCAAGGTCCGTGGCCTACCCCTCCCGCGTCCCCGCACCCCGACTTCGTCCGTACGCCCGGTGCCCACCACGCCGTCGGCCACCCTGACCGTGGCCCACGTGCGTGGTCAGGGCCGGCCAGGAGGGCGCGGTCGCCGTGAGTCCTGGACTCTCCGGACGTCGCTTCAGGTGACCTTCCCTGTCGCAGGGCTGATACTGCTCCTGTAGGTCTCGTGCCGGTGCGTGGCCGGCGCGGCGCAGAACCGGACACGCCGCCGCCGAAGTCGGCGTCAACGCCCCGCTCCGACCAGCAAAAGCACAGGTCACAGGCCCATCCGCCGATCTACCCAGGAGATACCCGTGAGGATGCTCATCAACGTCCCCGAGACCGTCGTCGCGGACGCGCTGCGTGGTGTGGCGGCCGCCCATCCCGAGTTGACCGTGGATGTCGAGAACCGGGTGATCGTGCGGCGGGACGCCCCCGTCGCCGGGCAGGTCGCGCTGGTGTCGGGGGGCGGTTCCGGGCACGAGCCGCTGCACGGCGGGTTCGTGGGTCCCGGGATGCTGTCGGCGGCGTGTCCGGGCGAGGTGTTCACCTCGCCCGTGCCGGACCAGATGGTGCGGGCCGCCGCGGCCGTGGACAGCGGGGCCGGCGTGCTGTTCGTCGTCAAGAACTACACCGGCGACGTGCTGAACTTCGACATGGCCGCCGAACTGGCCGAGGACGAGGGCATCCGGGTCGCGAAAGTGCTGGTCAACGATGACGTGGCGGTGACGGACAGCCTCTACACCGCCGGCCGGCGCGGCACGGGGGCGACGCTGTTCGTGGAGAAGATCGCCGGGGCGGCGGCGCGGGAGGGGCGGCCACTGGAGCAGGTGGAGGCGATCGCCCGCCGGGTCAACGACGGCTCGCGCAGCTTCGGCGTGGCGCTCAGCGCCGTCACGACGCCGGCCAAGGGCAGCCCCACCTTCGACCTCCCCTCCGGCGAGCTGGAACTGGGCATCGGCATCCACGGGGAGCCCGGCCGGGAACGACGGCCCATGATGACCTCCGGCGAGATCGCCGAGGCGGCCGTGGACGCGGTGCTGACCGATCTCGTCCCGCGCAACCCCGTCCTGGTCCTGGTCAACGGCATGGGCGCGACGCCGCTGCTGGAGCTGTACGGCTTCAACGCCGAGGTGCAGCGGGTCCTTGGTGAGCGGGGCGTGGCCGTGGCCCGCACCCTCGTCGGCAACTACGTCACCTCCCTCGACATGGCCGGCGCCTCGGTCACCCTGTGCGAGATCGACGAGGAGCTGCTCGGACTGTGGGACGCGCCGGTCAGCACCCCCGGTCTGCGCTGGGGCATGTGACGGCGGGCAGGGAAACCGTCGCGACGTATCTACGAGGCAAGGAGATCCTGTGCTCGACGCCGACTTCTTCCGCCGTTGGATGACGGCGACCACCGCGCTGGTCGACCGTGAGGCGGAGCGGCTCACCGCTCTCGACTCACCCATCGGCGACGCCGACCACGGCAGCAATCTCCAGCGCGGGTTCACGGCCGTGTCGGCCGCGCTGGAGAAGGACGCGCCCGCGACGCCCGGCGCCGTCCTGGCCCTCGCCGGACGGCAGCTCATCTCCACGGTGGGCGGTGCCTCGGGGCCGCTGTACGGGACGCTGCTGCGCCGTACGGGCAAGGCGCTCGGCGACTCCGGCGAGGTGAGTGCGGAGCAGTTGGCCGAGGCGCTGCGCACGGGGGTGGACGCGGTGCGCACCCTCGGCGGTGCCGCGCCGGGCGACAAGACCATGGTGGACGCGCTGGTGCCGGCCGTGGAGGCCCTGGCCGACTCGTTCACGGCGGCCCGTACGGCGGCCGTGGAGGGCGCGGAGGCGACCACGCCGTTGCAGGCCCGCAAGGGCAGGGCGAGCTATCTGGGCGAGCGCAGCATCGGGCACCAGGACCCGGGGGCGACCTCGGCCGCGCTGATCTTCGTGGCACTGGAGGAGACGGCCGGTGAGTGACGAGCGGCAGATGGTGGGGATCGTCCTGGTCTCCCACAGCGCCCAGGTCGCCGCCTCCGTGGCAGAGCTGGCCAAGGCCCTGTCGGGCGGCGGCGGTGCGGTGCCCGTCGCCCCGGCGGGCGGTACCGCCTCCGGCGGGTTCGGCACCAGCTCGGAACTGGTCGCGGCCGCCGCGGCGTCGGTGGACCGGGGCGCGGGGGTCGCCGTCCTCACCGATCTCGGCAGCGCGGTCCTCACCGTCAAGGCGTTGCTCGCCGAGGGCGACGAACTCCCGGACAACACCCGTCTGGTGGACGCGCCGTTCGTGGAGGGCGCGGTGGCGGCGGTCGTCACCGCCTCGACCGGCGCGGACCTCGCCGCCGTGGAGGCCGCGGCAGCGGAGGCGTACTCCTACCGGAAGGTCTGAGCGGGCGGCCGGGACGAGGCCCCAACGGAGCCCGAGCGGACTCGCCCAACGGGGTCCGTGCGGACTGACCCGGCGAAGGACGGCAGACGGACAGCGGGCGGAGCCCCCGAGCGTCCCGCCCCCGCAACAGACCGGACACGGCCGGGCGAGCACAGCGGGCCGGACACGGCCGGGCGGAATCCGCCAAGCGGACACGGCGGGCCGCCAACGGCAGAGCCGCGACAGCCGGACGGACACGGCATACCTCAGGCGGCCGGGCGGACACGGCCGGGCCACGGCCTGCCGCCCGGGAGCCGCCTCCGGAGGGCGCGGCGGGACGGTCCGCGCTGCGGTTCCGCCGGCACCGGGCGCGGCTGATCGCGCCGGGACCCCGCACCCGCTCAATCTCCGGCCGCGAACTTCCGTGCCAGGCGTTCGCCCGCCTTCTCGGCCGCGGCGGTGTCCTCCACGGGCGTCACCTTGCTGTCCTTGAAGACGATGTACGTCACGTCGGATGCCGCGCCGCCGCCCGCCGGGTCCGCCGGGATGCCGAGGGAGCGTGCGGCGGCGTAGGAGGCCTCGCCGATGAGGTCGGTGGGGCCCACGTCGCCGACGACCGCGTACCGCACCCGGTCGCCGTGGACCAGGGCGGCGAGCGACCCGCCGCGGACGTGGTCCTCGCCGGGGTCCCAGGTGTCGCTGGGGCCGGGTACGACGACGTACGGCAGGCGTTCGGCGTCCAGCGGGCGGCCGTCGGAATCCGGGTACGCGGTGGCGGGGCTGAACTCCGGGTCGGTGCGCCCGTTGCACCGGTCGCCGGGCCGGCCGTCGCAGTCGATGTCCAGGTCGGCCTTCCAGTACACGGCCTCCCGCGTTCCGCACACCGGGATGTCCGCCGGTGCGCCGGCGTCGCTGCGGTACCGCCCGCGCGAGACGGGGTCGCAGTGCCGCGCCCTGGCCAGCAGATCGGCGGCGCGGACGGGCCCGTCGCCCTCGGCCCGCTCCCCGCCGGCACCGGTCCCGGAGTCCGGGCGGACCCGCGGCGAGGGTCCGGGCGGCCCCGCCGGGACGTGCGGAAGGGGCCCGGCCCGTACGCCCGACCGGTCCGCGTGCCGCGGCACGTCCCGGTCCGGGAGGCCGGGCAGCAGGACCCGCGCCGGGTCCGGCAGGGGCGCGGGCGGCGCGGCGGGGAACGTCGTGGGGGCGAGCAGGGCGGCGCTGGCCGCGACCAGTGTCAGCGACTGGACACGCACGATGTGGCCTCTCCCTCGGGGACATGGGCAGCACTCGGCCCCATCTGTCCCCGAAACGTCCGCGCGAGCACCTTTCGCAGGGCCAGACGGTGCACACCCGGTGTCCGGCCCGCGCGTCGAGGTGGCGGACGACCGGGGGCGGGCGGGCCGGGTCCGTTGCGGCCCCGGCCCGTCCGGCCGTCTCGCCGGCGCGGGTCAGCGACGACAGCGGTCCACGCGCCAACGACCCGAACTACGCCGGGTGTCCCGGGAGTTCGGCCGTGAGAGGTCCCAGCATACGTAACCCTTCCGAGTGATCCGCACCGACGGCCCTCTTGATGTGATCGCGACACAGGAGTCATATTGGTCCGGACCATTGCGGGCCCCAGTCGTCGCATCACCGTCGCGGCCTTCGGGCCGCCGCCGCAGGGAGGCACAGCCGTGCGTGACGTTCCCGTTCCCGCGCTCGCGCGCCGGTGCGCCCTGCTCGGCGGAGCGCTCCTGCTGCTCGCCTCCTGCGGCTGGGGCGGAGGCGGGGACGGCGAGGGCGACGGCGGCGGGCTGCCCGCGGTGCCCACGGGCGTCACCGCGAAGGCCGGCAGCGCGACGACCGTGCACGTGATGTGGCACGCGGTCGACGACGTCGAGAGCTACGAGGTGTACCGCGGCGGCACCCTGGTCACGAAGGTGCCGGCGACCCGCCGGATGGTGGACGTCACCCGGCTGAGCCCTTCGACGGCCTACGTCTTCACCGTCCGGGCGCGGGACGCCGACGGACGGCTCGGGCCGCGCAGCCGGGAGGTGCGGGCGACCACCCCCGCCGCCGTGGCCGACGACTCCGCCCCGACCCGCCCGGGCGACGTGCGCGGCAGAGCGGCGGGCAGCCGGGCGGTCCAGCTCACCTGGTCGGCCGCGAAGGACGACCGCGAGGTCGTGTCGTACGACGTCTACCAGGGCGACGCCAAGGTGCACAGCGTCGGCGGCGGTCAGACCGCGGCCGTGGTCACGGGGCTGCGACCGGGCACCCGCTACTCGTTCACCGTCCGGGCGCGGGACGCCGCCGACAACGTCTCCCCCGCCGGCGCCGTCGTACGGATCACCACCCCGGGCACCGACGACGGGCGCGCCACGGCGCCCACGGAGCTGCGCGCCGCCTCCCACCGTGCCGACGGGGCCTACTACCTGGACCTCTCCTGGGTCCCGCCGGACAGCGAGTCCCCGGTGACCGAGTACCAGATCCACCTGGACGGCCGGGCCGCCACCTCGCTGGTCTACGGTGCCGACGCGCCGCGCGACCGTGCCGAGTACAGCTTCTACGCCGGACGCGAGGCCGGCGTCACGCACCGGGTCCGGGTCCGGGCGAGGCTGGCCGACGGCACCTGGGGCGGGTTCTCGGCGGAGCGGAAGGTGACGCTGGGCGCGGGCGGCTGACGCACGTCAGGCCCGCCGCCGGACGGTGTGCCCGTCACCTGGGCGGTCGCGCTCCGCATGCGGGGGCGATCGGCGCCCTGTTGGCTGCCAGCGGGGGCACGGGCGTTCCCGATCCCGGCGGCGCAAGGGATGTACCGCCGACCGTGCCGCCGGAGGGCAGTCCACATGCGCAGCTCATCGCCACTTGTCCGTTCCGGTGCGACCGTGGCAGCCGTCTTCGCGCTGCCCGTCCTCCTGGCCGCCCAACCGGCCGTGGCGGGACCGGGGATCTCCGTGAGCACCACCGGGACCACCGTGTCGGTCACGACCACGGCCTGCGCCCAGCTCAACGGCGCCTGGGGCACCGCGTCGCTGCTCACCAGCAGCCAGCGGGACTTCGCGGAGGGGCGGCAGGTGGCGCTGTCCGGCAGCGCTTCGGGCCAGTCCGCGGCCTGGTCGGGCATCACGCCGGGCACGTACACGGTGATCGTCATGTGCTCCAACAACAGCACCGCGGGCACGCAGACGGTCATCGTCTCCTCGGCGCCCTCCCCCTCGCCCTCGCCCTCCCCCAGCCGCTCCGCCGCCCCCTCCCCGTCCGCGTCGCCGGGCGGCGTCATGGGCGGCCTCGGCGGGGCGGTCCGGGACTACGGCACGGCCACCCTGGCGGCGGGCGGCGCGCTGGTGGGGGCCGGGGTCATCGCAGCGGCCTGGTTCCTGCGCCGCCGCTCGAAGCCGTACCGGTTCTGAGCCTGCCTCCGGCCGGGTCGGGTCTCCGGCCGGGTCGGGTCTCCGGCCGGGTCGGGTCTCCAGTCCGAGGACGTCTCCCGGCCGGGGGGCGGCGCAGGGCGGGGGCCGCTCAGGCCGGTTCGTCGTCCGGCAGCTCGGCGAACTCCGCCAGGGCGTGCCCGAGCCACTGGGTCCAGAACGTCTCCAGGTCGATCCCGGCCCGCAGCACCAGGTGGCGCAGCCGGTCCTCGGTGCTGTCCCGGCCGGGCGGGAAGTCCCGCTCCTCGATCTCCTCGTACTCGGCCAACTGCCTTTCGTGCAGCTCCAGATGGCGGCGCAGGTCCGCCTCCACACCGGCGGTGCCGACCACCGCGGCGGCGCGCAGCCGCAGCAGCATCGTGTCCCGCAGGGGCTTGGGGTCGTGCGGGGCGGCGGTCCAGCGGGCCAGTTCGGCGCGGCCCGCCGGCAGGACCTCGTAGGACTTCTTCTGCCCGCGGACCGGCCGGCCGCCGGGCAGTGCGCGGATGAGGCCCTCCGCCTCCAGTTTTCCCAGCTCGCGGTAGATCTGCTGGTGCGTGGCCGACCAGAAGTAGCCGATCGACCTGTCGAACCGGCGGGTCAGCTCCAGCCCCGACGACGGCTTTTCGACCAGGGCGGTGAGGATCGCGTGCGGGAGTGACATGGGGCTCATCCTAGGGACGGCCCACGCCCCTCCTACAGCGCCGCCGCCAGCTCGGTGCCCTGCTTGACGGCGCGCTTGGCGTCCAGTTCGGCGGCCACGTCGGCGCCGCCGACGAGGTGGACACTGCGTCCGGCGGCCAGCAGTTCCTCGTACAGTCCCCGGTTCGGCTCCTGGCCCGTGCACAGCACGACGGTGTCGACCTCCAGCACGGTGGACTCGCCGCCGACGGTGATGTGCAGTCCGGCGTCGTCGATCCGGTCGTAGCGGACGCCCGGGACCATGGTGACGCCGCGGTGCCGCAGCTCGGTGCGGTGGATCCAGCCGGTGGTCCTGCCGAGTCCTGCGCCGACCTTGGTGGTCCTGCGCTGGAGCAGGTGGACGGTGCGCGGCGGTGCGGGGCGCTCGGGCGCGGTGAGGCCGCCGGGGGTGCGGTAGTCGGTGTCGACGCCCCAGAGGCGGAAGTACGTCCCGGGGTCCTCGTACGCCTTGTCGCCGCCGTCGGTGAGGAACTCGGCGACGTCGAAGCCGATGCCGCCCGCGCCGAGGATCGCGACGCGCCGGCCGACGGGCGCTCCGTCGCGCAGGACGTCGAGGTAGCCGACGACGGACGGGTGGTCGACGCCGGGGATGTCCGGGGTGCGCGGGGTGACGCCGGTGGCGACGACGATCTCGTCGTGACCGGTGAGGTCGTCGGCGCCGACAGGCGCGTTCAGGCGTACGTCCACGCCGTGGGCGGCGAGCTGGGTGCGGAAGTAGCGCAGCGTCTCGTCGAACTCCTGCTTGCCGGGGACCTTGCGGGCGACGTT
This sequence comes from Streptomyces sp. NRRL F-5650, assembly GCF_000721365.1. Taxonomy (NCBI): domain Bacteria; kingdom Bacillati; phylum Actinomycetota; class Actinomycetes; order Kitasatosporales; family Streptomycetaceae; genus Streptomyces; species Streptomyces sp. NRRL F-5650. The sequence goes on along the minus strand of NZ_JOGV01000001.1, from coordinate 478,032 downwards.
GAGCTGCCCGCCGATCTCGCTCGCGGCGTCGAACAGGGTGACCTCGTGACCGCGTTCGGCGGCGCTCACCGCGCAGGCGAGGCCCGCCGGTCCGGCGCCGACGACGGCGACGCGCTTGCGCAGCCGGGTCGGGGTCAGCACGAGCTCGGTCTCGTGGCAGGCGCGGGGGTTGACCAGGCAGGAGGTGATGCGTCCGCTGAAGGTGTGGTCCAGGCATGCCTGGTTGCAGCCGATGCAGGTGTTGATGGCCTCGGGCCGGCCGGCCGCGGCCTTGGCGACGAAGTCGGGGTCGGCGAGCATCGGCCGGGCCACCGAGACCATGTCGGCGGCACCCTCGGCGAGCAACTGCTCGGCGAGTTCGGGGGTGTTGATGCGGTTGGTGGTGACGAGCGGGACGGAGACCTCGCCCATCAGCCGCTTGGTGACCCAGGTGTAGGCGCCGCGCGGCACGGAGGTGGCGATGGTGGGGATGCGGGCCTCGTGCCAGCCGATGCCGGTGTTGATGAGGGTGGCCCCGGCGGCCTCGACGGCCTTGGCCAGGGTGATCACCTCGTCGAGGCTGGAGCCGCCGGGCACCAGGTCCAGCATGGACAGCCGGTAGACCAGGATGAAGTCCTCGCCGACCGCCTCGCGCACCCGGCGGACGATCTCGACGGGGAAGCGCATGCGGTTCTCGTACGAGCCGCCCCAGCGGTCGGTGCGGTGGTTGGTGCGCGTGGCGACGAACTCGTTGATCAGGTAGCCCTCGGAGCCCATGATCTCGACGCCGTCGTACCCGGCCCCGCGCGCCAGGCGGGCGGTGCGGACGTAGTCGTCGATCGTGCGCTCCACCTCGGCGTCGGTCAGCTCCCGCGGCACGTGCGGGCTGATCGGGGCCTGCAGGGCGCTCGGGGCGACCAGGCCGGCGTGGGAGGCGTAGCGGCCGAAGTGCAGGATCTGCAGGGCGATGCGGCCGCCCTCGCGGTGCACGGCGTCGGTGACGACCCGGTGCTGGTCCGCCTCCGCCTCGGTGGTGAGCCTGGCACCGCCCTCGTACGGGCGGCCCTCGTCGTTGGGGGCGATGCCGCCGGTGACGATCAGGCCCACTCCGCCGCGGGCCCGGGCGGCGTAGAAGGCGGCCATGCGCTCGAAGCCGCGCTCGGCCTCTTCCAGGCCGACGTGCATGGAGCCCATCAGGACCCGGTTGGGCAGGGTGGTGAAGCCCAGGTCGAGCGGGCTCAGCAGGTGGGGGTAACGGCTCATCGGGCCCTCCGTGCGCGGTGTGGTGCCTCATTCTTAGAGGACCGCCGACCCATTGTGCAACAAGTTGCATAACAGGGTGGCGCACACCTCACCGCCCACGGGGGACGGGCTCAGTGGCTCTCGAGCCGTACGTGCAGTTCCCGCTCCTGGTCCCCGGAGGCCGTGCTCAGGTCGTGCACGGTGAACAGGGAGTCCAGGGTGGTGCGGAACTGCTCGATCGCCCAGTACCCGCCCTGCACGTCGGCCTCGACGGACGCCCCGAGCCGGGCGGGGCCGCACTCGCCCCGCCGGGCGTCGGCCACGTCGAAGGTGCCGAGCCACACGGTCGGGCGCACCTCGTCGTACTCCCGGGTCACGTCACCCGCGTGCCGGTCGGAGGAGAAGCAGGCGCACAGGGTGTCGAACACGGTCCGGGCGTCCTCCTTGCTGCAACCGCTCAGCTCCACCGAGACGGACTCCGGATGCAGTCGCTCACCGTCCATCGTGATCGCTCCCTCTCGCTCGTGGTCGTGGGGCGCTGCCCATGGGGCCACTGCCAATGGACTGCCACCCATGGGCCGACACCAATGGACTGCCACCCATGGGCCGACACCAATGGGCTGACACCACCAGAAAAGCACCACCCGCCGTCCGGCGCGAAGGGGCTGCTTCAGCCCCGGGTGAACCGGTACGTCTTGCTGTCGGTCAGCACGCAGAAACCGGGCGACACGACGATCACGCGCAGGGTGCCCGTGCGCCGGTCGTAGTCGACGCCCTCCGCCTCGAAGGCGCCCGAGCAGGCGCTGCGCAGGGGCAACTGCCGCAGTGCGCTCACCCGTCCGGTGACGTCGGCCGTGCCGTTCGGCGGGGCCGACAGGTCGATCCGCAGCAGTGGCTTGGTCATGCCGAAGAGGGTGCCCTCCGGGTCGTCGGAGGAGCACAGCAGTGTGGTGGCGTCCTGGAAGTCGCAGCCCTGGACGTCCCGCACGGCGCGGTCCAGGCGGACGGTGGCCGCCTGGGGAAGGTCCGCCGAGGGCGAGGTGGCGGGGTTGACACCAGGGGTGGGGAAGACCAGCAGGCGGTTCATCGTGCCCCACTCGCCCGCCAGCATCCACTGCCCGTCGGGCGAGATCGCGGACCACGAGTTGTTCCGCGCCTCCCCGGCGCTCAGCGTGTGCACGTACTCCGCCCAACTGCCGTCCGGCGCCTGGACGCGGAACATCTTCGTGTTCCCGTCGTCGCGCTGGTACGGCTCGACGTAGTGGCCGTCGTAGGAGGCGTCCGGGTCACCGACGTGGTTCCAGCCCCGGGCGCTCAGGGCGAGCGGAATGGTGCCGATCCCGGTGTAGCGGTTGGGGCTGCCCGCGGGGACCTCGAGCGAGGCCAGGCCCTGGCTCTCGGTCAGCGGGTCGGCGCGGTCGGAGCCCACCTCGGTCCAGGTGTCCGCGGCGGGGGCGGCCGCGTGCGCCGGACCGGCGAGGCCGACGGAGAGAGCGAGGGCGGCGAGTCCGGTCAGGACGGTGTGACAACGTTGCCGGGCGCGCAGGGGCATGGGGGCTCCTCGGTGGGGGGCACGGTGGGCACGGACACTCCGGCGCACAGTCTGGACCGACCGCGCGGTCATGTACAGGGCAACTCCGGACGCGCGTCGTGCGGCGCCCGCGGTACCGCGGGGAGTTGCCGCGCCGGCCCTGCCGTGAGGGCGGGGATCAGACCCTGACGCCGATCACCACGTGGGCGTACAGGTCCTCGCAGACCGCGAGGCGGGTCCTGAGACCGGCCCGGGTGAAGGCGTCCACGGCGTCGGCGGCCTGGCGTTCGCTCGTCTCGACCAGGAGGCAGCCGCCCGGCGCGAGCCAGCCCGGTGCGCCGGCCGCGACCCTGCGGAGCACGTCGAGGCCGTCGCCGCCGCCGTCGAGGGCGACCAGCGGTTCGTGGTCGCGGGCCTCGGCCGGGAGCAGCGCGACCTCCCCGGTGGGGACGTAGGGCACGTTGGCCGCGAGGATGTCCACCCGGCCGCGCAGCACGTCGGGCAGCGCGTCGAACAGGTCGCCGCCGTACACCCGGCCGCCCACGTCGGCGAGGTTGCCGCGGGCGCAGCGCACGGCGGCGGGGTCGACGTCGGCGGCGTGCACCTCGGGCCGGTCCAGGGCGGTGGCCAGGGCCAGGCCGACGGCGCCCGACCCGCAGCACAGGTCGACGACGACGTCCGCGTCCGGCGCGTGGGCCAGGGCCTCGGAGACCAGGAACTCGGTGCGGCGGCGGGGCACGAAGACGCCGGGGGCGACGGCGACGCGCAGGCCGCGGAAACCGGCCCAGCCCACGACGAGTTCCAGGGGCAGCCCGCTGACGCGGCGCTCGACCAGCGTGGTGAGTTCCGCCGGGGTGCGGGCGGCATCCAGGAGGAGCGCGGCCTCGTCCTCGGCGAAGACGCACCCCGCGGCGCGCAGCGCGGCCACGACGGAGTCACGCGAGTCGAAGGCCCCCGAGAAGAGGGAGGAACCGGGGGACGGTGAGGGCGAAGCGGGAACGGTGGGAGGCATGGAAGCCGAGAGCCTTTCGGGAACCGAAGGGCGCTCTCCCGGTCACTCGTTTCCGGTGACCGCACTGCCGTGAGGTGGGAGCACCCGGGCCGACACAGCGGTAATCGGTCTCACCTCCCAGTCGTCCGGCGGCCGGGGCGGTCCGCGGCCGCCGGTCACACTACCGCAGTGATCAGGCGCCGGTACCTGAGTGATCAGGCGCCGGTACCTGCCGGACGGAGGTGACGGGAGCGCCCCCCGGGCCGAGTTGTATTCTGCAACCAGCAAGGCGAGGAGGACCCGTGACGGCTGCCGGAACACCGGACGAGACGACAGCCGGCCCTCCCGGCCCGGGTGCCGTGGACGCGGCCGTGGAGACCATCCACCGCGAGATGACGGCCTTCGCCCGCCGGGCCAGGGCCTCGGCGGGGCGCATGCACCCGCAGCTCTCGCTGGTCTCGTACACCCTGCTCGGGCACCTGGAGGAGCGGGACGGCCGCCGCGCCACGGACCTGGCCGCGCACTACGCGCTGGACAAGTCCACCGTCAGCCGCCAGGTGTCCGCGCTGCAGCGCGCCGGGCTCGTCGAGCGGCGCGTCGACCCGGACGACCACCGGGTCCAGGTCCTGCACCTGACCGAGGCGGGGCGGCACATCCTGGGCGAGGTCACCGAGAGCCGCCGGGCGGCCTTCCGGGAGCGGCTCGCCGGCTGGCCCGCCGAGGACCTGCTGCGTTTCGCCCTGTACCTGGAGCGGTACAACGCGTGGCCGGGCGGGGCGCCGGGCGAGCAGGGGGACTGAGCCGCGCTGCGGGCACGTACGGTTGACGGGTACGCACTGACGACGGGACCGCACTGATCACGCCGTCCGCGGGCGCCCCGCCCCGACGGCCCGAAAGGCACCACCGCATGAACACCACCCGAGGCTTCACCGGGCGCCCGCGCGCCGCCCGGCCGGGACTGCCGCCCGGGCAGTACGACGCGGGCGACGACTGGCCCGTGCTGTCCGCCGAGGTCACACCGGAGATCGCGCCGGCCGACTGGAGCTTCCGGGTGGGCGGTCTGGTGGCCGAGCCGCGCACCTGGGACCTGGCGGCCGCGCGCCGGCTGCCGGCGTCGAGGTACGCGGGCGACATCCACTGCGTCACCGGCTGGTCCAAGTTCGGGGTGCGGTTCGGGGGCGTGTCCCTGGACGCCTTCCTGGACGCCGCGGGTCCGCTGCCGTCGGCCACGCACGCGGTCGCCCACGCGCACACCGGCTACACCGCGAACCTGCCGCTCGCGGACCTCACCGGCGGCCGGGCCTGGATCGTGTGGGAGTACGACGGGCGGCCGCTCGCCCCCGAGCACGGCGGTCCGGCACGGCTCGTCGTCCCGCACCTGTACTTCTGGAAGAGCGTCAAGTGGATCGCGGGCCTCGAACTCCTCGACCACGACGAGCCGGGGTTCTGGGAGCAGAACGGCTACCACGCGCGGGGCAACCCCTGGGAGGAGCAGCGGTACTCCGGTGACTGAGACAGCCACGCACACGGCGGGGACCTTCACTCCCCCGACGCGGTTCGCCGTGCCCGGACGCATCGAGGTGAGCGGCCCGGCCGCCGGGACGTGGCAGACGGCCACGCTCACGGAGATCCGCCGCGAGACGCCCCGCGCGTCGACCTTCCGGCTGGCCGTGCCCGGCTGGGCGGGCCACCTGCCCGGCCAGCACCTGATGCTGCGGCTCACCGCCGAGGACGGCTACCGGGCCCAGCGCCACTACTCGCTGGCCTCCGCGCCGGACGACTCCGGGCACATCGAGCTGACCCTGGACCGGGTGCCCGACGGGGAGGTGTCCGGCTGGTTCCACACGGTAGCGCGGCCCGGCGACGAGATCGAGGTGCGCGGCCCGCTCAGCGGCTTCTTCGCCTGGCCGGGCGACCGGCCGGCCCTGCTCCTCGGCGCCGGGTCCGGGGTCGTCCCGCTGATGTCGATGGTGCGGCACCACCGGGCGCGGGGCCTCACCGTGCCGCTGCGCCTCCTCGTGTCGGCACGCGGCCCCGGGGAGCTGATCTACGCCCGCGAGTACGGCGCGGAGACGACGCCCGTGTTCACCCGCACCGCACCGGACGGGGTGCCCGTGGGCCGGCTGGCCCCGGGGCACCTGGCGCCGTTGCTGGCCGATCCCCCGGCGGGCGGCTGGGAGGCGTACGTGTGCGGGTCCAACGCCTTCGCGGAGCACGCGTCGCGGCTGCTGGTGGCGGCCGGGCAGCCGGTGGACCGGATCCGGATCGAACGCTTCGGCTGATCCCGCCCGGACCGTGAACGAGTCCGCGGGACTGGGTACCTGTCCAGTGCGGGCATTCGCACACGTGGCGCGACACGAAGGCGCGGCGGCCCTCCCGCACTCCCCCGGCCGTCCGTCCGTTCCTCCGGTCGCGGTGATCGCGGGGAGGTCGACATGCGAACCCGGGTACGCGGCTGGCGCTGGCGGCGCAATCCACTGCGGCGCCGCTCGGACGTCGTCGAGGCGTGGCTCACGGTGGTCGTCGCCCTCCTGCTCTTCGTGGGCGCTCCGCTGCTCGGGGCCGCCACCGCCTGGTGGGGCTACGGGCAGGCCCAGGCGGTCGTCGCGCAGCAGCGGGCGGAGCGGCACCACGTCCGCGCCACCGTGGCCGACCGCACCCCCGGCTCGCTGTCCACGGAACAGCTGGGCGGGCAGCAGTCGTACCGAGCGGCCGTCCACTGGAAGGCACCCGACGGCACGGAGAAGAGCACCACGGCACGGGTGCCGGCCGCCGCCCGGCACGGTGACACGGTGGACGTGTGGCTGGATTCCCACGGCCGGAGCGTGCCGCCGCCGTCGGACGGTGCCGAGATCTGGCAGCACAGCGCCACCGTCGGCTCGTTCACCGCCCTCGGGACCGGGCTCACGGTGCTCCTCGCGCACCGTGCCGTACGCGCGGTGACCCTGCGGCGCCGCCTGGCCGAGTGGGACCGCGACTGGGCACTGACCGAGCCGCAGTGGACCCACCGCCGGGCCTGACGGCTCCCCCTGCCGCCGTGGGTCCCGGCACCGCCCGGACCTGGTCAGTCCTTCGGGCGCTCACGTACGGTGTGATCGCTCGTACGGACCGACACATCCCCGCAAAGGCGGTTTTCGATGGCCCTGTTCGACCTTCCGCTCGACGAACTGCGCGCGTACCGCAGCGCGTCGGCCGAGCCCGAGGACTTCGACGCGTTCTGGAGCAAGACGCTCACTCAGGCCCGTGAGCACGACCTGGACGCCCGCTTCGAACCGGTCGACACGGGTCTTGCCACGGTGCGGGTGTACGACGTGACGTTCGCCGGGTTCGGCGGGCACCCGGTGAAGGGCTGGCTGACGCTGCCGGCCGCGGCGGCCGAGCCACTGCCGCTGGTCGTGGAGTTCGTGGGGTACGGGGGCGGGCGCGGGCTGCCGCACGAGCACCTGCTGTGGGCGTCCACCGGCCGGGCCCACTTCGTGATGGACACCCGCGGCCAGGGCAGCGCCTGGGGAGGTGGCGGCGGGACCCCGGACCCCGTCGGCGGCACGCCCGCGTACCCGGGCTTCATGACCCGCGGCCTGGACGCCCCGGAGAACTACTACTACCGCCGGGTCTTCACCGACGCCGTGCGCGCGGTCGAGGCGGCCCGCTCGCACCCGCTGACCGATCCGGCCCGCACGGTCGCGCTCGGCGGCAGCCAGGGCGGGGGCATCACGATAGCGGTGGGCGGTCTGGTGCCGGACCTGGTCGCGGTCGCGCCGGACGTGCCGTTCCTGTGCGACTTCCCGCGCGCGACGACGCTCACCGACCGGCACCCTTACCGCGAGGTCGGCCTGTACCTGAAGACGCACCGCGGCCGCACCGAGGACGCGCTGCGCACGCTGTCGTACTTCGACGGAGTGCACTTCGCGGCGCGGGGCCGGGCGCCGGCCCTGTTCTCGGCCGCCCTGGAGGACCAGACCTGCCCGCCGTCCACCGTTTTCGCGGCGTTCAACGCCTGGACGCACGAGGACAAGAGGATCGAGGTGTACGACTTCAACGACCACGAGGGCGGCGGGCCGTACCAGGAAGCCGCCAAGCTGCGCTGGCTGAGCGCGTACGCCTGAGGTCCGCGGGTGGCGTTTCGGCCTAACCGGCGGCCCGGACTTCCCAGTTGGTTTAGACCAATGGTAATTCTGGTGGCGCACCGAGCCCGCGCGGCTACCGTACGTCATCAACAGGAGGCGCGGCATGGCCCGCACCACCCCTCACGACCCGTCCCCCCGGCCGCCCCTGTACCGGAGGGTGGCCGACCAGTTGCTCGCCGAGCTGGAGGGCGGGACCGTCCCGCCGGGCGAACGGCTGCCCGGTGAGCGGCGGCTGGCGGAGCGCTACGGAGTGAGCCGGGAGACCGTACGGCAGGCGCTGGAGGTGCTGCGCCGGGACGGTCTGCTCAGCACCGACCGGCGGGGCAGCCACGTCGCCCTGCCGGGACCGCCGGCCGGCGGCACGGCGCCGCTCGTCTTCCCGGTGGGTGCCCGGTCGGCCGAACCCCGCACCGGCGACCGGACCACCGTCGTGTGGGCACCTCCGCCGCCGGAGCACGCCGTGGCGCTGGGGCTGGCGCCGGGCCGGCCGACCCTGGTGCACCGCTACACCTCGGCGGCGGCCGGCGGAGACGGCAGGCGGACGGCCGTGACGTCGTTCTCCGCCGTCGCGCTCGCCGAGGTCGAGGAGCTGGCCCGCTACCGCGACCGCGCCGACGGCGTCGCCTGCGCCCAACTGCGGCGGGCCTACGACTGGATGCGCCGGGCGGGCCTGACGCTGCACCACCGGGACACCATCACCCTCCAGCCCGACACCGCCTCGGTGCGGGTGGTGCGTCGGGTGCAGGACCAGTACGCGCGGCCGCTGGAGATCACGGACCTCCTGGTGGACACCCGGCGGGATGCCCTGGTCTACGAGTTCACCCTGCCGGCGGCCGGCTGACGCGGCGGCCGGAGGGTGTCGCCCGGGCCACCACCAGCCGGACCCGCGGACTGCCGTCGGGGCGCCGCCCGAACTCCGGCAGGGCGTGCAGGTCCGTCCGGAACCCGGCGCGCGCCAGCTCCCGGCCCACGTCCCCGAGCCGGAAGGTCCGGTAGTACATGACGAACGGCGGGCGCCACAGCGCGTTGCGCACCCGCATCGCCGCGTCGAAGCCGAGCAGCGTCCAGTACGCCGCCGAGCCGGGCCGGGGCGGGGCGGCGACGGGGAAGGCGAAGTGGCCGCCCGGCCGGAGGACGGAGCGCACCTGACCGAACAGGCCCGGCAGTTCGCGGGGCAGGAAGTGCCCGAACGCCCCGAAGCTCACCACGAGGTCGAAGGCGGGGCCGAACGGCAGGGCGCGGGCGTCCGCGCGCACCCAGGAGACCGCCGGGCCCTGCGGCGGGGTGCGCTCCCGCGCGACCCGGAGCATGCCGGCGCTGAAGTCGACCCCGGTCACCCTCTGCCGGCACACCCGGGCCAGGACGCCCGCGCCCGCGCCGGTGCCGCAGCACAGGTCGAGCCCGGCGCCGAAGGGGCCCATCGGCTCCAGCGCGCGGGCGACGGCGTCCAGCACCCGGTCCGGTGTCCGGTACGGGGTGTGGTCGAACTTCGGGGCGAGCAGGTCGTAGCCCCGCTCGACCGACGACAGTGCCTGGACGGCGAGTTCGCGCAGGGTGGGGCCTTCGGAGCTGAACATCCGGTCAGCCTAGGGCCTGTCCGCCGGGCTGGGCGGGGGCACGCCGCTCGCTCAGCACGGTGAGGACGCGCTCGCACCAGCGGGCGTTCTCCCGCTCGAACGCGATCCCGGCGGCCAGCGTGAGGTAGGGCCCGACGCGGTCGGCGTCCCGGAGGTGCTCCTCCTCGGTGCGGCCGTCCAGGAGCCGTTCGCGCATCCGCTCGTACCGGGCGAGCTTGCCCAGCGCCCAGGCCCGGCGCTCCTCGACCAGCGCGCGCACGGCCCGGGGGTCGACGCCGTCCATGGCCTGCATCTTGATCAGGAACTCGTCGCGGACGGCGGTGGGCCGCCGGGTCGGCTCGGCGGCGAAGGCGCCCAACTGCTCCCGGCCGGCCGCGGTGAGCGAGAACAGCCGCTTGGTGGGCCTGCGTTCCTGCGGCACGGTGCGGGCCTCGATGAGTCCGTCGCCCGCGAGGCGCTCGAGCTCCCGGTAGAGCTGCTGCGGCGTGGCGGGCCAGAAGTTGGCGAGCGACACGTCGAAGAGCTTGGACAGCTCGTAGCCCGAGGCCTCGCCCTCCAGCAGGGCGGCCAGGACGGCGTACTTGAGAGACATGTCGACACGCTAGCAAGCGGGGAGCGGGGCGAATACTCTACTTCACGTCTAGTCAAATAGTTGAGTACTGAGGAGTGGTGATGCGGGCATTCCGCGAGGCCGTCGAGGCGCACGACCTGGACGCCGTCGAAGCACTGCTGGCCGACGACGTCGTCTTCTCCAGCCCCGTCGTCTTCAAGCCCTACCGGGGCAGGGCGGTCACGGCGGCGATCCTGCGCGCGGTGGAGCGCGTCTTCGAGGACTTCCGCTACGAACGCGCCATCGGCGAGGCGGACGGCCGCGACCACGCCCTGCTCTTCACCGCACGGGTGGGGGACCGCGAGATCGCGGGCTGCGACTTCCTGCGACTCGACGCGTCCGGCCGCATCGCCGAACTGACCGTGATGGTCCGCCCGTTGTCCGGCGCGCAGGCCCTTCAGGCGGCCATGGCCGAGCAGTTCGAACGGATCGCACGAGAGGCGGAGGCGGGGGCGGGGGCGGAGACGGCCGGGACGCGCTCGGACGACTGAGACCGGGACGGCAGGCACGGAGGGAAGGCGGGGCGGCGGCAGGACGGGGTGACGGCAGGGCGGGGTGACGGCAGGGCGGACGGTGTGGTAGGTTTCCCGCAGCACTTTTGTACGCCCCTTCGATGGGGCGCCGGTGCCAGTTTCCTTCCAGATCGCAGATCCGCCCGTCCTCGTGCGACCGGCGGTCCGCTTCCCAGCACAACCTCGTGAGCAGGGCTTTCTTCCCCGCTCGGTTCGGGGTGCTGATTCCGCCGCCCGGAGGCGTGTCGTTCCGACCCCTCGCGGCTCCCCCCTTCCTTCCGCATGTCCCATGCCCGTGTCCTCGAAAGGACCGACCACCATGACCACCACACTCGAACACCCCCCTGTACAGCAGTCCCCGGCCGAGACCGCGAGCGGCGTCCTCGACATCGAGGCGGGCGGCAAGGGGTACCTGCGGGGAGAGCGCCTGCTGCCCGAGCCCTCCGACCTCGCCCTCTCGCCCGCGCTGATCCGCCGGCACGGGCTGCGCCGGGGCGACCTCGTCGAGGGCGTGCGCGGCGAGAGGCGCACCCTGACCGAGGTCGTCCGCGTCAACGGCCGTATGCCCGAACGGCGCGGCGGCCGAAGGCACTTCGCCGACCTGACCCCGCTGCACCCGCACGAGCGGCTGCGGCTGGAACACCCGGCGGCCGGACTCGCCGGACGCGTCGTCGACCTCGTCGCCCCCGTCGGCAAGGGCCAGCGCGGCCTGATCGTCGCGCCGCCGAAGACCGGCAAGACCGTCCTGCTCCAGCAGTTCGCCGCCGCCCTGGCCGGCAACCATCCCGAGGCCCGGCTGATGGTGCTGCTGCTCGACGAACGCCCCGAGGAGGTCACCGACATGCGGCGCTCGGTGCGGGGCGAGGTGTACGCCTCGACCTTCGACCGGAGCGCCAAGCAGCACATCGCGCTCGCCGAGCTGGTGATCGAGCGGGCCAAGCGGCTCGTCGAGGCCGGCGAGGACGTCGTCGTCCTCCTGGACTCCCTCACCCGGCTGTGCAGGGCGCACAACAACGCCGCCTCGTCGGGCGGCCGCACGCTCAGCGGCGGTGTCGACGCGGGGGCGCTGCTGGGCCCCAAGCGCTTCTTCGGCGCGGCCCGCAAGCCCGAGGAGGGCGGCTCGCTCACCGTCCTCGCCACCGCGCTGGTGGAGACCGGTTCGCGTGCCGACGACTTCTACTTCGAGGAGCTCAAGAGCACCGGCAACATGGAACTGCGGCTGAGCCGGGAACTCGCCTCCCGCCGGGTCTTCCCGGCCGTGGACGCGACCGGCTCGGGCACCCGGCGCGAGGAGCTCCTGCTGTCCGCGGCCGAGACGACCGCCGTGCGCGGGCTGCGGCGGGCCCTGGGGGCGCGGGAGGGACAACAGGGCCTGGAGACCCTGCTGGAACGGCTGCGCCGCACACCGGACAACGCGACGTTCCTGCGTCAGGTGCAGCCCACCCTGCCCGCGGACTGATGCCCCCTGCGACCGTGCCGGCCGGCACGGCTCACCGGCCGCCGTTGCGGCATCCGGGTGCTTGCGGGCGCGATCCGGCCCGGTCAGCGTGGTGGCGCGGGGGGCCGTTCCTAGGTTTGCGGTATGACTATCGGATTCTCATTCCGGGCGGCTCGGTCCACCTGCTTGCTGTGCCTCGCGGGGCTGCTCACCCTCATGCCGGCCGCCGCGGCCGCTCGTACGGGACGCCCGGACCCCGGCCCGCCCGGCACCGCGGGGGCGCAGCCCTCGCCGCTGTACCGCTCCGGCACGCAGGTCCGGCCGCACCCGGGAGCGCCCCGGGTCCCCGATGTCTCCGCCCTGTCCTGGGTCGTGGCCGACGCCGGTACGGGCGACGTGCTGGCGGCCAACGACGCGCACCGCGCCCTGCCCCCGGCCAGCACCCTCAAGACCCTGTTCGCCCTCACCGTGCTGCCGGTCCTGCCGGGCGGCCTCCACCACGAGGTCGGCCCGGAGGACCTGTCCGGCATCGGTCCGGGCAGCAGCCTGGTCGGCGTCGTCGAGGGCGAGACGTACCGGGTCTCCGACCTGTGGAACGGCGTCTTCCTCAACTCCGGGAACGACGCCGTGCACGTCCTCGCCTCGCTCACCGGCGGCTGGAGTGCCACGGCCGCCCGGATGCAGGCCAAGGCCCGCGCCCTGGGCGCCCGCGACACCCACGTCCGGTCGCCCGACGGGTACGACGTGCCGGGTCAGGTCTCCTCGGCGTACGACCTGGCCGTCTTCGGCCGGGCGGGGCTGCGGCGGCCCGACTTCGCGCGGTACTGCGCCACGGTCGACGCGATGTTCCCCGGCCGCGACGGGAGTTCGTTCGGGATCATCAACACCAACCGGCTGCTCACCGGCGCCGACGGCGTGGAGCCGTACCCGGGGCTCATCGGCGTCAAGAACGGCTACACCAGCAACGCGGGCAACACGCTCATCGCCGCCGCCCGCCGCGACGGACGGACCCTCCTCGTCACGGTGATGAACCCGCAGCAGGGCGGCGGCCACGCCGTCTACGAGGAGGCCCGGTCGCTGCTCGACTGGGGCTTCGAGGCGGACGGGGAGGTTGACCCGGTGGGATCGCTGCCCCCCGGGGGTGCCCGGCCGCGGCAGGGACCTCAGGCGGTCCCGGCGGCTGCGCCCGCGGCCCGGCCCGCCGAGGACGGGCCGGGCTGGCCGGAGACCGGCGCGATCCTGGGCGTCGCGGCACTCGGCGCGGGCGTCACGGCCCTCGCCCTGCGGCTCAGGCTGGTGCGGGACAAGGTGACCTGACACGGCCGGATCAGAACACCGACAGCCCGGTCAGTGTGGTGAAGCGGTCCAGGGCCGCCACCCCGGCCACCGAGTTGCCCCGCTCGTCCAGACCCGGACTCCACACGCACAGGGTGCAGTGGCCCGGCACGACCGCGATGATGCCGCCGCCGACCCCGCTCTTGCCGGGCAGACCCACCCGGTGGGCGAAGTCACCGGCCGCGTCGTAGGTCCCGCAGGTCAGCATCACCGCGTTGATCTGCTTGGCCCTGCTGCGGCTCAGCAGCCGGCTGCCGTCGGCGCGGATGCCGTGCCGTGCCAGGAAACCGGTCGCCAGGGCCAGGTCGGCGCAGGAGGCGGCGACGGAACACTGGCGGAAGTACTGGTCGAGCAGGACCGGCACGGGGTTGTCGATGTTGCCGTACGACGCCATGAAGTGGGCGAGGGCGGCGTTGCGGTCGCCGTGCGCGGCCTCGGAGGCGGCGACCTCCGCGTCGTGGGCGAGGTCCGGGTTGCCGCTCTCCTCGCGCAGGAAGGCGAGCAGTTCACCGGCCGCGTCGCCGGTTCGGGTGTGCAGCCGGTCGGTGACGACGAGGGCACCCGCGTTGATGAACGGGTTGCGCGGGATGCCGTTCTCGTACTCCAACTGGACCAGGGAGTTGAACGGATTGCCGGACGGCTCGCGGCCCACGTGCTCCCACAGGGCGTCGCCCTCCCTGGCCAGGTCGAGGGCGAGGGTGAAAACCTTGGTGATGGACTGCGCGGAGAACGGCTCCCGCCAGTCCCCCACTCCGTACACCGTGCCGTCCGGCTCGGCGACGGCCATGCCGAAGCGGCGCGGGTCGCGGGCGGCGAGCGCGGGGATGTAGTCGGCGGGCCGCCCGCTGCCCGGGGTCCGCTCGATCTCCTCGGCGATGCGCTCCAGGACCGGCCGGAAGGTCGTCGGTGTGCTCATGATCGCCATTCTCCCTCTGGGCGCGTCATGGCGGCGGGAGGCCGACGGCGGGCGGACCCCCGGGCCGGGGTGGTGCTGGCCACACCCCCGTTCCGGGGGCGGACGCCATTCTGCGGCCGGGCCGCCGTTCACATACTCGGGTGCATGGTCGAATCAACGGTGCTCGTCGAGAGCCTGCCCACGCCCGCCCGGGAGAAGGAACGCGAGAAGGGGAGCGACTTCTCCGAACTCTCCCGGCGCATAGCCGACGCGGAGCTGCTGCGGCGCCGCCCCCTCTACTACACGGTGCGCTTCGGCGCCGTCGCCCTCGCGCTGGCGGGGGGTGTCGCCGCGTTCGTCGCCCTGGGGGACAGCTGGAGCCAGCTCTTCGTCGCGATCGGGCTCGCCGTCGTCTTCGGCCAGCTCGGGCTCGCGGCCCACGACCTCGCCCACCGGCAGGTGTTCTCGCGCCGGCGCCCCAGCGAGGCGGGCGGCCTGCTGGCGGCCAACCTGCTGCTCGGCATGAGCTACGGCTGGTGGATGAACAAGCACACCCGCCACCACGCCAACCCCAACCACGAGGAGAAGGACCCGGACGTCTCCCCCGACATCCTGGTGTGGTCCCGGGGCCAGGCGAGCCGGGCGACCGGGCTGCCGCGCTTCATCGGCAGGCACCAGGCCGCCCTGTTCTTCCCGCTGCTGACACTGGAAGGGCTCAACCTGAGCTTCAACAGCTTCAAGGCGCTGGGCGGCCGGGCCGTGAAACGCCCGGTCCTGGAGGGCACGCTGCTCGTCGCCCACTTCGCGCTCTACTTCGGCGGCCTGTTCACGGTGCTGTCCCCGGGCAAGGCGCTCGTCTTCCTCGCCGTCCACCAGGGGCTGTTCGGGATCTACCTGGGCTCGGTCTTCGCGCCCAACCACAAGGGCATGCCGATGATCGAGGAGGGCACGCGGCTGGACTTCCTGCGCCGCCAGGTGCTCACCTCCCGCAACGTGCGCGGCGGTGTGCTCGTCGACGCCTTCATGGGCGGCCTCAACTACCAGATCGAGCACCACCTCTTCCCCAGCATGCCGACCCCGGCGCTCGGCCGGGCCCAGGTGCTCACCGAGGCGTACTGCGCGGAGCTGGGGGTGCCGTACCACCAGACGGGGCTGCTGGCCTCGCACCGCGAGGCCCGGCGGCACATGAGGAGCGTCGGGGAGCCGCTGCGCGCGGCCCGCTGACCCGGCGGCGCGCCCGGCGGTCAGCTCTGCAGCACGCCCGTGCCGAGCAGCCCGAACAGCAGGACGCCGACCGCGATCCGGTAGATCACGAACGCGCTGAAGGTGTGCCGGGCGACGAACTTCAGCAGCCAGGCGATGGAGGCGTAGGCCACCACGAAGGAGACGAGGGTGCCGACCGCCAGGGGCGCGGCACCCGCCCCCGTGCCCAGGGCGTCCTTCAGCTCGTACAGACCCGCGCCGGTCAGGGCGGGGATGCCGAGGAAGAAGGACAGCCGGGTGGCGGCGACCCGGTCGAGGTCGAGCAGCAGGGCGGTGGACATGGTGGCGCCGGAGCGGGAGAAGCCGGGGAAGAGCAGGGCGAGGATCTGGGAGCCGCCGACCAGCATCGCGTCCCTCAAGGAGGTGTCGTCCTCGCCCCGCTTGTGCCGGCCGGTGCGGTCGGCCCACCACATCACGCCGCTGCCGACGATCAGCGAGCCGGCGACCACCCACAGGGAGGCGAGGGGGCCCTTGATCAGGGGCTTGGCGGCCAGGCCGACCAGGACGACGGGGACGGTGGCGAAGACCACCCACCAGGCGAACCTGTAGTCGTGGTGGTAGCGCTCCTGCGGGTCGCGCAGCCCGCGTCCCCAGGCCGAGACGATCCGCGCGATGTCCTTGGAGAAGTAGACGAGCACGGCGGCGATGGCGCCGACCTGGATGACCGCGGAGAAGCCGATGACGGCGTCGTCGTCGACCGGGATGCCCATCAGGCCCTCGACGATCTTGAGGTGTCCGGTGGAGGAGACGGGCAGGAACTCGGTCACCCCCTCGACCGCTCCGAGGACGACGGCCTGACCGATGCTGATGGCGCTCATGGCATCCAGTTCCTACTACACCGCGCGGTGTGCCCGGCGTCAGCTCCAGAGCGCGTCGGCCAGAGTCACCCCCGCGAACGCCGCCGCGAGGCCGGCCGCCACGCTCCCCAGCACGTTGACGGCGGCCTGCAGACGCGCACCGGTCTCGGTCAGCCGGAGCGTCTCGTAGGAGAAGGTCGAGTACGTCGTGAGGGCGCCGCACAGTCCGGTCCCCAGCAGCAGCCGCACCTCGGAGCCGGCCGCCCCGGCCAGGGCGGCGCCGGTCAGGACGCCGAGGACCAGGCTGCCGGTGACGTTCACCGTGAAGGTGCCCCAGGGGAAGACGGAGTCGTGCCGGGACTGCACGGCCCGGTCGGTGAGGTAGCGCAGCGGGGCGCCGATCATGCCGCCCGCGACGACCAGCAGCCAGTTCACGACGGCCTCCCGCCCTCGTACCTGACGACCTCGCACGGGTCGAGGGTGACCAGGCCCCCCGTGACGAGTTCGTCCAGCAGCGGCAGGAAGCCGCGGATGCGCTCCTCGGTGTCGACGACGACGACGACCACCGGCAGGTCCTCGCTCAGGGACAGCAGCCTGCTGGTGTGGACGATCGAGGAGGCGCCGAAGCCCTCGACGCCCCGGAAGACGCTGGCCCCCGCGAGGCCCGCCGCGTGGGCGCGGTGGACGATCTCCGTGTACAGGGGGCGGTGGTGCCAGGTGTCGTTCTCGCCGACGATGACGGTCAGGCGCAGCGCGCCGCCGGTCAGCCTCGTCATGACTGCCTCCACTTCAGGACCCGGCGGGCCGCCCATGCGGCGAGCCAGACCGCCGTGAGTGCCGCGACCGGGGTCGCGGCGAGGTAGGCCAGGCCGGTCGGGACCCGGTCGCCGGCGAACAGGTTCCGGCTGTCGACGGCGTAGGTGGAGAAGGTGGTGAAGCCGCCGAGGACGCCGGTGCCGAAGAAGGGCCTCACCAGCCGGTGGGCGGTCCACACCTCGGTGATGACCACCATGAACACGCCGATCACGGCGCACCCGGCGGCGTTGACACCGAGGGTCGTCCAGGGGAAGCCGCCGGCCGGCGTGGGCCACCACAGGGAGGCCGCGTACCGGGCGGCGGCGCCGGTGCCGCCGCCGAGGGAGACCACGGCGACGAGCGGTGCCTGGGCGAGCCACCGGGGCCGTCCCGGGGCGCCCGGCCGGACCCGGCCGATGCCCCCGGTCTTCGGGACTGTCATGGTCGTACGTCTCCTACTCGCCGGGCAGGGGGTGCCCCCGGTGCGCAAGTAGGGACCGTTGGCGGCGTCCGAGCCGCGGTTCGGGTACGGCGGGCCCCACCGCCGCGCCGCGTCCCTGCGGGTCGCGGCCGGTGCTCAGCGTAACGCCGGGGCGGTGTCCGGGTCATCCCGGGAGGGGACCCGCGGCAGCCGGCCGACCGGCCCGGAGCCGGGCGCCGCCCCGGCGGTCCCGCCGAGCCATTTGTGACATTCAACCAATATCGTTCGCGGTGCTACCGTTCAGTCATGGCAGCCAGAACCGCCGGCGCGCGGCTCGAGGAACGGTGGCGGGACATTCTCTCCGCGCACGCGCGCACCATGTGCGAGATCGACCGGGTGCTGCATCCGTACGGTCTGGGCGCGAGCGACTTCGAGGTGCTCGACCTCCTGGTGAGCGAGGGCCCCGGGGACGGCGACCGGTGCCGGGTGCAGAACCTGGTGGGCCGGGTCCATCTGAGCCAGAGCGCGCTGTCCCGGCTCATCGCCAGGCTGGAGAGGGACGGGCTGGTGAGGCGCTCCACGTGCGCGGAGGACCGGCGCGGGGTGTACGTCGCGCTCACCCCCAGGGGCCGCGACCTGCACGCCGAGATCCTGCCGCTGCAGCGGGCCGCGCTGGCCCGCACGCTCGGCGACGCCGAGGGCCCGGGCCCCTTCTGAGGGGGCGAAGGCCCTCGGCGGCGCGGGTTCCGGCCCTCAGGGGCGGGCGAGCAGGGTGCGCACGCCGTCCGACGTGAGGGTGAGCCGGTGCTCGGAACCGGCGTCGATGGACAGCGACAGGTCGTCGGCCGGCCACTGCGCGGCGAGTGCGCCGAGCGGCACCATGCGGTAGCGGGAGACGTACGGCAGCAGGTCGGCCATCTCCAGCTCCGAGGTGAACACGGGCACCACCTGGCGGCCGCCCTGCTGTTCCAGCACCGGCAGCGCCAGCATCCCGGGGTCGGCGGCGTCCTGCTCGTTCGCGTCGTCGGGCACCGGCACGAGGACGTCGCTGCTCGCGAGCGTGTCGAGCGCCGCCGAGTCCTCGGTGTTCTCGGCGAGCGTGTCCAGCGCCCGCCGGGCGGGGGTGACGGGGTGGTCGTTCGCGGGTGTCTCCATGGCAGATTCCCTGGTAGCGGCGGTATTACGGCCCGCGCGGACGATCGGCACGGACGCGGTCCAGCCTCGCGTACCCGGGCCGCGCACGGCGCAATCACGTTCGGGGCACGTACACGGGTCCGTACTCATCTGATCGGCCGGGGGCCCACTTGATCGATCAGCAAAGGGGTGGGGTTAGCATATGAGCGCCGCCTAGCTCGAAAGATAAGAGACGTGACTGTCAACGACGACTCGTTCACCAACTGGAAGCACCGCGAAGAGACCGCGGAATCGATGATCCCGATGATCGGGAAGCTGCACCGGGAGCAGGACGTCACGGTCCTGCTGCACAGCCGCTCCCTGGTGAACAAGTCGGTGGTCAGCATCCTCAAGACGCACCGCTTCGCCCGCCAGATCGCGGGTGCGGAGCTGTCGGTCACCGAGACGATGCCCTTCCTGCGGGCGCTCACCACGCTCGACCTCGGGCCGTCGCAGATCGACATCGGCATGCTCGCCGCGACCTGGAAGAGCGACGACCGCGGTCTGTCGGTCGAGGAGTTCACGGCCGAGGCCGTAGCCGGGGCCACCGGCGCCAACAAGATCGAGCGGCGCGAGGGCCGCGACGTCGTCCTCTACGGCTTCGGCCGCATCGGCCGGCTCGTCGCCCGGCTGCTCATCGAGAAGGCCGGCTCCGGCAACGGGCTCCGGCTGCGCGCCGTCGTCGTCCGGGGCGGCGGGGACCAGGACCTCGTGAAGCGCGCCTCGCTGCTGCGCCGCGACTCCGTGCACGGCCAGTTCCAGGGCACGATCACCGTCGACGAGGAGAACAGCACGATCCTCGCCAACGGCAACGCCGTCAAGGTCATCTACGCCAACGACCCGGCCGAGGTCGACTACACGGCGTACGGCATCAAGGACGCCATCCTCATCGACAACACCGGCAAGTGGCGCGACCGCGAGGGCCTGTCGAAGCACCTGCGGCCGGGCATCGACAAGGTCGTGCTGACCGCTCCGGGCAAGGGCGACGTCCCGAACATCGTCCACGGCGTCAACCACGACACCGTCAAGCCGGACGAGCGGATCCTGTCCTGCGCCTCCTGCACCACCAACGCGATCGTCCCGCCGCTCAAGGCGATGGAGGACGAGTACGGCGTGCTGCGCGGTCACGTGGAGACGGTGCACTCCTTCACCAACGACCAGAACCTGCTGGACAATTACCACAAGTCGGACCGCCGTGGCCGCAGTGCGCCGCTGAACATGGTCATCACGGAGACCGGCGCCGCCTCCGCCGTCGCCAAGGCACTGCCCGACCTCAAGGCGCGGATCACGGGCAGCTCGATCCGGGTGCCGGTGCCGGACGTGTCGATCGCGATCCTCAACCTGCAACTGGCCCGTGAGGCGAGCCGCGAGGAGGTCCTGGACCACCTGCGCGAGGTGTCGCTGACCTCGCCGCTCAAGCGCCAGATCGACTTCATCAGCGCCCCCGACGCCGTCTCCAGCGACTTCATCGGCTCCCGCCACGCCTCGATCGTGGACGCCGGCGCGCTGAAGGTCGAGGGCGACAACGCGATCCTCTACCTCTGGTACGACAACGAGTTCGGCTACTCCTGCCAGGTCGTCCGCGTCGTCCAGCACGTCTCCGGGGTGGAGTACCCGACGTACCCGGCTCCCGCGGTCTGAGCCGGTCCCGTCCAGGGCGGACGAGCGGCGCGGACGTGCGCGAGGGGCGGTGGGGCCGCGGTTCCCACCGCCCCTCGCGCGTGCCGGGTCAGGCCAGGGCGCCGGCGAAGAGCCGGGTCAGCGCGGTCGGCGCCGTGATGGCGGTGCCCACGACGACGCTGTGCGCACCCGCCGCAAGGGCGCGGGCCGCCTGCTCGGGCGTCGCGATGCGGCCTTCGGCGATCACCGGCGTGTCGAGCGTGCCGGCGAGGTCGGTCACCAGTGCCAGGTCGGGTCCTTCCTGCACCGGGGAGCCCGGCACGTAGCCCGACAGGGTGGTGCCGACGAAGTCCGCTCCCCGACCGGCGGCGGCGCGGCCCTCACCCGGCGTCGACACGTCGGCCATGACCTGCGCGCCCGCCGCGTGGACGGCCTCGGCCAGCTCGGCGAAGGTGCTGCCGTCGGGCCGCGGGCGCGCGGTGGCGTCGGCGGCCACGACCGCGGCCCCGGCCTCCACCAGGGCCAGGGCGTGGCGCACGGTCGGGGTGATGAAGACTCCGCTGTCGCCGTCCTTCCACAGCCCGATCACCGGGAGGCCGACGGCCGCGACGGTGGCCGCGACGACCTCCGGGCCGTTGACCCGCACGGCCGCCGCGCCGCCGGACCGCGCCGCCAGGGCCATGCGGACCAGGGTGTCGGTGTGGCGCATGGGGTCGCCGGGAGGCGCCTGGCAGGACACGATGAGGCGGCCCTTGAGCCGATCGGCCAGGGACGGGGACGCGGTCGGGGGCGGGGTCATGTCGGTGCTCCGGTGGTGGCGGGCTGGTGCAGGGGCAGGGTGCGGGGCAGCGCGGCCGCCCCGAGGACCGCGGCGTCGGTGCCACCCCGCGGCGGGCGCGGGCGCAGGCCGCGCAGCGGGGGCATGAGTTCGGCGGCGAAGGCCGCGCACAGGGCGTCCCAGTACAGGGCGCCGACGCGGGGCACGCCACCGGCGACGACCACGTGGTGCGGGCCGAGCGCGTTGGCGAGGCCGCCCAGCGCCCGGCCCGTCGCGCGGGCGCCGAGCGTGATGGCGGCGACGGCGTGCGGGTCGCCCTGGGCCGCGCGCCGGGCGACGGTCTGCAGACGGCCGGCCGGCCGCCCGCCGAGCCGTGCGCAGTGGGCGGTGATGGCGGGGCCCGCCGCGACGGCCTCCAGGTGACCGGTGGCGCCACAGGTGCAGGGCAGCCCGTCCGCCTCCGGGCTGGGCAGGTGCCCGAGGTGCCCGGCGATGCCGGCGGCGCCGTGCAGCATGCGTCCCGACGCGGCGACGGCGCCGCCGACTCCGGTGCCGACGGCAGCGTAGAGGAGGGTGGTGTCGTCGTCCGGGCCGTCCAGTTCCGTCGTGGCGGCGGCGCGTACGTCGTTGTCGCAGGCCACGGAAAGGCCGGTACGGGCCGCGAGGCCGGCGGCGAGGGGGGTGCCGGCCCAGCCGCGGATCGTGTCGGTGGCGCTGGTGACGGTCCCGGTGGCCGGGTCGATCACGCCGGCCGCGGCCACGCCGACCGCGGTGATGCCGTGGACCCGTACCGCGCGGGCGGCGGCGGCCAGGGCGTCCAGCACCGCCTCGGCGCCCTCCGTCGCCGGGGTGGGCCGGGTGTGCCGGGCCAGGACGGTGCCGTCGGAGCCGACCAGGGCGGCAGCGATCTTGGTACCGCCCAGGTCGAGGCCGATGACCGGTGCGTCCGGGTGCGGTGCGGTCATCGGACCGGCAGCAGCCCGGCACCGCGCAGGTGCCGCTCGACGTGGGCGACGGACTCCTCGCCCAGCGGGATCTGCGGGGCGGCGGTGGTGCCGTGGGTGAAGACACCCAGCAGCCGCAGGGCGTGCTTGAAGGCGCCGATGGCGGAGGAGTTGCGGCCCATCTCGCGCTCGGGGCCCGCGTCGACCAGGCCGAACAGCTCGACGAGCCGCTCCTGTTCCTTGACCGCGCGGTCCAGGTCACCGCCGCGCACGGCGTCGAAGAGGCGGACGTAACCGGCCGGGTCCACGTTGCCGAGACCCGGTACCACGCCGTCGGCGCCGGCCAGCAGGGCGGCGTCCACGGTCAGTTCGGAGCCGGTGAGGATGCTGAAGGAGGGGGCGGGGCCGTCGGCCCGGCCGTGGCGTCCGCCGAGTTCGACGAGGAGCCTGCGCAGGCCGCCCTCGTCGCCGCTGCTGTCCTTGAGCCCGGCCAGCGTGCCGTCCTGGGCGAGTTCGCGCACCAGGGCGACGGAGAGCTTGCTGTGCACGGAGACGGGGAGGTCGTAGGCGTACAGGGGCAGGTCGACGGTGGAGCGGATCGCACGGAAGTGGGCGGCGATCTCCCGGGGGTGGGTGCGGGCGTAGAAGGGGGCGGTGGCCACGAGGGCGTCGGCGCCGGCCTTGCGGGCGGCCTCGGCGTGGACGAGCACCCGGGGGGTGGTCATGTCGATGACCCCGGCGAGGACGGGGACGCGGCCCGCGACCGTCTCGACGACCGTGTCGAGCGCGACGGCCCGCTGCCGGTCGGTGAGGAAGGCGACCTCGCTGCTGGAGCCCAGGGCGAACAGCCCGTGCACTCCCCCGCCGACGAGGTGCTCGACGAGCCGGGCGAGCGAGGCGGTGTCGACTTCGCCCGACGCGTCCAGAGGAGTGCAGACGGGCGGCACGACGCCGCTCAGGGGCGGGGACGAGGACATGGTGTTTCTCCTGGGCTGTGCGAGTGGTGGTACGGGGACGGGGAACGGGCCGCCGGGCACGGGGTGCCGGCGCCCGGCGGCCCGGGGCCGGCTACGGCCGGGTGACGGTGAACGTCGTGTCGCCGTAGGAGTGCTGACGACCGCGGACCTCGTAGGCCGCGGTGGCCCGCACGTCGCCCGCGGCGGCGTTGGCGGGGACCGTGACGGGGATCTTCATGTTCGCGCCCTGACCCGGGTTGAGCGCGGGCACGGCGGTCTCCGGCGCGCTCCAGCCGTCCGGCAGGTCGAGCGAGACGGTGCCGGCGGGGAGCCGTACGTCGTTCTGGCTGACGACGCGGACGGTGACCGTGGTGGTCTGCCCGGCGGGCAGGGAGGCGGGCGAGGTGACGGTGACCGGCGCGCAGACCCCGCCGAGCCACTGGAGGTCGAAGGAGGAGTAGGTGATGTGGTCGACGCTGCCCCGCTCCCACAGCAGGCCCATGCTCGGGTTGGGTCCCGTGCCGTCGCTGAGCGGGGTGAGCGTCGAGTAGGCGGCGGCGCCGGACTCGACGGTCCTGCGCACCGGCCAGGTCTGCCCGTTGTCGCAGGAGAGGCGGACGGTGAGGTTGCTGCGGCTGCTGGTCGTCGCGGTGTTGCTGAACACCAGCCACGAGGCGCGCGGGTGCGAGGGGTCCACGTCCGGCGCGAAGCGCGTGAGGGAGCCGTTGTTGGCCGGGTCCGGCAGCTCGGTGTCCTGCTGGAAGGGGGTGTAGGTGACGCCGCCGTCGGTGGAGTGGGCGACCGTGCGGTACGGCTTGGAGCGGTTGTTGAGCATGATGCGGCCGTCGGACAGCTCGACGGTCTTGTTCTCGTCGCCGCCGGGGCCGACGGGGGTACCCGTCTTCCAGGTGGCGCCGTGGTCGTCGCTGTAGGCGCTCACCGCGTAGTTGGCGCCGTCCTTGCGGAGGGCGTACTGCTGGATGAGCCGGCCCTTGTAGGCGCCGTGCCGCAGTTGGATGCCCTCGCCGGAGGAGGCGAACATGCCTCCCCAGGAGGGGTCCTTGAGGTCGGCGGTGATCCGCTCGTGCTTCCAGGTGAGGCCGTCGTCGTCGGAATAGCTGTAGTCGGCCTGGAGGACGTTCGGGTCGCTCTCGTCGTTGCCGGTGGCCGAGCCGGCGAAGCCCTGGTTCACGGAAGCGGCGTAGAAGAGGAAGACGCGGCCGGTCTCGCGGTCGACGAGCAGGCTGGGGTCGCCGTAGCCCTTGGGGGCGGCGTCCTTGCGGACGACCTGCTGGGCCTGCCAGGTGGTGCCGCCGTCGACGCTGCGCCTGAGGACGACCCCGATGTTGCTCGGCAGGTCGCCGAGGGTGGGGCGGGCGTCGTAGGCGGCGATCAGGGTGCCCTTGGTGGTCCGGGTCAGGGCGGGGATGCGGTAGTAGGGGGAGCCGGTGCCCGCGGTGGCGAGATCCTGGGAGCTGAGGGTGCCGGCGGCGTCCGCCGCGGGGGTGGCGCCGTGTGCGGCGGGGACGGTGCCGGCCAGTACCACCAGGGCGGCGGTGCCGGTGGCGAGAGCGACTCTTCGCTGCATGAACAGGCCTCTTCTCGGTGAGGGGTCAGGCGAGTTGGGGGTCGTGCAGGGCGGAGAGGGGGTGGGCCGCCTCGGGGCCGGGAGCGTGGAGCAGCTCCCGGACCCAGGCGAGTTGTTCGCGGCGGTGGTGGCCACCGCCGCCTTCGTGGCCGTTGAACTCGTATACGCGCAGGTCCTTGGGCCCGCCGTAGCGGTGGTAGGCCGCGAAGCTCGTCGAGGGCGGGCAGATCTCGTCCATCATCGCGATGGAGAAGAGGGAGGGGGCGGTGGCGCGCGCGGCCAGCAGGGCGGCGTCGACGTAGGACAGGGTGGTGAAGACGGTCTCACCGCGGTCGCGGTGCAGTCGCAGGTACTCGGCGATCTCGGTGTAGGGCGGCCGGGCCGCGATCGTCGCACCGCGCCGGATGTCGCAGAGGAAGGGGACGTCGGGCATGACACCGGCCAGGCCCGGCACGAGACCGGCCACCGCCAGGGCGATGCCGCCGCCCTGGCTGACGCCCGTGACGACGACCTTGTCCGGGTCCACGGCCGGGTGCGCGCGAGCCGCCTCGACGAAGCGCACGGCGTCGGTGAACACCCTCCGGTAGTAGTGGTCGTGGGGGCTTTCGACGCCGCGGGTGAGGAAGCCGGGGACGGTGCCGTTCAGGGCGGCGGTGTCGGGGGTGTCGCCGCCCGCGGTGGACCAGCCCTGGCCGCGGGTGTCCATGATGAAGTGCGCGTGACCGGCGTTGGCCCAGAGCACCTGCTCGTGTGCCAGACCGCGGCCGCGGCCGTAGCCGAGGAACTCCACCACGCAGCCGAGCGGACCGCCCGCCCGGGCCGGCAGGTGCAGCCAGCCGCGGACGGGCTCGCCGGCGAAGCCGGACACCGTGACGTCGTGGGTCACGACCTCGGTCAGTCCGGTGTCCACCGGAGTGAAACCGGGTGCGCCGCCGGCGTCCCGGGCCTCGCGGAGGGTCTGCTCCCAGAAGGCGTCGAGGTCGGCGGGCTCGTCGAGGTCGGGCCGCAGTGCCAGGCACTGGGCGAGGGTGAGGTCCGTCAGTGGCATGGAGGGGCCCCGGTGGGTGAGGCGTGCGCGCGGCGCAGCGCGGGCGAACGGGAGGGACCGGCGGGCCGGGCCCGGCGCGGAGAGCGGTTGCTCGTATTCAGCAGACGTCTGACGTCTGCTGATCGAGGACACTAGAGATCCGGGGAGCGAGCGTCAAGTGCCTCCCCCGGGGCCCGCATCGGCTCCACCGGCCCCGGACGCCCGGAAGGCGCCCCCCGGCGGGGGGCGCCTCCGTCACAGGCGGGCCGGTCAGCGCCGGGCGCGGGCCTCCTCGATCCGCAGGCGCACCGGCGCGTAGTGCTCGGTGAGGGCCGCCGCGAACTCGGCCGGGTCGCGGTCGCGCACCGCGTCGACGATGCGCTGGTGGTTGGCGATGGTGGCCGCCTCGTGCTCGCGCGTGAAGACGTCGAGGTGCGGGGCGACGATGACGTAGACGTCCCAGAAGGCCGTGGAGAGCTGGCCGATGAGGTCGTTGCCGAGCGGGGCGAGGAGCAGGGTGTGGAAGGCGCGGTCCGCCTCGACGAACCCGTGCCCCTCCCCCGCGCCGGCCCTGCGCATCTCGTCGACGTGGGCGGCGAGGCGGTCGATCTGCTCCTCGGCCAGGCAGGAGACGAGCCGTTCGGCCATGCCCCGCTCGAACAGCTCGCGGACCTCGATGAGGTCGCTCATCACCTGGAAGTCGTCGTCCGGGCTCAGCAGGCCGCGGAAGGTCAGGCTCTCCACCAGGGCGGACAGGCTCAGCCTGCCGACGTAGGTGCCGTGGCCGTGCCGTACCTCGACGATGTCGAGCGCGGTGAGGATCCTGATCGCCTCCCGCACGCTGGACCGGCTCGCCCCGAGCGCCTCGCACAGGGCGGGCTCGGTGGGCAGCGGATCCCCCGGACGCAGGTCGTTGCGCAGGATGTAGGCCTTGATGCCGTCGACGACCTCCTGGCGCAACGGTTGTCGTGCCGTCCTGGGCTCCGGTTCTCTGCCCCGGATCGCCCTTTGCCCCACCGCCACCTCTTGACCCCTCTCACTTGCCCGGGCTACGTTCCCACGTTATCAAGCATCAGACATCAGACGTCTGATGCTCCGTCGGTCGAGGCGCCGACCACACTCGCCTCCTCCACCTTGCTCGATTCTCGTCTCCCGCCTGGAGGACTCCTTGTCCGCGCGCAGTGCAGCCGGCGTCTCCCGCCGCACCTTCATGAGATACACCAGTGCCCTCGGTGTGGCGACCGCCGTCACCACGGGCCTGACGGCCTGCGGAGGCCCGGCCTCCAGTGGAGACGGTACCGGTGGCACGGGCAGCGGCGGCGACACCATCGAGGCGGGCATCTCGTACCCGCTCTCCACCGGCTTCGACCCGATGATCACCTCGGGTGCGACCCCGTACGCGGCCAACATGCACATCTTCGAGGGCCTCGTCGACCTCGATCCCGCCACGCTCGTGGCGCGTCCGGCGCTGGCGACCGGGATGCCCGAGAAGATCAACGCGACGACCTACCGGGCCACCCTGCGCAAGGGTGCGACCTTCCACGACGGCTCGGAGGTCACCGCGGACGACGTGGTGTTCAGCTTCGAGCGGGTCCTGGACGAGGCGAACGCCTCGCTCATGGCACAGTTCGTCCCGTTCGTCGACCGGGTCACGGCCGTCGACAGGTCGACGGTGGAGTTCAAGCTGAAGTACGCCTTCGCGCTCTTCCCGTCCCGCATATCCGTGGTGCGGATCGTGCCGAAGAAGATCGCGGGCGCGGACGCCAAGTCCTTCGACGCCAACCCCGTGGGCACCGGTCCGTACAGGTTCGTCTCGGCGGTCCGCGAGGACAAGATCGTCATGGAGGCGTACGACAAGTACAACGGGCCCCGCCCGGCCAAGGCCAAGAAGATGATCTGGCGGCTGATGTCCGACCCGTCCGCCCGGGTCAGCGCGCTCAAGTCGGGCCGCGTGCAGGCCATCGAGGACGTGCCCTACATCGACGTCAAGGGCTTCACCGGCCGGGACAAGGTGGAGTCCGTCCAGTCCTTCGGGCTGCTCTTCCTGATGTTCAACTGCGCCGACAAGCGGTTCGCGGACAAGCGGGTGCGCCAGGCGCTGCACTACGCCCTGGACACCGAGAAGATCATCTCCACCGCGCTGCTCGGGAACGCCGAGGCCGCCACCGGGTACGTCCCGGCCACGCACCCGGACTACCACAAGGCCGCCACCGTCTACGCGCACGACCCGGCCAGGGCCAGGAAGCTGCTCGCCGAGGCGGGCGCGGGCAAGCTCTCCTTCACGCTGATGCTCACCGACAACGGCTGGGTCAAGGACATCGCTCCGCTGATCAAGGAGAGCTGGGCCGCCGTCGGCGTCGACGCCGAGCTGGACATCCAGCAGTCCGCCGCCCAGTACGCGGAGATCGACCGGGGCAGGTTCGAAGCGCTGGCCGCGCCGGGCGACCCGTCGGTCTTCGGCAACGACGCGGACCTGCTGCTGCGCTGGTTCTACTACGGCTTCTGGCCGGAGAACCGTTACGGCTGGAAGGGCAGCGACGCGTACAAGCGGACCAAGTCGCTGCTCGACAAGGCCGCGGCCGAGGCCGACGAGGCCAAGCGCAAGGAGCTGTGGGGCCGGGTGACCGACCTGGTCGCCGACGAGGCGGCCCTGTACCCCGTCCTGCACCGCAAGCTGCCCACCGCCTGGCGGGAGGGGGCGCTGACCGGGTTCAAGCCGCTGCCCACGACCGGACTGTCCTTCCTCGACGTCGGCCGGGGCTGACCCCGCACGCCCACGCCGCCGGGCCGCCGCGCCACCGCGGGCGGCGGCCCCCGCCCCAATCGCTAGGAACCTCACGATGGTTGCATTCCTCCGGCTCGCGCTGCGCCGCGTCGCGATGATGCCGGTGATGGTCCTCGGCATCGCGCTGCTGGTCTTCGTGGTCCTCCAGTTCTCGCCGACCGATCCCGCGTACAACGCGCTGGGCGAGTCGGCGAGCCCGGAGGCGCGAGCGGCGTTCGCCGAGGCGAACGGACTCGACGACCCCCTGCCCGTGCGCTACGTCGCCTTTCTGGGCGATCTGCTGCACGGCGACCTCGGCGTCACGATGTCGCCCAGTCAGCCCGTCACCGACCGGATCGCCACCGCGTTCCCGCTCACGCTGCAGCTCACCCTGCTCGGCCTGGCGCTGGCCGTCGTGCTGGCGCTGGTCTTCGGCGTCCTCAGCGCGGTCTACCGCGACCGCTGGCCGGACCAGGTCTTCCGGGTGCTGTCGATGGCCGGCATCGCCCTGCCCTCGTTCTGGATCGGCGTGCTGCTCATCCAGCAGTTCTCGCTGAACATGCCGCTCTTCCCGACCGGCGGCTACGTCAACCCGGCCGACTCCCTCTCCGGCTGGCTCGAGAGCATGACGCTGCCCGCGCTCTCCCTCGCCCTGCCGGTCGCCTCGTCGCTGGCCCGCCTCATCCGCACCTCGATGGTCACCGAACTCGACCGCGACTACGTGCGCACCGCCCGGGGCAGCGGCCTGCCGCCGTTCCTGATCATCCGCTCGGTGCTGCGCAACGCGCTGGTCACGCCGCTGACCGTGCTGGGCGTCAAGGTCGGCTACATGCTCAGCGGCGCAGTCGTCATCGAGGCGATCTTCGACCTGCCCGGCATGGGCAAGCTGATCCTCGAGGGCGTCAACGGAGGCGACGTCGGCCTGGTCCAGGGCACCGTGCTCACCATCGCGATCGCCTTCCTCGTGGTCAACGTCGTCGTCGACCTGCTCTACCTGCTCGTCAACCCGCGCATCAGGACGGTGTGATGTTCGCTCCACGATCCCTCGCCGGGCGACTCGCCCGGCCCGGCACCCGCCTGCGCCGGCTGCCCCTGCCCTCCCGGATCGCCCTCGGGATCCTCCTCGTGGTGGTGCTGGGCGCGATCTTCGCGCCGCTGCTCACCCAGGACCCGCTCGCCACCGGCGTCCCCGCCCGGGCTCCGGGCGCCGACCACTGGTTCGGCACCGACCGGGCCGGCCGCGACGTGTTCGCCCGGGTCGTGCACGGCGCGCGCTACTCCCTGGTCATCGGGCTCGGCGCGACCCTGCTCGCCCTGGTCCTCGGCTCCGCCCTGGGCGCGCTGGCGGCCACCTCGCGCAGGCTCGCCGACGAGACGGTGATGCGCACCCTCGACGTCGTCATGTCCTTCCCGCCGATCGCGCTGGCCGCCGTGCTCGTCGCGGTCTTCGGGCCCAGCGTCCCGGTCATCATCTTCACCATCGCCTTCGTCTACTCGCCCTCGCTCGCCCGCGTGGTGCGGGCCAACGTGCTGGAGCAGTACGGCGAGGACTACGTCGCCGCCGAGCGGGTCATCGGCGCCCGCCGCGGCTACATCGTGGCCCGGCACGTCGCGGTCAACTGCGCGGCGCCGGTCCTGGTGTTCGCGACGGTCATGGTGGCCGACTCCATCATCTTCGAGGCGAGCCTGTCCTTCATCGGCGCCGGTGTGCAGGACCCCGACCCGAGCTGGGGCAGCGTGCTGGCCTACGGCCGGCAGATCCTGCTGTCCGGCGGCTGGTGGGCGACGCTCTTCCCGGGTCTGTGCGTGCTGGTCACGGTGCTCGCGCTGAACGTGCTCTCCGAGGGCATGACCGACGCCGCCGCCTCGCCGGACAAGTCCCGCACCGGCGGCACCGGCACCGACGACAACGCGACCGGTCTCCCGCCGACGGCCGACGAGCCCGAGGTGGACGCCGCGCTCGCCGAGCTGGCGGCCCGGCTGGAGGCCATGGCGCCCGCCGTGCGGCCGGTCGCCGAGGACGCGGCCGACCTGCTCGTCGTACGGGACCTGTCCGTCCGCTTCCCCGACCGCTACGGCGACACCCGCGTGGTCGACGGCATCTCCTTCACCGTCCGCGAGGGCGAGACCCTCGGTCTGGTCGGCGAGTCGGGCTGCGGCAAGTCCGTCACCAGCCTGGCCGTCATGGGGCTGCTGGCCCGCAACGCCGAGGCCGAGGGCGAGATCCTCTACCGGGGCCGCGACCTGCTGAAGCTGGCGCCGAAGGAGCGCCGGGCCCTGATGGGCCCGGAGATCGCGATGGTCTACCAGGACGCCATGTCGTCCCTGAACCCGTCCGTGCTGATCGGCACCCAGCTCAAGTGGCTCACCTCCCGCGGCGGCACCCGCACCCCCGCCGAGCTGCTGGAACTCGTCGGTCTCTCCCCCGAGCGCACCCTGCGCAGCTACCCGCACGAGTTGTCGGGCGGGCAGCGCCAGCGCGTGCTGATCGCGATGGCCCTCTCCCGCAGCCCGCGCCTGCTCATCGCCGACGAGCCGACCACCGCCCTCGACGTCACCGTGCAGGCACAGGTCGTCGAACTGCTGGTCCGGCTCCGCGACGAACTCGGCTTCGCGATGGTCCTCGTCTCCCACGACCTGGCCCTGGTCGGCGACCTCGCCCACCGGGTGGCGGTCATGTACGCCGGGCAGGTCGCCGAGGCCGGTGACACCCGCGCGCTGCTGACCGACCCGGCGCACCACTACAGCCGCGGACTGCTCGGCTCCGTCGTCTCGCTGGAGTCGGGTGCCGGACGGCTGCACCAGATCCGCGGTGTCGTTCCGGCACCGAAGGCGTTCGGCGCCGGCTGCCGGTTCGCCTCCCGCTGCGCCGCCGCCACCGGCGTGTGCGCCACCACCCCGCCGCCCGCCACCGACCGCGACGCCGGTCTCGACCACCTCTTCGCCTGCCACCACCCGGCGCCCGCGCGCGGGGCGGCGAAGCCGCTGGAGAGTGCCCGATGACCGCCACCAAGGACAGCACCATGGACCCACTCGTCCGGCTCGACCGCATCCACGTACGGCACCGGGCCCGCAGCGGCGGCATCCTGCGCCGGGACGCCGTGCACGCCCTCACCGACGCCTCCCTGGAGGTGCGGCGCGGCGAGATCCTGGGTCTCGTCGGCGAGTCGGGCTGCGGCAAGTCCACCCTGGCCCGCGTGGTCACCGGACTGCAGCGCCCCACGGAGGGACACGTGTACTTCCGCGGCCGGGACCTGTGGACCATGGGCGCCGCCGAGCGCCGTACCGGATTCGGCGCCGCGGTCGGCGTGGTCTTCCAGGACGCCTCCACCGCCCTGAACCCGCGGCTGCCCGTGCGCCGGATCCTGCGGGACCCGCTGGACGTGCACCAACGCGGTACGCGCGTCGAGCGCGAGGCCCGGGTGGAGGAGCTTCTCGACCTGGTCGGGCTGCCCGCCCACACGCTGGACGCGCTGCCGGGGCAGTTGTCCGGCGGTCAGCGCCAGCGCGTGGCCATCGCCCGTGCCCTGGCCCTGGAGCCGGAGCTGATCGTGGCCGACGAGCCCACCAGCGCCCTGGACGTGTCGGTGCGCGCCCAGATCCTCAACCTGCTGGTGGACCTGCGCGCCCGGCTCGGCCTCGGCATGGTGTTCATCTCCCACGACGTGCAGACGGTGCGCTACCTCGCGGACCGGGTCGCGGTGCTGTACCTCGGCCGCGTCGTCGAGGAGGGCGGGGCGGCCGAGGTCTCCGGCGCCTCCCGGCACCCGTACACCGAGGCGCTGCTCTCCGCGACGCCGAGCCTGCTGGAGCGGCCCGAGCGGATCGTGCTGCACGGCCCGGTGCCCTCGGCCACCAACCCGCCCTCCGGCTGCCCCTTCCGCACCCGCTGCTGGAAGGCGGACGACGCCTGCGCCACCGCCTTCCCGGCGGCGACGGAGGGACCCGGCGGGCACCGGTGGCACTGCGCCCACCCCCAGGAGGGCGCGGTCGAGGCGAGGAGCTGAGCGGCGGCCGGCACGTATCGGCCCGCCCGGTGCGGGGCAGGTGTGTGAGGCACGCCCCTCCCGGCGCCGCGCGGCACGGCGGCCGGCCGATACGAGAATGGGTCCATGAACGCACTGGTACGGCGCCCGCCCTGGCTCAGGGTGCTGGTCTGGTGCGTGGCGGTGCTGAGCCTGACCGTGCTGGCCGCGGCGGCCGTCGTCCGCAGCACGGTCCTCGACCCCCAGTTCTACGACCAGGTGCTGGAGGACGAGCGCGCCTACCAGCGCGTCTACGACGAGGTGCTGGTGGACCCCGCCAGTACGCCGCTGACCAGCGACCTGCTGGAACGGCTGCCCGTGCCGCAGTCGACCATCACCTCCAACCTCAAGGTGGTCATCCCCCCCGAGACACTGCGGACCATGGGCGAGGGCCAGATCACGGAAGTCGTCCACTACCTGGAGGGCGACCGCGACCGGCTGCGGATCAGGGTGGATCTGGAGCCGGTCGTCGCCAACGTCGAGCGGCTCAGCCGGGCCTACTTCGGTGATGCCGTCGCCGCGTTGCAACAACGCTCCGAGCCCGACTTCCAGGCCTTCGTGCAGCGCCTGTCCGAACTGGTGGCGCGGGTGGTGGCGGGTGAGGCTCCGCTGGAGGAGCTGCCGACGCTGCCCCTCTCCCGCGACCAGGCGGTCGCGGCCACGGACGCCCTCATGCGTCTGGTGCCGGACGGCGCGACGCACGACGGCGTGCGGTCCACCGTGCTGGCGGCCCTGGACCGGGGGGACGTGGCCTCGGCCCTGGCCGCGATCGCCCCGGTCGCCCTGACCGACCAGGTCCGGGGCGCGGCCGAGGAACTGCTGCGGGAGGCGCGGCAGGGCACGTGGGTCGTCGCCGTCGACGTCGAGCCGGGGACCGGGGCACTGGCCCCGCTGGACCGGGCCCGGGGCGTCACCCGGCTCTTCCAGGACGTGGTCGAACCGGCAGCGGCCGTGCTGTGCGCCGCCGCACTCGCCCTGCTGTGGTTCCTGACGCCCTCGCCCGCCGGGCGCCGGCT
Source organism: Streptomyces sp. NRRL F-5650 (assembly GCF_000721365.1). NCBI lineage: Bacteria > Bacillati > Actinomycetota > Actinomycetes > Kitasatosporales > Streptomycetaceae > Streptomyces > Streptomyces sp. NRRL F-5650. The sequence goes on along the minus strand of NZ_JOGV01000001.1, from coordinate 444,628 downwards.
GGTCTCGCTGGGCTGGGTGCCGGCCGCCGCCGCGTCGCTGCCGGCGCTCGCCGTGGCCGGGCTGCGGCTCGCCCTGGGCGACACGCTGGTCGGCGTCCCGGCGTCGTGGCCCCCGGCCGCCTCGGACCTGCTCGCCGACGTCCAGGCCGCCGCGCTCGACCGGCTGCTGACCACCGCCGTCGTCGTCGCGGTGATCCTGCTCGCCGCGGGCGCCCTGCTGATCACCGTCGGCTGGGTCCGGCTGACCCGGCCCAGCGTGCCGGTGCTCACCGATCCGCGGCACGTTCCGGCGCTGACCTTCGCCGTCACCGCCGTCGCGCTCGTCGGGACGATGCTGGCGCCGGTGGCGATCACCGGTTCCTCCCCGCGCATCTGCCAGGGCAGCGCCGAGCTGTGCGACGCCCGCTACGACGAGATCGCGCAGCTCGCGTCGCACAACGCGATGGCCACGACGGCGGACCGGTTCATCGGCCCCCTCCAGGACCCGGACATCGTCGGTCAGCTCGGCGCCGGCTCCCGGGTCCTGCTCCTGGACACCCACCGCTGGGAGCGGCCCGAGGAGGTGGCGGAGCGGTTGAGCGCCTCGGACTTCTCCCCCGCCGAGCGCCGCGAGCTGACCTCGATCCTGGAACGGGTGAATCCGCCCCACCCGGGCCTGTGGCTGTGCCACTCGGTGTGCGGCGCCGGCGCCCTGGAACTGGAGCCGACGCTGCGGCAGATCGGTGACTGGCTGCGCGACAACCCCACGGAGGTCGTCACGCTGATCCTCCAGGACGGCGTGGACGCCGTGGCGACCCAGGACGCCTTCGTGCGGGCCGGTCTGTCGGACCTGCTGTACGAGCCGGACCCGAACCCGGACCGTCCGTGGCCGAAGCTCGGGGACATGATCGACAGCGGCCGGCGGCTGGTCGTCTTCGCGGAGAAGGCCGACGGCCCCGCGCCCTGGTACCGCAACCTCTACCGGTACGCCATGGAGACGCCCTTCGCCTTCCGCAGCCCGGACGAGATGACCTGTCTGCCCCACCGGGGCGGTTCGGACCGGCGGCTGTTCCTGCTCAACCACTTCGTGACGGCGGGCGGCGGGCTGCGCCTGGACGCCGGGGCGGTCAACTCCCGGCAGCGGGTGCTGGAGCGGGCGCACACCTGCGAACGGCAGCGCGGCAGGCCGGTCAACTTCATCGCGGTGGACTACGCGACGATCGGCGACGCGCTCGGCGCGGTGAACGAACTCAACGCCGAACGCCTGGAGCACCACGGTCCCCGCGCGCCGGTCGAGCGCTCGCCGGGCCGGCTGGAGGGCGCGGCGGAGACCCGGCGGCGCGGTGGTGGCCCGCGCCGCCGGGCGGTCTCCCGGTGAACCGCCGCTACGGAGCGGCTCCTACTGGTTGATCGTGAACTGGGAGCCCGGCTCCGTCCGTACGTCCTCCTTCGCCGAGTTGGTGATCGTGACGTCCTTCAGGGTGGCGCTGCCCCGGGCACCGGCCATCGCGAGGATGCCGGAGCCGTTGTTCGACCTGTCGATGCGGACGTTCTCGATCCTCACGTCCGGCATCGCGCCGCCGCCCGTCTTGAACTGGATGCCGTCGTAGGTCGAGTCGCTGATCTCGGTGTCCCGGATGGTCACGCCCGGGATGTCCTGGCCCTGCGCGAAGAGGGTGATGGCGCCGAACTCCTGCGCCTCGCCCCAGAACGCGCCGCCCGTGCGGTGCAGGGCGTTGCCCGCGACGAGTGTCTGTCCCGAGAAGGGCAGCGGGTCGTGGTCGGTGGCGAGCATGATGCCGGGGTAGTTCATGGTGTCGGAGACGACGTTGTTCTCCACGGTGTTGCCGTGACCGCCGTACACCGCGATGCCGTTGGCCCGCCATGGGAGCTGGATCGTGTTGTTGCGGAAGTGGTTGTCGTGGCCGACGTCCACGGAGGTGTCCTTCACGTACTTGTTGGCCCAGACCGCGAGCGAGTCGTCGCCGGTGGTGCGGAAGGAGGAGTCGTAGACGGTGGAGTTGCGGGTGCCGTTGGAGAAGTTGATGCCGTCGGCGTAGGTGTCGCGGATGCGCATGCCCGTGAACTCCAGGCCGTCGGCGGGGCCCCACAGCTCGGGGATGTTGGAGTAGTCGCGGCCGACCCAGACGCCGACGTTGGCGTGCTCGATCCACACGTTGCTGATTTTGGTGTTCTTGCCGAAGCGGCCGTTGAGCCCGACGCCGCCCTCCTGGTTGCCGTCGCCGCCGCGGATGGTTCCGGAGCCGAAGATGGCCAGGTCGGAGATCTGGGTGTTGTCGTCGATGTCGAAGCCGAAGTTGCCCTCGTGCGGGTGGTTGATGCCGCCGGCCTCGTGGGGCGGGGTCAGGGTGTAGAGCTGGGAGTGCCACATGCCGGCGCCGCGGACGGTGACGTCGCGGATGCCGACCTGGTTGTACTGGCCGCGGTTCTGCGGGTCGTCGGTGAGGATCTTCTGCTCCTGGCGCCACTGTCCGGCGGGGATCCACACGCAGTCGATCCTGCCGTTCTGGTTGTCGGTGACGGCGCGCTGGATGGCGTCGGTGTCGTCGAGTCCGTCGCCGGGGACGGCCCCGTACTCGGTGATGGAGGTGCACTCGGCGGGCTTGGTCTTCGCGGGCGCGACCTGCTCCAGGTCGATCAGGTCGATGACGTAGAAGGCGGCGGAGTCGCCCGCGTCGCGCTGCAGCCGGAACTCGGTGCCCTGCGGGAAGGTGCGGTCCAGGAGTGCGTGGGACTCGTCGAACAGGCGCCGCGCGTCGCCGCCGGGCCGGTTGGTGAGGCCCTCGGGGTCGTCGGTGCTGCCGTAGAGCCAGCTGTGCTTGGACGACAGGGTGAGCTTCTGGACGAACACGCCGTCGGCGTAGAGGCTGAGGGTGGCCTCGGTCCCGCCGCCGCCGGGTGCGTCGGGGACGGAGTTGCGCACCACGATGGAGTTGGTGGGCGTGGTGGACGTGAACTCGACGTACTGGCCGGTGGTGTCGAGCCGGACGGACTTGCGGCCGGAGGACTCGGTGCCGAAGTTGGTGTGCCCGAAGGTCCGCTTGGCGTCGGTGGTGAGCAGGGTGCCGTCGTAGCGCCCGTCCTCCGCCTCGTACTCGGTGTAGGGGACGGCGGCGCCGCGTCCGACGACGAGGGACTTGGCGAGCACGTTGTTGTTCTCGTTGGTCTCGGCGACCAGGTCGGTGGCGTCGGCGGTGGCCGTGAGGGTGACTCCGCCGCCGGCCGCCTTCCAGGTGCCGGCGATGGGCACGTTCACCGTGGCGCCGGCCGCGATCTGCCCGGTGGTGCCGTCCAGGGTGGTGGCGCCGGCCTGGACCCGGGTCACCGTGCCCGCCGGGGCGTCGCCGGTGCCCCGGTTGTGCACGGCGACGGTGAAGGAGACCTCGGCGCCCACCGCCGGGTTGGCGGGGTTGGTGGTGAGGGAGCGCACCTCCAGGTCGGGACCGGGTGCCCGGCCGACGACGAGGCGGTCGGTGGCGGCGCGGCTGTTGTTGGTGTCGTCGAGTTCGGCGACGGTGTCGCGCGGATCGACGACGGCGGCCACCGCGTAGCTGCCGGCCGCGTGGGTGCCGGTGGCGACGGCGACCTCGGCGGACTCTCCGGGGTCGAGCGCGGGGACCGTGGCGCTGCCGGCCTGGCGGCCCTCGACGGTGACGTCGGTGGTGGTCGCGGCCGAGGCGGCGGTGCCGGCGTTGCGGACGGTGGCGTTGACGGTGACCTCGTCGCGCTCGTCCGGCGCGGCGGGCGACCAGTCGAGCCCGGTGACCGTGAGGTCGGGGGCGGGCGCGGCGGTGCCGAGGACCTGGAACTCGGCGACCTGGCCGCCGGGCGCCCCGGAGTTGGAGAAGAACCGGAGCCGTACGTCGGAGACCCGGCCGTCGGCCGGGATGGTCACGGCGTTGCCCTGGCCGGGGCTGAAGACGTAGTCGGCACGGTCGCGCAGCGAGGTGAAGCCGCTGTCTCCCCGGGCCCGGCCGAGCACCTGGATGCTCTGGGTGCGCGCGGACCACGCCGGGTCGGGGTTGAGCTTGACGACGACACCGCTGACGTCGGCGTCGGCGCCGAGCTGCACGGTGAGGTCGGCCGGGTTCCCGGCGGCCTCCCAGTAGGTGGAGGTGGAGTCGTCGGTGGCGTTGGCGGCGACGTAGTTCTGGGTGGTCGAGGTCGCTTCGGCCGGCTTGTTGCGGGCGAGGTTGGTGCCGGTGGGCGGCGGGCCGGTGTCGACGTCGTCGCCGTACACCTCCAGTTCGGCCAGTTGGGCGGCGTTCCAGCCGGTGTTGCCGGTGATCTCGACGCGGACGTAGCGGGCCTCGGCGGGCGAGTCGAGGCCGACGGCGACGGTGCCCGCCTGCGCCGGGCCGAACGCCCGGGCCCGGGAGGCGTCGAGGGTGCGGAACGTGGCGCCGTCGGTGCTGCCCCGCACGGAGAGCGTCTGGGTCCGGCTCTCCCAGCCGGCGGGCAGTTTGAGGACCAGCCGGTCGACGTCACGGGCGGTGCCGAGGTCGACCTGGAGCCACTCGGGGAAGGTGCCGGACGGTCCTTCCCAGTAGGTGGCCTGCTGTCCGTCGGTGGCGTTGCCGGCCGGGTAGGCGCCGTGCGAGCCGCCCGCGGTGGCCGGGCGGCCGAGGGCGAGGTTGACGTCGGCGGCGGCGGTCACCGGCGCCGGAGCCGCCTGCGCGGTGGCGGCGAGGGGCAGGGGCAGCAGCCCGGCGGTCACGAGCCCGGCGACGGCGGCGCCCGTGAGCATCCGCCGGCCGGGGGATCTCCGTCTCATGGGGTCCTCTGTTCCGTGGGGAGTCGGGAGGGCGCGACGGTCCGGCGGTTGGGGGGAAGCACCGACTCTGCGCGCCAATTGAGCAGGACAGTCGATTCTTTGCGGAAAGCGCGTCATCAGGTTTCTAGCGCGTCACCTGTTTGTCAACGGTCGCGGACGAGGCCGGAGTTGGGGCGCAATTGACTTGCGTTGCTTGCGGTCGGCTTGCGTACCGCTTGAACTGGCAACCGAGCAGAGGGACGGGCCGAGCAGGCCGCTGGAAGCTCGCAACGCGCGCAAGCCGCACGCGCGGGAGAGAAAACAGAAGGGCCGGCCCGGCGCCCTCAGGCGTCGGGCCGGCCCTTGCCGGTGCGGGGCCCCTCGGACAGGGGGCGGGGACGATCAGTCCGTGCCGGACTCCATCGCCGCGCGGTCCAGCAGTTCGTCGTCGCCGGAGACCTCGCCGCGGGAGGCGATGGCCTGGGCACCGCCCTCGGGCATGGCGCCGATCAGCCCGGTCGCGGCGGCCTGGGCGGCACCGATGGCGGGGTTGGCGGTGCCGATGAGGCCGAGCCCGGCGTACTGCTCCAGCTTGGCGCGGGAGTCGGCGATGTCCAGGTTGCGCATGGTGAGCTGGCCGATCCGGTCCACCGGGCCGAACGCGGAGTCCTCGGTGCGCTCCATGGAGAGCTTGTCCGGGTGGTAGCTGAACGCCGGTCCGGTGGTGTCGAGGATCGAGTAGTCCTCGCCGCGCCGCAGCCGCAGCGTGACCTCGCCGGTGACGGCCGAGCCGACCCAGCGCTGCAGCGACTCCCGGATCATCAGCGACTGGGGGTCGAGCCAGCGGCCCTCGTACATCAGCCGGCCCAGGCGCCGTCCCTCGGTGTGGTACTGGGCGAGGGTGTCCTCGTTGTGGATGGCGTTGACGAGGCGCTCGTAGGCGGCGTGCAGCAGGGCCATGCCAGGGGCCTCGTAGATGCCGCGGCTCTTGGCCTCGATGATCCGGTTCTCGATCTGGTCGGACATGCCCAGACCGTGCCGGCCGCCGACGGCGTTGGCCTCCATCACCAGGTCGACGGCGGAGGCGAACTCCTTGCCGTTGATCGTCACCGGGCGGCCCTGGTCGAAGCCGATGGTCACGTCCTCGGGCGCGATCTCGACCGAGGGGTCCCAGAACCGCACGCCCATGATGGGCTGCACGGTCTCCACGCCGGTGTCGAGGTGCTCCAGCGTCTTGGCCTCGTGGGTGGCACCCCAGATGTTGGCGTCGGTGGAGTACGCCTTCTCCGTGGAGTCCCGGTAGGGCAGGTCGTGGGCGACCAGCCACTCCGACATCTCCTTGCGGCCGCCCAGCTCCGTCACGAAGTCCGCGTCCAGCCAGGGCTTGTAGATCCTGAGCTGGGGGTTGGCGAGCAGGCCGTACCGGTAGAACCGCTCGATGTCGTTGCCCTTGAACGTGGAGCCGTCGCCCCAGATCTGGACGTCGTCCTCGAGCATCGCCCGGACGAGGAGCGTGCCGGTGACGGCTCGGCCCAGCGGGGTGGTGTTGAAGTAGGCACGCCCGCCCGAACGGATGTGGAACGCCCCGCAGGTCAGCGCGGCCAGCCCCTCCTCGACCAGCGCCGCCCGGCAGTCGACCAGGCGCGCGACCTCGGCGCCGTAGGTCTTGGCGCGGTCGGGCACCGAGGCGATGTCGGGCTCGTCGTACTGGCCGATGTCGGCGGTGTACGTGCAGGGGACGGCGCCCTTGTCACGCATCCACGCGACCGCGACCGAGGTGTCGAGGCCGCCCGAGAAGGCGATACCGACGCGCTCGCCGGTGGGGAGGGAGGTGAGGACCTTGGACATAGGAAGAGTATGCATCATTACGCATGACCATGCAAAGCGCCGTCCTGCGTCGTCCGCGTCACCCAGCCGGACGCCCCCCTCGAACTCATCGGCCTCGGCCGATGAGTTTTCCGCCGGCCGGCGGTCGTAGGGGTGTACCGAACCGCACCGGGCCCGGACCCGGCCCCAGGCATCGAGGAAACCCCATGCGCACGCTGATCAGCACCGCCTTCGTCTCGCTCGACGGTGTCGTGGAGGCACCGGGCGGCGAGCCCGGCTACCGCAACTCCGGCTGGACGGTCGAGCTCGTGGACTTCCTCCCGGAGGCGTACGAGATCAAGGGCCGGGAACAGGACGAGGCCGCGGCACTGCTCCTGGGCCGGATCAGCTACGAGGCGTTCAGCGCGGTGTGGCCGGACATGCCGGAGTTCCCCCGGTACCGGACGATGCCGAAGTACGTCGTCTCCACCACCCTCGCCCAGGACGACCTGGTCACGAACTGGGGCGAGACGACGATCCTGCGGTCGCTCGACGAGGTCGCCGCGCTCAAGGAGACGGACGGCGGCCCGGTCATCGTCCACGGCAGCGCCGCCCTGAACCGGAGCCTGTCGGACGCCGGCCTGATCGACCGCTACCACCTGCTGGTCTTCCCGCTCCTCCTCGGCGCGGGCAAGCGGCTGTTCAGCGACGCGGACCGGGACGCGCAGCGGCTGAGGCTCGTCGAGCACGAGGTGTACGCCAACGGCATCCAGAAGAACGTCTTCGACGTCGTCCGCTGAACCGCGCCGCCCGGCGCGTCCGGCTCAGGCGCCCTCCACGGCCTCCTGCGTGAACACCGCGTGCAGGCGTCGCGTGTGGTCGACGTGCCGCTGCGGCCCGGTCAGCGCGACCGTCGCCGTGAGCCGAGGCTCGGTGCTGGACGCGGCGAACCGCAGTTCCAGCGCGCCCGGTTCGACGACGCGGCGGCCGTCGCGGCCGGTGAAGGAGGCCAGGTCGGCCGGGACCTCGACGCGTACCCTGCGGGCCTCGCCCGGAGCCAGCGGCACCCGCGTGTAACCGATGAGGCGCTGCACCGGCTGGACGACGGAGGCGACGGGGTCGTGCAGGTAGAGCTGCACCACCTCGGTGCCGTGCCGGCCGCCGGTGTTGCGGACCGTCAGTTCCAGCGAGAACGCGCCGTCGGTCGGCGCCTCGTCGTGGTGCGCCACCAGACCGTCCCAGGCGAACGTGGTGTACGTCAGCCCGTGCCCGAACCCGAAGGCCGGGCTCGGGTCGATGCTGGACACCTCGCTGGCGTGGGCGAGCCGTGCCCCGAGATAGGTGGTCGGCTGGGCCCCGCCCCCACTGGGCACGCTGACGGGCAGCCTCCCGGAGGGGCTGGTGCGCCCGCTGAGCACACCGGCGATCGCGGCGGTGCCCTCCTCGCCGGGGAAGAACGACTGCACGATCGCCGCGGACTCGGCGACGGCCCGGCCCAGCGCGTAGGGCCGTCCGGCGAGCAGGACGGTGACGACCGGCCGGCCGGAGTCGAGCAGCGCGTCCAGGAGCTGCTGCTGGGCCCCGGGCAGCGTGAGGGACTCGGCGTCGCAGCCCTCGCCACTGGTGCCGCGGCCGAACAGGCCCGCGCGGTCGCCGAGCACGGCGACGACGACGTCCGCCTCACGGGCCGCGTCCACCGCCGCGCCGATGCCGGAGAGGTCGCCGTCGTCGACGCCGGTGCCGCGGGCGACGGTGACGTCCGCGTCGGGGAACTCGGCGCTCAGCGTGTCGTACAGCGTGGGCAGGTCGATGCCGACCGGGACCTGCGGGTGCCGCACGCCGACGTGCCGCGGGAAGGAGTAGCAGCCGAGCACGGCGGTCGCCTCGGTGGCGTTGGGGCCGACCAGGGCGATGCGGCGCGGCCGGGCGAGCGGCAGGGTGCCGTCGTTGCTGAGCAGGACGACCGCCTTCTCGGCGATCTCGCGGGCCAGTTCCCGGTTCTCGGGCCGGTCCAGGTCGATACGGCCGCGCAGCGCCTCCGGGTCCGTCAGGTCCACGCCGTCGAGCGCGGGCGGGACCGGGCTCCAGTCCGGGTCGAGCAGGCCGAGCAGCGCCTTCTGGCCGAGGACGCGGCGCACCGCCCGGTCGATCAGTGCCTCCGGGACCCGGCCCTCGGCGACCGCCTCGGTCAGCGGGGCGCCGAAGGTCTTGACGGTGGGCAGTTCGACGTCGACGCCCGCCCCCAGCGCGGCGCCGGCGGCGTCGGCCCAGTCGGCGGCGAGGCCGTGCAGGGTCTTCAGGAAGGCGATGCCGAAGTAGTCGGCGACGACCGTCCCCTCGAAGCCCCAGGTGTCGCGCAGCAGCCCGGTCAGCAGCGCCTCGTCGGCCGCGGCCGGCACGCCGTCGATGTCGGTGTAGGCGTGCATGACGGAGCGGGTGCCGCCCTCGCGCACGGCCATCTCGAACGGCGGCAGCAGGACGTCGGCCCGTTCGCGGGCGCCCACGGACGCGGGGGCGAGGTTGCGGCCGGCGCGGGAGGCGGAGTAGCCGACGAAGTGCTTGAGGGTGGCGACGATCCCGGCGGACTCCAGGCCCCGCACGTACGCGGTGCCGATGGTGCCGACGAGGTACGGGTCCTCGCCGATGGTCTCCTCCACCCGGCCCCAGCGGGCGTCGCGGACCACGTCGAGGACGGGGGCGAGGCCCTGGTGGATGCCGACGGACCGCATGTCGCGGCCGATGGCGGCGGCCATGCGGCGCACCACGTCCGGGTCGAAGGTGGCACCCCAGGACAGCGGGACGGGGTAGGCCGTGGCGCCCCAGGCGGCGAAGCCGGCCAGGCACTCCTCGTGCGCGACGGCGGGAATGCCGAAGCGGCCGGCGGAGGTGATGCGGGCCTGGGTGCGCATGAGGGAGAGCGCGCCGAGGGCGGGGTCGACGGGGACGGTGCCGAAGGGCCGGGTGAGCTGGCCCAGGCCGGCGGGGACGAGGGCGTCGAGGTCGACGGCCTCCTCCATGTCGTGCTGGTGGGGGGCGACCTCGCCGCCCTCGTCGGAGGCGCCCACCCACACTCCGTAGAGCTGGGCGATCTTCTCCTCCAGGGTCATCGCGGCGACGAGCGCGTCGACTCGGGCGGCGACGGGGCGGTCGGGGTCGTTCCACAGGGGCTTTTCGGGGGTGGTCTCTACGGCCACGTCGGCAGTCACTTTCCTCCGACACCCATCAGGCCCTGGACCAGGGCACGACGGGCGAACAGGTAGACGAGCAGGATGGGCACCATGGACAGCACCACGGCTCCCAGCAGACCGGGGATGTCGATGCCGTGCGCGGTCTGGAAGTTGTACAGGCCCAGGGTGACCACCTTGGTGGACTCGGACTGGGTCAGCACCAGCGGGAACAGGAAGCCGTTCCACGCCTGGAGCGCGGAGAACACCACGATCGTGGACAGTCCGCCGCGCGACAGCGGCACGACGAGCTGGAAGAACATGCGCCGCGGACTCGCGCCGTCCATGGCCATGGCCTCGTACAGCTCCGGGGAGATGTCCCGCATGGCGCCGCTGAGGATGAGCGCGGACATCGGCAGGCAGAACGCGGCCGTGGGCAGGATGACGCCCAGCAGGTTGTCGTACAGCCCGGCTTCGCTGATCAGGTAGAACATCGGCACGATCACGGCCTGTGCCGGGATGGCGAGGCCGAGCAGGAAGAGCCGGAAGATCGCCGACGTGGTCCGGCCGCGGCTGCGGACGATGGCGTAGGCGAGCGGCGGGACCAGCAGCAGCACGATGCCGATGACACAGGCGGTGACGACGAGCGTGTTGAGGAAGTACCGGCCGAAGCCCGAGTCGAAGGCGCCGGTGAAGTTGTCCAGGGTGAAGCTGTCCGGGATCGAGACCGGACCGTTCTCGGCGTAGTCCTGGCGGGTGCGCAGGGTCGCGGCCAGCATCACGTACAGCGGCAGTCCGACCAGGACCAGCCAGACGAGCGACCCGGCGCCGGCCAGGTAGTTGGGTCGGCGCCTCATGACACACCCTCCATGGAGCTGCGCATCTTGTCGTAGCCGGAGACCCGGACGACGACGAGCGAGATGATCGTGGCTGCGACGACCAGGGCCAGCGCGATCGCGGAGCCGATGCCGTAGTCGAAGCTCTTGAACGCCTTGTCGTACATGTAGTAGGCGCTGATCGTGGTGTCGGTGCCGGGGCCGCCCTGGGTCAGGATGAGGACCGTCTCGAACGTGGTCAGGCCGCCGACGATCATCAGGATCATCGAGGTGATCATGGAGGTGCGTAGCTGCGGCAGGGTGATGTGGAAGAACTGCCGGTAGCGGCCCGCCCCGTCGATCTCCGCCGCCTGGTACAGCACCTGGGGGACCGCGCGGGCGGCGCCCTGGTAGATCAGCGTGTGGAACGGGGTGAACTGCCAGGTGCTGACGAACGCCAGCACCCCGATGGCGGTGGCCTGTTCGCCGAAGAGGTTGCCGTCGCCGAAGAGCCAGCTCGCCTCGGCCGGGATGCCGAAGTTGGGGTCGAGCAGTGCCCGCCAGAGCACGGAGACGGCCGTGGCGGACAGCAGCAGCGGGATGAAGTAGATGACGGACAGGACGGCGCGGTTGCGCTGGTGACCGGCGGCCCAGACGCCGAGCAGGATGCTCAGCGGGGTCTGCAGGACCACGCCGAGAGCGGTCAGCAGCAGGGTCAGCCAGATGCTCTTGAGCATCACCGGGTCGTCGATGAGGCGCGACCAGTTGTCCGTGCCGACGAACTCGGGCGAGCTGATCCCGTCCCAGCTCATGAAGGACAGCACCGCCACCATGATCAGCGGGACGATCGCGAAGAGGAAGAAGAACACTGCGGCGGGCACCGCCCAGCCGAAGCCGGGCCGGCCCACCGTCGTCGCGGACGGCGCGGGCGGCCGCCGCCGGGACTCCTTGCGGGGTCCGGCGGCGGGCCGTGCGCTCGTGAGGTGTGTGGTCATGAGCCGTTCGTCACTCGGTCGGGAGGGCCTGCATGGCCTTGATGAAGCCGTCCGTGTCGAGCTGTCCGTTGAAGAACTGCTGGATGGCCTTGTGCAGGTCCGAGCTGGCCTTCTGCGGGTACGCCTGGTCCCAGGAGAGCTGGAAGGAGGGGGCCTTGGACACGAGGTCGTACTGGAAGCGCGAGTACTCGGGGGTGCCGGAGCTGTCGATGAACTTGTCGGTGTTCGTCGTGGTCGGCAGGTTGCCGATGTCGAGCTGCGCCTTGACGAACTCGTCGGAGTACATGAGCTTCAGGAACTCGGCGACCGCCTCGGGGTGCTTGGTCTTCTTCATCACCGAGTAGTAGTTGTTGGTGTTGCCGGCCACGTCGGCCGGGTCGCCCTTGCCGCCCTCGACGCTCGGGAAGGCGGAGTACCCGAGGTCCTTCTCGGCGAACTCCTTGTGGTCCGTGAGCTGCTGGGAGTAGTACCAGGAGCCCATCAGCTCGAAGCCGGCCTTGCCGGAGGCCACGAGCTGGACCGAGCCGCCGTTGGTGTACTTGACGGAGTCGTAGTTCTTGCCGAAGGCGCCGGTGTCGACGAGCTGCTTGATCATGTCCAGGGCCTTCTTGCTGTCCGCGCTCTCCCAGGCGCTCTTGTCGCCGCCGACGGCCTTGGCGAACAGCTCCGGACCGGCGATGCGGTCGTAGAGGTACTGGAACCACATCTGGGTGGGCCAGACGTCGCCGCCGCCGAGCGCGATCGGGGTGACGCCCGCGTCCTTGAGCTTGCCCACCGCGGCGATCAGCTCGTCCCAGGTCTTCGGCGGCTGGACGCCCGCGTCTTCGAGGACCTTCTTGTTGTGGAAGAGCAGGACCGGCTGGGTGCCGCGCATCGGTACGCCGTACGGCTTGCCGTCCACGACGGCGCTGTTGAAGACGGACGGCAGGAACTTGCCCTTGAGGTCCGGGTTCTTCTTGATGAAGTCGTCGAGCGGCAGCAGCAGGTCGGCCTTGACGAACGGCTTGATGCTGCCCCCGCCCCAGTTGAAGAAGACGTCCGGGGCCTGCGGGGTGTTGATGATCGTCTGCAGCTTCGTCTGGTAGTCGGCACCGGGGATGGTGTCGAGCACCGCCTTGACGTCGGACGTCTTGTTGAAGGTGTCGACGATCTGCTGTTCGACCTTGTTGCTGGCGTCCCCGTAGACCAGGACATGGATCTTGCCGTCGTCCGACGACGCCCCGCCGTCCCCGTCACCGCAGGCCGACAGGCTCAGCGCCAGGGCGAGCGTCGCACCGGTGGCGACCAGTCTGGGCAAGCGCGCACGTGTCTTCATCGTTCGCCTTTCGAAAGTTTCGGCTCCATCACCGAAAGTCCATGCTGGTCGGACAGTAAAGTGAGACCGGATTTCTGGTCAATGGCCGTGCGGCTGCCGACTCAAAACGTTATCGATCGCATGGCCTATCCTGCCCGCATGCACGGTGAAGTTGAGGTGGGTGCCAGGGTGACCCTGGCACAGGTTGCGAAAGAGGCGGGGGTCTCCGCAACGACAGTTTCGAAGGTCCTCAACGGTCGTTCGGATGTCTCCCGCGCCACCCGGGCCAGGGTGGAGCGCCTCCTCGACGTGCACGGATACCGTCGCCGCACCGCCGCCCGCCCGCGTTCACCGCTGGTCGAACTCGTCTTCCACGAGCTGGACAGCGTCTGGGCGATGGAACTCGTCCGGGGTGTGGAGAACGCCGCCCGGGCCCACCGCACCGAGGTCGTGCTCACCCGCAGCGGCACCCGGCACGCCCCCGCCCCGGACTGGATCGAGGGCGTGCTCGGGCGCCGCCCGCTGGGCGTCGTCCTGGTCTTCTCCTCGCTGCCCGCGGAAGTCAAGCAGCGGCTGCGGTCGCGGAGCATCCCCTTCGTCATCGTCGACCCGGCCGGCGACCCCGACCCCGACGTCCCGTCCGTCGGCTCCGCCAACTGGGCCGGGGGTCTGGCGGCCACCCGTCACCTCACCGGCCACGGGCACCGACGCGTCGCGATCATCACGGGGTTCGAGGACATGCTGTGCTCGCTGGCCCGGCTCGACGGGTACCGCTCGGCGATGACCATGGCGGGCCTGCCGGTCGACCCGGCCCTGGTCCGCCACGGCCGCTACGACGTGCGCAGCGGCTTCGAGCACGGCATGGACCTGCTCGCGGGCCCCGGCCGGCCGACGGCCGTCTTCGCGGGCAGCGACCTCCAGGCGCTCGGCGTGCTGGAGGCGGCGCGCGTCCGCGGCCTGAGGGTGCCCCAGGACCTCTCGGTCGTCGGCTACGACGACGTGCCGCTGGCCCAGTGGTCGAGCCCGCCGCTGACCACCGTGCACCAGCCGCTGCGGCACATGGCGGAGGAGGCCACCCGCATGCTCTTCCGCCCGGACGACCCGGGCCGCCCGGGCCGCCGCATCGAGCTGGCGACCCACCTCGTCGTACGGCAGAGCACCGCGCCACCGGGCGGTACGGCGGCGCCCGGTGACGCGGTGGCGTGAGGGAGGGAGGGAGGGAGGGAGCTGCGGCTGCCGCTACCCGGCTGCGGGTCCGACGGCGGCCGCCCGGGGGGCGGGGGCGCCGTTCCAGGCCATGCGCGACCACGGCAGGTCCAGCTCGTCGGTGCCCCGGACCTGCCGAGGGGTCAGGTCCTCGACGCGGGGCGCCTCCCGGTGCCGGCCGAAGACCGTGTCGACGTAGCGGTGGCCGGTGTCGGCGGCGACGAAGAGGGCCGGCCGGTCCGGTTCCTCGCGGCGTTCCCACCGCGCGGCGAGGTAGGCGGCACCGGTGGACAGTCCGGCGAAGACGGCGTGCCGGCGCAGCAGGTCGACGCTGCCGGCGAGGGCGGCGTCGAAGGCGAGCCAGTGCACGGTGTCGTAGTGCTCGTGCCGCACGTTGCCGAAGGGGATGGAGCTGCCGATCCCGGCGATGATGATGTCGGGGTCGGCGACGTGTTCACTGCCGAAGGTGACGCTGCCGTACGGCTGGACGCCGACGAGCCGCACATCGACGGAACGTTTGCGCAGGTAGTGGGCGAGGGCACCGGTGGAGGCCCCCGACCCCACGCCGCCGACGAGGGACAGGGGCCCCGCGCCGGTCTCCTCGTGGATCCGCTCGGCGACGGCCTCGTAGCCCAGGTAGTGGACGTCGTCGTGGTACTGGCGCATCCAGTGGTGGCCGGGGTGTTCGCGCAGGATCTCCCGGACCCGGGCGACCCGCCGGCTCTGGTCCATTTTCAGGTCCGTGCTCGGCGGCATCTGTTCCAGGCGGGCACCTAGGACGTCGAGCTGGGTGCGCAGGGTGTGGTCGACGGTGGTGGAGCCGACGATGTGGCAGCGCATGCCGTGGCGGTGGCAGGCGAGGGCGAGGGCATAGGCGTAGATGCCGCTGGAGCTGTCGACGAGGGTGTCGCCGCGCCGGACGGCGCCGGTGTCGAGCAGGTGGCGTACGGCCGCCAGGGCGGAGACGACCTTCATGGTCTCGAAGCGCAGACAGACGAGTCCGTCTTCGACGCGTATCAGATCCGGGCGGCCGATGGCTTGCGAAACGTGTTCGTCCATGGAACGACTCCTCGCTCGGGGCGCGTGGCGAAGGTGGTGAAGGTCCGCGTCGGCGGGATGCCTTCGCGGCCCAGGGCTTGTGCGCACTGACGCAGCCGGCGCTCCAGGCCGGGGGTCCGGGGGTCGAAGAGGAGGCCGGCCACGTTGCCGCTGTGGGCGATCTGCACCCCGGCGGCTCCGGTCCGGTCGGCGATTGCGGTGAGGGCGGGGAACTCCCGGTGCCGCAGCACGCGTTGGCGCAGCCGGGCGCTGGCCGTGCCGACCCGGCCCAGCAGGGCGGTGTCGGCGTCGGTGACCGCCCGGCGGAGCATGCGGCGCAGGTGTTCGTACGCGGCGAGGTCCTCGTCCCGGGCGGAGACGGGAAGGGCGAGGGTGTCGACCGGTTCGCCTCCGCCGAGCGCGCACCCCACCACGACCGCGGGCGGCAGCGCGCGGCCCAGCGTTTCCAGCACGCGTCCCTCCCGCTGCGCGAAGAGCAGCGGACGCGGGCCGTGCATCAGGGGGTCGCTGGCGCCCTCGGCGCGCACCGACAGCCGGGCGATCGCGTCCGGGGGCAGGCGCACGCCCCAGGAGTCGGCGACCGCGCGGACGGTGGCGATGACGTCGCTGGTGGACGAACCCATGCCGAGTCCGAGGGGGAGGTCGCCGGTGAGGGTCAGTTCCCCGCCGCAGGGTTCCGCGCCACGCCGTGCCGCGCAGGCGCGCACCGCGAGAACGGCCGCCGCGCGGGCCTTGGTCCGCCCGCCGGGCGTGACCGTCACCTCGTCGGACGGGCTGCCGGGCCGGTGGGTGAACCGGGCCGCGCTCGCCCGCACGTTCACGGGCAGGGTGACCAACGCCGGGCAGGGCAGGCCCCGTGCGTCGCGGAAGACTCCTTGCAGGATCTCGCCGTGGTGGCAGGCCGCGTGTCCGGCTCCCGTCGGTCCGGGTGCGGCGGGGCCGGACGGGGCGGGCCTGCGGGCCGGGGCAGCCGTCATGTGCCGGCCGCCGCCCGGTAGCGGTACAGCGTCGTGGGCTCGGCGCTGAACTGCGAGAAGGGGAAGGGTTCCGCGGACAGGGCGGTCACCCCGGCTCCGAGGAACGCCCGCGCGACCGCGCTGCCGCTCTGGGCGTAGACGACGAGGGGCAGACCGCGCTCGCGGCAGCGGGCGAGGATGGCGTCGAAGCTGCCGTTGCCGAGAGTCATGCCGGTGGCGACCACCGCGTCGGCGGCGTCGAGCACTTCGTGCATGTCGTCGGTGACCGGGTCGCCCCACTGGGTGGTGCGCAGGTTGAAGTCGCACGGCAGGGGCACACCCCCGCGCTCGCGGATGGCCGCGACGAGCGGGTTGACCACCCCGATCAGGGCGACCTTCGCGCCGGGTCCCGCGTCCAGCAGCCCGGCGACGGCCTCGTCGCGGGCCACAGCGCGCACCTCGGGCGTACCGGCGGGCAGGACGACCGGTTCCGCCGCGTCGTCCTGCCGGTGCGGGCGGACCGCGCCGAGGTAGGCGTCCAGCGCGGCGATCCGCAGTGGCCGGGGCGCCTCGCGCAGCAGGGTGCCGAGCGGGGCGCCGGAGGCGTCGCGGCACAGGGAGGGGTCGATCTCGCCCGCCTCGAAGGCGCAGCCGCCGAAGGAGTCGCCGAGGCGGACGAGGACGTACTGGTTGAGGTAGGTGGTGTTCCCGCCGGCCAGGCGGGTGCCGTGGTGCACCCAGAACACACTGGTCGCCACCAGGCCGTCGGGGCGGGGGCCGTGGTCGCCCGCCAGCACACCGGCCAGGAGGTCCTCGGTGTTCTGCGTCGCCGCTGTCCGGCTCGGGGGCGCGGCGGGTCCGGTCGTCACACGGTCCACAAAGGGTCCTTCCGTCGTCTTCGTGCGTGGCCCCGGACGGGATTCCGGGGCGTGCGGGCGGTGCGCGGCCCTCCTTCGGCGACCGCGCACCGCAACGGCCCCAGGCCGAAGGGCCGTTGCGGCCCGGTGGGGTCGACAGCACACTAATGGAAATGATTGTCATTGCGATAGTGTGACGCCGACGCGGGCCCGGCCCGACGACACGGCACACGACAGGAGCGCGACATCGTGACCTCTTCCTCCGCCCCGCCCAGGCCCGCCGGGGCCCGGCCCCCGCGGCGGCGCACCGTTCTGCTCGACCTCGCCTTCCTCCGGCTCTGGACGGGTGCCACGGCATCGGGGCTGGCCACGTGGGCGCTGCCCTTCGTACTCGGCCTCGCGGTCTTCGACCGGACCCTCGCCGCCACCGACCTGGGTCTGCTCCTCGCGGCCCGCACCGCGGGATTCCTCGCGGCGGTGCCCGTGGCCGGGGTGCTGGCCGACCGGCACTCACGCCGGAGCGTGGTCCTGTGGGCGGGGCTGGCCGCCGCGGCCGCGGCACCGCTGATCGCGCTCGGACTGGGCCGTTCGGTGCTGCTGATGGCCGCGGGGGCCGCCGTGGCCGGAGCGGGGCAGGGCGCCTGCCGGCCCGCCTACCAGGCACTGACCGCCGAGGTGGTGGACGCCGGCCGCAGGCAGGAGGCCAACGCGGCGATGACACTGGCGGTGCGGGTCACCACGCTCGTGGGACCCTCGCTGGCCGCCCTGCTCGCCGTCTTCCTCGACACCCGGGCACTGCTGGTGGGGATCGGGCTGCTCTGGCTCGTCGCCGCGTGCGTCCCCGGGCGGGGAGCCCGGCCCGGGGACGCGCACGGCGACGAGCCCCGGACGGCCGGCGGTCCGGGCCGTGCCTCGTTCCTCGCCGAGTTCGCCGACGGTGTCCGCGAGGCGCGCCGGCACCCGTGGTTCCTGGCCGGCCTGGGCGCGCTGACGGCCGTCATAGCCACCGGGTACTCCGCCACCAGCGTCGCCCTGCCCATGGTCAGCAGGGACGTCTACGGCACGGAGGTGGTGCTCGCCGGTGCCATGACCGCCTACACGGCCGGGGCCCTGGGCGGTGCCGTGCTCATCGCCCGGTGGCGTCCCCGCTCCCCCGGCCGGGCGGCCCTGGCCGGGCTCGCCGCCTACGGGTTCGCCCCGCTCAGCCTCGTCCTCCCGGTGCATCCGGCGGTCGTGCCGGCCGCCTACGCCGTCGCGGGCGTCGGCATCGAGCTGTTCAACGTGCCCTGGTTCACCGCCGCCCAGCGCGAAGTGGCCCCGGACAAGCTGGCCCGGGTCTCCTCCCTGGACTTCCTGCTCTCCTACGGCCTCGCCCCGGTGGGACTCGCCGTCATCGCGCCCGCCATCGACGCCTTCGGGGCCACGGCGGTCCTCGCCGGCTGCGCGGTCGTCTGCTTCGCGGCCCCGGCCGCCGCGGCCCTCGCTCCGGGCGCCCGCACCTTCTCCCGGCCGGCCGCGAGGGACGGGGCGCCCTGACCCGACCCGTCGCACAGCGGTCCGCCCGGCGCGTTGGAGAGCACCGGGCGGACCGTTCGTTTCCGGGGCTCAGCCCTTGAGCCCGCGGACGTACGCGGCGAACTTCTCCAGTCCGTCGACGTTGCGGGGACCGCTGATGCCCTCGTTGTAGTCGAGGACGAAGAAGTTGTTCCTGCGCACCGCGGGGAGTTGCCTGGTGTGGGGGGACTTCTTCAGGAAGTCGATCTTCTTCTCGGCGGGCAGGTCGCCGTAGTCGAGGATGATGACGACCTCGGGCTCGGCCTTCGCGACGGACTCCCAGTTGACCTGGGTCCAGCGCTCGTCGAGTCCGTCGAAGACGTTCCTGGCGCCGGCCTTCTCGATGATGTCGTTGGGCGGCACCTGGTTGCCCGCGGTGAACGGCTGGTCGGTACCGGAGTCGTAGAGGAAGACCGGGACCGGGTCCCCGGCCGGGGCCTCGGCCTCGACCGCCGCCACGCGCTTCTTCAGCCCGTCGACCACGTCCGCGGCCTTCTCCTCGACCCGGAATATCCTGCCGAGCCGTTCGAGGTCGGTGTAGAGCGCCTCGAAGGGGGTCATCCGCTCGGGGTGGCCCGGGTAGTTGAAGCAGCTCTCGGTGTGCATGAAGCTCTGGATGCCGAGCCGGTCCAGGATCTCGGGCGTGATGCCGCGCTCGTCCTTGAAGCCGGAGTTCCAGCCCGCGACGACGAGGTCGGCCTTCGCCTCGACCACGACCTCCTTGTTGAGGAGGTCGTCGCTGAGCATCTTCACCTTGGCGTACTCGGAGGCCCACGGGGACTCGCTGACGGGCGGGTTGGCCGGAGGCATCACGTAGCCGTGCACGTGCTCGGTCAGGCCGAGGGCGAACAGCTTGTCGGCGCTGCCCCCTTCGTAGGCGACGGCGCGCTCGGGGAGCGTGTAGGGCACGGGTTCGCCGCAGCGCTCGACGGTGACCTCGGCGGAGCCCTTGGCGTCCTGTTCGACCTCGGCGCCGCAGCCGCCGAGGACCAGGGTCGCCGCCAGGGCGGATCCGACGGCGGCACGACGGCGGGCCGTCGCGGGGACGGTGGTGGTACGCATGTGTGAGCGGCCTTTCAGGACGAGGGACTGAGCGTGTACAGCAACTGGGGGTCGCCGGTCAGGGGGTGCGCCACGACGCTCGCCCGCACGCCGAAGACGTCGGCGACCAGGCGGGGCGTGAGCACGTCCGCCGGCGCACCGGACGCCACCAGACGGCCTTCCGACAGGACGCCGAGCCGGTCGCAGGCCGCTGCGGCGAGGTTGAGGTCGTGCAGGACGACGAGCACGGTGAGCCCGGACGCGCGCAGCAGCGAGAGCAGGCCGACCTGGTGGCGGACGTCGAGGTGGTTGGTCGGCTCGTCCAGGACGAGGACCCGCGGTTCCTGCACGAGCGCCCGGGCCAGGAGCACCCGTTGGCGCTCACCGCCCGACAGGGTCAGGACGCCGCGGTGCGCGAGGTGGGCGATGTCGAGCCGGTCCATCGCCCGGCGGCACAGCTCGCGTTCGCGCGCGCTCAGCGCCTGGTTGCCGCGCAGGTGGGGCGCCCGGCCCAGGGCGACGACCTCCTCGACCGTGAAGTCGAGGTCGACGCCGCCGTCCTGCGTCATCGCCGCGATCGTCCGCGCACTGCGGCGCAGGGGCAGCGCGGTCAGGTCCTGCTCACCCACCCAGACGGTCCCGGAGCTGGGGCGCAGCGCCCGGTACACGCATCTGAGCGCGGTGGACTTGCCGCTGCCGTTCGGGCCGACCAGGCCCACCACCCGGCCGTCCGGAACGTCCAGGGACAGGCCGCTCACCAGGCTTTTGCCGTCGGTGACCACGGAGAGCCCGTCGAGTCTCAGGTCCATGTCAGCGTCCCCCGAAGGTGTAGCCCCGGCGGCGCATCAGAGCGACGAAGACGGGCACTCCCACCAGTGCGGTGATGACTCCGAGCGGCAGTTCGCGCGGCGCGACCACCGTTCTCGCCGCGAGGTCCACCCACACCATGAAGACCGCGCCGGCCAGGGGGGCCACGGCCAGCACACGGGCGTGCGCGGCGCCGACGACCATGCGCACCACGTGCGGCATGACGAGTCCGACGAAGGCGATGGCGCCGCTGACGGCGACCATGACACCGGTGACGAGCGAGACGACGACCAGGAGCACCTTGCGGTGCCGGTCGGGGCCGACACCCAGGCTCGCGGCGGTCTCGTCGCCGAGCGAGAGGACGTCCAGCACCCGCCCGTACCGGTGCAGCACGACGAGGCCGGCCGTCACCGCCGCGGCGACGACGGGCAGCGCGTCCCAGGTCGCGGCGCCGAAGCTGCCCATGGTCCAGTACAGGACCGTGCTGGTGGCCTCGCCGTCCGGCACGAAGTAGACGATCAGGCTCATCACGGCCTGGAAGCCGAGCGACAGGGCCACCCCGGTCAGCACGAGGCGCAGCGGCGAGAGCGCGCCGCCGCCGGAGGAGGCGACGTACACCAGGAGCGAGGCGACGAGCGCGCCGACGAAGGCGCCGGCCGACACCGCGTGGATGCCGAGGGCCGCCAGCCCCCCGGTGACCGTGACACCGACGGCACCCACGGAGGCTCCCGAGGAGACACCGAGGACGAAGGGGTCGGCGAGGGCGTTGCGGACCATGGCCTGGACCGCAACGCCGACCGCGCTCAGCCCGGCACCCACGAGCGCCGCCAGCAGCACCCTCGGCGTGCGGATCTGCCAGATGATCTGATACGTCGTCACCTCGTCCGCACCGATGCGTCCGCCGCTGAGCGCGGCCCACAGGTGACGGGCGGTGTCCTGCGGGGTGACGACCGCGGGCCCGAGGCCGATGGCGACGACGACGGAGCACAGCAGGGCGGCGGCGAGCACCGCGCAGGCGGACAACAGGGCTCTGCGGCTTGCCAGTCGGCCCCGCACGCGCGTGGCGTGCGGGGCCGGCGGCGCCTTGGCCGGCACGGCAGTGTCCGGCACTGCCGACGAAGTGGAGGTCGAGGGCCCGAGCACGGGAGGACGCCTACGCCTTCTCGATGAATATGGAAACGATGTTCATGTTCGAGAATCTAGCACGCCCCCTCCGCACGGCAACGCCCCCGACCGGAGTTCTTGAGTTCCGGCCGGGGGCGTTGCGGGGACGGGGTCGGTCCGCGGTTGCCCTATTCCTCGCAGGCCCCCGCGAAGGTCGGCTTGGTCACCACGTCGGTGGCCGCGGCGGAGGTGTCCAGCCACGCGATGCGCCGGCCGTCGCCGAGCGAGGGCGCGAGCTGGGCTCCCGACGAGCAGGAGACCCTGCCGAAGTCGGCGCCGCCGGCCAGGACGTCACCGGTCGCGGCGACCCGTACCTTGCCGGGACCGGTCCAGGAACCCAGCGCTCCCCAGAGGTCGTAGGTGGAGTAGGCGAGGTAGTCGTCCGTGACGGAGAACTGGGCCAGGGCCAGACTCGACGGGAACTTCAGGTTCGCCATCCGCGACAGGTCGGAGACCGGCGCCGACCCGATGCTCGTCGTCGGGAAGAGGAAGCCGCCGGAGACCCGGTAGAAGACCCGGTCGGAGGTGAGCTGGATGTCCGACAGGGAGTTCAGGAGCCAGCCGGCGATTCTCTTGGTCTGCAGCGCCCCGGTGGCGATGTCGTAGACGGTCAGGTGCGTGGCGTCGGCACCGCCGGCCCAGGCCACCGTGCCGTCGTGCATCGCCAGGCGCGAGGCCCTGGTACCGGCCTCCGGCGTCAGGTTCACGGTGCGGCCGTCCGCGCCGCGCAGCATCACGTCCTGTTCGCCGTCGGCCGTGGTGCGGATGTAGGCGAGCGCACCGTCCTCCGTCACCGGCTCGGTCTCGTCGGCGTCGGGCTCGTCGACCAGCTTCTTGACCGCGCCCTGGCCCTTGGCGCCCGTGCGGTAGATGCCGATGCCGTCGGCGCTGACGCGGGTGAAGACCATGCGGTCGTCGTCGAGCGAGGGGTCGAGGAGGAAGGCGTCGGCCTGGGCCACCTCGTGGACGGGCTGCTTGCCGAACCGGCCCACGGTGATGCCGAAGGCCGCGGAGCCCCGGTCCCAGGCGATGGCGTCGCCGTGACCGACGGCGTACACGTCGCCGTTGATCTGGGCCGCCTGCTCGTCGACGCCGCTGTACACCTCGTAGGCCGGCAGCACGTCGCGGACGAGGGTGGTCCCGTCGTGTGTGCCGCCCTGGTACTCCCAGCCCTTGACGATGCCGTGTCCGTCGAACGCCTCGTTCACCGCGGCGAGTTCGGCCGACGAGACCTTCAGGGACGTGGCCGCGAGGGTGACGGCGTTGCGCATGTCGGTGAAGCCGGACAGGGGCGTGAGGTAGTTCTGTGCCGCGCGGTAGACGATCCGGTCGGCGAGTCCGGGGTCGATGCTCTTGCGCAGGTCCCACAGGGCCCCGCCGACGACGGTCGAGTTGTAGTGCACGCCGCCGTTGTCGATGTCCAGGGGGATGGGCTCGTAGTCGCGCCGGGCGTCGCGGCCGTCGTTGAGGTCGCGCAGGGCGCACTCGTCGAGCGGCTTCGTGCCGTTGCACAGGTACTCGCCGACGAGCCCGGAGTTCGGGTCGTCCATGGCGATGCCCTTGTCGCGGACCTCCATCGCGTTGCCGAAGTAGTCGGATATCGCCTCGTTGAGGGCGCCCGGCTGGTTCAGGTAGACCAGTCCCGCGCTGTGCTCGGTGACCCCGTGGGTCATCTCGTGGCCCACCACGTCCAGACCGACCGAGAGCGGCACGCCGTCCAGGTGGCCGTAGACCATCTTGGAGCCGTCCCAGAAGGCGTTGGCGTAGTCCTTGCCGCCGCTGGAGACGTTCACCACCGAGTGGATGCTTCCGCCCTTGCCGTCGATGCCGTCGCGGCCGATCTCGTTCTTGTAGAACTCGTACACCTTGGCGGCGTTGACGTGCGCGTCGACCGCGCCGGAGGCGGTGTGGCCGCCCTCGAACCGGTCGGTGGCCGAGGTCACCAGCGGCACGGAGGCGGGCACCGGCCCGCCGGCGAGGTCGGCGTAGTTGGCCCGCTGGGCGTCGTAGGTGCGGATCTGGCCGCCGGCGCTGCCGTACATCGGGCGGCTGGAGTCGACGAGCGTGTAGGTGTCCTCCGTCGGCCGGTCGGCGTTCAGGGTGACCTCGCTGCCGTCGACCCGGACGCCGGTGGCGGTCGTCGGGGCCGCGTCGGCGGCGTCGATGTTGTCGTACGACAGGGCCAGCCCGCCGACATGCGCGTCGACGTAGGACTCCTGGCGCACCGGGGAGCCGTCCTTGCGGGCGCCGGTGACGGTGAAGTGCCAGGCCAGCCGGCCTCCTTGTGCGTCGGGCAGCACGACCAGGCCGTGGCCCGCGGTCCGCCGGCCGTCGACGCCCGCCAGCCCGGGGTCGAGGGTGAACAGGCGCTCGCGGGCGGTCGCCTCGTCGACCTCGGGGGTAGTGGAGACCGTCAGGTCCGTGTACAGCGTGCCGGTGGCCGAGGTGACGCGGCGTCCCTTCTCGCCCGCGCCCTCGGTCTGCACCGCGTAACGGGCGCCGAAGACGGGTACGCCGTGGTGCCGCTGTTCGAAGCGGACGGCGGTTTGATCCCCGTCCTTGGTGGTGCCGACCGTCCTCAGGTCGGAGACGGGGACCTTGTA
The DNA here is from genome assembly GCF_000721365.1 of Streptomyces sp. NRRL F-5650. Taxonomy (NCBI): domain Bacteria; kingdom Bacillati; phylum Actinomycetota; class Actinomycetes; order Kitasatosporales; family Streptomycetaceae; genus Streptomyces; species Streptomyces sp. NRRL F-5650. The sequence goes on along the minus strand of NZ_JOGV01000001.1, from coordinate 420,554 downwards.
GACGTCCCGGTGCGCCTTCAGGTGGGCCCGGGCCGCCTGCGCCGGGGTGCCCGGGCGCGGGGCGTCGTCGAGACTCCGTGTCATCGCCGGGGCCACCGGTGCCGGTGCGCCGTCGCCGGCCGGCGCGCCGGCCGCCCAGCCGGGTGCCGCCAGCAGCGCCGCACCGCAGGCGGCGCTCACGACACCGGCCGCCACGGCACGGTGCAGGGGTCTCTTCCTCACGCGAACCTCCCCATCGCATACGGAGCATGGCCAACGGCCCCAGTGCGCAACGCATTTGATGGTTCGCCACGGCTGGGCGGGGAACAAGGGACGCCGTGCGGCGCGAAGCCGCCATGGCGTGGACACGCCACCTCCACCCGGCCTGCAGCAGGGTCGGTATCCGCCGGCCCAGGGGTAGCCCCCGCCTCCCCGGTCCGCGCGCCCGGTTCCCTCCCCGGCCGGCACCCGGCCGTCGAAGGCACGCATCAGGGCGCCCTCGGCGAAGCACCTCTCGCACAGGGCCACCAGAGGCGCCCGACAGCACCTCGAACGGTGCGACGGAACCCCGCACCTCCACCGTCCGGCGCCGTTCGGCGAGGTCCGCGGCCAGGAACTCGGCCCGCCAGGCCGGCCGGTCACTGCCCGCCCGGTCGACGAGCAGGTGGCGGACGGCGCCCTCGTCGGCTCCGGGCCCCAGCAGGGCGAGCGGGGGGCGTCCGCGGGGCAGGGTCGGCGCCTCAGCCACAGCAGCCGGCCCCGCGGCAGGCGACGACGATCCCGCACCCTCCGGCCGCGTGCGCCGAGCCTCCCCCGCGGCCGGGACGACGCACAGAAGTCCTCAGGACCGCCCTCTTTCGCTCAGACCTCAACACCCCTACTGTGAGCCCGCGTTGACGGTGCGCGCTCCTCACGCGCGCCGCTTCCGACGAGCCGCGGAGGAACGTAACGATGCGTCACCTTCCCTTGCGCACACCACGTGTCACCGGTCGCCGAGTCCTGGGCGCGCTCACCGCCGGGCTGCTGGCCGCGGGATGCCTGGGGGTGAGCGCGCAGGCCGTCCCGGTCACCGTGCCCGCCCCGGTCCCGGCCCCGGCGGCGTCCGGCGACGAGGAACTCGCCCGCACGCCGCCGATGGGCTTCAACAACTGGAACTCCACGCACTGCCGGGCCGAGTTCGACGAGTCGATGGTCAAGGGCATCGCCGACCTCTTCGTCGAGCGCGGTCTGAAGGACGCCGGCTACGAGTACGTCAACCTCGACGACTGCTGGGCGCTGCCCGAGCGCGACGCCGACGGCCAGTTGGTACCCGATCCCGAGCGCTTCCCGAACGGCATCGGGGCGGTCGCCGACTACGTCCACTCCAAGGGCCTGAAGTTCGGCATCTACACCAGCGCCGGCACGAAGACGTGCAGCAGCGTCGGCTTCCCCGGCGCGCTGGGACACGAGTACAGCGACGCCCGGCAGTTCGCCGGCTGGGGTGTCGACTACCTCAAGTACGACAACTGCAACAACCAGGGCGTCGACGCGAAGCAGCGTTACACCACGATGCGCGACGCGCTGGCGGCCACCGGCCGGCCGATCGTCTACAGCATCTGCGAGTGGGGACAGAACAAGCCCTGGGAGTGGGCCGGCGACCTGGGCCAGCTCTGGCGCACCACCGGTGACATCAGCGACTCCTGGAGCTCGATGTCGTCGATCATGAAGGCCAACCTCGAACTCGCCCCGTACGCGCGTCCCGGCGGCTGGAACGACCCCGACATGCTGGAGGTCGGCAACGGCGGCATGACGGACACCGAGTACCGCACGCACTTCTCCATGTGGTCGATCATGGCCGCCCCGCTCCTGATCGGCACCGACCTGCGCACGGCGCCCGAGTCGGCGTTCGAGATCCTCACCAACGGCGAGGTCGTCGCGGTCGACCAGGACCCCCTGGGCAAGCAGGGCGAGGTCGTCGCCTCGCAGGACGGCCGGTGGGTCGTCTCGAAGGAAATGGCCGACGGCAGCCGGGCGGTCGCGCTGTTCAACGAGGGCTCACGGGCCCAGCGGATCGAGACCACCGCACAGGCCGTCGGCCTGCCCGAGGCACGCGGCTACAGCGTGCGGGACCTGTGGAAGCACAGTGACACCCACACGACGGGCACGATCGCGGCGACGGTGCCCGCGCACGGCACCGTGCTGGTGCGGGTGCACGCCGACAGGAAGTGGGCCCAGCACCCGCCCGCCGTGGACCTCGGCGCCGACGGCGGCACGGTGACCGAGGCCGGACGGACCGAGCGGATCACCTCCGAGGTCACCGACCTGGGCGGCACCGCGGCCCACTCGGTGAGCGTCTCCCTGACCGCCCCCGAGGGCTGGCGCGCCGCTCCCGTCTCCGCCACGTCGGCGCGCGCCCTGAGGCCGGGCGCGACCCTGGCGACCGACTGGGACGTCACGGTCCCCGCGGGAACGGCTGCGGGCGACCGGGACCTCACGCTGACGGCCGAGTACCGCACGCGTAACGGCACCCGGATCACCTCCGCGGTGCCGGTCACGGTGCGCGTCGGGGTCCCGCTGCCCGCCGGGGAGTCCGCCCTGTCGGACGCCGGGCCGCTGAGCGCGTCCAACGGCTGGGGCCCCGTCGAGCGGGACCGGAGCGTGGGCGAGAGCGGCGCCGGCGACGGAGGGCCGCTCACCATCGGCGGCACGACGTTCGCCAAGGGGCTCGGCGTGCACGCGCCGAGCAGCGTGGAGTACTACCTCGGCGGCGCCTGCAGCACCGTGACCGCGCAGGTCGGGGTGGACGACGAGACGGGCGACCGGGGCAGCGTGGCCTTCGAGGTCTGGGCCGACGGGACCCGCGCCGCCTCGACGGGCACGGTGACCCACGCCGACCCGGCCCGCGCGGTCTCCGCCGGCGTCTCCGGCGCGGACGTCGTCCGTCTGGTGGTCACCGACGCCGGGGACGGCATGGACTACGACCACGCGGACTGGGCCGACCTGCGGGTCACCTGCGCCTGAGGCGGCGGCACGGGGTGCTGCCGCCGTGGGGCGCACCCCGTGCTTCAGACGGAACCGGCTGGTTCGAACCAAGCGGGGGCGTCGGACAGGGCCTGCTTGATCCTGGTCCGCCCGAACTCCTTGATGTCCGGCAGCGCGTCCACCGCGAACCAGCCCACCTCCAGCGACTCGTCGTCGTTGACCCGGGCCTCGCCGCCCACGGCCCGGCAGCGGAAGGTGATGTCCATGAACTGGCAGACGTCACCGTTGCCGTAGGTGACCGGCTTCAGCGCCTGCACGAGGACCAGCCGCTCGACGACGCACTGGACGGCGGTCTCCTCCTCCACCTCGCGGACGGCGCAGTCGGCGGGCTGCTCCCCAGGCTCGGGGATGCCCCCGACGAGTGACCAGCGACCATTGTCCGATCGCCGGCCGAGCAGCACTCTGCCCTCGTCGTCGAAGACGACGGCGGTGACTCCGGGGAGCCACAGGAGCTGGTGTCCGGCCGATGCGCGCAGGTCACGGATGAAATCGGGAGTAGCCATGGGCACGACCCTAACGGGGCGCGCGGCCCGCTCCCGCCGTGTCGCGGGGCGTGCGGCGGGCGTACGGCTACACGTCGCGGGCGCGTCGACCGCGCACACCGGCGCCGACGGCCCCGCCGAGCCCGCCGGCCGCGATCAGCACCAGGGCGGTCTCGGGGACGACGCCGAGGCGGGTGGCGGGTGTCTCGGAGGAGCGCAGGGGCACCTCCTGGACCAGGGAGTCCGCCACGAACATGCCGGTCCGCCGGGTGATCCTGCCGTCCGGCATGATGATCGCACTGACGCCGCTGGTCACCGGGACGGTGACGGTGCGGCTGTGCTCGACCGCGCGGATCCGGGACATGGCGAGCTGCTGGTAGGTCATCTCGCTGCGGTCGAAGGTCGCGTTGTTGCTGGGTACGGAGATCATCTGCGCGCCGTCGGTGACCTCGGAGCGCACCGCCCAGTCGAAGGCCGCCTCGTAGCAGGTCACGAGACCCACCTTGGTGCCGGCCATGGTGAACACGCCGGGCTCGGTGCCCCGGCTGAAGTCACGGCTGACCATGGTGGTCCAGGTGTCGTTGATCGCCCCGATGAGCGAGCGCAGGGGCAGGTACTCCCCGAAGGGCTGGATCTGCCGCTTGTCGTAGGTGTCGACGGGTCCCTTGTCCGGGTCCCACAGGATCTGCTCGTTGAGCAGCTTGCCGTCGCGTTCCACGACGCCGCCCACCGAGATGGGCACGCCGATCGCCCGTGCGGCCCCGTCGATGATCCGGCGGGCGTCGGCGTTGGCGAAGGGGTCGATGTCCGAGGAGTTCTCCGGCCAGAGCACGAAGTCGGGGCGTGCCGCCCTGCCCGCCTTCACTTCGGCGGCCAGGCGCAGGGTCTCCCGGGCGTGGTAGTCGAGGACGGCCCGGCGCTGGGCGTTGAAGCCGAGCCCCGCGCGGGGCACGTTGCCCTGGATCACGGCGACGGTCGCGGTGCCGTTCTCGGCCTCGTCGCTGACCAGGGGCCGGGCGGCCAGGGCGCCCACCACGGGTACGGCCACACCGAGCAGTGCCACCGCCGCGGCACCGCGCCGCACCCCCTCGCCGCGGCGGGCCCCGACGGCCAGGCGCACGCCCTCGCAGAGACCGAAGCCGCACAGCACGACGGCGAAGCCGAGCAGCGGCGTGCCGCCCACCGCCGCGAGCGGCAGGAACACGCCGTCCGCCTGTCCGAACGCGATCTTGCCCCAGGGGAAGCCCTCGAAGGGCACGCGCGCGCGTGCGGCCTCCCCCGCGGTCCACAGCGCCGCCGCCCACACCGGCCACCCCGGCAGCTTCGAGACCGTTGCGACGCCCGCGCCGACCGCCGCGACGAAGAGCGCCTCGACGGCGGCCAGGGCGATCCAGGGGCCGGGGCCGACCTCCACGCCCGTCCACACCAGCAGGGGCAGCAGGAAGCCGAGACCGAAGAGGTAGCCGAGGCCGAGGCCCGCCTTCCAGCTCCGGCCGCGCAGCGTCCACCCGAGGACGGCGAAGGCGGGCAGCGCCAGCCACCACAGGGTGCGCGGCGGGAAGCTGACGTAGAGCAGCGCTCCGGAGAGCGCCGCGGCGACGGCCGGGAGGAGGCGCAGGAGCCGCGCGACGGCCCGGGAAGGGGGCGTGGTCTGCGGCTGCGTCCGGTCCGGCTCGCCGACGGAGGTTGCGGTGGCTGTCACCCCCCGGAGTGTACGGCGGGTGCCCCGGGCCGCAGCGGGACGGTCCGGGGGCGGCTCGGGCGGGGACACGGCGCGTACGGACCGCCCGGCCGGCTCAGTGTGCCGGACCCGGTGTCTTCGGGCGCAGGCGGTCCTTGATGACCTGGACGGCCGCCTCCGCGTCGTCCACGGTGATCGTGAAGGTGTGGCCGTCCCACAGCCGCAGGATCAGGCCCTCCCCGCGGCGCACCACGACGGCGGTGCCCCGCTCGGGCCGCCAGCGGTAGCCCCAGCCGCCCCAGTGGCGCGGGGTGACGTGCGGGGCGAACTCGGCGCCGGCGACGTGCGAGAGGGGGATGCGGCGGCGGGGCACGCCGATGTGGCCGCACCGCACCTCGAGGCAGTCCTCGTCGACCCTCAGTGCCACGTGCACGAACGCGAGCGTGCCGAACAGGACGAGCAGTCCCGCCGCGATGCAGCCGACGACGGCCATGGCGAGCGGGGCGACTCCGGACTCCCAGGCCGATTCGACGGCCAGGGCGACGCCGAGCGCCACGCAGGCGGCGCCGATGAGCGCCAGGAACCACTGGATCCGGCTGGTGGCACGGCCGGTCCAGACGTGCGGCTGGGGGACGGTCTCGCCGTGGCGACGCCTCATGGATATGAGGTTACTCATGTTTCGCTGCGCGGGTACCTCGTCGCACAGGGTGACTGGGCCGACCGGGCGGGCGGCCTGGTCAGCGGGCGGGCGTGACCGCGCGCAGGAGCCTGCCCTCGTCGTAGGCGAGCGCGGGTGCGGGCAGGGTGCCCTCGCGCCCGCTGAGCAGCACGGTCAGGGTGCCCGCCGCCGGGGCGCCGGGGTCGGGCCGGGCGCCGATCCGGCGCAGCGCCTGGGCGGCCACCGCCCCGGCGGAGCCGTGCAGGACGAGGCGCGGCGCGTCGGGCCGCTGCACGGCGACGCGGATGCGCTCGGCCACCAGTTCGTAGTGGGTGCAGCCCAGGACGATGGTCGTCACGTCGTCGGGTGTCAGGGCCGCGGCGGCGGCCACGGCCGCGGTGACCGCCGCCTCGTCCGCGTGCTCGACGGCGTCGGCGAGTCCCGGGCACGGCACCTCGGTGACCGTCGCCCCGCCCGCGAACTCCTCGATCAGGTTCCGCTGGTACGGGCTGCCGGTGGTGGCCGGAGTCGCCCAGATGGCCACGGGGCCCCCGCCCGCCGCGGCGGGCTTGATCGCCGGCACGGTGCCGATGACGGGCACGCCGGGTTCGAGCCGGGCGCGGAGCGCGGGCAGCGCGTGCACGGTGGCGGTGTTGCAGCCGACGATCAGGGCGTCCGGGCGGTGCGCGGCGGCGGCCTCGGCCACGGCCAGGGCACGCCCGGTCAGGTCCTCGGGGGTGCGCGGGCCCCAGGGCATCCCGTCGGGGTCCAGGGAGAGGATGAGATCGGCGTCCGGTCGCAGCCGCCGTACCGCGGCGGTGGCCGCCAGCAGACCGATCCCGGAGTCCATGAGCGCGATCTTCACCCGGCCACCATAGACGATGCGCTGCCACCGGCCCGTGCCGTGGGGCAGACTGCGCACGTGAGCGCCGATGTGTGGACTTCCGTCGAGACCGTCGAGACCGTCGAGTCCGTCGTGACCTTCGTGGCAGCCCTCTCCCTCGCCGCCTGGCTGTGGCTGCTGCTCGCCCGGGGCTTCTTCTGGCGCACGGACGTCGGGCTCCCGGCCCGGAAGGAGCCGGCCGTCTGGCCTCCGGTGTGTGTCGTCGTTCCGGCCCGGGACGAGGCCGCGGTGCTGCCCGCGAGCCTGCCCTCGCTACTCGCCCAGGACTATCCGGGGCGGGCCGAGGTCTTCCTGATCGACGACGGCAGCACGGACGGCACCGGTGAGCTGGCGTGCGCGCTGGCCCGGCGGCACGAGGGGCTCCCGCTGACCGTGGCCTCGCCCGGGGAGCCGCCCGCGGGCTGGACGGGCAAGCTGTGGGCGGTGCGGCACGGGATCGGCCTGGCACGCACGCGTGAGCCCGAGTACCTGCTGCTGACCGACGCCGACATCGCACACGCGCCGGACAGTCTGCGCGCGCTGGTCTCGGCGGCCGGCACCGGAGGGTTCGACGTCGTCTCCCAGATGGCACGGTTGCGCGTGGAGAGCCTGTGGGAGCGGCTCGTCGTGCCGGCGTTCGTCTACTTCTTCGCCCAGCTCTATCCGTTCCGGTGGATCGGCGGGGGCCGCACCGGGACGAAGCGGACCCGGACGGCGGCCGCGGCGGGCGGCTGTGTGCTGCTGCGCACCGAGGCCGCCGAGCGGGCGCGGATCCCGGAGGCCATCCGGCACGCCGTCATCGACGACGTGGCCCTCGCCCGCGCGGTCAAGGGCGCGGGAGGCCGGGTCTGGCTGGGCCTGGCCGAGCGGGTGGACAGCATCCGTCCGTATCCGCGGCTGCGCGACCTGTGGCGGATGGTCTCGCGCAGCGCCTACGCGCAGTTGCGGCACAACCCCCTGGTGCTCGTCGCTACGGTCGCCGGCCTGGCCCTGGTGTACCTGGTGCCGCCGGCGGCGGTGCTCTTCGGCCTGGCGGCCGGATGGGGCACGGCGGCCCTGCTGGGCGGCGCCGCGTGGCTGGTGATGGCGGGGTCGTACCTGCCGATGCTCGGCCACTACCGGCAGCCCCGGTGGCTGGCGCCGCTGCTGCCGTTCACCGCGTTCCTGTACCTCCTGATGACGGTCGACTCGGCGGTGCAGCACTACCGGGGGCGGGGCGCGGCCTGGAAGGGCCGCACCTACGCCCGTCCGGACGCCGTGCCGGAGGAGGGCTGAAACACCGCTGCGCGGCGGTCACTTCCGCCCGGGGGTCCAGTTCATGCCCCAGCCGTACGCGTGGTCGATCGTCCGCTGCGGGCTGACCCCGCGCTCGGGCACCAGGTAGCGGGCCTCGCGCTGGACGACGAGGTCGTTTCCGGTGTTGGTGATCAGCGCGAGGGCGCACACCGTCGAGGGCACGGTGCACTCGTCGAGCGAGAAGTCGACCGGTGCGCCGTACTGCGGCTGGAGGGTGACCGTGGCGTGCAGGTCGGCGAAGGAGCGGGCGCCCTCGTAGATGGTCACGAAGACGAGGATGCGCCGGAAGTACTGCTTATGGTCGAGGCTGATGGTGAGGTTCTCGCCGGTCGCCACGGCGCCGGTGCGGTCGTCGCCGTCGAGGTGGATGAACGGCGGCTGGTGCAGCGCCCCGAAGGCGTTGCCGAGGGCCTGGACGACGCCCTTGCTGCCGTCGCTCAGTTCGTACAGGCAGCACAGGTCGAGGTCGAGGTCGTCGTGCATGGCGGCCGGGCGGCCGAGCTTGCGGGCCCAGCCCGAGAACTGCTTGCGCACCTGCCAGTTGAGGTTGACGCGCATGGCGCCCGAGGTGCCGCCCTGTTTGGTCAGGGAAACGGAGGGCGCCGCCTTGGTGAGCGTGACCTTGGTCAGGCGGACCGGGGCCGCGGCGGCCGGTGCGGGCGGCGGGGGCGGTGCGGCCGACGAGGGCGGGGTGGCCGGGGGCCGCGCGGCCGGGGGCGCGGAAGGTGCCGGCGGGGGCGTCGTGGCCGCCGGTGCGGGCGGTACGGGCGGGGACACCGGCGCGGGGGGCGCGGGTGGGAGTGGGGGCGGGGGTGTGTGCTGCGGCTCGTCCACCGAGATGCCGTAGTCGGTGGCCAGGCCCTCCAGCCCGCTGTCGTACCCCTGGCCGACGGCACGGAACTTCCAGGCGCCCTGCCGGCGGTAGAACTCCCCGAGCACGAAGGCGGTTTCGACGGTCGCGCCCGGGTTGTCGAAGCGGGCGACGACGGCGTCGCGTGCGGCGTCGCGCACCTCGATGTACAGGTCCGGGACCTGTCCGAAGGGTCCGCCGTCCGAGGAGGCGGCGAGGATCACGGTCTCGATCGCGGGCTCCACGCGCGCGAGGTCGACGAGCAGGGTGTCGGTCACCCGGCCGCCGGCGTCCCGCTTGCCCTCGTGCCGGACCGCTCCGGAGGAATGGGCGGGTTGGTTGTAGAAGACGAAGTCCCCGTCGGAGCGCACCCTTCCGCTCACCAGGAGGAGCGCGGAGGCGTCCGCGTCGGGCACGCCGGGGCCGGACCGCCAGCCCAGTTCGACCCGCAGTGCCGCCGTCGGCACCTGGGTGTTCGAGCCTTTCGGCATTGACATGTCCGCCCCCATCACGTGTCACGGAGCCGGGCCGTTCCCGGCGCGTCGTCGGGTTCCGACGCACAACCTATTCTCCGCGCCGCGCCCCCTGGGTGAGGGAGCCGGTTGGAAGTGCGGCCGACCCGCCGGTAACCCTCCCGGAACTCCGCCTTTACCGCAAAAACACACGGCATGGCGCCCCTTTTCGCCGAGTTCGCTCGGATTGGGTACGTCAGGTCACTGCGGACACGGAAAACAACCCTCTTATCGGTCTCCCCAACCAGCAGATCGTGGGCTTAACTTATGGCCATGACCTCCCCCCGCTCCACTTATGGCGGCGGCTACTACTCCGCCTCCTTCCCGGACACCCCGATCTACGACTCGCTCGTGGCCGAACGGGGCACGCCGCAGATCGCCCCGATCCGGGTCCCCGCCGCGTACGACACGCCGAGCAGCAGTCACCTGCCCGCACTGCCGTCCGCCCTGCCCGCCCTCCCGGCGGGCCCCTCGCAGCCCTCGTACGGCTACCCGCAGCAGGCCCCGCAGCCCGCGCCGCTGCAGCAGGCCCCGGCCGCCTACATCCCGCACCAGGCGACCGCGCCGCGCGGGTACCCGGGCCCGCAGCAGCAGCCGCCGCCGCAGCCGCCCCGCCCGGCCGCGCCCGGTCCCGCGGGGTACGAGGCGATGCGCCCCGCGGCTCCCCGGCCGGCCCCCGCGCCGTACCAGGACCCGTACAACCAGCAGCAGTACCGCGGCTACTGAGCCGTCCTCCGGGTTGTCGGTGCCACCTGGCACGATGACCTCATGAGGGATGCGCGGCTGCAGTCGATCCACGTCCATCCGGTCAAGGCGCTCCGGAGCCTGTCGCTCCAAGAGGTCGTCATGGAGCCCTGGGGGCCGGCCGGGGACCGACGCTGGATGCTGGTCGACGACGGGGGAAAGGTCGTCACGCAACGCGAGCAGCCGCGCCTCGCGCTGGCCGCCGCCGAGCTGCTGCCCGGCGGCGGCGTACGGCTGTCCGCACCCGGCGCCGCGCCGCTCACCGTTGCGGTCCCGCGCCCGGGAGCCACCATGACGGTGCAGCTCTTCCGGGACAAGGTCGAGGTGCTGCCCGCCGAGGACGAGGCCGCGCACGCCTGGTGCAGTGCGCTGCTCGGGTCCTGCGCCCGGCTGGTGCACCTGGACGACCCGGCCACCCGTCGTCCTGTGGACCCGCGGTACGCGCTGCCGGGCGAGACCGTCTCGTTCGCGGACGGCTACCCGCTGCTGCTGACCACCACGGCCTCGCTCGACGCCCTCAACTCGCTGATCGCGCGGGGTGATCACGCGGACGAGGGCCCGCTGCCCATGAACCGTTTCCGGCCGAACCTGGTCGTCGCCGGCACCGAAGCCTGGGAGGAGGACGACTGGTCGCGCGTCGCCGTCGGCGAGGTCGTGATGCGGGTGGCCAAGCCCAGCGGGCGGTGCGTGGTGACCACCACCGACCAGAGCACCGCCGGCCGCGGCACCGAGCCCCTGCGCAGCCTCGCCCGGCACCGGCGCATCGCCGGAAAGCTGCTCTTCGGGCAGAACCTGGTCCCCCTCGGCGGCGGCACGGTCAGGGTCGGCGACCCCGTGCGGATCATCGAGTGACGGGCACCCGTTCGCACGTCTCGGGCGGCACCGGGGCCCGTCCCGGACGAGCGGCCCGGGGACGGGAACCCGTTGCGGGGTCCGCGCGTTGGGCTTCATGAGAGCTTCATGAGAACTCGGCCGGCGGGAACCGACGGACGGGGACGGCACGTTCCCGCTGCCCGGCCGGCCGGGTTCCGCGTGAACGGCTCGGCGGGGGGAGCGGCGGACCGGAGCGGGAAGGGGGCACGGGCGTGCGGGCGATCAGGGGTCTGTGGCGCTGGCGAGGCAATCCCCTGTGCCGCGCGAGCGATCTGGCCGAGGCCTGGGTGGCGCTGACGGCGCTGCTGCTCATGTTGTCCGTGGCGCCCCTGGTCGGCGCGCTCACGGGCGGCTCCGCGCAGCAGGCGCTGCAGCGGTCGGTGCGCGAGCAGCACGAGTCGCGGCACCGGGTGACGGCCACCGTGGTGCGTCCGCTGGAGCGTTCGCCCCTGAGCGTCGACCCGGAGGGCGCCGCCGGGGAGGACCTGCGCAGCCGCGTCCTGGCCGACTGGACGGGACCGGACGGCTCGCGGCACGAGGCGCCCGTACTGGTGGGCCTCGACCGGCCGTCCGCCGGCGACCGGTTCGCGCTGTGGACGGACGCGCGGGGCCGTGAGGTCGCCCGCCCGCTGGACCCGGCGACCGCGACCACCCATGCCGTCCTCGCCGGGTTCGGTGCGACACTGGGGGTCGCGGCCCTCGTGGAGGCCGCCCGGCGGATCGCCGTCTGGCGCCTGGTCCGCCGCCGGTACGCGCACCTGGAGCGGGAGTGGGAGCGGGCGGGACCGGACTGGGGCAGGACCGGCGCGGGCAGTTGACCGGCTTCCGCCTCCGGTCAACCCACCACCTGCGCGCACGCTACGGTGGACCGGCCGAACCGAATCGGCGACGACCCGCGTACGACGAGGTGGGGGCACAGCAACGCCATGGCACAGGGCACGGTCCAGGTGACGCACACCGGCACCTCGCGGTGGCGGCGCCGCACGGGTGAGTACGCATCGCTCGCCGCCGCTCTGGAGGCCGCGGCCGACGGTGACGTCCTCACCGTCGCGCCCGGGACCTACCGGGAGAACCTCGTCGTCCAGCGGGCGGTGACCCTGCGCGGGCCCGAGGGCGCCCAGGGGTCGGTGCGCATCGCGCCCACCGACGGCGTCCCGTTGACGGTGCGGGCCTCGGCGGTGATCCAGGACCTGCACGTCGAGGGCCAGGACGCGGCGGCTCCCGCGGTGCTGGTCGAGGACGGCACGCCGGAGTTGCTGGGGCTGCGCGTCGTCGCGCGCTCCGCATCCGGGATAGAGGTGCGGGGCGGCGCGCGTCCCACGGTGCGGCGCTGCACCGTCGACAATCCGGCGGGGGTGGGCATCGCCGTCCTGGACGGCGGGGGCGGCGTGTTCGAGGAGTGCGAGGTCGTCGCGGCCGGCCAGGCGGGGGTCGCGGTGCGCTCCGGCGCCCACCCCCGGCTGGAGCGCTGCCGGGTGCACCACGCGGCGGGTTCCGGACTGACGGCGACGGGCGAAGGTTCCGCCCTGGAGGCCGTGGGGTGCGAGGTCTACGAGGTCCGGGGCAGCGGCGTTCAGGTGACCGGCCGGGCCACGGCCCACCTGACCGACTGCGACGTGCACCGCACCACCGGCGACGGCGTCACGCTGGACACGGACGCGGTCCTCACCCTCGCCGACTGCCGCATCCACGACATCCCGGAGAACGCGGTCGACCTCAGGTCCCGCTCGGTCCTCACCCTGACCCGCACCAGCGTGCGGCAGTTCGGGCGCAACGGCCTGTCGGTGTGGGACCCGGGCACGCGCGTGGACGCCAACCAGTGCGAGATCTTCGACAGCACCGGCGACTACCCCGCGGTCTGGGTAAGCGACGGCGCCACCGCGGTGCTCGACTCCTGCCGGGTGCACGACGTGCCGGACGCGCTGTTCGTGCTGGACCGCGGTTCGCGCGCGGACGTCGTCGACAGCGACCTCTCCCAGGTGCGCAACACCGCCGTGTCGGTGAGCGACGGCGCCACCGCGCAGCTCGACGACTGCCGCATCCGGGACGCCGCCACCGGCGCCTGGTTCCGGGACCACGGCAGCGGCGGCGTCCTCAACAACTGCACCCTGGACGGCAATCGCACGGGTGTGATCGTCACCAAGGGCGCCGATCCCACCATCGAGCGCTGCACGGTCGACGGGCCCTCCGAGGCGGGCGTTTACGTGTCGGCCGGCGGCCGCGGCAGCTTCCTGAACTGCCGGGTCACCAACAGCGCGGGCTACGGCTTCCACGTGATCGACGGGTGCCGCACGACGCTGAGGAAGTGCCGTACGGAGCGGTGCGCGCGCGGCGGGTACGAGTTCGCGGACGGCGGCCCCGACACGGCGTACGGCTCGGGGCCGTTGGTCGAGGACTGCACCGGCGACGAGAGCACCGGCCTGACGGCGGAGCCCGTGGCGCCCGAGCCGGTGGTGCAGACGGCGGCCCAGTCCCCGGGGCTGCTGGGCTCGATCCCCGGGCAGCGCACCACCGAGCAGGAGCCGCTGATCGCGGGCACCGTCCCGGCGGAGCCCGCCCGGACCTCGAAGGCCGTCCTGGGCGAACTGGACGCCCTGGTGGGCCTGGACAGCGTCAAGCGCGAGGTGCGGGCGCTGACCGACATGATCGAGGTGGGCCGGCGCCGGCAGCGGGCGGGCCTGAAGGCCGCGTCGGTCAAGCGGCACCTGGTCTTCACCGGCTCCCCCGGCACCGGCAAGACGACCGTGGCCCGGCTGTACGGCGAGATCCTCGCCTCGCTCGGGGTGCTGGACAAGGGCCACCTGGTCGAGGTGTCCCGGGTGGACCTGGTGGGCGAACACATCGGCTCGACGGCGATCCGCACCCAGGAGGCGTTCCAGCGGGCGCACGGGGGCGTGCTGTTCATCGACGAGGCGTACGCGCTCTCGCCCGAGGACGCGGGCCGGGACTTCGGCAAGGAGGCCATCGACACCCTGGTCAAGCTGATGGAGGACCAGCGGGAGTCCGTCGTCGTGATCGTCGCGGGGTACACGGCGGAGATGGAGCGCTTCCTGTCCGTCAACCCCGGTGTGGCGTCCCGGTTCTCGCGGACCATCACCTTCGGGGACTACGGCCCCGGGGAGCTGCTGCGGATCGTGGAGCAGCAGGCCGACGAGCACGAGTACCGGCTGGCGCCGGGCACGCCCGAGGCGCTGACGAAGTACTTCACGGAGATCCCCAAGGGCCCGGCCTTCGGCAACGGCCGCACCGCCCGCCAGACCTTCGAGGCGATGGTGGAGCGGCACGCGAGCCGGGTCGCCCAGCTCGCCGACCCCAGCACGGACGACCTGACGCTGCTGTACCCCGAAGACCTGCCCGAACTGCCGTAGCGCGGACGGTGTCCGGGCCGGGCGGGGCTCAGCAGTTCCCGGTCGTGTCGTCCGCCGCCGGGACGGACGTCGCCGCGCCGCCCGTGTGGCGCGGTCCCGGCACCTCCGGGCGCAGCCGGGCCAGCAGGCGTGCGCGTTCCTCGGCGAAGGCCGGGTCGGCCTGGTAGTCGGAGTGGCCGAGGATCGGCGCCGGCAGCGGGTGGAGTTCGGTGCGGCCGTACGTCAGCGGGTCCTTGAGGGGCGGGCGGTCCACCGCGGGGCCCGCGTCGCCCGGCAGCCGGATCGGGCCGCCGATGGGGTCGGTGCGCCGGTACAGGTTGCGCCAGCAGTCGACCTCCCCGTGCAGTGAGGCGAGCGCGTCGGGTCCGAAGTGGGCGGGGAACCAGCGGCCGTACAGCCGCTCCAGCGGGGAGCCGTAGGTGAGCAGGGCGACCCGTCTGCGGGCGGACGGCTCGAGCTGCCAGGACGCGGCTGCGGCCAGGACGCTGCCCTGCGAGTGCCCGGAGATGACCAGGCGGCCGCCGGTGGCGCGGGTCCAGGTCGCCATGCGCCAGGTCAGGTCGGGCACCGCGCGCTCGGCGTAGCAGGGCGGGGCGAAGGGGTGTGCGGCGCGCGGCCAGAAGGTGCCGACGTCCCACAGGATGCCGATGGTGCGCCGCGCGGAGGCGTCCTTGTAGGCGCGCCTGCCCCAGGTGACGAACAGTATGAAGCCGAGGCCGATCAGCCAGGAGCCCAGTTCCTGCGCGGTCTGCGCGGCGCCCTGGACGACGGCGTACGTGCCGCGCGCCGCCTCCCCGGGCACCTGGCCGGTGGTCAGGGCGCCCACCAGGGCCCCGGCGCCGAGCAGCAGGGTGGCGGTGGAGGTGATGGCGACCAGCAGCGGGGCCCGGTCGGTCAGGCCGGCCATGGCCCGGGTGAGCGCGATGCGCCGGGTGCGCCCCGGGTCTCCGGTCTCTCCCGGGTGGTCGCGTTCCACGGCCTCGCGTTCCACGCGGGCCCGGCGCACGGTGTGCCGGGCGAGGGCGGCGCACATCAGGAGCACGACGACGAGCAGCGGCGGGATGACGGACGCCTGCCACGTGAGCAGGACGGGCGGGCCGTCGAGGTAGGTGCCGGTGCCGTCCATCCAGTCGGAGACCCGCTGGGAGACGCCGCCGGACATGACGCCGCCCAGGGCGCAGGCCAGCATGGCGACGGCGGGGCCGCCCAGGCCGCGGACGGCGGCGCGGGCGTCGGGGCGGCTGCGGTGGAGCAGGTGGGCGACGACGGCCAGCGCGACGACGAGCAGGCCCTGCACCAGGGCGATGGTGCCGAAGGCCGCGTCCCCGGAGAGCCGTCCGTGGGACGTCCACCCGGGGCGGTCCCAGCCGCCGTACACCAGGGCGAGGACGAACAGCAGGAGGGAGGCGAGCGGCAGGCGGCGCACGAGGTGTTCGTCGAGTTCCCGGTCGAGGCGGTTCTCGCTGCGGCCCCGGCGGCACACCACCGCGACCACGGCGACCGCTCCCGCGACCAGTGCCCCGAGCAGCACCCAGCCCAGCGTGTCCAGCGGCGCGGGCCCGCCCGGCCGGCGGTCGTGGCGGGCCGCCGGGACGACGATCCCCGTGCTGACGGTCAGCAGCCCGGCGGCGGTGTGCGCGGCGCGCAGCCGGGCCACCAGGCGCCGCCCGTACCAGAAGCCGGGCCGCCCCAGCGCGGCGCGGCCCGGCTCCCCCTCGGGGTCGGTCTCGCGGTCCATCGGCTGCTGGGACTCGTACGCCCGCCAGGTGCGCAGCGACAGGTACCACAGCAGCCCGGTCAGCGCGGCGGGCACCGCGGCCGCGAGGGCGAGCCTGCGGCCGGGCGTGCTCCACCAGCCGCCGTCCGACATCACCGGCGACAGGAAGCCCAGCCAGGAGTGGCGTTCGGCGCACGCGCGCGTGCCCGCGCACTGCCAGGCGACGAGGTCGAGGGCGACCTCGCAGGCGGCGGCGACCAGGAGCACCGTGAGGGTGAGGCCGGTGAGCCGCAGCAGCAGCCCGTAGAGGCGGACCGTGCGGATGCGGCCGTGGGCGGCGGGTCGCATCCAGTGGGCGATGTTGACGACCATGAAGGGCAGGAGCAGCAGCCACAGGGCGCGGGTGCCGTTGCCGGAGGTGAGGTTGCACCAGACGTAGGCCTCGGGCACCGGGCGTCCCCGGTAGTCCTCGGGCCGGGACTCGGCGTCGGCGTCCTCGGCGCGCCGGAAGACGGCCGCGACGTGGTCGCCGGTGATCCGCACGGTCCGCGGGTCGTCCAGCATCTCGGCGGGCGTCGTGCCGCCCACTCCGTGCACCAGCAGTTCCAGGGCCGTGCCGCTCTTCCCGGCCGTCCCGGCCGTCCCGGCCTTCTCCCGTGCCTCTGCCACTGTCCGCACTCCCCCGTGACCCGCCGTCGGCTGTGCCCGTGCGGGCACAAGGATCTCCATTCCGCGGGCGCCTCACACCCGTCGGCACGGAATCTCCCCGATCCGTGTGACCGGGGCTGCGGGGGCGGGCGGTGGCGCGGGCCGCCGCGGGGCGTGCGAGGATGGGTCGTCCGCGCACGGGTGCGGGGAGAAGTCCTCATCGGAGCGAGTGCGTCGGCGTGTCGGACGGTTGTGCGGCGAAAGGACCGAAGCGTACGTGAGTGAGAATCCGAACCTCCTCGCGGAGCAGCGACGCGCCCTGATCCTCGACGAGGTGCGCCGCCGGGGCGGGGTCCGGGTCAACGAGCTGACCCGCAAGCTCGGTGTGTCGGACATGACGGTCCGCCGCGACCTGGACGCGCTGTCCCGGCAGGGTGTGCTGGAGAAGGTGCACGGCGGCGCGGTGCCGGTGGCCGAGGCGAGCACCCACGAGCCGGGGTTCGAGGCCAAGTCGGGTCTGGAGCCGACCGCCAAGGAGGACATCGCGCACGCCGCGGCGGAGCTGGTCGCGCCGGGCGCCGCGATCGCGCTGTCGGGCGGTACGACGACGTACGCGCTGGCGCACCGGCTGGTGGACGTGCCGGATCTGACGGTGGTCACCAACTCGGTGCGGGTCGCCGACGTGTTCCACGTGGCGCAGCGCACCTCGGGGGCGCGGCAGGGCGCGGCGACGGTGGTCCTCACCGGCGGGGTGCGCACGCCCTCGGACTCGCTGGTCGGCCCGGTCGCCGACCAGGCGATCGCGACGCTCCATTTCGACGTGCTGTTCCTGGGCGTGCACGGGATATCGGCCGAGGCGGGCCTGTCCACGCCGAATCTCGCCGAGGCCGAGACGAACCGGCGGCTGGTGCAGTCGGCACGGCGTGTCGTGGTGGTCGCGGACCACACCAAGTGGGGTGTGGTGGGCCTGAGTTCGTTCGCGACGCTGGAGCAGGTGGACACGCTGGTGACCGACTCCGGCCTGTCGGCACCGGCCCGCGCGGAGGTCGCCGAGCATCTGCGCCTGGTCGTGGCGGGCGAACCGGAGCCGGCGGCCGAGTGACGCCCGTCCCGCCCCGGTCGCCCGGGGCGGCCGGAGGGGTGGTGGCGCCCGGCCGTGGTCAGTGCGGCCAGGTGCCCGTGCGCAGCAGGGACTCCAGCGTCGCCGTGTACGGCTCGATGTCGAGGCCCTGTTCGGCGAGCCAGGCATCCGAGTAGTACTTGTCGAGATAGCGGTCCCCCGGGTCGCACAGCAGCGTCACGACGCTGCCCCGCTCCCCCGCGGCCACCATCTCGGCGACGATCTTCAGGGCGCTCCACAGCCCGGTGCCGGTGGAGCCGCCCGCCTTGCGTCCGACGGCCCGCTCCAGGGCGCGTACGGCCGCGACGCTGGCCGCGTCCGGCACCTTCATCATGCGGTCGATGGCGCCGGGCACGAAGCTGGGTTCCATCCGGGGCCGGCCGATGCCCTCGATGCGCGAGCCCCGGTCGCAGGAGACGTCGGGGTCGCCGGTGGTCCAGCCCTCGAAGAAGCAGGAGTTGTCCGGGTCGGCGACACAGATCCGGGTGTCGTACTGCATGTAGTGGACGTAGCGGGCGAGGGTGGCCGAGGTGCCGCCGGTGCCGGCCGTGGCGACGATCCAGGACGGCTCGGGATACCGCTCCAGGCGGAGCTGGCGGAAGATCGACTCGGCGATGTTGTTGTTGCCGCGCCAGTCGGTGGCGCGTTCGGCGTAGGTGAACTGGTCCATGTAGTGGCCGCCAGTGCGGGCCGCGAGACGGGCGGACTCCTCGTACATGTGCCGGGAGTCGTCCACGAAGTGGCACCGTCCGCCGTGGAACTCGATCAGGCGGATCTTCTCGGTGCTCGTCGTGCGGGGCATGACGGCGACGAAGGGCACGCCGATCAGCTTCGCGAAGTACGCCTCGGAGACGGCGGTCGAGCCGCTGGACGCCTCGATCACCGGCCGGTCCGGCCGGATCCAGCCGTTGCACAGGCCGTACAGGAACAGCGAGCGGGCGAGGCGGTGTTTGAGGCTGCCGGTGGGGTGGGTCGATTCGTCCTTCAGGTACAGGTCGATGCCCCACTCCTCCGGGAGCGGGAACAGCAGCAGGTGGGTGTCGGCCGAGCGGTTGGCGTCGGCCTGGACCTTGCGGACGGCCTCTTTCAGCCAGGTGCGGTAGGCGGCGTCGCTGTGGTCGACGTCCAGGGTGGTGCCGGTGCCGGTCTGCCGGTCAGTGCTCACTTCAGGGGCTCCTTACGCGGTGCGCCGACGGCGGACAGCGCGGCCGACAGCACCGATCATAAACACCTTCCACACGCTTCTCACCTGCATAAACACCTCTTTGGGCGCCTCAAAGGCACCCCTGGGCCGGCGTGTCCGGCGCGTCCGGGGCGCGGTGGGGGGGCGCATTGGCGCGAGTGCTCCGGTCGCCTCCGGAAAGGGGGCGGCGCGCACTGGTGCTCGGGGCGCGGTGCGGGCAGACTGCCAGCGGCGGGACCGGATTCCCGTCGCGGGCGCACACTGGAGCACGACACGAGCCGGTACCGGAGCACCGCGGTCGGTGCACGGTCCGGCAACCGACGCGCACGAGGGGGCGACGGCCATGGCGGAGCCGGAGTTCAGGGCCACGGGGGTGCGGATCGGCAGACGGCTGCGGTCGCTCACCCGGGCCGGGACGGTCCGGATCAGCGGTGGCCGGGTCGAGTTGCTCACCAGTGTCGGCAGCGAGATAGACAGCGCGCCGGTGCAGGCGGTGCGCGCCTCCCGCCCCTGGTTCGGCCCCGAGGACCGCGCGCTGGCCGACCTCAACGGCACGCGGTACCTGCTGACCCTCGGCGACCACGACCCCGCCCCCGGCGAGCCGGGCCCGCCCGCGGCACGGCGCTTCATCGAGGCGGTGCGCAGGGCGGCCGGACGCCGCGGCTGAGGGATGTCCGCGACTTGCGGTGCCCCACCCCTTGCGTCACGCTGGTCTCACGTCACTCTGGGTTTACCGGCGACAACGCTGCGAACCAGCCCGCCGGCCATGACAGCGGGCGGCGTGCGCCGTGTGCGCCTCGCTGGATCCGAACTCCGTGTTCTTCCGGACCTCTATGTCGGGGAGTCGCAGCCGTGATCAGTCACCCAAGCAGACAGTGCACGGTGGAGCTGCAAGCCCTGCCGTCGCGGATCGGCCAGGTCCGCAGAATCGTATCTGCGCAACTGCGCTACTGGCACATGGATCTCCTGATCGACCGGGCGGTGCTCGGCGTGACGGAGTTGCTGACCAACGTCCACCTGCACGCACGGCCCGACAAGACGTGCACCGTGGAGATGGAACTGCTCCTGGACCGGCTCACGGTCTCGGTGCGCGACCACGACCCGCGCCTGCCCGTCGTGGACGACGCCGAGCCGCTCGCGACGTGCGGGCGGGGGCTGGCGATGGTGGCCGCGATGAGCGAGAGCTGGGGCGCACGGCCGGCGGGCGAGTCGGGCAAGGTCGTCTGGTTCACGCTCCCGACGTCCGCCGGAGCCGCCCCTCCCGTGCCACCGCCCGTGCCGGCCCGAGCGCCCCGCCGTCTGGTCGAGGAGGTGCCGGCCGCGGTGTTCGCCGAGGTCGAGCACGCGGTCGACCTCGGCAGCCGTCAACCCGCTCCCGCCCGGTCGGCCGTTGCCGGCTGACCGGGCGGTGACCGCCGTCCGCTGCCGGGGGCCGTGCGGCGGGGTCCGGGCCGACGCCGGGGGCGCCCGTCCGTCATGACGCGGGCCCGGGCGAGGGCCGGGCGGCGGTGCCGTCACCGCAGCGTGCCGTCGCCGTGGTCATGATGCGCCGCCCCTGCCCGTCCGCCCGAACTGCTCGTCCAGCACGGTCAGCCGGCGCCAGTACTCGTCCTCGTCGATCTCGCCGGAGGCGAAGCGGTGGCCGAGTACGGCGATGGGCGAGTTGTCCTCGACGGCCGCCGGCCGCCCGGGTCCGCGGCGTCCGCGCCACACCGTGCGGCGCAGCAGGGTGATCGCGCCGCCGATGACCAGCACCCAGATCACCGGGAAGAGCAGGATCCACGGGCCGGGCCCGCCGTCGCCGAACTGTGCCAGGGTCTCCATGTCGTCCAACTCCTCGGTCGCGATGTCTTTTCCTCTCGCTTCCGAGCCTGGCCCGGGACAGGCCCCGAGTCGTCGTACGGCCGGCGGCAGTGTGCGTACCCCGCGGGGAGTACGGCGGAGGTCCGGCCCTGCTTCGCCCGGCTCCGCGGCGACCAGCGCGCCGCGGCCGGACGCACGGCCCGGGAGACGCGGGCGCCGGCGCCGCCCTGCCCGCCGGCGCGCGGGACGCCGTGCACGCACGGGTCGCCGGGCAACGGGCGGGCGCGGTACGTAGGGTCGGGATCATGCTGAGACTCGGAATCCCCGTCGTCGGTGTCACGGACATCCCCCGCGCGGTCGCGTTCTGGACGGCGGCACTGCCGCTGGTCGCGGTGGAGGAGTGGAGCAGCGAGACCTGGCGCACGCTCGCGTACGCGGACGGCTCCGGGCACGCGCTCGGGCTGTTGCGCAGCGACTCGCCGCCCGAGCCGCGGCCCCGGCTCCATCTCGACCTGTTCACGGACTCGGCCGAGGAGCAGCAGGCGGAGGTGCGGCGGCTGATCGGCCTCGGTGCGCGGGCCGTCGAGTGGGACCTGTACCCGCCGGAGCCCGACTTCGTCGTCCTGGCCGACCCGGACGACAACATCTTCTGCGTGGTCGACCTCGGCCGCGCCCCCAGCGGCGGCGGACCCGCGGCCTGAGACGCACCGCCGTCCGGCTCGTCAGGCGGGAACGCCCAGCGGGTCGTCCAGGACCGGTTGCCAGGCCAACTCGGCGGCGCCGACCAGGCTGTTGTGGTCGAGGCCGCAGGGCAGGATGGGTACCCCGCCGCTCTGGCCCCACAGGCTGCGCCCGGCGACGACGGCGCGCAGCCGCTCGGGGTCGGCGTCGAGGAGTGCCCGGTGCAGTCCGCCGAGGACGATGCGGTCCGGGTTGAGGATGTTCACCAGGCCCGCGAGGCCCAGGCCGAGGCGGTCGACGAGGGTCTCGGTGGCCGTGCGGACGGCCGGGTCGGCGTAGTGGTCGCGGATCAGGTCGTAGGACTGCTGGAGCAGGGACACCTCGGGTCCCGGCTCGCGACCGGCCGCCGTGAGGAAGGCCAGCGGGTCGGTCTCCACGTCCAGGCAGCCGCGGCTGCCGCAGTGGCACGGGCGCCCCTCGGGGTTGACGGCGAGGTGGCCGACCTCCAGGGCCAGTCCCGAACTTCCGGTGTGCAGACGGCCGTCGAGGACCAGCGCGCCGCCGACCCCGCGGTGGCCGGTGGCCACGCACAGCAGGTCGCGGGCGCCGCGTCCGGCACCGTGGCGGTGCTCGGCGAGGGCGGCGAGGTTGACGTCGTTCGCGGCGAAGGCCGGTCCTGCGATGCCCGCGGCGCGCACCTGCCGGGCGAAGATCTCCCGCACGGGCGCGCCCGCCGGCCAGGCCAGGTGCAGCGGGTTCAGGGCCAGGCCCTCCGGTTCCGCGACGGCGGACGGCACGGCGAGTCCGGCGCCGACGCAGCGCCGCCCGGTCTGCCGCAGCAGCTCCGCGCCCGCCTCGACGACCGAGCCCAGGACCTTCGCCGGGTCCGCGTCGACGACCTCGCAGCCGGGCGCGGTGGCGACGATCCGGCCGCCCAGACCGACCAGGGCCGCGCGGAAACCGTCGGCGTGGATCTGGGCGGCGAGGGCGACGGGGCCGTCCTCGGCGACCGAGAGGCGGTGCGAGGGGCGGCCCTGGGAGCCCGCCGCCGCGCCGGGCCGGGCGTCCACCCTGATCAGGCCGAGCGCCTCCAGTTCGGCGGCGACCGCGCCGGCCGTGGCCCGGGTCACGCCCAGTTCCGCGGTGAGGACGGCCCGGGTGGGGGCGCGTCCGGTGTGCACGAGCTCCAACGCGGGTCCGAGCGCACCGCGCCCCCGGTCCAGCCGCGTCCTCGAGGTGGTCCCTTCCCCCGCCGCCCGGGGGTCCGCCTTGCCGCTCATGAGGGGGAGTCTCCCATGATCCGTCCCGCGCGGCCGACCTGGAGCCCACTGACCCGGAGCGTGATGTTCAGCCGCCCGGCGAGCCCCAACTCGGGCGGCGCGGTGCCCGGATGCACCCTCGGCACCCCGTGGTACGCGAGCCGTGAGGGGCCGCCGAAGACGAACAGGTCGCCGCTGTGCAGCGCGGTGTCCGTGTAGGGGCGGGTGCGGGTCTCGGGGTTGCCGAAGCGGAAGACGCAGGTGTCGCCGAGGCTCAGGGAGACCACGGGCGCGTCGGAGCGCTCGTCGGCGTCGCGGTGCATCCCCATGCGGGCGTCCGCGTCGTAGAAGTTGATGAGCGCGATGTCGTACGGCGCGGGCGTCACCGCGTCGGCGCCGAGCGCGTCGGTCACCGCCCGGCGGGCGAGGACGTCGAGCCGGGGCGGGAAGGGCTTGACCGGGGCACCGTCCCCGTCGACGGCGGTCGGGGCGTAGCCGTACGGGTACCAGTGCCGGCCCAGGCAGACCTGCCGGGCGGTCATGGTGCCGCCGCCGGGGATGCGCACGGTGCGCAGTCCGGCCGGGGGCCGCGCCCACGCACGGCAGGCGTCCAGCAGCTCGCGCTGCCGTTCCGCGTCCAGCCAGTCCGGCACGTGGACGGCGCCGGGCGCGATCTCGGCGCGGGTCCTGGGGAACAGTTCGGCGTCCATGGTCCCCATCCTGCCTCCGCGCCGTGCCCCGCCGTGGCCCCGGCGGGCGCGGCCGGTGCCGAGCCGGGGCTCGGCTAGCCTGGGCGCACGATGAACGACCGCAGCCCGAGCGACCGCACCTCCACCGACCCCCGTACGCACGACCGCGACGACCGCATGACCACGCCCTGGGGCGAGCACGTGCTGTCGCGCCACCCCGAGGACCCGCGTGACCGGCTCCGGGCGTGGGACGCGTCCGACGAGTACCTGCTGAGGCACCTCGCGCAGCGGGAGGTCCCGCTCGACGGCACGGTCGTGGTCGTCGGCGACCGCTGGGGAGCGCTGGTGACGGCGCTGGCCGCGCACCGGCCGGTGCAGATCACCGACTCGTACCTCGCCCGGGAGGCGACGCGGGCCAACCTGCGGCGCGCCGGCGTCGAGCCGGGCGCGGTGCGCCTGCTCACCACGCAGGACCCGCCGCCGGACCGCGTCGACGTGCTGCTGGTACGCGTGCCGAAGAGCCTGGCGCTGCTGGAGGACCAGCTCCTGCGGCTGGCGCCCGCGCTGCACGGGGGCACGGTGGTGGCCGGTGCCGGGATGGTGAAGGAGATCCACACCTCGACGCTCCGCCTGTTCGAGCGGATCGTCGGACCGACCCGGACGTCCCTGGCCGTGAAGAAGGCCCGGCTGATCTTCGCCGAGCCCGATCCCGCGCTGAGGCGGCCGGCCAGCCCCTGGCCGCTGCGCTACCGGCTCCCCGACGACGTGGGGCCGCTCTCCGGGCGCCCCGTCGTCAACCACGCCGGGGTCTTCTGCGCCGACCGCCTCGACGTCGGCACCCGCTTCTTCCTGAGGCACCTGCCGGACACCAGGGGCGCGGGGCGGGTGGTGGACCTGGGCTGCGGCAACGGTGTGGTCGGTACGGCGGTGGCGCTGGCCGATCCGGACGCCGAGGTGCTGTTCACCGACGAGTCGTTCCAGGCCGTGGCCTCGGCCGAAGCGACGTGCCGGGCCAACGAGGTCGCGGGACGTGCGCAGTTCCGGGTCGGCGACGGTCTGGCCGGGGTGCCCGACGGCAGTGCCGGCCTGGTGCTGAACAACCCGCCGTTCCACTCCCACCAGGCGACGACCGACGCGACCGCGTGGCGGATGTTCACCGGGGCGCGGCGGGTGCTGCGCCCCGGCGGCGAACTGTGGGTGGTCGGCAACCGGCACCTGGGCTACCACGTCAAGCTGCGGCGCGTGTTCGGCAACAGCCGGCTGGTGGCGGGCGACCGGAAGTTCGTGGTGCTCAAGGCGGTCAAGGAGTAGCCGGAGGGGCGGGGGGCGGTGCGGCGGCGGTCCGGGCGACCACCTGGACGAGCGTCGCCACCGTGCGGACCATGGCCTCCCTCCCCGCCGTGAGGTAGCCGCGCGAGTCGACCGCTTCGGGCCGGGCGGCCAGGTACTCCCTGATCGCGCCGGTCATGGCGATGTTGAGCGCGGTGCCGACGTTGACCTTGGCGATGCCGCCCGCGACGGCCGCGGCGAGTTCGCCGTCCGGCACTCCGGAGGAGCCGTGCAGGACGAGCGGCACGTCCAGGGCGCCGGACAGTTCCTTGAGCAGGTCGTGGTCGAGGGCCGCGGTGCGCGTGGTCATGGCGTGCGAGCTGCCCACGGCGACGGCGAGGGCGTCCACGCCGGAGTCGGCGACGTAGGCGCGTGCCTCGGCGGGGTCGGTGCGGGCGCCGGGGGCGTGGGCGTCGAGCGGCGGGGCGCCGTCCTTGCCGCCGACCTCCCCCAACTCGGCCTCGATCCACAGCCCCTGGGCGTGTGCCCAGTCGGCGGCGGCCCGGGTCGCCGCGAGGTTGTCGGCGTACGGCAGCCGGGCGGCGTCGTACATCACCGAGCTGAACCCGGCGTCGGCGGCCCGGCGCAGCAGGGCGTCGCTCTGGACGTGGTCGAGGTGCAGGGCGACGGGCACCGAGGCGCCCTCGGCGGCGGCGACGGCCGCGCGGGCCAGGGGCAGGAGGCGGCCGTGGCGGTACTTCACGGCGTTCTCGCTGACCTGGAGGACGACGGGCGTCCGCGCGGACTCGGCGCCGGCGACGACGGCCTCGATGTGCTCCAGGGTGATGACGTTGAAGGCGGCGACGGCGGAGCGGCCGGCCGCCGCGCGGCCGACCAGGTCGCCGGTGGTGGCGAGGGGCACGGTCTGTTCTCCTTCCCGGGCGGGGGGCGTCAGGGGGCGAGGACGACCGAGCGGGTCAGGTGGCGCGGGCGGTCCGGGTCGAGGCCGCGCGCGGCGGCGACGGCGACGGCGAGCCGCTGGGCGCGTACCAGTTCGGCCAGCGGGTCCAGCCCGCCCGGCACCCACATCGCGCCGGTGTCGCGGACCTGTTCCGCGAGCCCCTCGGGCGCCTCGCCGAACATCCAGGTGGCGGTGCCGGCGGTACTGATGCTGATGGGGCCGTGCCGGTACTCCATCGCCGGGTAGGCCTCGGTCCAGGACAGGGAGGCCTCGCGCATCTTGAGCCCGGCCTCGTTGGCCAGTCCGACGGTCCAGCCCCGGCCGAGGAAGGTGAACTGGGTGCGCTCGACGAGCCCTTCGGGCAGCGTGTCCGCGAGTGCGGTGCGGGCGTCCTCGACGACCGCGTCGGTGTGCAGGCCGAGGTGGGCGCGGAGCAGGGTGAGCGCGGTGGTGGCGAACCGCGTCTGCACGACCGAGCGTTCGTCGGCGAAGTCGAGGACGACCACGTCGTCGGCGGCGCCCATGACGGGTGTGCGCGGGTCGGCGGTGAGCGCGACGGTGCGCGTGCGGCCCTTCAACTCCGTGAGCAGGTTCAGTACTTCGGTGGTGGTGCCGGAACGGGTGAGGGCCACGACCCGGTCGTACGCCCGCCCGTGCGGGAACTCGGACGCGGCGAACGCGTCCGTCTCGCCGAGGCCCGCGTCCTCGCGCAGGGCCGCCGCCGACTGCGCCATGAAGTACGAGGTGCCGCATCCCACGACCGCCACCCGCTCCCCCGCCGCCGGCAGCGCCGCCGTGTGCCGTGCCGCCTCCTCGGCGGCGCGCGTCCAGCACTCGGGCTGGCTGTTGAGCTCGTCCTCGACGTACGTCATGTCGCACACTCCCGGAACACAGGCTGATTGTTCCTGCAAGATATAGCGAACTTTCGAGCACAATCAAGCAAGTCGAGGGAACAGTGCGGTGCGCTAGGGTCGGCGGGGATCGACGAACGGAGGCGCGGATGTCGCGCGACGCCCGCTGGAAGGCGCTGCTGGAGCTGCTCGTGGAGCGCGGCCGGCTGGACGTCGAGGAGGCGGCGGCCGAGCTGGAGGTCTCGGCGGCGACGATCCGCCGCGACTTCGACCGGCTCGCCGAGCAGCAGATGCTCGTGCGCACACGCGGCGGCGCGGTGGTCCACGGGGTGTCCTACGAGCTGCCGCTGCGCTACAAGACCGCCCGCCGCGCCTCGCAGAAGCAGCGCGTCGCGCAGGCGGTCGCCGCCCTGGTGGCCCCCGGCGAGGCGGTGGGGCTGACCGGCGGTACGACCACCACGGAGGTGGCGCGCGCCCTGGCCGTGCGCGCCGACCTGGCCTCGGGCACTCCCGCGCTGACCGTGGTCACCAACGCGCTCAACATCGCCAACGAGCTGGCCGTCCGGCCGCAGTTCAAGATCGTGGTGACCGGCGGGGTGGCCCGGGCCCAGTCGTACGAGCTGATCGGGCCGCTCGCGGACGGGGTGCTCGGCCAGGTGACGCTCGACGTGGCGGTGCTGGGCGTCGTCGCCTTCGACGTCGCGCACGGCGCCGCGGCCCACGACGAGGCGGAGGCGGCGATCAACCGGCTGCTGTGCGAGCGCGCCGAGCGGGTGGTCGTGGCCGCCGACTCCAGCAAGCTGGGCCGGCGGGCGTTCGCCCGGATCTGCGCCACCGAGTCGGTGGACACACTGGTCACGGACGGGGCGGCCGACCCGGAGCTGGTGCGGGCGTTCGAGGAGGCGGGGGTCCGGGTCGTCACGGCCTGAGCGGACTCGTGGGCCAAGCGGGCCGAGCGCCGAGCGGACCGGGCAGGCGGGCAGGCGGACAGGCGGGCAGGCGGGCAGGCGGGCAGGCGGGCAGGCGGGCGGTAACTCCGTCGGTCAGTGTCCGTGCCCCTCGGTGTGCTCTGCGCCCGGCGCCGATCCGGCGCGCACGGTGAACGCGGCGGTGTGGACCTCCCCGCGGTGCCGGAAGTCGAGGAAGAGGCGGTAGGTGCCGTCGCTGGGCGCGGTCGCCGTGAAGGAGATCTCCGGGCCGGGCCGGGTGGTTCCGTCGCCGGGTTCGCCGTTGGGGTGGACGTGGAGGTAGGCGAGGTCGCCGGAGCGCAGGGCGACGAGGTGGCCGTAGGCGCCCAGGTAGGGCTGGAGGTCGTTGACGGGTTCGCCCGCGCGGGAGACCTTCAGCTTCAGCTCGCTCGCCCTGCCGGTGCGCAGAGTGCCGGCGAGTTCGACCTCGTAGCCGTCGGTCCGGACGGTGCCGCCCGGAGCCGGCAGCGGGGCCGGCGCGTAGTGGCCGGAGACGGCGAGGTCGGCACCGAGGGTGAGGTTCTCCGCGCCCTTGCCCGCCGGGGTGAAGTCGGCGAAGACACGGTAGCCGCCCGCCGCCGGGAGGTCGACGGGGGTGCTCCAGGTGCCGTCGGCGCCACGGGCGGGGTGCAGGTGGCGGTAGGTGACGAGGTCGCGCGAGGCGAGGACGAGGTGGAGTTCCTTGTCGTGCTCGCGCTGGTACGCGGTGACGGCCTCGCCGTTCGAGTCCCGGACCGTGAAGCGCAGTTCGGCGCGCCGACCGGCCTGGACGCGCGGGGTGGCGAGGTCGAGGGTGTAGCCGTTCGCGGAGACCTCCAGGCCGCCGGCCGGTGAGCCGTCGTGGCCCGCGTGCCCCTCGCCCTCCTCCTGCCGCGCCGACGGCCCGCCGTGCTCGTCGTGCGGCGCGGGTCCGCTCTCCGCGACGATCGGGTCCACGCCCCTGCCCACGCCGTAGGCGGTGCCGAAGGTCGCGGCCAGTGCGGCGGCGAACGCGGTGATCCTCAGTCCCGTATGCATGGCGGTCGTCTCCTCGGGTTCTCGGGCCTCCGGCTCGTGCGGCGGCCTCTCCATGCACGTCACAATACCCCCAGGGGGTACTGAGTCAAGCGACGGAAGGGCTTGCATTGGGTACCCCCTAGGGGTATACATGGACTCATCGGGGCCGGATACCCCCGCCCCGTATCCGACACTCATCTCCCGGAGGAAGCCGTGTCCTCGAACGTCACCGCCCCCGTGTCCACCACGTACGCCGTCGCCGGCATGTCCTGCGGCCACTGCAGCGCGACGCTCACCCGGGTCGTCGGCGGGCTGGAGGGTGTCACCGCCGTCGAGGTCGCCCTCGACACCGGCCGCGTCACCGTCACCTCCGCCGGCGAGCCGGACGACGCCGCGATCGCCGAGGTGGTCGACGAGGCCGGCTACGAGCTGACCGGCCGCGTCTGACCGACCCGCCGCCCCCGTCGAACCGCAGCGCCGGGGCCCGTACCCGCCGGGCCCCGGCCGACCTCCCCGCATCAGGAGCAGCCATGACCACCAGTACGACCAGCGCACCAGCCGAGGTGGAACTCGCCATCGGCGGCATGACCTGTGCCTCGTGCGCCGCCCGGATCGAGAAGAAGCTCAACCGGATGGAAGGGGTCACCGCCACCGTCAACTACGCGACGGAGAAGGCCAGGGTCAGCTACGCGGGCGACGTCTCGGTCCCGGAGCTGATCGCCACCGTCGAGGCCACCGGGTACACGGCCCGGGAACCCGAGCCGGTGCGCACCGAGCCCGCGCCCGGCGCGCAGGGCGGTGAGCCCGCCGACGCGTTGCGGCCCCTGCGGCAGCGGCTGGTCACGGCCGTGGTGCTGGCGGTGCCCGTGATCGCGATGGCGATGGTGCCGGCGCTGCAGTTCGAGTACTGGCAGTGGCTGTCCCTCACCCTGGCGGCGCCCGTGGTCACCTACGCCGCCTGGCCGTTCCACAGGGCCGCCCTCACCAACGCCCGGCACGGTGCGGCCACGATGGACACGCTGATCTCGGTCGGCACGTCGGCGGCGTTCCTGTGGTCGCTGTGGGCGCTGTTCCTCGGCAGCGCGGGCACTCCGGGCATGACGCACCCCTTCGAGCTGACC
Organism: Streptomyces sp. NRRL F-5650; assembly: GCF_000721365.1. Lineage (NCBI taxonomy): Bacteria > Bacillati > Actinomycetota > Actinomycetes > Kitasatosporales > Streptomycetaceae > Streptomyces > Streptomyces sp. NRRL F-5650. The sequence goes on along the minus strand of NZ_JOGV01000001.1, from coordinate 390,941 downwards.
ATCGCCCGCAGCGACGGCTCCGGGAACATCTACCTGGAGGCCGCGGCGGGGGTGACCGCCTTCATCCTCGCCGGGCGCTACTTCGAGGCCCGCTCCAAGCGCAAGGCCGGTGCCGCGCTGAAGGCCCTGCTGGAGCTGGGAGCCAAGGACGTGACCGTACTGCGGGAGGGCCGTGAGGAGCGGATCCCGGTCGACGGGCTCAGGGCCGGGGACCGCTTCCTGGTCCGCCCCGGCGAGAAGATCGCCACCGACGGCACGGTCGTCGAGGGCACCTCGGCCGTCGACGCGTCGATGCTCACCGGCGAGTCCGTGCCGGTCGAGGTCGGCGTGGGCGACGCGGTCACCGGAGCGACCCTGAACGCGGGCGGCCGGCTGGTCGTCGAGGCGACGCGGGTCGGCGCGGACACCCAGTTGGCCCGGATGGCGAAGCTGGTCGAGGACGCGCAGAACGGCAAGGCCGCCGCCCAGCGGCTCGCCGACCGCATCTCCGCCGTCTTCGTCCCCGTCGTCATCGGCCTGGCCCTGGCCACCCTCGGCTTCTGGCTGGGCAACGGCTCCGGACCGGCCGCCGCGTTCACCGCCGCCGTCGCCGTGCTGATCATCGCCTGCCCCTGCGCCCTGGGCCTGGCCACTCCGACCGCGCTGCTGGTCGGCACCGGGCGGGGCGCACAGCTCGGCATCCTCATCAAGGGCCCCGAGGTCCTGGAGTCCACCCGAAAGGTCGACACCGTCGTCCTCGACAAGACCGGCACCGTCACCACCGGCCGCATGACGCTGCTCGCCGTGCACACCGCGGAGGGCACCGGGGAGGCCGAAGTGCTGCGCCTGGCCGGGGCGTTGGAGCACGCCTCGGAGCACCCGATCGCCCGGGCGGTGGCCGCGGGCGCCGTCGAACGGGTCGGTTCCCTGCCCGCCCCGGAGGACTTCGCCAACGTGCCGGGACTCGGCGTCCAGGGCGTGGTCGAGGGTCACGCGGTCCTCGTCGGCCGCGAGCAACTGCTCGCCGAGTGGGCCATGGAGCTGCCCGCTGACCTGGCCCGCGCCAAGGCCGGGGCACAGGCGGCCGGCCGCACCGCGATCACCGTCGCCTGGGACGGCGAGGCCCGGGCGGTCCTGGAGGTCGCCGACGCGGTGAAGGAGACCAGCCCCGAGGCGATCGCCCGGCTGCGCGCCCTGGGCCTCACGCCGGTCCTGCTGACCGGCGACAACGCGGCGGTGGCCGCCTCCGTCGCCCGCGAGGTCGGCATCGACGCCGAGCACGTCGTCGCGGAGGTGATGCCCGAGGACAAGGTCGACGTCGTCAAGCGGCTGCAGGGCGAGGGGCGTTCGGTGGCGATGGTCGGCGACGGGGTCAACGACGCCGCCGCGCTCACCCAGGCCGACCTGGGGCTCGCCATGGGGACCGGCACCGACGCGGCCATCGAGGCGGGCGACCTCACGCTGGTCCGCGGCGACCTGCGCGCCGCCGCCGACGCCATCCGGCTCGCCCGCAGGACGCTCGGCACCATCAGGACCAACCTGTTCTGGGCCTTCGCCTACAACGTCGCCGCCCTGCCGCTCGCCGCGGCCGGGCTCCTCAACCCGATGATCGCCGGGGCGGCCATGGCCTTCTCCTCCGTCTTCGTCGTCGGCAACAGCCTGCGGCTGCGGGGCTTCAGGGCCGCGGGCTGACCCGCCGCCAGGGCTCGTACGGCGCGCGGACCGCGGGCCGGCTCCGGAAGGGCCGGCCCGCGGTCCCCGCGTTGTTCCGCGCCGGGCCGGTCCGGGGTGGCGTCCCGTGCCGCGGTCCCCCGGACGGGTCCCGCCCACGCGCCGCGCGGTCCGCGTGCGACCAGGATGGTCAGGGTCCCCTCCTCCCGCGGAGCAGGAGCCCATGACCCGACCGACCGACGCCGACGGCCGCACCCCGGGCCCGCTCGGGCCGGCTCCCGCCCCGGGGTGCGCGTGCAGGCGGGCCGTCGCGGCCGTACTCGCCGAGCTGCGTGCCGTGGACGGCGCGCTGTACGCGGCGGTGGCCGCCACGTCCACCCCCGCGCTCGACCGGGCGCTGCGGCGCCTGTCCCACGCGGCGGACCATTCGAAGATCTCGCTCGGGATCGCCGCCGTGCTCACCCTGGGCGGACCCCGGCCGCGGCGGGCGGCCCTGGCCGGGGTCGGGGCCGTCGCCGTGGCGTCGGCCTCGGCGAACCTGCTGGGCAAACGGCTGGTGCACCGGGCGCGGCCGGACCGGGAGGCGGCCCGGGTGAGCGTGGACCGGTACGTGCCCATGCCCGAGTCGGCGTCGTTCCCGTCGGGGCACACGGCCGCGGCGGTCGCGTTCGCCACGGCCGTCGGCGTCGTCCTGCCCGAGGCCGCCCTGCCGCTCGGCGTACTGGCGGGCGCCGTCGGCTACTCCCGGGTCCACACCGGCGTGCACTACCCCGGCGACGTCGCCGCGGGTGCGGTTCTCGGCGTGGCGGGCGGGGCCGTCGCGCTGGCCGCGGTGTCCCGTCAGCCGAACACCTTCACGGCCTGGTAGTACGTCCACGCCGTGCTGTCGCAGGCGGTCCTGGTGGCGCCGCCGTAACCGGCGCAGACCCGTTTGAGGTCCTCGTAGAAGGCGCTGTCGAGACGGGACTTGTTGGCGCTGAAGGTGCCGAGGGCCTTGTAGTTGCGGTAGCCGAAGTCGTGCCGTGCGCAGGAGGTGCTGAAGGGGAAGCCGAACGGGTTGTCCGGCGAGGAGGAGCAGTAGTCGGTGGTCCAGTCGAACCCGTAGGCGGACCAGGCGGACTTGTCGGCCCGCGCGGCGTTCCAGGCGTTGTGACTGGACGCGCTGGTCTGCGTCCAGCTCGCGAGGACCTGGGCCTTGTCGGAGGGAGCGGCGTCGGCGGTCGCGGCGCCGGCGACGACGGTGGTCAGGGCCAGGGCGGCGGCCGAGAGTCCGGTGGCGAGTCTGCGGTGCATCCCACACCTCCACGAGGCTGCGACCCGCCCCTCGGGCCGCAGGTTCATGTCAAGATGATGCGCTCCGGGGCCACCGGTTCACACCTCCGGTGGCCCAACTCGCCGTGAACGCTCAGCTTTTCGCGTGCCGGGCGCGCTCCCCGGGCGCCCAGTCGGGGTGGTCGCCGTGCATGGCGACGTAGAAGGGGTCGCCGGAAGCGATCTCCCCCGCGCCCACCGGCCGTCCGGTGAAGGCCGCCTTGTACAGGGCCGCGGCGAACTCCAGCGTGGCGCGGGCCTCGACGCCGCTGCCGGGCGGCCGGACCCCGGCGTCCCAGGCGTCCAGGACGGCACCGAGCTGCGCCGCGTGGGAGCTGGGCACGTCGGCGCCGGGGGTGTGCCAGGCGGCGGCGCGTTCCGGGGCGACGTGCCGGGCCGGGGTGTAGGTCCAGTCGGCGTTGCGATGCCCGTACAGGTGCGTCAACTCCACCGTCGCGTCGGCGCAGTCGACGCGTATCCGGCTCATCTCGTCCGGGGAGAGCACGCTGTTGACGACGGTGGCGAGGGCACCGCTCTCGAAGCGCACCAGGGCGGTGGAGACGTCCTCGCTCTCGGTGTCGTGCACCAGACGGGAGGCCATGGCCCGTATCTCCGCCCAGGGACCGAGCAGATGGAGCAGCAGGTCGTACTGGTGGATGCCGTGCCCCATGGTCGGGCCGCCGCCCTCGGTGGACCAACGGCCGCGCCAGGGCACGGCGTAGTAGGCGGCATCGCGGTGCCAGGTCGTCTGGCAGTGGGCGACCAGCGGCGCGCCCAGCTCACCGCTCGCGATCAGCTCGCGGGCGTGCGCGGCACCGGAGCCGTACCGGTGCTGGAAGACCACGGACGCGTACGCCCCGGACGCCTCCTCGGCCGCCGCGATGTCGTCGTACTCGGCGAGGGACAGGCACAGCGGCTTCTCGCACAGCACCCAGGCACCCGCCTTCAGCGCGGCCACCGTCTGCTCCCGGTGCACCGACGGCGGCGTCCCGACCAGGACCAGGTCGGGCCGTACGGCGTCCAGCATGGCGCCCGTCGACGTGTACCCGGCGACCTCGCCGGGCGCCTGTGCGCGGAAGGCGTCGAGACGCGCCGGGTCCACGTCGACGGCGGCCACCAGTTCGGTGCGGTCGGCGTGGGCGGCGAGAGCGGGCAGGTGGCCGCCGGTGACGATGGCACCGGTGCCGATCACCGCGACCCGGCGACGGGCGGGGCGTGGGGACATGCGGTCCTCCTCGGACGGCGGGCGCACGCGCACACCGTGTCGTGCGGCGCCACGCCCTTTAGAAAGCGCTTTCAAACAGGGTCGACCATAGGCGGACGGCGATGGCCCGGACAACCCCCACCGCTTGCGGGCCGGGCGCACGGCTGGTCGACTGTCGCGGGGGGAACCGGGGCCGGCGGCACCGCGCCGGTCCGTCCTCCAGTCCCCTCCGGAAGGAGCCCAGGCGTGAGTTCCCCGAAGCCGAATCCCCCGTCGTCCACGGAGCAGCGGTCGGACGGCAGCCAGCCCTGGCTGCACCAGAAGGGCCGGACCATTCAGGAGTTCGGCACCGTCAAGCAGTTCCCCGTGGCCCTCACCATGGACACCCGCCTCTACTCCTGCCAGCGGCTCAACAAGGTCCTGGCGGACACCCGGATCCTGCACGACCTGTACAAGAAGTACCACTGGCTGATGCGCGGGGCGACGTTCTACCAGCTTCACCTGCTGCTGGACAAGCACGCGGGCGAACAGCTCGAACTGATCGACACCGTCGCCGAACGCGTCCAGACCCTCGGCGGTGTCGCGGTGGGCGACCCCCGGCACGTCGCCGAGATCACCACCGTGCCGCGTCCGCCGGACGGGGTGGAGGAGGTGCCGTCGATGCTCTCGCGGCTGCTGGAGGCGCACGAGCTGATCCTCACCGAGTGCCACGACGCGGCGGCCCGCACGCAGGAGTACGGCGACGACGGCACCAACGACCTTCTGGTCTCCGAGGTCGTGCGCACCAACGAACTCCAGGCGTGGTTCGTGGCGGAACACCTCGTGGACACGCCGCTGGTCCACGCCTGACGCCGTCGGACATGGCGCACACGTCCCCGGAGACCGACGTCCCGGCGCACGGGCGGTGGTCCGCGTTCCGGCAGTCGCCGTTCTGGCCGGCCACCGTCCTGGTGCTGATCCTCGCGGCCGCCGCGGGCCTCTTCGCGGGCTCGTACACCTACTCGATGGCGAACCCGACGCCGCGCCTGATCCCCACGGCCATGGTCGGATCGTACGAGTCGGCGGGTGCCCAGGCCTATCTCCGCGGTCTGGAGGAGGCGCTGGACACCTCGGTGAGGGTGCATCCGTACCGGACCCGGGCGGCGGCGCGCGAGGCGATCGAGCAGCAGGAGGTCTTCGCGGTCTTCGAGCTGCGCGACGGCGGGCGGAGCGCCCTGCTCGACGTGTCCGGTGCCTCCGGTGCCTCGGTCGCCGAACTGCTCTCCCAGACGGCGCCGGCCGTGGGGAAGAAGCTCGGCGTCCAGGTCACCGTGCGGGACGTCAATCCGCTGCAGCGGGGCGACCCGCGCGGGCTGGCGATCTTCTACATCTCGCTGGCCGCCGTGATCATCGGCTTCGTGGGGGCGATCCAGCTCAGCGTGCACGCGCGCTCGCTCACCCCGTTCGAGCGCATCCTGTTCACGGCGGCCTACGCGCTGCTCGGCGGATTCGTCATCGCCGCCACGGTGGACTGGCTGCTGGGCGCGCTGGACCTGCCGTTCGCCGAGTCGTGGCTGATCCTGGCGCTCACGATGTTCGTGTCCGGCATGGTCTTCACCATGTTCAACACCCTGTTCGGGCGCTGGGCGATGCTGCCCACGTGGGGCCTGATGGTGATCATCGGCAACCCCTCCTCCGGCGGGGCGGTGTCCTGGCCGCTGCTGCCGTCGCCGCTCGGGGTGATCGGCCGGTGGCTGCCGCCGGGAGCATCGGTCAACGCCCAGCACACCGCGGTGTACTTCCAGGGCTACCAGCACGCCTTCCCGTTCCTGGTGCTGGCCGGATGGGCGCTGCTGTCCTGCGCGGTCTTCTGGGTCTGGCGGCACCGGCACCCCGGCGGGCGGGAGAAGGAGCCGCCGGAGGCCGAGCCCGAGACCACCGAGTCCTGACGGTCCGCCGGTCTCAGGGGGAGGCCAGGGCACGGCAGGCCATCTGGAGGGCGAGCCGGTTGCTGGGGTCGTCCAGAGGGACGCCGAGCCGTTCGCGGACCTGACGCAGCCGGGCGGCGACGGTGTTGCGGTGCAGGCCGAGGGCGCGGGCGGTGGCGGCGGCGGAGCCGCCGTGCTCGAGGAAGACCCGCAAGGTCGTGAGCAGGTGGGCCTGCTCGGGGCCGCCCAGCGGGGCGAGCGCGGTCTCGGCGAAGGCGCGGGTGATGTCGGACTGCTGCCAGGCGGCCAGCAGTCTGCCCACGCCGAGTTCGTCGGTGTGTTCCACGGACGGCCGGACGTCCCTGGCGGCCGCGAGCCGGGCCGCGTTGCGGGCCTCGGTCAGGGTGTCGGCCAGGCCGCCGGGGCCCTGGCGGGGCCTGCCGATGCCGGCCACCAGCCGCCAGCCGGTGGGAAGTTCGGCGAGCGCCCGGCGCACCCGGCGCAGGAGCTGGCGGGGTTCGTCGTCGGCGGGCCGGGGACCGCTGCTGGACCACAGCGCCCAGTCGCCGTCGCCCTCCGCCACCGCCTGGGCGGTGACGCCGTGTCGGGACAGGGCGGCGAGCAGCGGTGCGGGGACGGTGTCGGGACGGTCCGCCGCGGGCGGTTTCTCGGCGCGTACGGCCAGGCCCACGTGCCAGTCCTCCAGCCGCCAGCCCAGCGCGACCGCCTGCTCGACGACCTCCCGGCTGACGGTCCCCCGGCCGGTGACGACCTCCGCCAGCAGGCGGCGGCGGACGGCGCTGTCGTGGTCGGCCCGGGTGCGGGCTCCGGCGAGCCAGGACCGGACGAAGGGTTCGAGCAGGGCGAGGCCCAGCGCGACGGTGTCGGCGCGGTCCTCGTCAGCCCGTTCGAAGGGCCACACCAGCCAGGCGGTGACCGGCGCCGTACCGCCCGGCAGGTGCCCGGCGAACGGGACGGCGTGCACGGGGTGGGCCAGCAGCCCGGGGGTGCGCTGGGGCACGGCCAGCTCCGGGCGCAGGGCGTCCGGCACCACCGGGCCGCCGACGATGGCTCCGCCGTCGGAGGTGACGAGGCTGACGTCGGCGGCGAGCACGGCACGGGCGGCGGCGATCAGCTCCGGTCCCTCCGTGCGGGTGGCGAGGCGGCGGAGCAGGTTCTCGACGGTGCGGGCCCGCGTCACCTCGGGGGCACGGACCCGCAGGGTGAGGTCGAGGGCGAGGCGGAACGGGTCGTCGGTGGCGACCCACAGCACGGGGATCCGCAGCCGGTCTGCCAGTCGTACGGCGGACAGCGGGGGTCTGGCCGCGGCGTCGGCGGTGACGCACAGCGCCGCGGCTCCGGCCTCCTGGGCGCGGCGGACGAGGGCGTCGAGCCGGTAGGCGGGGGTGGCGTCCCCCAGGGCGCAGAGCACCAGGTGGCCGTCGACCGGGGCGAGGGCACCGCGGTGGACGGTGACATCGCGCACGGCCCGCTCCAGCCCGGCGTGTCCGGCCAGCGTGCGGGCTCCCGCGAGCAGGGGGTCGGCCAGCAGGTCGGCAACACTCGCTACGGCGGTCACGACGGCCCCCACGCCGAGACGGCACCGGGGCCCGGACGGCCCGCGCCCGGACCGGCGGGCGGCCTCGGGCCGGGACCGAAAGCACACCCGTCGACCAGGGGCTCCGCCCCGGCAGGCCACCCGTGCGACGACGGAAGGCGCGGCACGATCGGGCGGCCGCCGGTACGGAGCCGGGAGGCGATGTTCAACGCCGCGGTCAAGACGGACCCCACGCCGAACCGACACCAAGACCCGCGACCGGGCCGGTGGACGGTCCCCGAGCCGAGACGGAAGGCCGCGTCACCCACCAGGGGCCCCACCCCCGCACGCCACACGGGCACGGACCCGAGCAGCAACGACACCACACGGCCGCTACCACGCCACCGGGCGACCACACCCAATGCCGGGGCCACAACCATCCCCCCGGCGAGCCGGCGACCGGACCCGCGACCGGAACGGTGGACGGCCCCCGAGCCGAGACGGAAGACAGCGTCACCCACCAGGGGCCCCACCCCCGCACGCCACACGGGCACGGACCCGAGCAGCCACGACACCACACGGCCGCTACCACGCCACCGGGCGACGACACCCACAGCCGGGATCACAACCATCCCCCCGGCGAGCCGGCGACCGGGCCGGTGGACGGCGCCAGGTCCAGACCGAAAGCGGCGGGGCCGACCAGGGGTTCCGCCTCGGCGGGCCATGCGTGCAGGGACGGGAGCCGGAGCAGGATCAGGTGGCCGCCGGTGCGGAGCTGGTCGGCGCGCAGGGGGCGGCGGCCGCTGGGGTCGACGGCGGCGATGATCTGCGGGGTGGCGGCCCGGGTGACGCCGTCGACCGTGACGGCCAGGTACTCGTCCAGGAGGTCCACCCGGACCACGGCGCCGGTACGCCCGTCGGTGAGGGTCGCCCACCCGGGGGTGAGGTCCTGGCGGGGGGCCAGCTCCTCGACACGGCCGACCGCGAGCAGTTCGGCTCCGAGGGCGTCGGCCAGGCCCTCGGGCGTGCCCCCCGTGTCCCGCGCGGTGAGGAGGCGGTCGCCGAGTCCGAGGCAGGCGGAGACGGAGCCGCGCACCCCCATCGCCGCGAGCCGGGCGGCGGGCAGGGGGTGGACGGCGAGGGCGGCGGCCCCGCCGAGGGCGAGGACGTTGGCGCGCAGCAGCCGTTCGGCCAGGCGGCGTGAGCACTGCCGGACGACGACGGAGTTCCCGCCGGGGCCGACCAGGACGAGCGGCGCCGGGTCCACCCCGGCCACGGCGGCCACGGTCTGGTCGATGCGGGGGAAGGCCCGTCCCATGAGGTCGCCGTCGACGAGCGGCAGGCCGAGCCGGGCGGCCGCCACCGCGGCGACGACGGCGTTGAGGCCGCCGATCTCGATGACCCCGACCGCACCCGCCGACCCGCCCGCCACCTCGGCGGCGGTGCGTACGGCGTCGGCGAAGTCGTCGGGGTCGGCGAGCCGTTCGGCCAGTACGTCGGGGGCGCCGACGAGCCCGGCGTGCACCACGAGGGTGTCCGGCGCCAACGCCGCGGCGGCGATCAGCGGCACCGGTGCCCCGGCCAGCTCACGGCTCAGCAGCAGCGCGCCGGTCGCCACCTCTCCCCCGCCGCCGGAGCCGAGCAGGGTCGCTCCGGCGGCCAGCGCCGGCACCCGCGCGGCGGACAGCGGCGCGGGCGACACGGGCGAGGGGGCCTCGGCGGACGTGCGGGTCACCCTTCGATCATCACACTTCCGCGCCGGGGAACGGGACGTACTCGTGCGCGTAGCCGAAGTAGCCGGGCCCGGCCAGGTCGAGCCCCTCGGGGGTGCGCCAGCGCGGGTCGCAGGGCACACCGAGGACGCTGACCCGCAGGCCGTAGCGGAGCGTCTCGGTGGTGACCGGTTCGCCGGAGTCGGTGTCGAGGACGCAGATCAGGTCGGGGACGCTGACAACGACCTCGCCGTCGCGGGTGGCGACGAGGTTCTCGTTCTGGAAGGACAGCTCCAGCGCGGACCCGGTGTCGGCGTCGAGGCCGGTGAGCCGGGCCGTGCCGCGGGCGAAGCCACCCGTCGTGGTGCGCTGCACGTCCCCGATCTTTCCGGTGAAGACCGTCCGGCCGCCGAGGACACCGGACGCCGCCGCCACCGGATCCTCGTGGCCCTCGCGGGCCTCGCGGATGGCCCGGCCGACCCGCTCGCACAGGGTCAGGGTGCCGGGCACCAGGTGGTCCTTGGCCTGGCGGCCGGTGAGGGCGTACAGGCTGACCGCCGCGCTGCAGCCCATCTCGACGGTGGCGGCGCGGGCGAGGCGTTCCGCCCACGCGTTGCCGTCGGTGCGCAGGGTGACGGAGTTGCCGCGCTCGTCGGCGAGCGCCATCGGGGACGCCTGCACACCGCCCAGGGTGGGCAGCAGCATCTGCAGCTCGGGGAAGGCACGGCCCATGCCGTCGGCGTCGATCAGCGGGACGCCCGCCTCGGCGGCGGCGACGAACGGCGACATGGAGTTCAGGCCGCCCGCCTCGATGGAGACGGTGTGGGTGGCCCTGCGGCCGAGGAGTTCCTCCAGGGCCCGCATGGCGCCGATGATCTCGTCGCCCGAGGGGAGCTTCTCCAGCATCACCGTGGGCGCCCCCATGAAGGCGGTCGGGACGATGAACGCCCCGTCGTCGATCTCGTCGAGGCCGAGGAGGGTGACGGGACCGTTCCGTTTCAGCGCCTGCTCGGCGAGGAGGCGGCCGACGAACGGGTCGCCGCCTCCCCCGGTGCCGAGCACGGCGGCCCCGCGGGCGAGGTCGGGCAGGTGGTCGGCGGTGATCTCACGCACGGGGGCCTCCCAGGCTCAGCTCTCCGACGGCCTTGACCCGGATCCGGGTGGCGTTGCCCGGCAGGTAGGCCAGCGGTACTTCCTCGATGTCGACGATCTCGACGGAGCCCGGCCGGGCTCCGGCGGCCACCGCCCAGTCGACGGCTTCCTGACGGGCCTCGTCGAGCACGGTGTCGCGCTGCTGCGGGACGACCGAGTAGACCCGGTCGACCTCGCCGCCGACCTGGGCGATCGCCGCGCCGATGGCGTTGGCCACGGCGAAGTGGTCGGGGCGCACCACGCGGGACGCGCCCGCGAGGTCCTCGGGCACCAGGATGCTGCCGCCGCCGACGGCGACGACGGGCACCGGTTCGGCGGAGGCCCGCATCCGGTCGACGACCTCGGCGAGCCGGTCGTCGACGACGCGCAGGGCGGCGTCCACCACGCTCTTGTCGAGGTGGGCGACGAGCGAGGCGTCCCCCACCTCGGCGCGCCCACCGGCCACCGCGACGTCGGTGGCGGTGAGGCGGGTGCCGCCGAAGACGAGGGCCTCCTGGGCGAGCCGGTAGCCGACGCTGGCGGGGCCGACGGCGGTGCCGGACGCCTGGTGCAGGACGTGGCTGCCGCCGCCGATGCCGATCGAGAGCACGTCGGGCATGCGGAAGTTGGTCTGCACGCCGGCCACGTTGACGTCCGTGGACGCCTCGCGCGGGAAGCCCTGCTGGAGGATGCCGACGTCGCTGGTGGTGCCGCCGATGTCGACGACGGCGCAGGACGGCAGCCGGGACAGGAACGCGGCGCCGCGCATGGAGTTGGTCGGCCCCGACGCGAAGGTCGCCACCGGGTAGCGGCGGGCGTAGTCGACGTCCATCAGGGTGCCGTCGTTCTGGCTGAGGAAGACCGGCGCGTTGATGCCGGCCTCCGCGACCGTGCGGAGCAGTCCGGTGGCGACCTGGTCGGCGAGGCCGCGCAGGGCGGCGTTGACGACGGTGGCGTTCTCCCGGCCGAGCAGGCCCATGCGGCCGATCTCGTGGGAGAGGCTCACCGGGGCGCCGGGCAGTTGCTCGGCGATGATCTCGGCGGCACGGGTCTCGAACTCCGCGTTGACCGGGGAGAAGACGGAGGACAGCGCGAAGGAGGTGGCGCCGGCGGCGACGGCCCGGTCCAGGACCGCGCGGAACTCGGCCTCGTCGAAGTCCGCGATAGGGCTGCCGTCGTACTCGTGTCCGCCGTGGCACAGATGGCTGTGGCCGCCGATCGCGGTGACCAGGCGGTCGGGCCAGTCGACCAGCGGGGGCAGGGCGCGGGTGGCGGGCAGCCCGAACCGGATGGCGGCGGTCTGCGCCAGGCGCTCGCCCTCCACCAGCGCGTTGATGAAGTGCGTGGTGCCGATCATCACCGCGTGCACGGCGGCCGGGTCGAAGCCGGTGGCTTGCCGGAGGTCGCCGAGGGCGGTGACGATGCCGCCGGTGACGTCGGCCGTGGTGGACGCCTTCACGGCGCCCAGCACCCGGTCGCCGTCGATGAGGACGGCGTCGGTGTTGGTGCCGCCCACGTCGATGCCCAGTCGGAGCATGTGGGTTGTCCTGCCTTTCTCTTTCGGTGGCCGCGTACGCCGGTGGCCTGCGCGGTCAGGCGGCGGGGACGCCGGGGGTGCCGGTCGCCGTCCCGGGGACGGCGCGGCGGGTCGGTGCGGTGCCCACCCCGCGGACCAGGCCGAGGCGGGCGGCGGCGAGGTAGAGCACGAGGGCGACGGCGATCGAGTTGATCGACGGCAGGCCCCAGTCGACGTACTTCCCCACGACGGCCGCGACGGCCCAGGTGATCAGTCCGGCGGGCACCCACATGGGCGAGGCGGCGGGGAGTTCGCCGCTGTCACGGGTCTCGTCCAGGCCGGAGCGCCAGGTGCGGGCGACGAAGTACTCGGCGACCATGATCCCGGCGATCGGCGGGAAGAGGACGCCCAGCAGGTCGAGGAAGTCGGTGAAGTTGTCGAGGACCCCGGCCGCGCCCAGCACGGAGCCGAGCACCCCGACGACGACGGTGACGGCGCCCCGGTGGAGGCGGCGGCCGAAGGCCTGGTCGACGAAGGTGACGACGCCGAGGGAGGCGGCGTACAGGTTCCAGTCGTTCACCTTGATGGTGGCGGCCACGATGATCAGTGTGCCGAGGAAGCCCGAGGTGGACGTGACGATGGCGATGACGTCGTTGGTGCGCAGGGCGAGTGCGAGGAGTACCCCGATCAGGCCGATGACGTACTCGCCGACCGTGATGCCGACGACCGTCTGCTTGACGACGTCCTTGCCGCTGCGGTTGAAGCGGCTCATGTCGGGGGTGATGACCGCGCCGACGATGAAGCCGCCCGCGACGATGGTGGTGCCCTGGAGCAGGGACAGCGAGGGTCCTGCCGGCTGGGCGGAGGTCAGCGCGCCCAGGTCGTGCCGGGACAGTTCGACGGTGATGGACCAGCCCGCCATCAGCAGGAAGGCGGGGACGGTGACGTAGGCGGCCCACGCCATGGAGCCGACGCCGTGGACCACGATCGCGGTGATGAGCAGTCCCACCACCAGGGCCCAGCCCCAGGAGGGCAGGACACCGACGAGGTTCGCCAGGCCGTCCGCGGAGACCGCGTTCTGGATGCCGAACCAGCCGACGGCGCTGAGGCCGATGGCGAGTCCGATGAGGGAGGCGCCGGCCGCGCCGAACCCGGTCCAGCGTGCCAGCAGCGACGTGGAGAGCCCCTCGCGCTGACCGGCGATGCCGGTGAAGACCGTCATGACCTCGAGGATCACCGCGCCGAGGGTGATGGCGAGCACGGCGTTCCAGAAGGTCATGCCGAAGCCGAGGGTCGCGCCGATGAGGAAGCTGGCCAGGGTGGAGAGCTGGCCGAAGCGCTGGGTCGCCACCGAGAACCAGTGGAACCGGGCGGTCTGCGGCACGCGGGCCAGCGCGTGGTCGTCGTGTCCTGTAGAGGACGCCATGGGGACTCCAGAGGGGCGGGGGCGCCGGGTGCGGTGCGCCGAGACTAGGCCGCCGCCTGCGGGCGGTCACCGTGCATCAGGCACCGGTTCACGGCATCGGCTGTGCACTCCGCACAGCCGGGCGGTGGCCACGGACCGGGACGGACGCGTCGGCGGTGCGGTCGGCACGGTCGCCGCCGCCCGGCTGTGCGCCTCGCACCTTGTGCCCCTCGGCGGGCCCGCACAGGGTGGGGCGACCGCCCCACCCGCCCCCTGGAGGTGCTGTGAAGCTCACGGTCGTGCTCCCCGTCATCACCGACGCGTTCACCGAGGAGGTCCGCCGCGAGGTGGGTGCCTGGGTGTCGCCCGGCACGGAGGTCGAGGTCCGCCGCATCGCGCGGGGCACCGCCTCCATCGAGTCCGAGTACGACGAGGCCCTCGCCGGCCCCGGCATCCTCGACGCGGTGGGTGAAGCCGCCGCGGACGGCGCGGACGCGGTGTTCGTCAGCTGCTTCGGCGACCCGGGCGTGCAGGCGGCCCGGGAGATCGTGGACATCCCGGTGGTCGGCGGCTTCGAGCCCGCCGTGCTCACCTCCCTCGCTCTCGGCGAGCGCACGGGGGTGATCACCGTCCTGCCGAACGTGCTGCCGATGCTGCACGGCCTGGTCCGGCGCTACGCGCTGACCGGACGGGTCGGACCGATCCGGGTCGTCGACATCCCCGTCCTCGACCTGGACGCCGGCGACCGGCTGGTCGACGCACTCGCCGAGCAGGCCCGGGCCGCGGTGGCGGCGCGGGAGGCGGACGTGATCGTGCTGGGCTGCACCGGGATGCTGGGCGTCGCCGCGGCCCTCCAGGAGCGCCTGGCCGCCGAGGGCCCGTTCGTCCCTGTCGTCGACCCGACGGGTGCTGCGATCATGTGGCTGGAGTCGCAGGTGCGGCTCGGGGTGCGGCCCAGCCGCACCACCTACCTGCCGCCCCGGCCGAAGGACCGCATCGCCTGACGACCATCCCCCCGTCCGCCTGGCCCCACGACCCTGGAGTTGCCCCATGGCCCTCGACGTCGCCGCGATCCGCGCGCACGTGCCCGCCCTGAAGTCCGGTACCGCGCGGTTCGACGCGCCGGGCGGTACGCAGACCCCGCAGCCGGTGATCGACGCCATCGCGGCGGCACTGACCGCACCACTCGCCAACCGTGGGCGCAACACCGAGGGCGAGCGCAACGCGGACCGGATCGTCGGCGAGGCGCGGTCCGCGCTCGCCGACCTCCTCGGGACCACGCCGGAGACGGTCGTCTTCGGGCGCAGCGCCACCCAGCTCGCCTACGACCTGTCGCGGACCCTGGCCAAGGGCTGGGGGCCGGGCGACGAGGTGGTGGTCACCCGGCTCGACCACGACTCGAACATCCGGCCCTGGGTGCAGGCGGCCGAGGCGGCCGGGGCAGACGTGCGGTGGGCGGACTTCGACCCGGCCACGGGCGAGCTGCGTCCCGAACACCTCGCGGCGGTGCTGGGGCCGCGCACCAGGCTGGTCGCGGTGACCGCCGCGTCGAACCTGATCGGGACCATGCCGGACCTGCCGGCGCTGGCGTCCCTCGTGCACTCGAACGGGGCGCACTTCCACGTCGACGCGGTGCACTACGCCTCGCACGCCGTGGTGGACCTGGCGGCGACGGGCGCGGACACGCTGGTGTGCTCGCCGTACAAGTTCCTCGGCCCGCACCTGGGCGTGCTGACCGGCCGGGCCGAGCTGCTGGAGTCGCTGCGCCCGGACAAGCTGCTGCCGTCCGCCGACACCGTGCCCGAGCGCTTCGAACTGGGCACCCTGCCCTACGAGTTGCTGGCCGGGGCGAGCGCGGCGGTGGACTTCCTGGCGGGGCTCGACCCCGAGGCCCGGGGCTCGCGCCGGGAGCGGCTGGTCGCCTCCTTCGCGGCACTGGAGGCGCACGAGGACGCGCTGCGCGAGCGGCTCGAACGAGGGCTCGCGGAGCTCGACGGGATCACCGTGTACTCACGGGCCGCGCGGCGCACTCCGACACTGCTGTTCACCGTGGCGGGCCTGCGCCCGGCCGACGTCTACCGGCAGCTCGCCGAGCGGGCGGTCGACGCGCCGGCCGGTTCCTTCTACGCGGTGGAGGCGGCGCGCCGGCTGGGCCTGGGCGACGAGGGCGGCGTACGCGTGGGCCTCGCGCCGTACTCCAGCGCGGAGGACGTGGACCGGCTGCTGACGGCGCTGGGCACCCTGGAGCGCTGAGACACTCCCACCCACCACCCCGCGGAACGCCCGGGCGGAACGCCCGGCGGAGCGAAGCGGCACGCGCCCCCGCGTGCCGCTTCGCCGTGTGGTCCGCCCCCTTCGCCGGAGTCAGCTCAGCGGTACGGTCACCTCCCCCGCGCCCTCGGCGCTCGCGCCGCCCGCGACCCGGACGGTGAAGGGGCGGTCCGTACCGCTCGCGGTGACCCGCAGGGCGTCCCCGTCGCGCCGCACGTGGAAGCTCGCGGCCGGTGTGCCCAGCAGGTCGGGCACGGTGACCTCGGCCGCGTAGTCGGCGTCGGCGCCCGGGTGGACCAGCAGGGTCGGCGCGTCCAGCCAGTCGCCGTCGGGCCGTTGGTCGTCGGAGGCCAGCGGCAGGACGGCGCCCTCGCGGACGTACAGCGGCAGGCTGTCGTAGCCGTGCCGTTCGGTGCGCCAGGCCGGGCCGGTGACGCGCTCGCCGGACAGGAGGTGGGTCCAGGTGCCCGCGGGGAGGTAGACCTCGACCTCGCCCTCCTCGGTGAAGACCGGGGCGACCAGGACGTCGGGGCCGAGCATGTACTGGCGGTCCAGCGGACGGCACGCCGGGTCGTGCGGGAACTCCAGGACCATCGGCCGCATCATCGGCACGCCGGTGCGGTGGGCCTCGGCGGCGACGCCGTACAGGTACGGCATCAGGCGGTGCTTGAGGAGGGTGAAGCTGCGGGCGACGTCGACGGCCTCCTCGCCGAACTCCCACGGCACCCGGTACGACGAGGAGCCGTGCAGCCTGCTGTGCGAGGAGAGCAGGCCGAAGGCCAGCCAGCGCTTGAAGACCGCGGGGTCGGGCGTGCCCTCGAAGCCGCCGATGTCGTGGCTCCAGAAGCCGAAGCCGCTCAGGGACAGGGACAGACCGCCCCGCAGTGACTCGGCCATCGCCTCGAAGGACGACCAGCAGTCGCCGCCCCAGTGGACCGGGTACTGCTGGCCGCCCGCGGTCGCCGAACGGGCGAAGAGGACGGCCTCGCCCTGACCGCGCTCCTTCTCCAGGAGTTCGAAGACGGTGCGGTTGAACAGGTGCGTGTAGTAGTTGTGCATGCGCTCCGGGTCGGAGCCGTCGTGCCAGACCACGTCGGTGGGAACGCGCTCGCCGAAGTCGGTCTTGAAGCAGTCCACGCCCTGGTCGAGCAGCGGCTTGAGCTTCCCGGCGTACCAGTCGCGGGCGGCCGGGCTGGTGAAGTCGACCAGCCCCATGCCGGCCTGCCACAGGTCCCACTGCCAGATGTCGCCGTCCGGCCTGCGCACCAGGTGCCCGAGGGCGGCGGCCTCGTCGAACAGCGGGGACTTCTGGGCGATGTAGGGATTGATCCAGGCGCTGACCCGCAGCCCCTTGGCCTTGAGCCGGGCGAGCATGCCGTCGGGGTCCGGGAAGACGTCCGGGTCCCACTGGAAGTCGCACCACTGGTACTCGCGCATCCAGAAGCAGTCGAAGTGGAAGACCGAGAGCGGGATGCCGCGCTCGGCCATGCCGTCCACGAAGGACGTCACGGTCCGCTCGTCGTACGACGTGGTGAAGGACGTGGTGAGCCACAGGCCGAAGGACCAGGCGGGCGGCAGGGCGGGGCGGCCGGTGAGGGCGGTGTAGCGGGTGAGGACGTCCTTGGGGGTGGGCCCGGCGACGACGTAGTACTCCAGCGTCTGGTCCTCGACGCTGAACTGCACCTGGCCGACGGACTCGGAGCCGACCTCGAAGGAGACGGCGCCGGGGTGGTTGACGAAGACGCCGTAGCCGCGCGAGGAGAGGTAGAACGGGATGTTCTTGTACGCCTGCTCGCTGCTGGTGCCGCCGTCGGCCTGCCACATGTCGACGACCTGGCCGTTCTTGACGAACGGGGTGAAGCGCTCGCCGAGGCCGTAGATCTGCTCGCCCACGCCGAGGGCGAGGCGGCCGAGCATGTGGTGGGCGCCGTCGCCGGTGGTGGCGAAGGCGGTGCCCTTGGCGTCGGCGCGGGTCAGCTCGCGTCCGTCCGCGCCGTGGAAGGTGAGGCCCCAGGGGCCCTCGCGGTCCAGGCGGAGGGTGAGCGGACCGCTGGTCAGCTCGGTGACGGTGCCGTCCTGGCGGACCTCGCCGGCCCCGTCGGCCGCGCCGGCGAGGGCGAAGTCGGGGCCGGGCCGGCGCTTGCCGGCGTGGTGGGTGACGCGGACGCCGATGACGCCCTCGGCGGGAGAGAAGCACTCGACCGTGAGGAGCGGCGCGTTGAGCGTGTCCCCCCTCCGCGTCACCTTCTTCACGGCGGCATGGGCGGTGAAGCGCTTCGATTGGGGACGTACATCGCGTACCTCGGTGGCGTACGAGAGATGCACACCCTCGCGGATGAGCCAGAAGCCGTCGGTGAACTTCATGATCTTCCTCGGGTGGGGCGGGAGCTGTCGGATGGGGAGCACGGAGGCCGTCTCACAGCGTTTTGATCGTACACAAAGCAAATCCCCGCGCCGAGGCGTTCATCACGGTGAAACGCATCTGACCAGCGGTTATCACCACGGAGAACAACTTCGTCACCCAACGGAGCCGAGAGAGGGGGGCCACTTTCCTCTAGCGCCGAAGCAGGTTCGTGACGTATTAGTCATGTCATCAAACAAATCGGTCCGGCAAGGAAGCCGGACGGTACGACAGCAAGGGCCGCACCATGTCGAAGCGCTTCACCTCGCTCGCCTTGACAGCACACCCTCCGGCTGCCACGCGCCGCGGGCGTGGACGCTCACGCCGCGTTCTCGCGCCGTTCACGGCCGTGTCCGTGCTGGTCGCCGGAGCGGCGCTGGCCGGCTGCGGACAGCAGCGCGACGCCGACACGTACACCGTGATGAACTCCTCGACCGACGAGTCGTACCACCGCTGGGACGCGGAGGCGATGGCCCGCTGCGGCAAGGAGCTGGGCGTCACCATCGAGCAGCAGAGCGTCCCCGCCGCGCAGGTGATGACGAAGGCGCTGCGCATGGCCTCCTCCAAGTCGCTGCCCGACATCGTGCAGTTCGACGCGTCCGAGATGCCGACCTTCGCCGACGCGGGCGGCCTGGTGGACCTGAGGACGCTCGGCCTGAGCACCGAGGACATCCCCGACGGGATCGTCGACTTCGGCTCCTACAAGGGCACGTACTACGGCGCGGCCCGCTCCGTGAACACCCTCGCCCTCTTCTACAACAAGGACGTCCTCGACAAGGCGGGCGTGAAGGTGCCGAGCACCTGGGCCGAGCTGCGCGAGACCGCGAAGAAGCTCACGCGGGGCAAGCAGTACGGCCTGGCGCTCAGCGCGGGCGGTGCCGAGGACGGCGTCTTCCAGTTCACGCCCTTCATGTGGTCCAACGGCGGCGACGAGACCGACCTGGACAGCCCGAAGGTCGTGGAGGCCCTGGACTACTGGAAGAGTCTGCTGAAGGACGGCTCGCTCTCGAAGTCCACGGTCAACTGGACGCAGGCGGACGTCAACGACCAGTTCATGGCCGGCAACGCGGCGATGATGGTCAACGGACCGTGGCAGGTGGAGACCCTCAACAGCGACAAGTCGCTGCACTGGGGCATCGCGCCGATCCCGGTGCCCGAGGAGGGCGAGGACTCGGTGGGTCCGCTCGGCGGCGCGGTCCTGACCGTGCCGAACACCGGTGACGAGGCCCGGGAGAAGACCGCCGGGAAGATCGTCGCCTGTCTGGCGAGCGAGAAGGAGCAGCTCACCTACGCGCTCAACAGCTGGATGGTCCCGGCCAACGCCAAGGCCGCCGCCGTCTGGCGCGAGAAGGTGCCCGAGCTGGACTCCCTCGCCGACCAGGTGGCCGTCGCCCGGTCCCGGACGGCCAAGCTCGGCGCCGGCTGGTCGAGTGTGTCGCTCGCCCTGCAGAGCGCCTTCCAGTCCGCCCTGACCGGCCAGTCCAGTGAGACCGCCCTGAAGCGCGCCCAGCAGCGGGCCACGAGCGGGAACTGAGGTACGTCCCCATGACCACGCCCACCTCCACCGTCTCCGCGCAGGCGCCCGCGAAGGCGTCCACGTCGCCCGCCGCGCCGGACCCCGGCCGGATCGCGCGCCGCCGCAGGCTCGCCCAGTGGGGGTTCGTCGCCCCCGCCGTCGTCTTCATGCTGCTGTTCTTCGGCTACCCGCTCGTGCGCAACGTCGTGATGAGCTTCCAGGACTACACGCCGAAGACCTTCTTCACCGGTGAGGCGCCCTTCAACGGCGCCGACAACTGGTCCAACGTGTTCCAGGACGCCCTGTTCGGCAAGGCCCTGTGGCACACGCTCGTCTTCACGGCCGGCTCGCTGCTCGGGCAGTTCTGCATCGGCCTGGCGCTCGCGGTCTTCTTCAGCCGCCGCTTCCCGCTCAACGGGGTGCTGCGCTCGCTGATCCTGCTGCCCTGGCTGGTGCCCATGGTGGTGTCCTGCATCGTCTGGCGGCGCATCCTCGACCAGGACACGGGCGTGCTCAACTCGTTCCTGGACACGCTGGGCATCGGCGGCCACACCCCGTGGCTGACCAGTCCGGAAATGGCCCTGCTGTCGGTCGTCCTGGTCAACATCTGGATCGGCATCCCGTTCAACATGGTCATCCTGTACGGCGGTCTCCAGGAGATCCCGAAGGAGCTGCACGAGGCGGCCGCCCTCGACGGCGCCTCGGCCTGGCGGACCTTCCGCTCGGTCACCCTGCCGATGCTCAAGCCCGTCGTCACGGTCGTCCTCGTGCTCGGCTTCATGTCGACGGTGAAGATCCTCGACCTGATCCTCGCCCTGACCGACGGCGGTCCGGCCGACGCCACCCAGACGCTCGGCACCCTGACCTACCAGAACTCGTTCGTCCAGCTCGACTTCGGCGCGGGCGCCGTCGTCGGCAACGTACTCATCCTGATCTCCGCCGTGTTCGCGGTGTTCTACCTGCGGGCCAACCGCACCGAGGGGAAGTGACGTCCATGGCCTCCCACACGCCCACCGCCTCCCGGCGCCGCTGGGGTTCCACCGTCGCCGGCGTACTCATCCTGTGCGTGATGCTGTTCCCGCTGTACTGGATGCTCAACACCGCGCTCCAGCCCGACTCGGGGCTGCTCCAGGTCGACCCGGTGCCGGGCAGCCTGGACCTGTCCGGCTTCTCCAAGGCGGTCAGCGACCAGGGCGGGCACCTGCTGACCTCGCTGGCGGTCTCGCTCGGCGCGGTCGCCATCTGCCTGGTGATCTCCGCGCCGGCCGCCTACGGTCTCGCGCGGTTCGGGCTGCGCGGTTCGCGCACCATCGTGTTCGGCACGCTGATCACCCAGATGGTGCCGGGCATCGTCATCGCCAACGCGCTCTACAACTCCTACGTCGACCTGGGCCTGGTCAACTCCTACTTCGGCCTGATGCTGGCCGACGCCTCGCTGGGCATCCCGTTCTCGATCGTGCTGATGCGCTCCTTCATGGTGTCGATCCCGGGCGAGGTGATCGAGGCCGCGCAGATCGACGGGGCGGGACCGGTGCGCACCTTCGTCCGGGTGGTGCTGCCGATGAGCCGCAACTCGCTGATCACGTCGGGGCTGTTCGCGTTCCTGTTCTCGTGGAGCGACTTCATGTTCGCGCTCACCCTGAACACGACCGACGACGTCAAGCCCATCACCCTGGGCATCTACCAGTACATCGGCGCGCACGTCGGCGACTGGGGCTCGGTGATGGCCGCCTCCGTGCTGTCGGCGGTGCCCGCCGCGATCCTCCTCGTCCTCGCCCAGAAGTACATCGCCGCCGGCATCACCGGCGGCTCCGTCAAGTGAACCCCCGCACACCCCGCACGTACGGAGATGAGCACCACAGCATGAGTGACTACCCCGGTTTCCCGCCCGGCTTCGTCTTCGGCGCCGCGACGGCCTCGTACCAGATCGAGGGCGCGGCGGCCGAGGACGGCCGCGGTCCGTCGATCTGGGACACCTACAGCCACACCCCCGGGCTGGTGGTGAAGGGCGACACCGGCGACGTGGCCTGCGACCACTACCACCGCTACCCCGAGGACGTGGCCCTGCTGCGCGACCTCGGCGTGGACTCGTACCGCTTCTCGATCGCCTGGCCGCGGATCGTGCCGGACGGCTCGGGCGCCGTGAACCCCAAGGGCCTGGACTTCTACTCCCGTCTTGTCGACGAACTGCTCGCGGCGGGCATCGAACCGGCCGCCACCCTCTACCACTGGGACCTGCCGCAGGCCCTGGAGGACCGGGGCGGCTGGCGGGTGCGGGAGACGGCGGAGCGGTTCGCCGAGTACACGGCGGTGGTCGCGGAGCACCTGGGCGACCGGGTGCCGCGCTGGATCACGCTCAACGAGCCGTGGTGCAGCTCCTTCCTCGGCTACTCCATCGGCCGGCACGCGCCGGGCGCCAAGGAGGGCCGGGGCGCGCTGGCCGCCGCCCACCACCTGCTGGTGGGCCACGGTCTGGCCGTGCGGGCGCTGCGCGCGGCCGGGGTGCGCGAGGTCGGCATCACGCTCAACCTGGACCGCAACCTGCCCGCGACCGACTCCCCCGCCGACGCCGCGGCGGTGGTCCGCGCGGACACCCAGCACAACCTGGTGTGGACGGAGCCGATCCTCGCGGGCCGCTACCCGGCCACCGAGGAGGAGACCTGGGGCGAGCTGATCACCGGGGCGGACTTCCGCCGCGACGGCGACCTGGAGCTGATCTCCCAGCCGCTCGACTTCCTCGGCGTCAACTACTACCGCCCGATCGTGGTCGCCGACGCCCCGCACCGCGAGGCCGACCCGGCGCTGCGCGTGGCGACGGACAACCGCTACGAGGAGGTGCGGCTCCCCGGGGTGCGGCACACGGCGATGGACTGGCCGGTCGTCCCGGACAGCTTCACCGACCTGCTCGTCGCCCTGAAGGAGCGGTACGGCGACGCGCTGCCGCCCGTCCACATCACCGAGAACGGCTCGGCGGAGGACGACGCGCCCGCCGCCGACGGCACGGTGCACGACACCGACCGCGTCGCCTACCTGCGCGACCACCTCACCGCCCTGCGTGCGGCGATCGACGCGGGCGTGGACGTGCGCGGCTACTACGTGTGGTCCCTGCTGGACAACTTCGAGTGGGCGTACGGCTACGACAAGCGCTTCGGCATCGTGCGGGTCGACTACGACACGCAGAAGCGCACGCCGAAGGACAGCTACCACTGGTACCGGGACATGATCGCCGCGCACCGCGGGTGACCCGGGCAGGGTACGGAGGGCGGCCGGACGGCCGCCCTCCGCGTCAGCCCGCGTCCCGTTCCGCGTACGCCGCCGGCACGGCCGGCACCTCGCGGACGATCGCACCGGCCGCGCCCCGGGCCGCGTCGCCGAGCGAGGAGGGGGCCCGAAGCCGTTGACCGCCCTCGGGCCTAGGCCGGCAGGTTCCACTTCTGGGTGCCGAGGCCGTTGCAGTCGTAGATCTGCAGCCTGGTGCCGTTGGCGGTGCCGCCGGACGGGATGTCCAGGCAGCGGCCGGACTGGGGGTTGAACAGCGAGCCGTCGGCCCGGTGGCGCCACTGCTGGCCGCCGACGCCCGGGGCGCAGTCCCACACCTGGACCTTGGTGAAGTTGGCCGTGCCGTTGCCGTCGATGTCCAGGCACTTGCCGAAGGCGCGCACCGTGCCGTCGGGGGCCACGGACCAGCGCTGTCCGGTGGCGGTGCTGCAGTCCCACAACTGGGCGGCGTTGCCGTTGCCACTGGTGTTGGTGTCGACGTCGAGGCACTTGCCCGCGACCCACGGCGTGGTGACCTGGCCGACCGGTCCGCCGAGGCCGCCGGTGCCGAAGCGGACCTGGCACTGGTTGCCGGTGCCGAGCCACGTGGCGGTCAGGTAGAGGAAGGAGGCGCCGTCGGCGCGCGGCACGATCGGTGAGCTGTAGCCGGGGCAGGAGGGCTCGCCGGGGTTGTAGCCGCCGGTGGGGTCGGTCAGGACCGGGGCCTCGATCTCGGTCCACTCCCCCGCGCCGAGGTCGGTGTTGGCGAAGACCACGGTGCCGGACTCCGACAGGACCGTCTTGTTCCCGGTGGGTCCGCTCACCACGCGCTGGCCGGACATCAGCAGGGTGCCGTCGGGGCCGCCGCCCGGTACCCAGGCGAGGTAGGGGGTGTGCAGCAGTTCCCTGCCGTCGGCGGTGCGCACGAGGGTGCCCCGGTCGTCGGCGGGCGCCCAGTTCAGACCGTCGGGGCTGGTCTTGGTGTACACCTCGCAGGCGTGGTCGGCGTCGGTGGCGTCCCGGCACATCTCGTACGCCATCATGAACCGCCCGTCGGGCAGCGGGACGACGATCGACATGCCGGGGCGGGCGAGGTTGTCGGCGGGGAAGGCGACGTCCTGGGTGAGCGTGCCGCTCCAGGTGCGGCCGCCGTCGGTGGAGGTGTAGTGGCCGATGACCTGGTTGTTGGTGGGGCTGTTGGCGGGCCGCTCGTCGGAGATGAAACAGGCCAGTGTGTTGTCGGGGGCCAGCAGGAACCACGGTTCCCAGATGCCGTGCCCGATGGTGTCGGGCAGGCCGCTGGTGCGGGTGCAGTCGGAGAGGTACTGCCAGCTCCGGCCGTGGTCGGTGCTCTTGAACACCTCGACGCGCTGGGTGGTGTAGTCACCGGCCTGCCATGCGGTGCCGGCGGCCAGGAGGTCACCCTGGTTCAGGCCGTTCGCGGTGCGCGGCACCTCGTAGAGGACGGGTGCCTCGATGTCCCAGCCCGCCGTGTGCGAGGTGATGGTGGAGAGGGGGGCGGCGCTCCAGGTGCGGCCGCCGTCGGTGCTGCGGTGGACGGGCAGCGTGTTGGTGGTGCCCTGTTCGCGCTTGGCGTAGGTGGCCAGCATGGTCTGGCCGGCCGAGCCGTCGTGGTCGAGGCGGACGGCGCGGGGGTAGCTGTTGTCGCCCTGCGGGTGGGCCGCGAGGTCGGGTGACGCCAGGACCTGCCCGGCGGGCGCCGCCGACGCGGGCTGCGACCACAGGGACAGCAGGGCCGTGAGCAGGGCGAGGACGCCGAGCAGGGCCGGTGATCTTCCGTGGGTGAGTGAGGGGTTGCGCACGGGTCGACTCCTTGGTGGTGGGGATGTCGGATGGTGCGGGGTCGGCGGGGTGGGTGGGACGGAGGTCAGGCGGTGGGGCGGGCCAGTGGGTCGTCGCCGATGTGCGGGTCGGTGCGCGTGTCCACGTCCAGCGCGGTCCGGGCGGCGACGCTGCCGTCCACGACCAGCGCCAGGTGCAGCCGGCCGCTGACCCAGCCGTCGGGCAGCGTGGCGGGCACGGTGACGGCGGCGCCGAGGACGTAGGGCTTGGCCTCCGCACGGCAGCCGGGGACGGCGTCGCCGGGCGCGTCGGGTGTCCTGGCGTACACCGGGGTCCAGGTGGTGTGCAGCGTGCCCGCGACGGGGTCGGTGCCGTGGTGGGAGACGTGCACGTCGACCGTGAAGTCGGGGCCGGCGGTGAGCAGGTCGCGGCCCGGCGCCACCGGCGTCACGTCCAGGACGAGGGTGGTCGGCGCGTTGACGTGGGCCGGGTCGACACCTGCCAGGTCCTTCGCCCCGCGCCCGAAGTCCAGCAGCCCGGCGCTCTCGTGCTCGATGTCGTACAGCTCCGTGTACACGTACCCGGCGAGCCGGTCGTGACGGCGCAGCTCCTGGGTCTGCCAGCGCAGGTGCCAGGCGCGGTCCAGGCCGGTGAAGCCGCCGCCGTACTCGCTGTTGAGGTTGGGCAGGCCGCGCAGCGGCTGGCCGGGGACGGCGAGCTTCTTGTGGACGACGAAGTCGGGGCCGAGCTTGACGGGGAAGTCGTCGCGTTCGCCGGAGAGCAGGTCGGCGACGGTGGTGGCCCAGGAGGCGGCGCTCTCGTCGTAGTAGTGCCAGTCGAGCAGGTCGGTCTTGACGTGGGTCCAGCCGGAGTTGTCGACGACCGGGCGGGTGGGGTCGAGGGCCTTGAGGCGGTCGTAGGCGTCGGCGGTGGCGCGCTGCTTGGCCGGGTCGCCGGGGATGTCCCAGTCCAGGCCCCATTCCTCGTTGTACAGGCCCCAGATGACGATGGCGGGGCTGTTGCCGTCGCGTTCGACCATCGGCTCGATCTGCTCCGTGAAGGCGGTGACGGAGGTGGGCGAGAAGCGGCCGGGCGAGGCGGGTTCGGCCCACAGGAGCATGCCGAGGGTGTCGGCGTGGTGGGTGAAGCGGGGGTCCTCCAGCTTGAGGTGCTTGCGGACGAGGTTGTAGCCGGCCCCGGCCGCGAGTTCGAGGTCACGGCGCAGGGCGTCGTCGTCGGGGGCCGTGATGCCGGTCTCGGGCCAGTAGCCCTGGTCGAGCACGCCCCGCACAAACAGCCGCCGCCCGTTGAGGTACAGGGATTCGCCGTCGACGGTGAGGGTGCGCAGTCCGGTGTAGGCGGCGACCCGGTCGGTGCCGTCGGCGGAGGTCAGTTCGGCGTCGACGTGGTAGAGGTGCGGGTCCTCAGGCGACCACAGCCTCGGCGCGGGGAGCGGGAGTTCGGTGCGCAGCCGTCCGCCCGGGTCCGGGGTCGCCGTGACGGCGGTGTCCTCGTCGCGTACCCGCAGCCGCAGTTCGGCGCGGTCCGCCGCGGGACCGTGCACGACGGCTTCGACGGTGATGCCGGTCAGGTCGTCGTTCGGGCGCAGCCGGAGCGCGGCGAGGTGGGTGGCGGGGCGGGCCTCCAGCCAGACGCTCTGCCAGATGCCGGAGGAGGGGGTGAAGCAGACGCCGTCGTAGTCGTCGCGGGGCATGCTGCGCTGCTTGCCGTGGGCGATGTCCCGCTTGTCCGCCGGGGCGTGGACCCGCACCGTGAGCAGGTGCTCTCCGTCGCCGAGCGCGTCGGTGACGTCGGCGGCGAAGGGGGTGTAGCCGCCCTCGTGGTGGGCGACCTCGGTGCCGTTGACCCAGACCGTGGCGGCGTGGTGCACGGCGCCGAAGTGCAGCACGACGCGCTGTCCGGCCCAGTCGGCGGGCACGGTGAACGTGCGCCGGTACCAGGCGGTCCGGAGCCAGTGCTCGGCGATGCCGGAGGCGGGCGTCTCCCAGGCGAAGGGCACGGTGATGGCGCGGTCGTAGCCGTCGGACGCGTCGGCGGAGTAGGCCTCGGCGGGGTCGGCACGGAAGTCCCAGGTGCCGTTGAGGGTGAGCCAGGAGTGGGACCGGTCGAAGTGCGGGCGGGGGTATTCGGGACGGGGGGTGGTCATGGGCGTGTGTGCTCCGATTCGGTGCGGCTGGGGGCGGTGGGCGGTGTACGGGGCGAGGTCAGCCCTTGACGCTGCCCGCGAGGATCCCGTTGATGAAGTGGCGTTGCAGCAGGACGAACAGGGCGAGCACGGGCAGCATGGCGATGCTTCCGGCGGCGAGCAGTTCGCCCCAGACGGTGGCGAAGTCGGCCCCGACGCGGTTGCCGGTGACGTTCTGCGCGAGGGTGGAGAGGACGACCTGGAGGGTCTGGTGGCTCTCGTCGTTGACGGCGACGACCGGCCAGACGAAGTCGTTGTAGATGTTCATGGCGGTCAGCACGCCGAGCGCGGCGATGCCCGGCCGGATGACCGGCACCACGATCCGGGCGAAGATGCCGAACTCGCTCGCCCCGTCCACCCGCCCGGCGTCGAGGAGTTCGTCGGGCACGGCGGCGATGGTCTGCCGCATCCAGAAGATGCTGAAGGCGTCGATGCTGCCGGGCAGGATCAGCGCCTGGTACGTGTTGACCCACCCCAGTTCGCTCATCTCCAGGAGCAGCGGGATGACCAGCACGAGGGTCGGCAGCATCAGGGTGAGCATCAGCACGCCGAAGAGCAGGTTCTTGCCGGGGAAGCGGTACTTGGCGAAGGCGTAGCCGGCCAGCGGGCAGAAGAACATGGTCATCGCGCCCTTGACGGCCACGACGAGCACGGTGTTGACGAAGCCGGTGCCGATCGGCACGTCGTCGAACATGGCCCGGTAGTTGTCGAGCGTGGCCGAGCCGAGCGAGAAGGACAGCGGGTCGCGGACGATGTCGGCCGGCGGCTTCAGCGAGGAGCTGACGGCCCACCAGATGGGGTAGACGAAGACGAGGGCGAGGAGGCCCAGTACGAGGTACTGGAGCGGCCCCGGCCGGGGCTGGGACAGGCTCCGGCCCGTCTTCTTGGTCTGGCTGGTCATGGTCACTCGTCCTTGGAGCGGAGCAGGCGCACGGACAGCAGGGACAGGGCGAACACCAGCAGCACGAGCAGGAAGGAGTTCGCGGCGCCGGTCCCGAGGTCGGACGCCAGGATGTGGTTGTAGAGGTAGAGCCCGCCGGTGGTGGTCGAGCCGTACGGGCCGCCCTGGGTGACGACGAACGGCTCGGCGAACATCTGGAACACCGCGAGGGTCTGCACCACGACGAGGAAGGCGATGCTGCGCCGCACCAGTGGCAGGGTCAGCGACCAGAACTGCCGCTTGCGCGAGGCGCCGTCGAGGGCGGCGGCCTCGTACACGTCGGCGGGCACGGCCTGGAGTCCGGCGAGCAGGATGATGATCGCGAACCCGGTGGTCTTCCACAGGAACAGCAGCGCGAGCGTCGGTTTGGCCCAGGCGGTCGACTGGAGCCAGTCGACGTCCGGCAGGCCGACCAGGTTGAACAGGTGGTTGACCAGCCCGTAGTCGGTGTCGAAGGCGACGATCCACACCTGGGCCATCGCCACCAGCGGGGTGACGAAGGGGGCGATGAAGGCGACCCGGAACATGCCGCGCAGCCGCAGCCGCGCGTTGGCCAGCAGCACCGCCGCGGCCAGGCCGCCGACGATCTGGAGGGGCACGATCAGCAGCCACATCACCGCGCTGTTGCCCAGCGAGGACCAGAACTCCTCGCTGGTGAGCAGGTAGGTGTAGTTCTCCAGGCCGATGAAGTTCGCCTCGCCGGCGCCCTTCCAGTCGGTGAAGCTCAACTGGAGTGCGAAGACGAGGGGGTAGACGCCGAAGGCCGCGAAGACCACGTAGAACGGCGCGACGAAGAGGTAGGGCGCGAGGAAGGGCCTGCGCCGGGAGCGGCGGGCGGGTCGCGGCGCGCCGGGCGCCGCCTTCTCCGCGCTCGACGGGGTGAGGGTGGTGGGTGTCATGCGCGGTCCACCAGGTTGCGCTGGATCTTCTTGGTGGAGTCGTCGATGACGTCGTCGGGTGCCATCTTCCCCTCGATGAGCCGCTGGAGGTTGTTGCCGAGGTAGTCGACGGACTTGGCCCACCAGGCCGGGATCGGCGCGGCGGACGGGATGGTGCCGGCGGCGTCCACGGCGACCTTCCACAGGTCCTGTCCGCCGAGCGCGGCCACCGGTTCGAACAGCGGCTTGTCGGGGCGGCGCGCGGGTCCGTAGCTCGGCACGGAGGTGGTCAGACCGCCCGGGTAGACCTCGCTCGGCCCGTACACCGCGCTGTAGCCGGGCTCCTTGAAGCACAGGAACTCGTACAGCAGCCAGGCGAGTTCGGGGTTCTTCGCCTTCGCCGGGATGATGAAGCTGCTGCCGCCCATGGCGCCGCTGCGGGCCCCGCCCGGGGTCCAGGCGGGCAGGGGTGCGGCCCGCCACTTGCCCTTGCCCTTCTTCAGCAGTTGCTGGGGTGCGAAGGACCACCACACCGCCCACGGGACCAGGGCCTGCTGCCCGTTCTCCAGGGCGGCCAGGTCGGCCTGCTTGAGGTATTCGGTGTGGGTGACCAGGTCGTCGTCGACGGCGTCCCGGACCCAGTTGAGGATGGTGCGGTACTCCTTGGAGTCCAGCCGTACCCGTCCGTCGGCGTCGGCGAGGCTGGTGCCCTGCTGACCGGCGAGCATCTCCAGCCAGAGCTGGCCGAGGAAGGGGTCCTTCTCCATGTGCAGGGGGCGGGCCTTCGGGTTCCTCTCCCGCAGCGCCCGGGCCGCCGCCAGCAGGTCGTCGTAGGTCTTCAGCCCGCCGGGGTCGACCCCGGCGTCCTCCAGCAGGTCCTCGCGGTACCAGAGCAGCCCGGGGTCCAGGTCCCAGGGCACGCCGTAGATCCGGCCGTCGACGGTGTTGACCGAGAGCTTGTACGCCGAGGTCTTGTCGCGGTAGGGCGCAATCAGGTCGGTCAGGTCGTACAGGTGCTCCGCCTGGCCGCCGATCTTGGCGTCGTCCCAGAAGCTGCCGTCCGGCAGGTCGGTGCCGCTGATCAGGGTGTTGGCGAGCTTGGCGTCGATGTCGACGGCCTGGTGGTTGACCTTGATGTCCGGGTGGGCCTTGCGGAAGGCGTCGATCGCCGCGTCGAAGACCTTGAACAGGTCGCCCGAGCGGTTCCAGATGGTGATCTCGCCCTTGGCCGACGCACCCGGCGTCCCGGTGAGCTTGCGCGGCTCGGACCCGGAGGATCCGGGGGCGCACGCCGCGAGGGGACCGGCGGCCGCGGCGAGCGCGCCGGCGCCGAGCGCACCGCGCAGGACGCTGCGCCGGGGGACGAATGATCTGGACATGCACGGCTCCTCGATCGGGATGCGGGCTGGGAGTACGTGAGACGGGGTCGCTGAGCAGGGGGTGGACGTGGACGCGCGCAGGCGTCGTCGGCGGCGTGACGGCACGGTCGTGACCCGGCCGCCGCCCGCCCTTTGCAACGATGCAGAGATGATGCTGCGCATTTTGCAACGATGCAATACCTGAGTAACATCAACCTGCGTCAGCGCTGGTCCGCACGGGCAGGAACACGAGATGCTGCCGACCGATGCCCCGCGGGGGCGGTGAGGGGTAACTGGATGGCCGGCTCCACACTCCGCGACGTCGCCCGACGCGCGGGAGTCTCGATTCGTACCGTGTCCAACGTGGTCAACGGTTCGGTGCCCGTCTCCGACGAGTTGCGGGTCCGGGTGCAGGCCGCGCTCGACGAACTCGACTACCGGCCGAACCTCGTGGCCCGCAATCTCCGCCGGGGCCGCAGCGGCATGATCGCCCTGGTCGTCCCCGAGCTGGACGTGCCGTACTTCGCCGAACTGGCCCGCGAGGTGATCACCGCGGCCCGCACCCACGGGTACGTCGTCATGCTCGACCAGACGGACGGCGACGGCGACCGCGAACGGGAGCTGCTGGGCCGCGAGTCCCGCGCCACGATGTTCGACGGGCTGCTGCTGAGCCCGCTGTCCATCTCCGCGGACGAGCTGCGCCGGCGCACCAACAGGGTGCCCGTCGTCCTGCTCGGCGAGCACATCTTCAACGGCAGCTTCCACCACGTGGCGATCGACAACGTCGTCGCGGCCCGGGAGGCGACGGAGCATCTGATCGGCCTCGGCCGCCGGCGGATCGCGGCCATCGGCGACCAGCCCTACAGCACCGGCGAGACCGCGCAGTTGCGCACGACCGGATACCGGCAGGCACTGGAACGGGCCGGTCTCACCGTCGACCGGGAGCTGATCGTCCCCACCCCGCGTTTCCACCGCCACCTCGGCGCCGAGGCCATGGAGCGCCTGCTCGCCCTGCCCGAGCCGCCCGACGCGGTCTTCTGCTACAACGACCTCCTGGCCATCGGCGCCATGCACACGCTGGCGCGGGCGGGCGTCCGGGTGCCCGAGGACATCGCCGTCGTGGGGGTCGACGGCATCCAGGAGGGCCGGTACAGCTCGCCGTCGCTGACCACCGTCGCCCCGGACAAGGCCGCGATCGCGCGCACGGCGGTGAGCACCCTGCTCGGTGTGATCGACGGTTCGGCGCCCGCGCCGACGGACGCCAAGGCCCCGCACCGGCTGCTGGTGCGGCAGAGCACGAGGGGGGCACCGGTCGACTGACGGCCGCCCGGCAGCCCTGCGCCCCGGCCCCCCGCCCACCCGGGCCCCCGCCGGACGGCCCCTTGCCGCGTCCCCGCCCGACACCTAGCCTGCGTTTGTGCCGCTAATAAACAAAGCCCGTTCGCACAGCGCCGTGCCGGGCTCCCGCGACGATCTCACCCGTCTCCGCATCGCCCTGACCGCCTTCTTCGCCCTCGACGGCTTCGTCTTCGCCGGCTGGGTGGTCCGCATCCCCGCCATCAAGGAGCAGACCGGCGCCTCCGCCAGCGCCCTGGGCCTCGCCCTGCTCGGCGTCTCGGCCGGCGCCGTCGTCACCATGACGCTCACCGGACGGCTGGTCCGGCGCTACGGCAGCCATCCCGTCACCGTGGCCTGCGCGGTCCTGCTCTGCCTCAGCATCGCCCTGCCCCCGCTCACCCACTCGGCGCTCGCCCTCGGCGCCGTCCTGCTGGTCTTCGGCAGCGCCTACGGCGGGATCAACGTCGCCTTCAACAGCGCCGCCGTCGATCTCGTCGCCGTGCTGCGGCGCCCGATCATGCCCGGTTTCCACGCGGCGTTCAGCCTCGGCGGCATGGTCGGCGCTGGGCTCGGCGGACTGGTCGCCGGGGTGTTGTCGCCGACGCGTCACCTGCTGGGCCTCGCCGTGACCGGTCTCCTGGTCACGCTGTTCGCCGGCCGCGCCCTGCTGCGCTGCGAGCCCGCCGCGCCGCCGGAGCGCGCGACCGAGCAGGACGGCACCCCGGCCCGGCGGGACCGTCGTACCCGTCGCCTCGTCGTCACCTTCGGGCTGATCGCCCTGTGCACGGCGTACGGCGAGGGCGCGATGGCCGACTGGGGCGCCCTGCACCTGGAACAGGACCTCGACGCCTCCCCGGGTCTGGCGGCGGCCGGCTACTCGTGCTTCGCGCTCGCCATGACCGTCGGCCGGCTGACCGGGACGACGCTGCTGGAACGCCTGGGCCGCACGGCCACGGTGGTGGCCGGCGGCACCACCGCGGTGGCCGGGACGCTGCTCGGCTCCCTCGCCCCGTCCGTGTGGGCGGCGCTGTTCGGCTTCGCGATCACCGGTCTGGGGCTCGCCAACATCTTCCCGGTGGCGATCGAGCGGGCCGGCGCGCTCGGCGGTCCGAGCGGTGTCGCGACCGCGTCCACCCTGGGCTACGGCGGGTTGCTGCTCGGCCCGCCCGCGATCGGATTCATGGCCGACTGGTTCTCCCTGCCGGCCGCCCTCACCAGCGTGGCGGTGCTCGCGGCGGTGGCGGTACTGGTCGCGGCCGTGACGCGGCGCGCGGCGGTTGCGGGCCGAGGCGGCCGGGAGCGCGCCGGGGGCTGCCGCGGAGCCCGCCCCGTACGGCACACTCCCTGCCATGAAGACCGCCGCGTACGTCGAGATCCTGGACCGTGAAGGCGCGTTGCTGGCCGGGGCGGCCGAGGCCGCGGGGAGCGGTGCCAAGGTGCCGGCCTGCCCCGGCTGGCGGGTGCGGGACCTGCTGCGTCACACAGGGACGGTGCACCGCTGGGCTACGGCGTTCGTCGCCGAGGGGCACACCGGTCCCCGGCCTGCCGAGGACCCGCCCGCCCTCGACGGCGCCCCGCTGCTGGCCTGGTTCCGCGAGGGGCACGCACGGCTCGTCGACATCCTCGCGGGCGCCGCACCCGACGTACGGTGCTGGGCCTTCCTGCCCGCACCCTCGCCGCTCGACTTCTGGGCCAGGCGCCAGGCCCACGAGACGGCCGTGCACCGCGTCGACGCCGAGTCGGCCCGCGGAGGTGAACCCACCGCCGTCGGCGCGGAGTTCGCGGTGGACGGCATCGACAAACTGCTGTGCGCCTTCCACGCCCGTCCCAGGAGCGCCGTACGCACCGCAGAACCCCGCACGCTGCGGGTACGGGCGACGGACGTGCCGGACGCGGTGTGGACCGTACGGCTGTCCGCGGGGCCGCCGGTGACCGTGCGGGACGGCGCCGGAGACGCCGACTGCGAGCTGTCCGGCCCCGCCGCGCGGCTCTACCCGGCGCTGTGGAACCGCCTGCCGTTCCCGGAGGTGTCCGGCGACGGCTCACTCGCCTCGTTGTGGCGCGAGCGCTCGGGCATCACCTGGAAGTGACGCGCGCCTCCGGTGGCGTCGGCGGGCCGGCCAGCATCCGGTGCAGCACCGCCCGCTGCACCGGCAGCGCCTCGCCGTGCCTGGCGCGGCCCTCGGGGGTGAGCACCACGCGCACGCCGCGCCGGTCCTCGGGGCACATCGAGCGCTCGACGAGGCCGTCCTTCTCCAGCCGGGCCACCAGCCGCGACAACGCGCTCTGGGTGAGGTGGACCCGTTCGGAGATCTCCTGGACGCGGTATCCGCAGGAGCCGGGACCGTCCTCGTCCCGGGCCCCGGCCAGGACGTCCAGCACCTCGAAGTCGCTTCCGCACAGGCCGTGTCCGTGCAGCGCGCGGTCGAGTTCGCACTGGACGCGGGCGTGGAGGACCAGGATCGAGCGCCACCGGGTCACGAGCGCCTGTTCGGCCTGCTTCGCCGCCATCCGCGCACCGTAGCAGAGCGCGCCGCCGCGGTCACCGCGCTGCCGAACCCCGTCCCGTTCTGGGAGACTTGACGCCATGGAGACCTACGGGGGACGACGCACGCAGGGCGAGCGGGACGCCATCACGGTGGAGATCGGCTACGCCCTGTGCAGCGCGGCGTTCGCGGCCGCCGTGGTGTTCGGCGCGGTGGCGGGGCCGGCGTACGTCTTCGGCCTGACGGGCGTGGTGCGCTCCGCGCTCGTCGGGGCCGGTGCGGTCCTCGCCGTGGCGGTGTTCGCCGTACGGGTGGTGAGCGTACTGGTCCGGTTCACGCGCGCGGGTCAGCCCAGCCAGCCGGGCCGTACCAACCCCGACTCGTAGGCGAGGACGACCAGTTGGGCGCGGTCGCGGGCGCCCAGCTTCACCATGGTGCGGCTGACGTGGGTCTTGGCGGTCAGCGGGCTGACGACCAGCCGGCGGGCGATCTCCTCGTTGGACAGTCCGATGCCGACCAACGCCATCACCTCGCGCTCCCGCTCGGTCAGCCGGGCCAGCTCACCGGCCGCCGCCGGCTCCTTGGAACGCGCCGCGAACTCGGCGATGAGCCGGCGCGTCACCCCGGGTGACAGGAGCGCGTCGCCGTTCACCACCGCCCGTACGGCGCGCAGGAGTTCCTCGGGTTCGGTGTCCTTGACCAGGAAGCCGGAGGCGCCGGAGCGGATCGCCTCGAAGACGTACTCGTCGAGCTCGAAGGTGGTGAGCATGACCACCTTGACGTCGGCCAGCCCCCGGTCGGCGGTGATCCGGCGGGTCGCGGCGAGGCCGTCGAGGTGGGGCATGCGGATGTCCATGAGGACGACGTCGGGGCGCAGGGCGCGGATCGAGCCCACCGCCTCCTCGCCGTCGGCGGCCTCCGCGACCACCTCGATGTCCGGCTGCGCGTCCAGCAGCGCCCGGAACCCGGCCCGGACCAGCGACTGGTCGTCGGCGAGCAGTACCCGGATCACCGGTCGTCCTCCTTCGCGTGCGCCGTCGGCCCGGCACCGATCGGCAGGGCCGCCAGCACCCGGAAGCCGCCGTCGGGGCGCGGGCCCGCCTCGATGGTGCCACCGAGGGCCGCGGCGCGCTCCCGCATGCCGGCCAGCCCGTTGCCGCTGCCGCCCGCCTCGGCGCCGGTCGCCGGTCCGTCGTCGTCGACGCACAGCCGCAGCGTGTTCCGGTCCGCGTCGATGCGGACCCGGGCGTGCCGGGACCCCGAGTGCCGTACGACGTTGGTGAGCGCCTCCTGCACGATGCGGAACGCGGCCAGACCGGTGCCGGGCGGCAGGCGCGGCGGGTCGCCCGCCACCGCGACGGTCAGACCCGCGCTCGCCGCCTGCTCGACCAGTTCGGGGAGCCGGTCGAGGCCGGGGGCGGGAGCGCGCGGCGCGTCCCCGGGGGTGCGCAGGGTGCCGAGCACCTGCCGGACCTCGCCGAGCGCCTCCTTGCTCTGGTCCTTGATGGTGGTGAGCGCGGTGCGGGCCTGTTCCGGGTCGGTGTCCAGGAGCGCCAGTCCGACACCGGCCTGGACGTTGATGACGGAGATGCTGTGCGCGAGGACGTCGTGCAGTTCGCGGGCGATCCGCAGCCGCTCCTCGTCCGCGCGCCGGCGTGCCGCCTGGGCCCGCTCGGCCCGCTCCCGCGCCCACTGCTCGCGGCGGGCCCGGGCCAGCTCCGACAGGGCGGCGATCGCCACGACCCAGGCGGCGATCGCGAGTTCCTGCCCCCAGGACGCGGCCGAGTCCCCGGACGGCGGCAGCCACCGGTAGAGCCAGTGCGCCACCAGCGCGTGCCCGGCCCACAGGCACCCCATCGCCGTCCACGCGGCGCTGCGGTGCCCCGAGACGACGGCGCCGAAGCAGGCCACCGCCACGGCCGCGAACACGGGGCCGTACGGGTAGCCGGCGGCCAGGTAGACCAGGGTGGCACCCGCGGTGCCGAACACGACCGGCACCGGGTACCGCTGCCTCCACAGCAGGGCGGCACCCGTCACCAGCAGCAGCGCGTGCCCGAAGGGCCCGAGGCCGGCCCGCTCGCCCGCCTGGGCGTGGGCGGCGAAGTTCGAACCGACCAGCATGACCGCCGTGACGAGCACGGTGGAGCGCCAGGGCCACCCGGGGCGGCGTTCTCCGTCGCCCGGCCGGTCCCACCACGCGGGCCCGTGCCGCCGCCACCGCGGTGCCCGGCCCCCGGGCTCGTGCTGTCCGTCCATGCCCGCCACGCTAGACGCCGGGCACGTCGGGCGGCGTCACCCGCGCGTCGTGGTCACACGTACTCCCGGCGAAGTACGCCCTGCGCGGACCGGCGCCGCGGGTGCGGGCGGGGGCGGGGAAGCGCCGCCGAGGCGCGGGCCCGACGGTCAGGTGCCGGTCGCGTCCCCGCCGGACGGCTCGGACGACTCGGACGCCTTCGCCGGTGCGGACGAGTCCGGCGCGTCGGACGGCGCGGCCGGCTCGGGCCGCCGGTCCATCGCCGACAGCGCCCGCTGGGCCAGCGGATGGTTGCGCACCAGCTCGCCCAGCGAGGTCGAGCCCTGGGTGATGTCCTTGAACGCCTTCCACGCCGGGCGGAAACCGGTCAGGGCCGCGTGGAAGAGGCCGGGGCGGCGCTCGAACACCGCCAGCATGCGCTTGCCGACGCTCATCTCCACGCCGAGACCGGCCTTGACCGCGAACGCGTAGTTCAGGGCCTGCTTGCGGGCGTCCACGGCGTCGTGCGCCTCGGAGATGCGCACCGCCCACTCCCCCGCGAGCCGGCCCGAGCGCAGGGCGAAGGAGATGCCCTCACGGGTCCACGGCTCCAGGAGTCCGGCCGCGTCCCCGCACACCAGGACCCGGCCGCGGGAGAGCGGCGAGTCGTCCGCGCGGCAGCGCGTCAGGTGGCCGGAGGAGACGCTCGGTTCGAATCCGGCCAGCCCGAGCCGGGCAATGAAGTCCTCCAGGTACCGCTTGGTCGCGGCGCCCTCGCCGCGCGCCGAGATCACGCCGACCGTCAGCGTCTCCCCCTTGGGGAAGACCCAGCCGTAACTGCCGGGGATCGGGCCCCAGTCGATGAGCACCCGGCCCTTCCAGTCCTCGGCGACCGTCTCGGGCACCGGGATCTCCGCCTCCAGACCGAGGTCGACCTGGTCCAGCTTCACGCCGACGTGCGCGCCTATCCGGCTGGCGCTGCCGTCCGCGCCGACGACGGCCCGGGCCAGAACCGTCTCCCCGCCCTGGAGGACGACGGCGACCGTGCGCCGGTCCGGCACCGCCGACCCGTGCTGCTCCACCCGGGTCACCGTCGCCCCGGTGCGCAGCTCGGCGCCCGCCTTCTGGGCGTGCTCGACGAGCTGGAGGTCGAACTCGGGCCGGTTGATCAGCCCGAACAGCATCTGCCGCGAGCGCCGGGTCCGGGTGAAGCGGCCGTTGTTCGAGAAGGTCACCGCGTGCACACGGTCCTGGAAGGGCAGCTCGAAGCCGGGCGGGAGGCTGTCGCGCGAGGGGCCGATGATGCCGCCGCCGCACGTTTTGTAGCGGGGCAGCTCGGCCTTCTCCAGCAACAGGACGCGCCGCCCCGCGACCGCCGCCGCGTAGGCGGCCGAGGCCCCCGCCGGTCCCGCGCCCACCACGACCACGTCCCAGACCTGACGCGCGTCGTCCGCCGAAGAGTTCTCGCTGCTCACGATGGTCTACTGCTCCGATCAAACCGCATGCCGCACCTGACCCCCGCATCCTACGGCGGGCATCGCCGCAGGCCACTGTGGGAGGATCGGCCCGTCATTCCAAGTACTCCTTGGTACAACGTCGCACCCACAAGGAGCGTGCCCATGTCGTCGAATCCGGTCGCCGAGACCGTCGCGTCGCTGATGCCCCGCGCGAAGGAGGAACTCGCCGCGCTGGTGGCCTTCAAGTCGGTGGCCGACTTCGACCAGTTCCCGCGCAGCGAGAGCGAGGGCGCCGCCGAGTGGATAGCGACGGCCCTGCGCACCGAGGGCTTCCAGGACGTCGCCCTGCTCGACACCCCGGACGGCACCCAGTCGGTGTACGGGTACCTGCCCGGCCCCGAGGGCGCGAAGACGGTGCTGCTCTACGCCCACTACGACGTGCAGCCGCCGCTGGACGAGGCCGGCTGGGTCACTCCCCCGTTCGAGCTGACCGAGCGCGACGGCCGCTGGTACGGACGCGGCGCCGCGGACTGCAAGGGCGGCGTGCTGATGCACCTGCTGGCCCTGCGCGCGCTCAAGGCGAACGGCGGCGTGCCGGTGCACGTCAAGGTGATCGCCGAGGGTTCGGAGGAGCAGGGCACGGGCGGTCTGGAGCGGTACGCCGAGGCGCACCCGGAGCTGCTGGCCGCCGACACGATCGTCATCGGCGACGCGGGCAACTTCCGCGTCGGCCTGCCGACGGTCACCTCCACGCTGCGCGGCATGACGCTGCTGCGCGTGAAGGTCGACACGCTCGAAGGCAACCTGCACTCCGGCCAGTTCGGCGGTGCGGCGCCCGACGCGCTCGCCGCCCTGATCCGCGTCCTGGACTCGCTGCGCGCCGAGGACGGCTCGACGACCGTCGACGGCCTGGCGGCGGACAGCACGTGGGAGGGCCTCGCCTACGACGAGGAGCAGTTCCGCCGGGACGCGCGCGTGCTGGACGGCGTGGAGCTGATCGGCTCCGGTTCGGTCGCCGACCGCATCTGGGCGCGGCCGGCCGTCACCGTGCTCGGCATCGACTGCCCGCCGGTCGTCGGCGCCACCCCGTCGGTGCAGGCGGGGGCACGGGCGCTGGTGAGCCTGCGGGTGCCGCCGGGCGTGGACGCGGCCGAGGCCGCCAAGCTGCTCCGGGCCCACCTGGAGACGCGGACGCCCTGGGGCGCCCGGGTCGCCGTGGAGCAGATCGGCCAGGGCCAGCCGTTCCGCGCCGACACCACCAGTCCGGCCTACCAGGCCATGGCGGACGCGATGGCGGTGGCGTACCCCGGCGAGGAGATGCAGTACGCCGGGCAGGGCGGCTCCATCCCGCTGTGCAACACCCTGGCGGCCCTGTACCCGGAGGCGGAGATCCTGCTGATCGGCCTGAGCGAGCCCGAGGCGCACATCCACGCCGTGAACGAGAGTGTCTCCCCCGAGGAGCTGGAGCGGCTGTCGGTGGCCGAGGCGCACTTCCTGCTCAACTACGCGGCGAGCTGAGCCGGTCCTCTCCACCCCTTGCCGTCACCGGCGGGGCCCTGTCACGGACGGGGTCCCGCCACGGGCGGAGATCCCGTCACGGGGGTCCCGCCACCGGGCGGAGCCGCTCAGCCGACCGGTGTGCCCGCCTCCAGGTAGTGGGCGGCGCCGCGCTCGCGGGCCCGCAGCGCCCAGCGCAGCCGTTCGTAGCGGACCGGGGGCAGCAGGGCGGCGGCCTCGTCCTCGGTGGCGAAGCGCCAGGCGCGCAGTTCGGCGTCGGGCAGCAGGACCCGGCCGGCGTCCGCGGAGTCGAGCCGGCCGCCGTCGAAGAGCAGCCGCAGCCCGCCGTGGGCGGGGGGCACAGGTGGTTCCCAGTCGACGACCAGCAGGGCCGGCACGTCCCGCAGGCGAAGGCCCGTCTCTTCGGCGACCTCGCGCATGCCGGCGCGGGCGGGGGCCTCGCCGGGTTCGACGACGCCGCCGGGGAACTCCCAGCCGGGTTTGTAGGTGGGGTCGACGAGCAGGACGCGGTCCCGGTCGTCGAAGAGCAGGACGCCGGCGGCGACGGTCTCGCCGGCGGGCTCCGGTGTCTGCACGATCTCGCAGGCAGGCACGGCACCCGTGCCGACGGCCTCGGCGATCCGGACGGCGGCCTCGTACGGGGTGAGGGCGCCGGTGTCGACGGGGTGGGCGTCGGCGGTGAGCCAGGAGGCGAGGGCCGCTCGGTAGGGCTCGATGTGGTCGTAGGGCCACTGCCGCACCCGTATCGCGCCGTCGGGCGGGTCCTCGGGTGTCCCACGGTTCGCGGCCCGCTCCCGCAGGATCGTTTCGGCCGGGGCCAGCAGGACGTGGTGGACCTCGATCCGGCGGGCGGCGAGGCCGCCGAAGATCTCGTCCCGGTACTCCTGGCGCAGCAGGGTCATCGGGATCACGAGCGTCCCGCCGAGGTCGGCGAGGAGTGCGGCGGCCGTGTCGACGACCAGCCGCCGCCAGATCGGCAGGTCCTGGAAGTCGCCCACCTCGGCCAGGCGTTTGGGCGGCAGCAGGTGTGCGAGCGTCCCCCCGACGACGTCGGGGTCGAAGAGCGTGCTGTTCGGGATCAGTTCGATCAGCTCCCGTGCGGTGGTGGTCTTCCCCGCACCGAACGCGCCGTTGATCCAGACGACGGTCACAGGTCCCCCTCTTCCGTTGGCCCCCTGTGGCTTGCCCGCTTCACCCTGCCACGGAAACCAGACCACGTTGAGGGAGCGTGAAAGGGCATATGACAGCGGCGCCGACGCCCCCGTGGGGCACCGGCGCCGTGCGGTGCGGCCCGGGCGCTCCGGCCCGGCCCGGCCGAGGGTCAGCCCAGCGGCCCCAGGGTGTCGCCGTCGAGGGCCAGGCTGTCGGTGGCGACGGTGTCCTGCACGGTGCTGACGGTGTCGTCCACGTCGAGATGGAGCGGGAGGTCGGCCGGGGCGGCGTGGGACGGGCTGACGGCCGCGACGACGAAGCCGGTGGCCAGGGACGCGAGGGCGAGCATGCTGCGCTTCTTCATGCCCCGTTCAACTGCGTCCGGCGCGCCGGGGTCACGGGCCGGACACCGGAAGCCTCCACATGCGCCGGCCGGCCGACGCTCACCTGCCGGCGGCTGTCCGGCATCGCCGTTGCGCCGGGGCTGGTGATGTCCCTCGCGGACGTGCACGGCTGCCGCACCGCCCGTACTCCTCCCACGCAGCGACTCCGGCCGCCGCACCCGGACTGCCCGGCAACCCCTCCCACCACACCCGGCCCCACGCAGCATCC
Source organism: Streptomyces sp. NRRL F-5650 (assembly GCF_000721365.1). NCBI lineage: Bacteria > Bacillati > Actinomycetota > Actinomycetes > Kitasatosporales > Streptomycetaceae > Streptomyces > Streptomyces sp. NRRL F-5650. The sequence goes on along the minus strand of NZ_JOGV01000001.1, from coordinate 350,141 downwards.
CCCGCCCCCGCCGCACTCGCCGGGGCGGGGGATGCTGCTGCCGCGCTGCGGCCGGTCGAGGGCGGCGCGCTCACCGCCCGGTACCCACACGGCACCTCCCTCCACGCCACCCTCCAGGCGACGGTGACGTGCCGGATCCCTGTGCGTCGCCCGGTCCTGCACCGGGCGACGATGCCGGGTCCCGGGCGACGCCACCGTCCGACGCGTCCCGCGGCACCGCCGCCCACCCGGCCCGCTACGGGTCCGGTTCACCCGGCCCGGCTCGCGCCCGGTCGGCGAGACCTGCCCGCCAAGCCACGCTCCCAGCAGCCTGCCCAGCCCCGGACAGCACGCCTCCCACCGCATCCGCACCCGCACCCGCACCCGCACCCGCACCCGCACAGCAACCCCTCACCGCACTCCAACCCGAACAGCAACCCAGCCCCGCCGCACCCAAGCACCCGCAGCACCGCCACCCGGCCCCACGCAGACCCACCCGGCAAGTCCCACCCGACCCACTCGGGCCCGGGCAGCACCCTCCCCTCGCGCCCAAACACGGACCGCATCCCTCCCCCACCGCGCCCAAACCCGCGCGGCGGTCCTCCCGCGCCCCGGGCCGCGTTCAGACCCGCGCCGCCGCCGCGCCCGCCGTTCGGGACAGGGCCGCCGCGGCCGCGCCGACCAGTCCGGCGTCCGTTCCCATCTGTGCGGGGACGACCACCAGCCGCTGGACGAAGGACAGCGTCGCGTAGTCGGTGAGCGCCTTGCGCAGCGGTGCGAAGAGGACGTCCCCCGCCTTGCCCACGCCTCCGCCGACCACGGCGATGTCGATCTCGACCAGGGTCGCGGTGGCGGCGATCCCGGCGGCCAGCGCCTGCGCGGCCCGTTCGAAGGAGGCGACGGCGACCGGGTCGCCCCGACGGGCGGCTGCGGCGACCGCGGCGGCCGAGACGTCGCCGTCCGGGCCGGGCAGCCAGCCGGCGTCGAGGGCACGGCGGGCGATGTTGGGGCCGCTCGCTATGCGCTCCACGCAGCCGCGCGCGCCGCACGGGCAGGGGTCGCCGTCCAGGTCGACGCTGATGTGCCCGATGTGGCCGGCGTTGCCGGTCGGGCCGGGATGCAGCCGGCCGCCCAGGACCAGACCGCCTCCGACGCCGGTCGACACCACCATGCACAGCGCGTTGTCGTGCCCGCGGGCGGCGCCCTGCCAGTGTTCGGCGGCCGTGATGGCCACCCCGTCCCCGATCAGTTCCACGGGCAGGCCGCCGACGGCGTCCCGGACCCTGCGGACCAGCGGATAGTCGCGCCAGCCGGGCACGTTCACCGGGCTGACCGTGCCGGCGGAGGCGTCCACCGGGCCCGCGCTGCCGATGCCGACGGCCGTGACACCGCCCCACAGGGGCGACGCCGTCAGTTCGGCGAGGACGGCCCCGACGGCCCCCATCACGGTGTCACCGTCCTCGCGGGCGGGTGTCGCACGCTGTGCGCGGGCCTGGATGCGGCCGTGGCCGTCCACCAGTGCCCCGGCGATCTTGGTGCCGCCGATGTCCAGCGCTGCCACGAGGTCGGTGTGCATCAGAGTCGGATCTCCCCGTCGGACCGAAAGCGAAAAACCTGCGCATGGCCAGCCATAGCCATACATGCCGTACATGCCGTACACGCGAGCACACGGCGACCGGCCCCTTGGTGGGGACGGGGGCCGGAGAGTGCGGTGGACAGTGTCTCCCGCATCTGACAACGTTGTCCAGGCTCTATGCTCGACGCCACATCCTCATACAAGCCCATCACCGACACATCCCCCTGGACAGCAGGAGCCGACGCTTTCCCGTGGACGACAGGACAGGACACCGCACCGTGCCCGACACGACCCGCCGCGCAGACCGCCTCCCCGGGAACCGTTACGGCAACCGCCCGACCATGAAGGACGTCGCCGCCCGGGCCGGTGTCGGACTCAAGACCGTCTCCCGGGTGGTCAACGGGGAGCCCGGCGTCACCCCGGAGACCGAGCGCCGCGTCCAGGAGGCCATCGACGCGCTGGGCTTCCGCCGCAACGACAGCGCGCGGGTGCTGCGCAAGGGCCGCACCGCGAGCATCGGCCTGGTCCTGGAGGATCTGGCCGACCCGTTCTACGGGCCGCTCAGCCGTGCCGTGGAGGAGGTGGCCCGCGCCCACGGCGCCCTGCTGATCAACGGGTCCAGCGCGGAGGACCCCGAGCGCGAGCAGGAGCTGGTCCTCGCCCTGTGCGCGCGGCGCGTGGACGGGCTGGTGGTGATCCCCGCAGGGGACGACCACCGTTATCTGGAACCGGAGCTGAAGGCGGGCGTGGCCACGGTCTTCGTGGACCGTCCGGCGGGGCAGATCGACGCGGACGTGGTGGTCTGCGACAACTTCGGCGGCGCCCGCGACGGGGTCGCCCACCTGATCGCGCACGGGCACCGCAGGATCGGCTTCATCGGCGACATGCCCCGCATCCACACCGCCGCCGAGCGGCTGCGCGGCTACCGGGCCGCCATGGAGGACGCGGGCATACCGGTCGAGGACTCCTGGATGTCCCTGGGCGTCACCGACCCCGAGCGGGTGCGCCGGGCGGCCGAGGAGATGCTCGCCGACCCGCACCCGGTCACCGCGATCTTCACGGGCAACAACCGGGTGACGGTCACCGTGATCCGGGTCCTGGCCGAGCACACCCGGGGGGTGGCCCTGGTCGGCTTCGACGACATCGAGCTGGCCGACCTGCTCCAGCCGGGTGTCACCGTGGTCGCGCAGGACGCCGCCGCCCTCGGCCGCACCGCTGCCGAACGGCTCTTCCGGCAGCTAGACGGCACCCTCCTCGCCCCCGACCGCATCGAACTGCCGACCAGGCTGATCACCCGGGGTTCGGGCGAGCTGCCGCCCGCCGACTGACCACCCGCGCGACCCCGCCGGAGGGAACCAAACCGTGCCACGACCACCGAGCGAGCGGGCCGCCCCCGCGGAACAGCCCGGCGAGGACCGGACGCTGCGCGCCCTCGGGCTGGACGGGGTGCCGCGCGAGGAGCCGCTGCTGTATCCGGGCGCATGGCCCCGCGAGTCCGGGCTGCTGGTCGGGGACCGGCTGCTGCCGCTGGACCGGCCGGCGCGCGAGGCGTGGGAGCAGGAGGACGGCCGGGTCCCGGTGCTGGCGATCGGCTCCAACGCGAGCCCGGCCCAACTGCGGCACAAGATGGCCGAGTTCGGGATCGACTCGCCGGTCCCGATGGTCAGGTCGCGGGTCACGGGACTGGACGTCGGCGTCTCCGCGCACGTGAGCCGCATGGGCTACGTGTCCGCCTCGCCGGTGGGCGCCCCCGGCACCGTGCGGGAGCTGTTCGTGCTGTGGCTCGACCCCGGGCAGCTCGCGGTGGTCGACGCGAGCGAGGGCGTGCCGATGGCGGGCGGCAACTTCGACCGCGCCTGGCTGCCCGCGCCCGACGTGCGCGTCGAGCCCGGGGACGGTTCGGTGCTGTGCGGCACGTACGCGTACGTCAACCGCCACGGCGTCCTGCACGACGGCACCGGTGCGCCCCGGCGGCACCCGGGCGAGCAGCGGCCCCTCATCACCGGGCTGCTGCACGGTTCGCCCCGGCTGCGGGCGCTGTTCGGGGCGACGCCGGAGGAGTTCTGCGCGCGGGCGCGGGCGGACCGGCGGCTGTGCGACCGGGGGACGCGGCTGTTCGCCGAGGAGGGGCGGGTGACGGCGTCCGGCCTGGAGCGGTACGTGGGCGCGGAGCCCGAGGAGCCCTGTGTCCGGGGCCGGACGCCGTCTTCGGGGCCTACTGCGCCGACGCAGTGAGGTCGCCGCGCCGCGGGCCCGAGAAGCCCTCCAGGTCGGCGCGGGTCAGGCCGGTCAGCCGGGCGACCTCGCCGATGTCGAGGGCACCGCAGTCCAGGCCGCGCAGCAGGTAGCCGCTGAGGGCCTTGGCGGTGGCGGGCTCGTCCATGACGTCGCCGCCGGCGCGGTTGGCGTAGCGGGCGAGACGGGCGGCGGCCTGCTCGAACCCCTCGCGGTAGAAGGCGAAGACGGCCGCGTACCGGGTGGGGATGTGGCCGGGGTGCATGTCCCAGCCCTGGTAGTAGGCGCGGGCCAGGGCGCGGCGGGTGAGGCCGTAGTGCAGGCGCCAGGCGTCGTGGACCTGGGCGGTGGGACCGACCGGCAGGACGTTGGTGGAGCCGTCCGAGACGCGTACGCCGGTGCCGGCGGCGGCGACCTGCATGACCGCCTTGGCGTGGTCGGCGGCCGGGTGGTCGCTGGCCTGGTGGGCGGCGGAGACGCCGAGGCAGGCGCTGTAGTCGAAGGTCCCGTAGTGCAGGCCGGTGGCGCGGCCCTCGGCGGCCTGGATCATCCGGGCGACGGTGGCGGTGCCGTCGGCGGCGAGGATGGACTGGCTGGTCTCGATCTGGATCTCGAAGCCGATCCGGCCGGGCGTGAGGCCGCGTGCCTTCTCGAAGGCCTCCAGGAGCCGCACCATGGCGGTGACCTGCTCGGGGTAGGTCACCTTGGGCAGCGTGAGCACCAGCCCGTCGGGCAGTCCGCCGGCCTCCATGAGACCGCTGAGGAAGACGTCGAGGGTCCGGATGCCCCGGGCCCGCACCGGAGCCTCCATGCACTTCATGCGGATGCCCATGTACGGGGCCGCGGTGCCCTGTTCGTACGCCTCGGCGACCAGCCGGGCCGCGCGGGCCGCCGCCTCGTCCTCCTCGGCGTCCGTGCGGTTGCCGTAACCGTCCTCGAAGTCGATGCGCAGGTCCTCGACCGGCTCGCGCTCCAGCTTGGCGCGGACGCGGCTGTACACGGGCTCGGCGAGGTCGTCGGCGAGGCCGAGGACGGCGGCGAAGGAGGCGGCGTCCGGGGCGTGTTCGTCGAGGGCGGCCAGCGCCCGGTCGCCCCAGGAGCGGATCGTGTCGGCCGCGAAGACGTCGCCGGGCACGTAGACGGTGTGGACGGGCTGGCGGGTGCCCGGGTCCCCGGGGTAGCGGCGCTCCAGCTCCGCGTCCACCGGTGCGAGGGAGGCACTGATCTCCTCGCCGACGGCGCCCGCGAGGCTCGTTGCCACCTTCTCCTGCTGACCCATTCGACACCCTCCTGATGTTCATTTTTCCGCTGAACGGAATCACTTATCCGTAGAGTGAAGTTATCTGTCGGCCTCCCGCCGGTCAACACCATCCTGCGCAGACACCGAGGCCCCCGCGACCACGTGCGGTCGCGGGGGCCTCGGCACGACGTTGCCGCCGGGAGGGTCAGCCCTTGCGGGACTTCACTTCCTCGGTGAGCTGGGGGACGACGTCGAAGAGGTCGCCGACGACGCCGTAGTCGACCAGCTCGAAGATCGGGGCCTCGGCGTCCTTGTTGATCGCCACGATCGTCTTCGAGGTCTGCATGCCCGCGCGGTGCTGGATCGCGCCGGAGATGCCGGAGGCGATGTAGAGCTGCGGCGAGACGGACTTGCCGGTCTGGCCGACCTGGTTGGTGTGCGGGTACCAGCCCGCGTCCACCGCGGCGCGCGAGGCGCCGACGGCCGCGCCGAGGGAGTCGGCGAGCGCCTCGATGATCGCGAAGTTCTCCGCGCCGTTGACCCCGCGGCCGCCGGAGACGACGATCGCGGCCTCGGTCAGCTCCGGGCGCCCGGTCGACTCGCGCGGCGTGCGCGAGGTGACCTTGGTCCCGGTGGCGGCGGCGGAGAAGGTGACCGACAGGGGCTCGACGGCACCGGCGGCCGGGGCGGGCTCCACGGCCGCCGAGTTCGGCTTGACCGTGATGACCGGGGTGCCCTTGGAGACGCGGGACTTGGTGGTGAAGGCGGCGGCGAACACCGACTGGGTGGCCACCGGGCCCTCGTCGCCGGCCTCCAGGTCGACGGCGTCGGTGATGACGCCCGATCCCAGGCGCAGCGCCAGGCGGGCGGCGATCTCCTTGCCCTCGGCGGAGGAGGGGACCAGCACGGCGGCCGGGGAGACGGCGGCGACGGCGGCCTGGAGGGCGTCGACCTTCGGTACGACGAGGTAGTCGGCGTACTCGGCGGCCTCGTGGGTGAGGACCTTCACCGCGCCGTGCTCGGCGAGGGCGGCGGCGGTGTCACCGGCGCCGCCTCCCAGCGCGACGGCGACGGGCTCGCCGATGCGGCGGGCCAGCGTCAGCAGCTCCAGGGTCGGCTTGCGGACGGCACCGTCCACGTGGTCGACGTAGACGAGAACTTCAGCCATGGGACTTCTTCTCTCCTGCTTGCGAAAGATGAGGGGCGGTCAGCGGGGCGGGGCTCAGATGAACTTCTGGCCCGCCAGGAACTCGGCGAGCTGCTTGCCGCCCTCGCCCTCGTCCTTGACGATCGTGCCCGCGGTGCGCGCCGGGCGCTCGGCGGCCGACTCCACGACCGTGTAGGCGTTCTCCAGGCCGACCTCGTCCTCGTCGATGTCGAGGTCGGACAGGTCCCAGGACTCCACCGGCTTCTTCTTGGCCGCCATGATGCCCTTGAAGGACGGGTACCGCGCCTCGCCCGACTGGTCGGTGACCGACACGACCGCCGGCAGCGACGCCTCGAGCTGCTCCGTGGCCGAGTCGCCGTCGCGGCGGCCCTTGACGACGCCGCCCTCGACCGAGACCTCGGACAGCAGCGTCACCTGCGGCACGCCCAGGCGCTCCGCGAGCAGCGCGGGGACGACGCCCATGGTGCCGTCGGTGGAGGCCATGCCGGAGACGACCAGGTCGTAGCCGGCCTTCTCGACGGCCTTGGCCAGCACCAGGGACGTGCCGATGGCGTCGGTGCCGTGCAGGTCGTCGTCCTCGACGTGGATCGCCTTGTCGGCACCCATGGACAGCGCCTTGCGCAGGGCGTCCTTGGCGTCCTCGGGGCCCACCGTCAGGACGGTCACCTCGACGTCGTCGTCGGAGTTCTCGGAGATCTGCAGCGCCTGCTCGACCGCGTACTCGTCCAGCTCGGAGAGCAGACCGTCCACGTCGTCCCGGTCGACGGTCAGGTCATCGGCGAAGTGCCGGTCGCCAGTGGCGTCGGGCACGTACTTCACAGTGACAACGATCCTCAAGCTCACGCCGGCTCTCCTACTGCGTCGACATTTCCAGTGCTGCCTCTTGCAGGCAGCATAGGCGCCCCAAGCGGCCGATCCCGGTCGGGGCGACCTGCGCTCCGCCCGGAATATTACTCGTCAGTACACCCAGTTCCTGCCCGCTAAGCAAGCGCTTTGAACTGTGACCTTCGCAACGCAGCGTAACCGGAACCCGACGCCTTCGCAGAAGGTGTCCCGCCGACCGGTCAGTCGCGCAGACCCCGGTATCGCCCCTGGTGGTACAGGAGTGGCCGGCCGGCCCCCGCGGCGTCCCCGAGCAGGACCTCCGCCAGCACGATCCGGTGGTCCCCCGCGGGCACCCGGCCCACCACGCGGCACACGAGCCAGGCCGGCACCCCGTCCAGCACGGGCACGCCCTCGGGCCCCTCGCGCCAGGCGGTGGGAGCGGCGAAGCGGTCGGCGCCGCTGCGGGCGAAGGTGGCCGCCAGTTCCTCCTGGTGCTCGCCGAGCAGGTGGACGCCGACGTGCTCGGCCTCGGACACCGCGGGCCAGCACGAGGAACCGGTGCCGATACCGAAGGAGAGCAGCGGAGGCCGGGCGGAGACGGAGGTGAGGGACGTGGCCGTGAAGCCGGCCGGGCCGCCGGGTCCCCGCGCGGTGATCACGGCGACGCCCGCAGCGTGCCGCCGGAAGACCGACCGCAGCAGGTCGTCGGCGGCGGGCCGCGGTGCGGCGAGGTCCGGGGTGGCCGTCATGCGGGAGGGTCCTTCTGCGTTGCGCCTCGGCCCCGGAACCCCGGAGCGGGGCACGGGGGCGGGCTGACGACGGGTGGCACACACAGTCAATTACGTCCCGGGATCTCGAAGCTGTGGAGAAGACCTCAGCACCGGCGTGGCGCTTGTCACACCGCCTCCCCCAGTGCGGCGATCACGTCCGCCGTGCGCGGCTGCCCGACGGCGCGCCGTACGACACGGCCGTCGGCGTCCAGCACCAGGACGGTGGGGGTCTTGAGCACGTCGAGGGCGCGGACCAGTTCCAGGTGGCCCTCGGCGTCGATCTCGACGTGGGCGACACCGGGGACCATGCCGGCCACCTCGCCGAGCACGCGCCGGGTGGCCCGGCAGGGCGCGCAGAAGGCGCTGGAGAACTGCACGAGCGTGGCGCGGGCGCCGAGTTCGGCTCCCAGGTCGGCCGCGTCGAGCCGTGGGGACCCGGCCGGGGGCCGCCTGCCGTCGTCGTCCTGCTCGCGCACCGACGCGCTCCCGTTCCGCCGCCGCAGCGGCTGTTTCCCGGCACGCGTCCCCGCGTGCCGCCGATCGGTCCTCGGCAGGTGCAGCGTTCCCGACGCGGCCGGGATTCCCGCCCACCGTCGCATTTCGGCCACGAAACGGCCGGGTGAGTGATGAGGATCTCGCCGCACACGGGCACCAAGGCTGGTACACGGGCCGTTCTTGGGGCACGATCGGCGACAAGCCGCAAACCTACGGCTGCGTAACTTTCGACTGGGAGTCCCCTTCCCAGGCTGACAAGGAAGGGTCCGACCCGCCCATGGCAGAACTCGTCTACCGTCCGGTCATCGGTCTCGCCCGCACCATGTTCAAGGTGTGGGACCTCAAGATCGACTGCCGTGGATCGGAGAACATCCCGCGCTCGGGCGGCGCCGTACTGGTGAGCAATCACATCAGCTACCTGGACTTCATCTTCGACGGTCTGGCCGCGCTGCCGCAGAAGCGGCTGGTGCGCTTCATGGCGAAGGAGTCGGTCTTCCGGCACCGGATCTCCGGACCGCTGATGCGCGGGATGAAGCACATCCCGGTGGACCGCAAGCAGGGCGAGGCGGCCTACGCGCACGCCCTCGACTCGCTGAAGTCCGGGGAGATCGTCGGCGTCTTCCCGGAGGCGACGATCTCCGAGTCGTTCACGCTGAAGAGCTTCAAGTCCGGCGCCGCGCGGCTCGCGCAGGAGGCGGGCGTCCCGCTGGTGCCCATGGCCCTGTGGGGCACCCAGCGCCTGTGGACCAAGGGCCACCCGCGCAACTTCAAGCGCAGTCACACCCCCATCACCATCCGGGTCGGCGAGGCGATGGAGGCCTCGCGCGAGCAGTACGCGGGCGCCATCACCCGGCGGCTGCGCGAGCGGGTGCAGGAGTTGCTGGAGGCCGCCCAGCGCGCCTACCCGGTGCGCCCCAAGGGTCCCGACGACACCTGGTGGATGCCGGCCCACCTCGGCGGCACGGCTCCGACGCCCGAGCAACTGCGCACGGCCCAGGCGCACTGAGCCGGGATCTCACAGGTCGGCGGGGAGGGTCTCCCACAGGTGCGGGCGGTCCGTGGCCGCCTTCAGGACGTCCAGCACCGCCGGATGCGGCGCCGCGTACAGCTCCGGGTAGTCCCTCTCCCCCGCCGCACGGTCCGGCGTGAAGGCCAGCCGCTCCCTCCCCAGGGAGAACTGCGCGTTCACGCCGGGCTTGTTCCCGCGCGGGTCCTGCCGGTGCCAGGCACCGTCCAGGCGTACGGCGACCAGCCCGTGCACCACGTCGAGCCGCTGGTAGCACAGCGCGGTGGGGATGTCCTCGGCCCGCAGCAGCGCGGCCAGCGCGTGGGCCTTGGCGTAGCAGATGCCGGTGCGCCGCTCCAGAACGTCGGAGGCCCGCCAGGTGACGCGCGGGTCCCCGGAGTCCTGCGAGTGGGGGATGGTGTCGCGCACGAACTCGAACGCCAGCCGCGCATAGCCATACGAGTCCTCGGCCTGCCTGGCGAGGCGTCCGGCCGCCTCCCGCACGGTGGGATGTTCGTGGTCGACGGCCTCGTCGGCGGCGAGGTAGGCGGACAGATCAGGCGTCTTCTGGATCAGCTCCATGCCCGCAGAGCATAGGAAAGCGATCACCCGTCAGTCAATGACTTTTCAGGTGACCGCATACCTATGCATAACGCGAAGAGCCTCGCGTCAGCGTGCCGTCTCCTCCTTGAGGGCGGCCACGAACGCGTCGACGTCGTCCTCGGTGGTGTCGAAGGCGCACATCCAGCGCACGTCCCCGGCGGCCTCGTCCCAGAAGTAGAAGCGGAACCGCTTCTGCAGGCGCTCGCTCACCTCGTGCGGCAGGCGGGCGAAGACCGCGTTGGCCTGCACCGGATAGAGGATCTCCACGCCGTGCACGGAGCGCACACCCTCGGCCAGGCGCCGGGCCATCTCGTTGGAGTGCCGGGCGTTGCGCAGCCACAGGTCCTTGGCCAGCAGCGCCTCCAACTGGACGGACACGAAGCGCATCTTGGAGGCGAGCTGCATGGACAGCTTGCGCAGGTGCTTCATGTGCCGCACCGCGTCCTGGTTCAGCACCACGACCGCCTCGCCGAACAGGGCGCCGTTCTTGGTGCCGCCGAGGGAGAGGAGGTCGACGCCGACCGCGTTGGTGAACGTGCGCATGGGCACGTCCAGGGAGGCGGCGGCATTGGCTATCCGGGAGCCGTCCAGGTGCACCTTCATGCCGTGCGCGTGGGCGTGCTCGCAGACGGCGCGGATCTCGTCGGGCGTGTAGAGGGTGCCCAGTTCGGTGCTCTGGGTGATCGAGACGACCTGCGGCATCGCCCGGTGCTCGTCGTCCCAGCCGTACGCCTGCCGGTCGATCAGGTCGGGCGTGAGCTTGCCGTCCGGAGTGGGGACCGTGAGCAGCTTGAGGCCGCCCATGCGCTCGGGGGCGCCGCCCTCGTCGACGTTGATGTGCGCGCTCTCGGCGCAGATCACCGCGCCCCAGCGGTCGGTGACCGCCTGGAGGGCCACGACGTTGGCGCCGGTGCCGTTGAAGACCGGGAACGCCTCGGCGGAGGAGCCGAAGTGGCTGCGGATCACGCGCTGGAGGTTCTCGGTGTACTCGTCCTCGCCGTACGCGACCTGGTGCCCGCCGTTGGCCAGGGCCAGGGCGGCGAGCACCTCCGGGTGGGCCCCGGCGTAGTTGTCACTGGCGAAACCGCGGACCTCGGGGTCGTGATGGCGACGCGCGTCGGTCTTCGGGGGGTTCACGGCTTCTCGGTCAGCCACAGACGGTTTCCGTTCACTTCCGCGGCGGGCTTGTCCCAGACACCGGCGACCGCCTCGGCCAGGTCGCGCACGTCCGTGAAGCCCGCGAACTTCGCGTTGGGGCGCTCGGCGCGCATCGCGTCGTGCACCAACGCCTTGACCACCAGGATCGCAGCCGCCGACGTCGGCCCCTGCTCGCCCCCCGCCTTGCGGAAGTAGTCCGCCATGGCCAGCGTCCACGCCTCGGCGGCGGCCTTGGCCGCCGAGTAGGCGGCGTTGCCCGCGGTGGGGCTGGACGCGCCGGCGGCGCTGATCAGGACGTAGCGGCCGCGGTCGCTGCGCTGGAGCGCCTCGTGGAAGGCGAGGGAGGTGTGCTGCACGGTGCGGATCAGCAGCTTCTCCAGCAGGTCCCAGTCGCCGAGTTCGGTCTTGGTGAAGGTCTTGCTGCCGCGCCAGCCGCCGACGAGGTGGACCATGCCGTCGACGTGGCCGAACTCCTGCTCGGTGCGGTCGGCCCAGGCCCGGGTGGAGTCCAGGTCCAGCAGGTCGACGGTCTCGCCGGTGACGGTGGCGCCGCCGTGCGCGTAGCGGGCCGCGTCCACCGCCTCGGCCAGCCGCTCGGGGTCGTTGTCCGCGCCGACGACGGTCGCACCCGCCTCGGCGAGCCGCAGCAGCGCGGCCCGTCCGGCGGGTCCGCCCGCCCCGGCCACCGCGATCACCGCGCCGTCGAGCGCCCCGTTCCCCATGGTCCTCGCCTCCCGAGCCTGCCGAGCCTGTGTCTGCCGTACGTGTCCGTGCGTGCCGCCGCCCTCGCTCACGCGGCGGCCCGCTCGGCGCCGTCCGCGGCCCCGGTGATGCCCCGGGTCGAGGCGATCACCTTCTTGAGCTTCTTGGACAGGGCCTCGTAGAACATGCTCAGCGGAAACTCGTCGGGAAGCACGTCGTCGACGAGTTTGCGCGGCGGCAGGGTCAGGTCCAGGGCGTCGGGGCCCTTGGCCCACTTGGAGCCCGGGTGCGGGGCGAGGTAGGCGGAGACCAGCTCGTAGCCGGCGAACCAGTGGACGATCTTCGGGCGGTCGATGCCGTCGCGGTAGAGCTTCTCGATCTCGCCGCACAGTTGGTTGGTGACCTGCGGGGCGCGCTGCCAGTCGATGAAGAGCTTGTTGTCGGTCCAGCGCACGACGTCGTGCTGGTGCAGGTAGGCGAAGAGGAGCTGGCCGCCGAGGCCGTCGTAGTTGCGCACCCGCTCGCCGGTGACCGGGAAGCGGAACATGCGGTCGAAGAGCACCGCGTACTGCACGTCGCGGGCCTGCGGGACGCCCTCGTCGGCCAGCTTCACGGCCTCCTTGAAGGCGGTGAGGTCGCAGCGCAGCTCCTCCAGGCCGTACATCCAGAACGGCTGGCGCTGCTTGATCATGAACGGGTCGAAGGGCAGGTCGCCGTGGCTGTGGGTGCGGTCGTGGACCATGTCCCACAGCACGAACGCCTCTTCGCAGCGCTTCTGGTCGTGGACCATCGCGGCCACGTCCTCGGGCAGCTCCAGGCCCAGCAGGTCCACGGCGGCCTCGGTGACGCGGCGGAAGCGGGCGGCCTCGCGGTCGCAGAAGATGCCGCCCCAGGAGAAGCGCTCGGGCGCCTCGCGCACGGCGATGGTCTCCGGGAAGAGGACGGCCGAGTTGGTGTCGTAGCCGGCCGTGAAGTCCTCGAAGGTGATGCCGCAGAACAGCGGGTTGTCGTAGCGAGTGCGCTCCAGCTCCGCCAGCCAGTCGGGCCAGACCATGCGCAGCACGACGGCCTCGAGGTTGCGGTCCGGGTTGCCGTTCTGCGTGTACATCGGGAAGACGACCAGGTGCTGGAGACCGTCCGCACGGTTCGCGGCGGGCTGGAAGGCCAGCAGCGAGTCGAGGAAGTCGGGGACCTCGAAGCCGCCGTCGGCCCAGCGGCCCAGGTCGCTCACCAGGGCCTCGTGGTAGGCGCGGTCGTGCGGCAGCAGCGGGGACAGCTCGCGCACGGCCCCGGCGACACGGCGTACGGCGTCCTCGGCGGCGGCCCGCTCCGGGGCGCCCTCGGCGTCGAAGTCGATCGACCCGTCCTTGGACTGCCATGGCCGGATCTGCTCCACGGCATCCTTGAGCACGGGCCAGGCCGGGTGCTCAACCACCCCGCTCGCCGGAGGAACGTTTCCCTCCGCACCCACCTGCACAAGAATTTCCGTCATGTCCCATCCTCCACGGGAGAAGCTAGCGTGACGCCACCGTAGACATACGACGTTTCTCCAATCAAGGGGAGACTCCGTAAATTATCCTGCCCCACCCGGGGCTGTGCCGCATTTTTTCCTGTCGGACGTCGGATTCGTATACCCGGCGGGGCACAGGGGAAACGGTCCGGCAGGGCCGTTAGGCTGCGGCCCTGCCCGCCGACGTCGACGGAAGCGAGTCGAGCCTTGAACTTCCTCACCATCGGTCACCGCGGGGCGATGGGTGTCGAGCCCGAGAACACCCTGCGCTCCTTCGTCGCCGCCGAGCAGGCCGGCCTCGACGTCGTCGAACTGGACCTGCACCTGAGCAAGGACGGCGCGCTCGTCGTCATGCACGACGCCGACGTGGACCGCACCACCGACGGCACCGGCGCGATCGCCGACAAGACCATCGAGGAGCTGCGCACCCTGGACGCCGGCCGCGGGGAACGGATCCCGGTGTTCGAGGAGGCGCTGGACGCGGTGTCGGTGCCCCTGCAGGCCGAGATCAAGGACGCGGCGGCCGCGCGCGTCCTCGCCGAGGTGATGCTCCGCCGGGACCTGGTGGACCGGGTGGAGGTGATCTCGTTCCACGACGAGGCCCTCGTCGAGATCGCCCGGCTGGTGCCCGGGGTGCGGACCGCCCTGGTCGCGCAGTACTACGGCCCCGAGGTCGTGGACCGCGCCGTGGCGGCGGGCGCCCGGACGCTGTGCCTGGACATCAACAGGATCACGCTGGAGACCGTGCAGAAGGCCCGAAAGGCGGGCCTGCGGGTGTTCTGCTGGACCGTGAACACCCAGGACCACCTGCGGCTGGTGCGCGCCCTGGGCCTGGACGGCGCGACGACCGACTACCCGGAGATCAAGCGAACCGGCCGCTTCACCGCCTGAGCGGCCCCGGCAGCCCCAGCGGCCCAGCAGCCCCAGCGGCCCCCGGGGGCGTCACGCCAGCGGCTTGACCAGCAGCTCGAACCGGAGGTCGTCGCGCTGCGGGATGCCGAAGCGCTCGTCGCCGTACGGGAAGGGGGTCGTCTCTCCCGTACGGCGGTAGCCGCGGCGCTCGTACCAGGCGATGAGGTCCTCGCGCACGGAGATCACGGTCATGTGCATCTCGGTGACGCCCCACGTCTCGCGGGCCTGCCGCTCGGCCTCCGCGATGATCGCCTTGCCCAGTCCGCCGCCCTGGAGCGCCGGGCTGACCGCGAACATCCCGAAGTAGGCGTGCGTGCCGCGGTGCTCGAGCTGGCAGCAGGCCACGATCCCGCCGTCCCGCTCCACCGTCAGCAGACGGCTGTCCGGCGCCTCGACGACCTCCAGCACGCCCCGCGGGTCGGTGCGCTGCCCCTCGAGGATGTCCGCCTCGGTGGTCCACCCGGCCCGGCTGGAATCGCCGCGGTACGCGGACTCTATGAGCGCCACGAGCGCGTCCACGTCGGCCTCGGTGGCGTCGCGGTAGATCAGCGGGCCGGTTGCGGTGTCCATGGGGGCGTCTCCGGTTCGTTCTCGGGAGCGTCGCGGGCACCGATGAGCGTAACGCCGCCGCCGGCCGCCACTACGCTCGGGACGCATGGTGCACGTACTCAGCAGCCGGACCCTGCTCCGCCCCACCGATCCCGACCGCACGCGCGCCTTCTACGGCGAGCAGCTCGGGCTCGCCGTCCACCGGGAGTTCGGCACGGGCCCGGAGCGGGGCACCGTCTACTTCCTCGGCGGTGGCTTCCTGGAGGTCTCGGGACGCTCCGAGCATCCCGTCGCCCCCGCGCTCGCCCTGTGGCTCCAGGTCGAGGACGCGGCGGCGGCCCACGACGAACTGCGCGCCAAGGGGGTCGGGATCGTGCGGCCGCCGGTCAAGGAGCCGTGGGGGCTGGTGGAGATGTGGATCGAGGATCCGGACGGCACCCGGATCGTGCTGGTGGAGGTGCCCGCGGAGCATCCGCTGCGCCACCGCCCGGGGATCTGACCCGCCCGCCAGGCACCGAGGCCCGGGACGCACGTGCCGGATGGCCCCGTCCCCGGCCCGGCCTTAGCGTGCTGGAGGGGGGCGGACGCGGCCCCGGCGGAAGGACGCCAGCACGATGAAGCTCCACGAACCGGTGACCGGCGGGCCCTGCTGGGCGGAGCTGGGGACCACCGACCTGACGGCGGCCCGGAGGTTCTACACCAAGCTGTTCGGCTGGTACCCCGAGACGGTCTCCCACCAGCAGGCGGGCGGCTACACGATCGCCCGGATCGACGACGCGGCGGTCGCCGCCCTGACGCCGCTCTACCAGCCGGGACAGCCCGTCGCCTGGAACGTGTCCTTCGCCGTGCGCGACGCGGACGCGGCCGCACGGCAGGTGACGGCGGCCGGGGGCGCGGTCCTGGAGGGGCCCACGGACGTCTTCGACTCGGGCCGCTTCGCGGTGGCCGCCGATCCGACCGGGGCGGTCTTCCAGCTCTGGCAGGGCGGCTCCTTCCCCGGGGCCGGGCTGTTCAACGCGCCCGGCTCGCTGGGCTGGGTGGAGCTGCTGACCCGGGAGCCGGACCGGGCCGCGGACTTCTACACCACGGTCTTCGGCTGGAGCATCACCGGCCCGAGGCGCTACCAGCAGTGGGGGATCGAGGGGGCGGACTTCGGCGGCATGGTGGCGATGGACGACAAGTTCCCGCACGAGGTGCCGGCGCACTGGCTGCCCTACTTCGCCGTGGTGGACGTGAACACGGCCGCGGTCGACACGACGGACGGCGGCGGCACCGTGCTGATGGAGCCGACCTCCGTGCCCGACGGCCCCCGCCTGGCCGTGCTGCGGGACCCGCAGGGCGCGATGTTCGGGGTGTACGGGGCGGGTGGCGCCCGCTGATCCGGGGCGGCGGGTACCGGCGGGCCGCGCACGCGGAGCCGGGCGGCGTGTACCGGCCCGGCGGCGCACGCTGATCCCGGCGGCACAGGAGGCCGCCGGGATCAGCGGGGCGTTGGGAGCAGGCGCGCCTCAGGCCCGCAGCGCGTCCAGGCGGCCCTCAAGCTGCCCCAGCAGCCCGCCCAGCAACGCCGCCAGTTCGCCCTGCCGCGCTCCGTCGACGCCGGACAGGACGGCGGACTCGTAGGCGAGCTGTTCCGGCAGGATGCCGTCGACGAGGTCGCGTCCGGCGTCCGTGAGGCGCAGGTGGGCGACCCTGCGGTCCCGGGTGTCGCCGCGCCGCTCGACGAGACCGCGCTCGCTGAGCTGCTTGAGGCGCTTGGTGACGGCGGCGCCGGAGGAGAAGGTCTCCCGGGCCAGTTCGCCGGGGGTCAGCTCGTGCCCGGTGCGGCGCAGGGCGCCCAGCAGGTCGAACTCGGCCCGGCTGAGGCCCGCCCGGCGCAGCGGCGCGTCCTCGGCCTGCTGGAGGAGGGCGGCGCAGCGGTTGATGCGGCCGATGATCTCCATCGGCCCGGTGTCGAGGTCCGGGCGGACGGTCCGCCACTGGCGTACGACGGCGGCCACGGTGTCCCCGCCCGGCCCCGTCCCGCCGTTCCCGGCTCCGCCCCGGGCTCCCCCGTCGGTTGCGGTCATGGACGTACGTCCTCCGTTCTCGTGCCCGTCTCCCGGTCCGTACGCGCTGCCTGGCGTCGCACCGCCTCGGCGAGCGTACGGTGTCCGGACTGCTCGGCGAGAACGACCCTCTCCTGGGGCAGTGCCCGTCCCCACCATTCACCGGCGGCCGCGTCGGCGGTGGCCCGCAGGTCGGTGAGGGCGGCGGCCAGGCCCCGGCGGGCGGCCTCCAGGGCGCCGGGGGCGGGGACGGACTCCGCGAGGAGGCGCGCGGTGCGTTCGCGGGCGCGGTCGGCCGCGGTCACCGCCTGCTCGACGCGGTTTCCGGCGCGCCGGTTGGTGACGACGACGGCTGCGAGGAAGCCGACCAGCGCCCCGACCAGGGTGTCCACGGCCCGCTCGGTCATCAGGTCGCCGGGGGCCTGGTAGCCGGCGAACTCGGTGACGAGCAGGGCCATCGGGGTCACGCAGACGCTGCCGAGCCAGTAGTTGCGGGTGATCAGGGCCTCGGCGCCGAAGTTGAGGGCGAGGCAGCACAGGACGAGCAGCACCTGCCCGAGGTGGGCCAGCGGGGCGATGGCGGCGAAGAGCAGCACGCCCGCGAGGTTGCCGACGACGCGCTGCACGGCCCGGCTCCAGGTCAGGGTGATGTTGGCCTGGTAGAGCGCGGCGGCGGTGACCAGGGCCCAGTAGGGGCGGCCGATGCCGAGGGCCAGGGAGGCGTAGCCGGCCAGCGCGCAGCCCAGGGCGGTGCGGACGGCGATCGGGGTGAGCGGGCCGAGCCGCTGCCACAGGGGCGCGGGCCGGGCGGCGAGTTCGGCGTCCGCGCCGAGGAGTTCGTCGGTGTCGGCCGGGGTCTCGCCGGTGCGGGGGATCCGGCCGCCGCCCCGCAGTGCGTGGGCCCAGGCTTGCAGCCGCTCGGGGTCGCTGTCGGCCGGTGCGGCCAGTGCGACCTCGGCACGGACGACGAGGCGTTCCAGCGCGTGCCGGGTGGCGGCGCGGGCGCCCGTGGCGGGCAGGGACAGCAGCGTCTGCCAGGCGGCCTGCACGGCGGCGTACCCGGCGGCGCGCAGGGAGGCGTGGCCGTCGCCGGCGCCCCGGGTGGCGGCGTACGCGGCGGCGGCGTTCAGGGCCTGGGCGGTGGCCCGGCGTTCCGGGCCGTGCGGGCGGACCAGGGCGGGTGCCATGCCGACGAGCCAGGCCCAGACGCCCGCGGCGGCGGCCAGGCCCAGGTGGCCGGGGACCTGGGCGAGGGTCTGCGGGACGAAGAGGGCGGCGGAGCTGATGAAGGTGAGGATCACGTTGCCCGGCGGGCCGATGCGGGTGGCGTCGCACAGGGCCTTCTGCACGGCGGCCAGCAGGGCGCCCACGGCGACGAGGACGACGGCGTCGCGGGTGAGCGAGGCGGTGACCAGGGCGACGGCGACACCGCCGAGCATGCCGAGCACCACCCAGGCCAGGGTGCGGGCGCGGGCGGCGTAGGGGCGGTTGTGGGCGTACAGCGCGCACAGCGACCCGGCCATCGTGTACATCGCCAGGTCGAGCCGGCCGAACGCCAGCAGGAGCAGGTTGGGAGGGGCTACGGCGGCGACCGAGCTCAGGGCGGGTTTGAACCAGATCTCGGAGGGACGGCGCAGCCGCAGCACGCCCGCCAGGGACAGACGTCGGACCGGTGAGGTGGCGGGGGTGGGGGTCGCACTGCTCATGTGTATGAGATTAACAAGTGTTTTACTCGTAAATCAAATGCGGGTGCGGTCCGGCCCGCGTCACCGACCAGCGGCTTTCCGCCGGAGGAAGGGCGCGCGCTCCCCCGTCTGCCCCCGTGTACTCCCTTGCGCTCGCGTGCGCGCCGCACGGCTGGGGCAGTTCTCCACGGACCGTGACCGCGGAACGGGGAGGTGCGTGTGCACGGACCGGCGTCGTACGGATGGCTGCTGGTCGCGCTGAGTGCAGCGACCGGCGCCTACTGCCTGCTGCGGATGCGCAGCGGGGTCGAGGAGCAGCGCAGCGCGGCGGGCGGCGAGGCGCTGATGGGGTTCGGCATGGCGGCCATGGCCGTGCCCGCGGCGGTGTTCACCCCGCCGACCTGGGTCTGGTCCGGCTACGCGGTGGTGTTCGGTGCCGCGGGACTGCGGGCGCTGTGGGCAGCCCGGTCGGGGCGCCACCACCTGCACCACCTGGTGGGCGCGGCGGCGATGGTCTACATGGCGGTGGTGATGGCGGGCTCGCCCGCCCACGCGCACGCCCACGGCACCTCCGGCACTCCGGTACTGACCGGGGCGCTGCTGCTGTACTTCACGGGATACGTCCTGCTGACCGGCGTACGCCTGATACCCGTGGCGGTGGTGGCCGCAGGGGGGACGGGGACACCGCCCGTGCCCGCGGGCGGAGTCGGCCGGGGTGCCGGCGGTCCCGCTCCGGGCGGGTGGGGCGACCGGCCGGAGCTGGCGCGGGCCTGCCGGCTCTCCATGGCGATGGGAATGCTGGCCATGCTGCTGCCACTGTGACGTCGGGAGCCGGTTCCGGCACCGGGTGTCCGGACCCAGGGACCCGGGTTGCCCGCGGAACGCCGCCCGCAATCGTTGTCTGCGTCACTTTGCGCCTCGGGCCGTACTGCCGAGGGCGCCGCCCTCATAGGCTGCCCCCATGATTCTCCCCGCGGCACTGCTGCTGCTCGGCGCGCTGACCGCCGTGCTCGCCCCCAGGCTGCTCGCCCGGGCCGACTGGCCGGACCGCGAACCGGTGGTCGCGCTGTGGGTCTGGCAGTGCGTGGTGGCGGCGGTGATCGTGTGCTGCGCGCTGTCGATGACGTTCAGCGCGGCGGCGGCCTGGCACGCGGTGGGCGGCCCGGTCTTCTCGACGGCGCCCGGTCCGGTGGTCGAGGCCTACGCGCTGGGCACCTCCGGGCTCTGGGCGGACACGACGGCGGTCACGCTGGCCTGCGGTGGGCTGTGGAGCGTCGCGATGCTGGCCCGGGAGGTCGTGCGGGCGCGCTCCCGGCGCAAGCTGCGCCGGGCGGAACTGAGGCACCGCGCTCCGCTGCTGCCCGGCGAGGAGCCCGGCCCGGGCCGGCTCGTCGTCCTGGAGGGCGAGCGGCCGGACGCCTGGTGGCTGCCCGGCACTCCCCCGCAACTGGTGGTCACCACCGCCGCACTGCGCCGCCTCAAGGGCCGGCAGCTCGACGCGGTGCTCGCCCACGAGAACGGACACGCCCGGGCGCGGCACGACTGGCTGCTGAACTGCGCCACCGCGCTGGCGGACGGCTTCCCGCAGGTTCCGGTCTTCGCGGCGTTCCGCGACGAGATGCACCGCCTGGTCGAACTCGCCGCCGACGACGTGGCCTCGCGCCGCTTCGGCCGGCTCACGACCGCCCTGGCACTGGTCGAACTCAACGAGGACCGCGGCGTCTTCGGCCCGTGTCCGACCGCGCAGGCCCACGTCCCGCAGCGGGTCCACCGCCTGCTCACCCCGCCGGACCGGCTGACCGCGGGCCGCAGACTGCGGCTGACGGCCGCCGCCGCGCTGGTGCCGGTGATCCCGGTCCTGGTGGCCTTCGCCCCCGGGCTGCGGGCACTGGGTTAGCGGGGAACTGGCCCCGGAACCACCGGTTCGGCGAGTATCGCAGCATGCAGACGCCGTCGGTCGACTCCCCCTCCGCCCCGCCGCAGCCGCGCACCGCGCTCCGCGTGACGTGGGTGCTGGCCCTGTGCTCGGGTCTCCTGACCGCCCTGGTGGCCGTCGGATGGCGGCCGTTGGTGCGGCTGGACGAGCGAATCGCCGACACCGCCCACCGCTGGGCCGTCGAGCAAGGCGGCGTCACCCACGCCATGCGGATCCTCACCGACTGGGTGTGGGACCCCTGGACGATGCGTCTGCTGTGCGCGGTGGTGGTGGTGTGGCTGTGGTGGCGCCGGGCGGACCGGTGGACGGCCGTGTGGCTGGCGGCGACCTGCCTGCTGGGCAGCGTCCTGCAACAGGTCCTCAAGGCGGCGGTGGACCGCCCCCGCCCGGTCTGGCCCGACCCCGTGGACTCGGCGCACTACTCGGCCTTCCCCTCCGGGCACGCCATGACCGCGACCTTCGTGTGCGGCCTGCTGGTGTGGCTGCTCCACCACTACGGCGCCGGCCGCGACCCGCGGCGCGCCGGTCTCGCCGTGGCCGTGGTCTCCGTGGCCGGGGTCGGCGTGACCCGGGTGTGGCTCGGGGTCCACTGGCCCACGGACGTCCTCGGCGGCTGGCTCCTGGGCGCCCTGGTCGTGGCCCTGGCGGTGCTGGTGCACCGTCGACGGCATCCGTGACCGGGGCGGCCGGTCCGCCGGGCCGGACACCCGCCCGCGTCTCCGCCCCGCCCCCGCCCGCGCGTCCGGGCCCCTAGGATCCGGTCCATGACCGCCGTTCTGTTCGACTTCTCGGGCACGCTGTTCCGTGTCGAATCCACCGAGTCCTGGCTGCGCGCTGCACTCGACGCCACCGGACTGCGGCTCCCCGCGCCGGAGTTGGCCGAGACGGCCGAGGCGCTCCAGCGGGCGGGGGCGCTGCCCGGCGGCGCACCGCCGCAACGGGTGCCGGAGGAACTCGCCGAGGTGTGGGAGACACGCGACGACAGCGCGGAGCTGCACCGGGCCGCGTACACCGGACTGTCCCGGCGGGTGCCGCTGCCGGACCCCGGCCTGCACGACGCGCTGTACGAGCGGCACATGACGCCGGAGGCGTGGCGCCCCTATCCCGACGCCGCCGAGGTGCTGGACGCGCTGCGCGGGCGCGGGATCGCCGTGGGGGTGGTCAGCAACATCGGCTGGGACCTGCGGCCGGTCTTCCGCGCCCACGGACTCGACCGCTACGTGGACACGTACGTGCTGTCCTACGAGCACGGCATCCGCAAACCCGACCCCCGGCTGTTCGGCGTCGCCTGCGCGGCGCTGGACGTCGAGCCGGGGCGCACGCTGATGGTCGGTGACGACCGCAGGGCGGACGGTGGTGCGGCGGCGCTCGGGTGCGGGGTGCACTTCGTGGACCACCTGCCGGTGGCCGAACGCCCGGCGGGACTGCGGCCTGTGCTGGACCTGGTCGCCTGAGGCCGGACGGGCACTGAACCGGCCGCGTCGGACGCTCCCCCGTGTCGCCCGACGCGGCCGGTGGCCGGAGCGGCCCCGAAGGCCCCTCCGCCTGCGCCGAGTATAGTTGGCTGGCAGCCAGTCAACGCAGGAGTACAGGATGTCCCCGCGCAGCGCCTCGGTCAATGAAGAATTGCGGCGGCGCTCGAAGGAGCGTCTGCTGCAGGCCGCCGTGGAGCTGGTGGACGAGCGCGGGTACGACGCGACCACACTGGGCGCCATCGCAGACCGGGCGGGCTCGGCACGCGGTCTGATCTCGTACTACTTCCCGGGCAAGCGCCAGTTGGTGCAGTCCGCCGTGCACCGGCTGATGAACCGCACCCTGGAGGAGGCCCTGGAGCGTGATCCGCGCACCGGCGAGGGACGCGAGCGGCTGGCGCGGGCCATCGACGCGATCCTGGGGCTCGCCCGGGACCGGCCGGTGCTCATGCGCCAGCACATGGCGGGGCTGCTCCAGGCCGAGGTGGGTTTCGTCCCCTGTCCCGAGCAGCGGCGGCTGGCCGAGCTGCTGCGGGACACCGTGGCCCGGCACGGCTCGCGCGACGTCGACCGCGACTACCCGATGCTGCGCGCGCAACTCATGGGCGCCGTCTTCGCCGCCCTCGTGCCCGGCGTGCCGATGCCGGTGCCGGAGCTGCGCGCCGAGTTGTTCGAGCGCTACCGGCTGGACTGGGGACTGGGTGTCCCGCCGGACGCCGAGGCGCCCGGCGGGACGACGTGCGACCCGGACCTGTCGCGCTTCTTCGCGACCGGCGTACCGGATCGGCGGGCCCGGACGGACCGGGCCGGACGGTCCCCTCAGCCGAAGTAGTCCGGCTGCGTCTGCGTGTTGAGCTCGGGCAGGCGGACCCGCGCGGCCGGGTCGGTGCGCCGGTCGCTGAGCTTGAGCACGTCGAAGCCCTTGGCGATGTCGTTCGAGTAGATGTAGCCGTTGTAGTAGTACGCCGACCAGGAACCGCCGGTGGTCATCGTGTCGGTGGTCAGCGGACCCCGCTCGAAGTAGGCGATCTCCTTGGGCCGCGACGAGTCGGTGAACTCCCAGACGGAGACACCGCCCTGGTACCAGGCCTGGACCATGATGTCCTTGCCCTTGACCGGGATCAGCGAGCCGTTGTGGGCCACGCAGTTCTCGGTGTCCGCCTGGTGGCGCGGAATCTTGAAGTAGCTGCGGAAGACCAGCTTGCGGTGGTCGCCCCGGCCGACGATGTCGTAGATGCCGTCGGCGCCGCGGTTCGGGCCGATCTCCGCGTTGCAGGTGGCCGCGCCGCCACCGCCCAGCTCGTCGGTGAACACCACCTTGTCCGCACGCTGGTTGAAGGTCGCCGAGTGCCAGAACGCGAAGTTCACGTTGTCCTGGACGCGGTCGATGACCTTGGGGTGCTCGGGGTCCTTGATGGAGAACAGGATGCCGTCGCCCATGCAGGCACCGGCGGCCAGGTCCTCGGAGGGCAGCACGGTGATGTCGTGGCAGCCGGTGGTCTTGGAGACGCCCGGGTTGGTGGGCGCACCCGGGTTGCCGCCGCCGTCGGGCCCCTCACCGGGGAAGAGCACCGGGAAGTTCACGACGGCCGCCCGCTCCGGCGCCTTGCGCGGCACCTTGATGACGGAGATCCCGTCGTGCGGCGGCTGGCAGTCCGGGTACGCGGCGTTCGGCGAGTACGAGGAGACGTAGATGTAGACGTCCTTGCGCTCGGGCACCAGCGTGTGGGTGTGCGACCCGCAGGCCGTCTCGACGGCGGCGACGTACTTGGGGTTGCGAATGTCGCTGATGTCGAAGACCTTCATGCCCTCCCAGGAGGACTTCTCGGTCGCGGGCTGCGTGGTGCTGTTGCAACTGCTGTCGCTGCGCGAGGAGTCGGTCGACAGGAACAGCAGGTCCCCGGAGACCGAGATGTCGTTCTGCGAGCCGGGACACAGCACCTGGGCGACGGTCTTCGGCTTCTTCGGGTTCTTGATGTCGAAGATGCGGAAGCCGTCGTAGTTGCCGGCGAAGGCGTACCGGCCCTGGAAGGCCAGGTCCGAGTTGGTGCCGGGCAGCGCGTCCTTGGGGATGTTGGTCAGGTGCTCGATGTTGGCGGAGTGGACCACCTCGTCCTGACCGGGTATGTCGCCGCTCTCGATGGCGTCGCGCACCTCGGCGCGCGCGCTCTTGGACACCTCCTTCGAGGTGGCGGGAGAGTCCCCGGGGTCGGGGGTCGCCATGGCCGGGCCGGCGGTCAGCAGCGCGGACAGGAGCCCCGCGGCGGCGGCCGCGACTCCCAGACGTCTGCGCCGCGTTCGCGGGTCGTTCAACAGGGTCACTGTTTCCTCCCAACGTCCGTTCCCGTCGGAACGGTTCACGCTTCCGGCAGTATCGTCTTCGCCATGCCCATATCAACAGGGGGCAACAAACATGCAATGAAGTTTTTTGATCACTGGCACGCGGAAGCGTGCTAGGACGGTCATCACACGCTCAAGGTGCTCCGCGCTCCTCCCGAAAGGGGCGCGCCCCCAGTCACAGGAGGTCGTCGTGTCCCTTCGCCGCGGGTCGTCCAGCGCTACGCTCGTCACGGCCTCGCTGATCACGTCGGCCGTGCTCGTGCTCGCGGCCTGCGACGCCGACCCGGGCGCCGGCTCGGCGAAGGCCGCCGGACCCTCGGTGATCGCGCCGGGCAGGCCGGGCGAGGACAACCGGACCCTGTCCGCCGAGGAGGCCGAGAAGCAGCGCGCCGACGACGACTCCCCCAACTCCGCGGACGTCTCCTACGCGCGGATGATGATCCAGCACCACGCCCAGGCCCTGGAGATGACCGAACTGGCGCCGAAGCAGGCCGAATCCGGCCAGGTGAAGAAGCTGGCCGGGCGCATCTCGGCCGCACAGGGCCCGGAGATCCGGGCGATGGAGGGCTGGCTCGAGACCAACGGCGAGAAGACGGCGGACGGCGGACACGATCACGCCGCCATGCCGGGCATGGCGACCGAGGCGCAGATGAAGCAACTGCGCGCGGCCCGGGGCAAGGCGTTCGACCAGCTCTTCCTCACCCTGATGATCACTCACCACGAGGGCGCGATCAGCATGGCCACGGACGTGAAGTCCGAGGGCAACAACGTGCTGATCGAGGAGATGGCCGACGACGTGGTCGCCCAGCAGACGAGCGAGATCTCACGGATGCGCGCGATGCTGTGACGACGCGCCGGTCCGGTGACGGACAGGTACCGGTCCGGTGTCGGACAGGTACCGGACCGGCCCGTGGGGTGCGCTTCAGCGGCGCGCGCGACGCGGCGTCAGGAATCCGTCGTCGCGCGCCTGACCGATCAGCCTGAGCGACCTGCGCCTGCCGTGCCCGGTCGCCCGCATCACCGCGAGGACCGGGTCGCCGCCCTCCTCCCGGGCTGCCCGGTACTCCTCGGCGACGAGCCTGCGCTCCTCCCGCCCGCGCGGCCACGCGGGCCGGGCCCGCCGCGACGCGGCCGGCACACCGCCGGCGGGGGCGGGCACGCACGCCTCGAACAGCGGGTCCTCCAGCCACTCGGCGAGCACGGCCAGGTCGTCGAGGGAGAGCGGCGGCTGGGCCCGCACGTCCTCGACCCGCAGGTCCTGGCCGGACAGCACGGCGAGCGCGTCCACCCGGGCGCCGTCGGCGAAGGCCAGCCGGACGTCGAACCACGAGGTCGTGGCGCCCCCCTCGTTCACCACCCAGGAGTGGCGCACGGACATCTCACTGTCACCCGGACAACGATCGGAAAGGTGAAGAGAACGATCAACGAAGGATGCTTCGAGCACATACGCAACGTAACCGAATGATCACATTCCATACGAACGGAACACGCCTCGCTCACCCGGGGACGGCACCCTGTCGGCCGAGCAGCCCCGCGGTCCCGCCGGAGTCAGTCGCCCGCCACGGCGGCGGCCTGCCGGGCCGCCGCGGCCAGCAGGGCGTCGAGCAGCCCGGGGAAGAGGGCGTCCAGGTCGTCCCTGCGCAGGCCGTTCATCTTGGCCGTGCCCCGGTACTCCTGCCGGACCACCCCGCTCTCGCGCAGCACCCGGAAGTGGTGCGTGGTCGTGGACTTGGTGACCGGCAGGTCGAAGTGCGAGCACGAGAAGAGGGCGTCGCTGTCGGCGGCGAGGTCCCGCACGATCCGCAGCCGCACCGGATCGGACAGCGCGTGCAGCACCCCTTCGAGCCGGATCTCCGCACGCGTCGGGTGAGGCAGCTCGCGGATGCCGGCGGCAGTGGCGGCGGGGGTCACGGCGACTCCAGTTCGTCGGGGGTTCCACCGGATGGGCCTCCCATTGTACGAAGACTGCCGTAGTTTGACACTCGACGTATTACGAGGGTTATCGTACGAGCGTCCCGTCGTCCGCATCCCAGGAGCAGCCCGCCATGAGCGCCCTCTTCGAACCCCTCCGGCTCCGCGACACCACGATCCCCAACCGGGTCTGGATGCCTCCGATGTGCCAGTACTCGGCCGCACCGGAAGGCCCGTCGGCCGGCGTGCCCGGCGACTGGCACTTCGCGCACTACGGCGCCCGCGCGGTGGGCGGCACCGGTCTCATCGTCGTGGAGGCCACCGGCGTGTCGCCCGAGGGCCGCATCTCCCCGCAGGACCTCGGACTCTGGAACGACACGCAGACCAAGGCGTTCCGCCGGATCACGGACTTCCTCCGCTCCCAGGGGACCGTGCCCGCGGTGCAACTGGCCCACGCCGGCCGCAAGGCCTCGACCGCGCAGCCCTGGAAGGGCGGGGCACCGGTGGGACCGGAGGCGCACGGCTGGCAGCCCCTGGCCCCCAGCCCGCTGGCGTTCGACGAGCGGCACCCGGAACCGGCCGAACTGACCGTCCCGCGGATCCAGGAGCTGGTCGGCCGGTTCGCCGACGCCGCGCGCCGGGCGCTGGCCGCCGGTTTCGAGATCGTGGAGATCCACGGAGCCCACGGCTACCTGATCCACGAGTTCCTGTCCCCGCACTCCAACCGCCGCACCGACGCCTACGGCGGCTCGTACGAGAACCGCACCCGGTTCGCACTGGAGGTGGTCGACGCGGTGCGGGAGGTCTGGCCCGACGGCAAGCCGCTGTTCTTCCGCGTCTCGGCGACCGACTGGCTGGAGGAGGACGGCTGGACGCCGGACGACACCGTCCGCTTCGCCCGCGACCTCCAGGCCCACGGCGTCGACCTGCTCGACGTGTCCACCGGGGGCAACGTCCCGCGCGTGCGGATCCCGACCGGGCCCGGCTACCAGGTCCCCTTCGCCGCACGGGTCAGGGCGGAGACCACCCTGCCGGTCGCCGCGGTGGGCCTGATCACCGACGCCGGGCAGGCCGAGAAGATCCTGGCCAACGGCGAGGCCGACGCGGTGCTGCTGGGGCGCGAGCTGCTGCGCAACCCGTCCTGGGCCCAGCACGCGGCGCGGGAGCTCGGAGCGGACGTCCGGATGCCGGAGCAGTACGGCTGGGGCATGTAGGGCCGGGGCGGACGGGGCCGGGTCTCCACGGCAGGACGCGAGGAACGGGATTCGCGCGAGGCGTTGACCAGAAAGCGCTTACCCTCTACGGTCCCGTTCATCAGCATGACCGTCGCGAGCGCCGCGGCTCCGCTCTTGCCGCAAAGTGCGGGCAGGCGTTCGCGTTTCGGGACATGGTGACGAACAGCGTTCATGCACATGTTCGGATTCCACCCCCACTCCCTTCGGAAGGGACCGGAACATGACCCCTGCGACACACCCGCGCACACGGCGCGCGGCGACCGGCGCACTGGGCGCCTTCGCCCTCTCGGTTGGCATGCTCATGACCTCCGGGGCCTCCTCGGCGCAGGCCGCCACCTGGCCGACCCCCAACGGCAGCGAGGGCGTCTCCTCCACCATCTCGGTCTCCGGCACCAAGGACTACGGGATGAAGCGCCTGTACGGCACCGGCGACCTGGGTTCCGGCGGCCAGGACGAGGACCAGGGCCCGATCCTGGAACTCGCCCCCGGCGCCGTCCTCAAGAACGTGATCATCGGCGCCCCCGCCGCGGACGGCGTCCACTGCAAGGGCAGTTGCACGCTCCAGAACGTCTGGTGGGAGGACGTCGGCGAGGACGCGGCGACCTTCCGGGGCTCCTCGTCGTCGAACGTCTACACGGTCTCCGGCGGCGGCGCCAAGGAGGCCAGCGACAAGGTGTTCCAGTTCAACGGCGCCGGCACGCTGAACGTCTCCGGCTTCACCGTCAAGAACTTCGGCACCTTCGTCCGCTCCTGCGGCAACTGCTCGACGCAGTACAAGCGGACCGTCAACCTCAGCGGCATCGAGGTGAACTGGAAGGGCGGCCGGATCGCCGGCATCAACACCAACTACGGCGACAGCGCGACCCTGCGCGACATCACGATCGTCGGGGACAGCAGCAAGAAGATCGTCCCGTGCCAGAAGTACATCGGCAACGACGACGGCGACGAGCCCGACTCGAACGGCTCGGGCGCCGACGGCACCTACTGCAAGTACTCCTCGTCCGACATCACCTACAAGTGACGCCTCAGGTCCGGGTGCCGGGCACCCGGACCTGTCCGGACTGCTCCCGCTGGTAGCGCGCGTAGGCATCCCGCAGGGCCGCCCCCGGCCAGTGCGGCGGGAGCAGCTCCGCGGGCAGCACCGGGTCGGCGAGCAGGTGCCGTACGACGGCCGCGAAGGCGGCGAGGCGGTCGGCCGGCCGACGGGCCGGGCCGACGTGGGCGAGCAGGGCACGCGCCGCTTCGGCCCACTCCTCCAGCGGCCACAGGCGGGCTGCCAGTTCGGCGGCCGGGGTCGCCGGGCGCGAGACGAGCCGCTCGGCCACCTCGTCGAGAGCCCCGGGCAGCGGGCGGTCGAGGTTGGCGGGGCGCAGCCAGACGCCCTCGCGCAGCTCGGCCAGGCGCAACGCGGTCAGCCGGGTGCGCAGCTCGGCACGGGCGGCCGGTCCCCGTCCCGTCGCGGTGACCACCACCGTCTCCCAGTCGCCGCTCCACGGGCGCGTGTGCGGGCGCAGCGCCTCGTCCTGGCGCCGCTGGCGCTCCAGCAGCCGCCCGCTGAGCCGGTAGCCGGCCTCCGTGCGCCGCAGGTCTCCGGCGGCGGCCATCCGGCTGAGCGCCGCGCGCGCGGTGGACGCCCCGACGCCGAACCCCTCCACCAGCCGCACCAGTTCCCGGGCGGGCAGCTCCGGCGGGTGGGTGCCGAGCAGCAGGCTCAGGATCACCGACCGCGCGGACAGCGGACGCGGCGCCGGTCCGCCGAAGACCCCCGGACCGTTCATCCGCGCGGGCACATGTCGTTCGTCCGCCCGTCGGTGCGCATGTCGTTGGTCCGCATGAGCACGTACTGTACGTGCGCCCACCGTGTTGCACTATTGCTGCGTCCGCAGCAATAGTGCAACACTCGAATCATGACGACACTCGCGCACGAGCCGCCGTACGAGTCCCACGAGCCCGCCGAGGAGCTTCCGGACGGGCCGGAGGGGTACGCGACGCACGACGTCACCAACCAGCCCCCGCCCCTCGCCCCCTACGACGCCTCGGACGACGCCGCTCTGCTGGAGGGCGTGCGGCGGGAGGGCGCCGGGTGGGCCGAGGACGGGCTGCGGCGGCTGGGCCGCCGGGCGGGCAGCACGGAGGCCCAGGAGTGGGGCGACCTCGCCAACCGCCACGAGCCCGTGCTGCGCACGCACGACCGGTACGGCAACCGGGTCGACGAGGTCGAGTACCACCCGAGCTGGCACCACCTGATGCGGGTCGCGGTCGGCGAGGGCCTGGCGGGGGCGCCGTGGGCCGACCACCGGCCGGGCGCCCACGTCGCGCGGACCGCGGGCGGGCTGGTGTGGGGGCACACCGAGGCGGGGCACGGGTGCCCGACGTCGATGACCTACGCGGCCGTCCCGGCCCTGCGCGCCCAGCCCGAGCTGGCGAAGGTCTACGAGCCGTTGCTGACCTCCCGCGCCTACGAGCCGGGCCTGCGGACACCCGCGGACAAGCGGGGGCTGCTGGCCGGCATGGGGATGACCGAGAAGCAGGGCGGCTCCGACGTCCGGACGAACACCACGACGGCCACGGCGTCCGCCGAGCCCCTCGTCTACACGCTGCGCGGGCACAAGTGGTTCACGTCGGCGCCGATGTGCGACGTGTTCCTGGTGCTGGCCCAGGCTCCCGGCGGGCTGTCCTGCTTCCTGGTGCCGCGCGTGCTGCCCGACGGCACCCGCAACACCTTCCGCATCCAGCGCCTCAAGGACAAGCTCGGCAACCGTTCCAACGCCTCGTCCGAGCCCGAGTTCGACGGGACCGTGGCCTGGCTGGTCGGGCCCGAGGGCCAGGGCGTCAAGACGATCATCGAGATGGTCAACTGCACCCGGCTGGACTGCGTGATGTCCTCGGCGACGCTCATGCGCAAGACCCTGGTCGAGGCCGGTCATCACGCCCGGCACCGCAGCGCGTTCGGCGCACGGCTGGTGGACCAGCCGCTGATGCGCAACGTCCTGGCCGACCTGGCGCTGGAGTCCGAGGCCGCGACGTCGCTCACCCTGCGGCTGGCCGGCGCCGCCGACCGCGCCGTGCGCGGGGACGCCGGGGAGGCGGCGTTCCGGCGGATCGCCACCGCCGTCGGCAAGTACTGGGTGACCAAGCGGGGACCGGCGTTCACCGCGGAGGCCCTGGAGTGCCTGGGCGGCAACGGCTACGTGGAGGAGTCGGGCATGCCCCGCCACTACCGCGAGGCTCCGCTGCTGTCGATCTGGGAGGGCTCGGGGAACGTCAACGCCCTCGACGTGCTGCGGGCACTGCGCCGCTCCCCCGCCACCGCGCACGCCCTCTTCGGCGAACTCGCCCTGGCGCGCGGGGCGGACGCCCGGCTGGACGCGGCGGTGGCCCGGCTGGAGACGGGGCTCGGCGAGGCGTCGGAGACCGGCGCCCGCCGCCTGGTGGAGCTGATGGCCCTCACCCTCCAGGGCTCCCTGCTGGTCCGGCACGCCCCGTCCGCCGTCGCCGACGCCTTCTGCGCGACCCGGCTCGGCGGCGACTGGGGGCACGCGTTCGGCACCCTGCCGGACTCGGCCGACCTCGGCGGGATCCTGGCGCGGGCCCTGCCGGGCGAGGGCTGAGCGAGCGGCCCGGCCGAACACCTCAGCGGCCCCGACGTCACCGGCCTGACCTGCGGCGACACCCTCTCCAGGGGTGACTGTCAGTGGGTGGGTGCAGACTGGCCCGTGTCCGAGACGAAGGCGTCGACGAGGACGCCGCGGAGGTGATCGGCATGACCGAGGTACTGCTCGCCGTGGGCACCCGCAAGGGCCTGTTCATCGGGCGCCGGCGGGGTGGCACCTGGGAGTTCGACGAGAGTCCCTACTTCAACGCACAGGCGGTCTACTCGGTCGCCCTCGACACCCGCGGCGACACCCCGCGGCTGCTGGCCGGCGGCGACAGCGCCCACTGGGGGCCGTCGGTCTTCCACTCCGACGACCTGGGCCGGACCTGGACCGAACCGGCCGCCCCCGCCGTCAAGTTCCCCAAGGACACCGGAGCCTCGCTGGAGCGGGTGTGGCAACTGCACCCGGCGGCCGCCGAGCCGGACGTGGTGTACGCGGGGACCGAACCGGCGGCGCTGTACCGCTCGGAGGACCGCGGGGAGAGCTTCGAGCTGGTCCGCCCGCTGTGGGAACACCCGACGCGCTCGAAGTGGGTGCCCGGCGGTGGCGGCGAGGGGCTGCACACGGTCCTGACCGACGCGCGTGACCCCAGGTCGGTGACGGTCGCCGTGTCGACCGCGGGCGTGTTCCGCACGTCGGACGGCGGCGCGAGCTGGGCACCGTCGAACTCCGGTGTCTCCGCCGTCTTCCTGCCGGATCCCGACCCGGAGTTCGGCCAGTGCGTGCACAAGGTCGCGCGGGACGCGGCCAACCCGGACCGCCTGTACCTGCAGAACCACTGGGGGGTGTACCGCAGCGACGACGCCGGGGCGCACTGGACCGACATCGGCGAGGGCCTGCCCTCCACCTTCGGGTTCGCGGTGGCCGCCCACCCGCACCGCGGCGACACGGCCTACGTCTTTCCGATCAACGCCGACGCCGACCGGGTGCCCGCGGACCACCGGTGCCGGGTCTTCCGCACCTCGGACGCGGGCAGGAGCTGGGAGCCGCTCTCGGCGGGCCTGCCCCAGGAGGACCACTACGGCACGGTGCTGCGCGACGCGCTGTCCACGGACGACGCGGAACGGGCGGGCGTGTACTTCGGCAACCGCAACGGCGAGGTGTTCGCGTCGGCCGACGACGGCGACTCCTGGCGGCAGTTGGCCTCCCACCTGCCGGACGTGCTGTGCGTGCGGGCCGCGGTCGTGGCGTGAACCGGACCAGGGGGACCGGCCCGGGCCACCGGTTGATCGGCGTCACCCGTACGGCAGTAGGGTGACGCCCGTGGCACCACGACCCTTGAATGAAATCGTCGAAGCGGGCTGGGCGAAGGCGCTGGAGCCCGTCGCCGGACGGATCACCTCGATGGGTGAGTTCCTGCGCGCGGAGATCGCCGCCGGACGCACCTACCTCCCGGCCGGGGCGAACGTCCTGCGGGCCTTCCAGCAGCCCTTCGACGACGTCCGGGTCCTGATCGTCGGACAGGACCCCTACCCCACCCCGGGACACGCGGTGGGACTGTCGTTCTCCGTCGCACCCGAGGTGCGCCCGCTGCCCGCCAGCCTGGTCAACATCTTCCGGGAGCTGAACACCGACCTGAATCTCCCGCAGCCCTCCAACGGCGATCTCACGCCCTGGACCCAGCAGGGTGTGCTGCTGCTCAACAGGGCGCTCACGACGGCCCCGCGCAAACCCGCGGCCCACCGCGGCAAGGGCTGGGAGGAGGTCACCGAGCAGGCGATAAGGGCGCTGGTGGCGCGCGGCAAGCCGATGGTGTCCATCCTCTGGGGCCGTGACGCGCGCAATCTGCGCCCGCTGCTCGGTGACCTGCCGGCCGTGGAGTCGGCGCACCCCTCCCCGATGTCGGCGGACCGGGGCTTCTTCGGTTCCCGTCCGTTCAGCCGGGCCAACGACCTGCTGGTGCGGCTGGGAGGTCAGCCGGTCGACTGGCGTCTGCCGTGAGCGGCACCGGCTTCCTGGCCGTCGACTCCGGGGGTTCGGGACTGCGCGTCGTCGTCGGCACCGTCGGCGGCGACCGGGCCGGCCCCCGCGGTCGGCGGGACTCGGCAGAACCCGTGCGCACCGGTCCGCGCGGCATCGACCCCGGCCACCTCATGGATCAACTGCTGCCCATGGTCCGGTCGTTGACCGAGGAGAGCGCGGTGACCCGGTTCGACACCGTCGTCGTCGGGGCCGCCGGGCTGGCCACGCTGGGCGACGCGCTGCGCGCCGAACTGCCGGGCGCACTGGCCCGGGAGCTGGGCGCGCGGAGGGTCGCGCTGGCCGCCGACGCCGTGACCGCCTACGTGGGCGCCCTCGGTCCGCGGACCGGTGCGGTGGTGGCCGCCGGGACCGGCCTGATCGCCGTCGGCACCGACCTGTCGCGCTGGCGGCGGGCGGACGGCTGGGGCCATCTGCTGGGCGACTGCGGCGGCGGTGCCTGGATCGGGCGGGCCGGTCTGGAGGCGGCGCTGCGCGCCCACGACGGGCGGGAGGACGGCTCGGCGCCCCTGCTGGCCCGGGCCGAGGAACGCTTCGGTCCGGCGGCCGGGCTGCCCGGACAGGTGTACCCGCGTGCGGACCGGCCCGCCGTCCTCGCCTCCTTCGCGCCCGAGGTGGCCGCCTGCGCGGCGGCCGACCCGGTCGCCGCGGGGATCCTGCGGGCCGCCGCCCGGCACATGGCCGACTCGGCCGCCGCGGTCTGCCCGTCCGTCGGCGAGCCCCGGGTGGCGGTGACCGGCGGACTGCTGAGGATGGGCGATCCGCTCCTCGTGCCGCTGGAGGAGGAGTTGGCGAAACGGCTGCCTCAGGCGCGGCGGACGGACGCGCAGGGCGATCCGCTGGACGGCTCGGTCCGGATCGCGACCGACCTGGCGAACGGCTCCCTCGCGCTTCCGGGGGACGACAGGATGCTGTGGGTGGCGAACGTCCCGGCCGGCTGAGAAGTGGTCGGCCGACGAGGTGAATCGTGCCGATGTCGGCCCATCCGTACATCACTCATCAGACAAAACCGGACGGATACCGCTCACCTGCACCCTCCCCGAAGAGGGAAGCCCCGGAAACCAGTAACATGCGGCGCCATGAGCTCCCCCACTGGGCCCGCGTCCGGCCTGCCAGTACGAATGCCGCGCCCCCGCCAGCCCGGACGGCACCGCCGTCCCGAACCATTGGTGGCTCCCGAGGGCGCGCCGGCGCTCGTCCTCGCGGTGCCGGGGGCGCCCAGCAGTGCCACCCGCGGCCTCGCCGACGAGGTCATCAGCATCGCCCGCTCCGAGCTGCCCGGGCTCGACGCCCGCATCGGCCACCTCGACGGGGACGACGACGCCGAGTTCCCCTCCCTGTCCGCCGTGCTCGTCCAGACCGCCGAGGAGCGCACCGCCCGCTTCGAGCAGGCCCGCGCCGCCGGCCTGGACGTCAAGGAGCCCGAGGGCCCCGTCGCGGTCGTCGTGCCGCTGCTCGCCGGGCCGGACAACGCGCTGCTGCGCCGGATCCGGCAGGCCGTGATGGACAGCAGCATCGCGGCCGAGCTGACCGACGTGCTCGGACCGCACCCCCTGCTCGCCGAGGCGCTGCACGTGCGGCTCTCCGAGGCCGGTCTCGCCCGCGCCGACCGTGCCCGCCTGTTCACCGTGGCCACCGCCGCGGACGGCATCATCCTGGCGTCCGTCGGCGGTGACGAGGCCGTCCAGGCGGCCGGCATCACCGGCATGCTGCTCGCCGCGCGCCTCGCCGTGCCGGTGATCGCGGCGGCGCTGGACGAGGAGGGCTCCATCGCGTCCGTGGCCGAGCAGCTCCGCTCCTCGGGTTCCCGGCAACTGGCGCTCGCGCCGTACCTGATCGGCCCGGAGATCGAGGCGTCCGTGCTGGAGGAGGCGGCCAAGGAAGCGGGCTGCTCCACCGCCGAGCCGCTCGGCCCGTATCCGGCGATCGGCAAGCTGGCGCTGGCCAAGTACACGACGGCGCTCGGGATCTCGCCGCAGCAGGCACAGGGGGCGCCGGTTCGGTGAGGCGCGCGTGCGTGCGCGTGTTCGTTCAGGCCCGTACGAAGGGGCCCGCTGATCCGGAGACGGGCGGCGGGCCCCTTCGCGCGGGCCTGCCGGCGAACACACCATGACCGCCGGCCCCTTGTGTCCGGCCCCGCTCGGTGGCCGGGCCCACGGGCCGGTGCCCGACCGGCGTGGGGCGGCGCGAGCACCCGCGGCTACGGAGCGAAGATCACGCAGGAGGCCGCCGGGACCGCCAGGGAGCCCGTGCGGCGCGGAACGCCGGTGGCCGGGTCCAGGGCGAACCAGGTGACGTCTCCGGAGCGTTCGTTGGCCGCGTACAGGAAGCCCCGCGACACGGTGATGTCGCGGGGCCAGTGCCCGCCGCAGGGCACGGTGGCGGCCAGCCGCAGTCCGTCCGGCTCCACGGCAAGGACGGACAGGACGTCCTCGCCCCGGGTCGCGGTCCACACGAAACGGCCGTCGGCCGAGACGGCGATGCCGGAGGGATAGGCGTCGCCCGTCGGGGCGCCGGGCAGCACCGGTACCTCGGTGAGGGGTTTGAGGGTGCCGTCGGCGGCGTCCCAGTGGCAGACGGTCACGGTGGGCGCCAGTTCGTTGACGACGTAGGCGTGGGAGCCGTCCGGGTGGAAGGCCAGGTGCCGCGGCCCCGAACCCGGCCGCAGCGCGACCTCGCGGTGCACGGCGGGGACACCGTCCGCGAGAGTGCAGACCCGCACCGAGTCGGTGCCCAGGTCCACGCTGACGGCCCACCGTCCGCTGGGGTCGGGCCGCACCTGGTGGGCGTGCGGCCCCTGCTGCCGCTGGGCGTGCGGGCCGGAGCCGGTGTGGCGCAGGACGCCGGAGGCGGACCGGGCGAGGGTGCCGTCGGCGCGGACCGGTACGGCGCTGACGGTGCCGGAGCCGTAGTTGGCGGTCAGCACGTGCCCGGCGAACAGGCTCAGGTGGGTCGGTCCGTCCCCCTCGACGGGCACCGGACGCCCGGCGGGCTCGGGCCTGCCCCCGCGCACGCGGTAGGCGGCCACCGCGCCCTCGGCGGTCTCGCTGACGGCGTAGAGCGTCTCCCCGTCGGGAGCGAGGGCCAGGTAGGAGGGGTCGGCCAGACCGTCCGTGCCGCTGACGACCGTGAGGGCCCCGCCGTCCGGGGCGACGGTCGCCGTCAGGATCCCGGGGCCGCCGGCCGCCGTGAACGACCCGATGTATGCCCGCCGCTGCCGCCTGCCGCCGTCCGCCACCGCTGCCCCTTCCGTCCCGCTTCATCCGGCTCCGGGTCGAGTGCCGACCCGGCCGGCCGCCTGATGCCCCGGCCTGCCTGATCGTCCGTCCGGAAGCGACGGTAGCAGTCGGGCGCCTGCGGTCTAGACCAAGCGGGTGCCGTGGGCCGCACAGTACGCGGATCAGGCTCCGGCCAGCCGCGACCCGGAAGGTCCGCGCAGGGGGGCGGCGAGTTCGGCGAGGGCGTGCTCCAGGTCGTGGAGGTGGGCCAGCGCGGGCTCCGTGGCGCGCGGCACGCCCGCGCGGACGTGGGAGGTGCCGCCCTGGTCCACACCGGGGGACGGGGTGGTGCCCCGGCCGGTGAGTGCCTCGACCGCGGCCTCGACACGCCAGCAGGCGGCGGCCAGCCGGGCGTCGTGCGAGGCCTCGGGGTCCGCGGCCACGGCGACGAGGCCGCGGATCTCCCGGGCACAGTCGTCGAGCAGGTCCAGGACCCGCCGGGCCCGCCGCCGGCGGCCGTGCAGGGGGCTCAGCGGGTGGACGAGCGGCGCGACCGCCATCCTGACCCGGCCGAGCAACTGCTCCAGTTCCGCCACCCGCGGCGCCGGGTCGGCGCCCTCGGTCCCGGCGAGTCGGGCGGCGGCCTCCGCGGTGCAGGCGTGGACGCAGCGCAGGGCGCGCTGGATCCAGGCGTCGGTGACGGCGTGCGTGGTGACCGGCAGGACGAACAGGACGGCGAGCGCGGCGCCGAGCGCGCCCACCCCCGTCTCGGCGGCCCGCAGGGCGAGCAGGCCCGGACCGAGGAAGCCGAGGAGGCCGTAGAGCAACTCGGCGAGCAGGGTCACGCAGAGCATCATCCAGGTGTAGGAGACCGCGGCCGTGTAGAAGATGCCGAAGACGCAGGCGGCGGCGAGCACCGCGGTGGGCACCGGGGCACCGGCCACCGGCACGGCGACCAGGAAGCCGAGGCCGATACCGGCGACCGTGCCGAGGACCCGGCGGAAGCCGCGCACCAGCGTCTCGCCGCGCGAGGTGGTGTTGACGAACACCCACCAGGTGGCACCCACGGCCCAGTACCAGCGGTCGCCGGACACCATCTGGCCCACGACCAGGGCGAAACCGGCACCCGCGGTGGCCTGCACGGCCTGTCGGGTGGTGATGCGGGAGAGTCCGGTCCCGGCGGGCGGCGCGGGGACGGCGGGCGCGGGCCGGCGGCGCTCGTAGCACCACAGGCCGAAGCGCACCGCCGCGGCGGTGGCCACGGACAGCAGGACGGCGGCGTACATCTCGGGCAGCCGGTCGGTGGTCGCGTGCAGGAACTGGGCGATGAAGAAGGTCATGAACGCGAACACGCCGAGGCTGTGCCCGCGCGGCCCCCAGCGGCGCGCGTACACGCCCGCGCCGACGACCGCGAGGAAGGTGAGGTCCCGGACCACGGGGAGGTCGTGCAGCGCCGCGGCGGCGGTGAGCACGGGCACCCCGGCCACCGGCAGCAGCGCGGTGGTGACGGCCTGGCCGCGCACGGTGGCGTCGGTGACGGTGAACAGCGCGAGCAGGGCGGCGAGCCCGCCCACGATCGCGCCGACCAGGGAGGTGCCGGCCAGCCCGCACAGTACGACGGCCGACCCGATGCCGAGGACGGCCCGGGCGGCGAACCGCAGCCGGGTCCGTCCCGGGTCCGGGCTCACGAACACCTTCTTCAGCACTGATTACCGCCCCCTCGTTCACTCGTGCCCACCGGCCCGGACGTCACCGCATGCAAAAGGCGCCGCGGAGGTCCGCAGCGCCATCGACACCTCTATAGGAGCATCTCTCCCGCCAGTGGCTCAACAGGCCGTCGGCCGAGTGGGCCATTGGTACAGTGATCACGGCTTTCCGGTAGCCATGGAAGAGCCATTGGCCGACGAGAGGGGGCCGGACGCGCGATGGCCGTCGACGAGCTCGACACCCGCATCCTGCGGCTGCTGCTGGAGCAGCCGCGCACCAGCGTGCGCGAGTACGCCCGTCTCCTCGGGGTCGCCCGCGGCACCCTCCAGGCCCGGCTGGACCGGCTGGAGCGCGACGGCGTGATCACCGGCACCGCTCCGTCCCTCTCCCCCGCCGCTCTGGGCCACCCGGTGCTCGCGTTCGTGCACATCGAGGTCACCCAGGGACACCTGGACGAGGTGGGCGAGGCCCTGGCGGCGGTGCCGGAGATCGTCGAGGCCTTCTCCATCACGGGCGGCGGTGACCTCCTGACCCGCGTCGTGGCCCGCGACAACGCGCACCTGGAGGACGTGGTGCAGAAGCTGATCAGCCTGCCCGGCGTGGTCCGCACCCGCAGCGAGGTGGCGCTGCGCGAGCGGGTGCCGCACCGGCTGCTGCCGCTCGTGGAGTCGATCGGACGCTCGGCCCGCAGGTGATCCTTGGCATGCTGGACGCCATGGGCACCATGAGCACACTCGACGGCATCTCGGTCATCTTCGATCTCGACGGAACGCTCGTGGACAGCGAACCGAATTACTACGAAGCGGGCCGGCGCACCCTCGCCGAGTACGGCGTCCCGGACTTCACCTGGGCCGACCACGCGGCGTACGTGGGCATCAGCACCCAGGAGACGGTCGCCGACTGGAGGCGGCGCTACGGGCTGGGTGCTCCGGTCGAGGAACTGCTCGCCGTCAAGAACCGCCACTATCTGGAGCTCGCGCGCGTCTCGGCCCGCGCGTATCCCGAGATGCGCAAGTTCGTCGAGCTGCTGGCGGGCGAGGGCGTGCCGATGGCGGTGGCGTCGGGTTCGTCGCCCGAGGCGATCGGGACGGTCCTGGCCCGTACCGGCCTGGACGCCCGTCTGCGCACGGTCGTCTCGGCCGACGAGGTGGAGCGGGGCAAGCCGGCCCCCGACGTGTTCCTGGAGGCGGCCCGGCGGCTCGGTGCGGAACCGGCCCGCTGCGTGGTCCTGGAGGACGCCGCTCCCGGCGCCGCCGCCGCGCACGCGGCCGGGATGCGCTGCATCGCGATCCCGTACGTCGCGCACCAGGCCGACGCCCCGGAGTTCGCCACGGCGGACCTGCTGCTGCGCGGGGGCCAGGAGGAGTTCACGGCGCGGGCGGCCTACGACTGGCTGGCGCGCCGGGACACGAAGTGAGCACGTTCCCCGGAGGGTGATCAGAACACCGCCCGCATCCGTACCTCCTGGTGTCCGAGCCCTGTCTTCGTCCCGGGAGGCACGATGCGTGTCACGCGCGCCACGGCAGGGACCGCCTTCGTGGCCGGTGCCCTGGTCCTCACACTCACCGCACTCGCCTACCCGGCCGTGCTCGGGGTGCGCAACGCGGGCAGCGACCAGACCCGGGTCGTCACCGAGACGCGGTACGGGCCGCTCACCGAGCAGGACCGGGACTTCGTGGTGAAGGTGCGGGCCGCGGGACTGTGGGAGCACCCGCTGGGACTGCTGGCCATGGAGCGGGGGACGACACCGGAGATGCGGGAGGCCGGTGAGCACCTGGTCGTCGGCCACTCCCGGCTGGACGCGACCTGCCGCAGGATCGCGCCGGAGCTGGGCATCACCCTGCCCAACCTGGCCTCCCCGCAACAGCAGCAGTTCGTGTCGACCGTGGACGGGACCACGGGCAAGCAGTTCGACACCACCGCGGTCAACATCATGCGGATCACGCACGGCCAGATCTTCCCGGCCATCGCCAGGATCCGCGCCAACACCAAGAACTCCCTGGTGCGGCAGCTCGCCGACCAGGCCAACGACACCGTGCTCGACCACATCACCGTGCTGGAGAAGACCGGGCTGGTCAACTTCGACCAGGTCAACTTCCAGCAGACCGCCCCGCCGAACCTGCCCAAGGTGCAACTCACGCCCCCGGCTCCGCAGCCGGGTGAGCCGGTGCTCTCGCTCACCGCGCCGCCCGGGCTGGAGGTCAACACCTCCGCGCCGACACCGGCGCCGAGCCCGACGGTCCGCTGACCGGGGGCCGCCTGCCGTCGCGGTCAGCGGTGGCGCGGCCTGCTGCCGCGTCCCCCGGGCCTGCCCCTGCCCTTGCCCGCACCTCCGCCCCGGCCGTTGCCGCCGGTGCGGGTGCCGGTCCGGCCGTTGCCGCCACTGCCGCCGGTGCCGCGCCGGGGTGCGTCGCCGCTCTGCCGTCCGGCGGCCTTCCCGCCCTTGGCCCGCGCCGGTTCGGGCTGCCGGCCGCGGGTGCTGTTGACGGTCCGGCCCCGGACGATTCCGATGAAGTCCTCGACGCGGTCGGTGTGCGCGTCCTCCGGCCAGGACAGGGCCACGCTCGATTCGGGCGCGTCCGTGACCGTGCGGTACGTGAGGTCCTTGCGGTGGTGCAGCCGGGCCAGCGACAGGGGGACGAGCAGCACGCCGATCCCGGCAGCCACCAGCTCGACGGCGTCCGCGGTGGTGGCCGGACGCTCCAGGGCGGGCCTGCCCGGCGGCCGCTCCCAGCCGAGGACGTCGTCCAGGGGGTGCAGCACGATCTCGTCGGCGAGGTCCTCGACGGTCACCTCGTCGGCAGCGGTGACGAGGTGGTCCCGGGGGATCAGCACGACCGTGGTCTCGGTGTAGAGGGGGATGGCGCTGAGCAGGGTCCGGTCGACGGGCAGCCGCACCAGCCCGGCGTCGGCGTCGCGACCCAGCAGCACGCCGCCCGCTTCCGCGGCCGGGACCTGGGTCAGGGAAAGGGGCACGTCGGGCAGCCGCTCGTTCCAGATGCGCCCCCATTTGTCGGGCGTCACCCCCGGGACGTACGCGAGCCGGAACGAGGGGGGAGCTTCCGAGCCTGTCACCCCGCCAGGTTACCGGGCGTGGTCGGGAGCCACTCACACGATCGATACCCTTGACGGCATGACGTCGCACCAGAACACCCAGACCATGAAGCCCGCGACCGCGGCGAAGAAGCTGGGTGTGTACCTCGAGGCCACTCCCGCCGAGTTCCGGGAGGGCGTCGTCACGCGCGCCGAACTGAACGCGCTCCAGGCCGACCCGCCCGCCTGGCTGCGCGAGCTGCGGCGCGACGGTCCGCACCCGCGGCCGGTGGTGGCGGCCAAGCTGGGCGTCTCCATCGCGGGCCTGCACCGCGGCGGCGTCGCCGAACCGCTCACCACGGAGCAGATCGACGTGTTGAAGCAGGAGCGTCCGGAGTGGCTGGAGCGGGAGCAGGCCGTCCAGGCCGACGTGCGCAAGGAGGCGGCGCGCGTGAAGAAGCTGCACGCCGAGCGTGCCGAACGTGCCGAGCGCGACTGACCGGTCCACCCGCCCCGCCGTATGAACCGTGAACCGCCCGACCCGCCCGGCCGGGCGGGTCGGGCGGTTCACTCCTCGGCCTTCTGTGCCGTCAGGCTCCACGCGTACTGCAGCACGTCGGAGACCACGACCGCGCTCAGGCCCGCGCA
The DNA here is from genome assembly GCF_000721365.1 of Streptomyces sp. NRRL F-5650. Lineage (NCBI taxonomy): Bacteria > Bacillati > Actinomycetota > Actinomycetes > Kitasatosporales > Streptomycetaceae > Streptomyces > Streptomyces sp. NRRL F-5650. Next base: position 308,544 of record NZ_JOGV01000001.1, on the reverse strand, counting down.
CACCAGCCGCCCCGCCCGGGGTGCGACGGCGTAGGTGCCGACGAGTGCGCCGGCCACCCAGGCCGAGGTGCAGAACGGGCAGGAGACCAGGTCGCCGACGGCACGGCGCAGACCGGTGCCGCGCCCGGCGTCCATCACCTCGTTGGCGTTGCCGTGGCCCTCCCGGCTGGTGAAGGGAGCCCGCAGGAAGCTGGTGACCTTGTCCTTGGTCAGCAGCCGGGACGCCTTGAACGTCGCCGTTCCCAGCAGGGCCACGTCCCACGGGGGAACGGTGTCCGGCAGCCGGACCCCGCGGCGCCACACCGTGGCCGCGAACACGCCCACGCTCGTCGCGAAGGTCGCCGCGAGCGTCGCGTAGCCGGCGAGGGGGGTCTCCTCCCCGTCGGCGTAGCGCTGCTCAACGTCCGTCATGGGTGTCTCCGTTCTCGGTGGGGTACCGGGCCGCCGAAGAGGTCGGCGCAGTCCGCCGGCAGGTGGGCCAGGAGCTGGTCGACCCGTGCGCGGGGCACCGCCTCGGCGAGGGTGGCCAGCACGGCGCCGGCGTCCCACTCGGCGGTGCGCGGACGGGCGCCGGTCTGCTGGGCCACCCGGCGCAGGAACTCGTCGCGGCCGAAGGTCTCGGGGCGCCCGCGCTCCAGGCGGAGCGCGTCGTCCAGCGGCGCGGGCAGGTCGGCGGCCAGAGCGGCGGCAGCCTCGGGCGGAACGCGGGACGCGATCACCCACAGGACGGCCGTGGTGACCTGTTCGGCCTCGTCGTCGCTGTGGAACTCGCCGCGGTCGCGGACCCGGGTCAGGAAATCGTCGAGCCGCACGGCGTCGCCTCCTAGTGCCGGTTCGCGCTCCGGGGCGGGTGCCCCCGGGCCGGGCGGGGAAACGGGCGCGTGCTCAGTGCCGTACCCGCGCACGGGCGGCGTCGGCGACGTCGGTCACCCGGGCCAGGGCGTCCGCGTTCCCGGCGAACAGCGCGTGGCCGGCGGCGATCCGCCGCTCGCGGGCCGGGCCCGGTGCGGTGAGCCGCCGCAGCGCCTCCAGCAGCGCGGTCTCGTCCTCGGCGACCTCGGACACGCCCAGCGCGGCCATCCGCCGGACGCCGTCGGCACCGTGGCCGGGTATCGGCCGGTGGCCCACGACCGGCAGCCCGGCCGCGAGCGCCTGTACGGCGGTCTGCCCCGCCGCGTTGTCGATCAGCGCGCGGGCGGCGTGGAGGAGGCCGGGCATGTCCGTCACCCAGCCCAGGGCGAGGACGCCCGGTGTGCCGGACAGCGCGCGGCGCAGCCGCCGGTTGCCGCCGCACAGGACGACCGGCAGGAAGCCGTGGTCCGTCAGGAGCCGGACCGTGGCGTCCAGGTGCGAACCGACGCCCCAGGCACCGGCGGACAGCACCACGGGTGGCCGCCCGGGGCCCAGCCGCTCGAACAGGTCCCGCCACTCGGCCGTCCCCCGCACCCCGGCGGGCCCGGCGGAGAACTCCGGCGCCACCACGGGAACGCACGTTCCGGCCGGGCCGCCGGTGCTCCCCCGCACCTCGCGCGCCGCGTCCTCGGTGAGGCACAGGCAGTGGTCGTTGCCGGGGTGGAGCCACTGCCGGTGCACCTCGAAGTCGATCACGAGAACGACGGCGGGCGCGGTCAGCAGCCCGCGCTCCCTGAGGTGGCCGGTGAGCTGGGCCCCCAGGTGGAAGACGGGCACGACGACGTCCGCGCCCGTGCGCTCGGCCAGCTCGCGCAGTCTGCCCCCGGCGAGCCGGGCCAGCGGTGTCCCACTGGGACGGCGTCCGCCCCCGGGCCGCAGGAAGAGGCGGTACAGGGCCGCGTACGCCCAGGGGAAGTGCCGTACCGACCCGCGGTAGAAGCACCTCAGGAGCGTGCCCAGGCCGTACGGCAGGAGCGCGAGGACGTCGACGACCTCGGCGGCGTCGCCGCGCTCGCGCGCCCGGCGGGCCAGTTCGGCCGCGACCGTGTCGTGGCCGGCGCCCATGCTCGCGCTGATCACCAGCAGGCGTCTGCCGTCCCGGGAACCGTGCCGGGTGCCGCGGTGGCGGGGCTCCGAGGAGCTGCGTGGGTGCACAGCGGACCAGGTTGCCGGGGCGGCGGGTTCCAAACCACTGCGCGCGCAGTAACGAACCGCCGTATACAGGGGTGTTTCGGATGTCCTGCCGGGGATACTCCGTGACCGCCCGTCCGGCCGGACGGCGAAGCCCGACCCCCTGGTCGGCCGCTTCGCGGTGCCGCCCCGAGCCAAGGTGGTCCTCATGGTCCATGTGTTCTCCCGTCCCCGTCCCGTCTCCGCTCCTCAGGTCGTCGCACCCGACGCGGACGACGCGAGGCCCAGGCGGCGGCCCGTCGGGATGCGGGACCCGCGGACCCGTACGGCGCTCGTGACCGGGGCGTCCTCCGGGATCGGCGCGGCGGTGGCCCGCAGGCTGGGCGACGAGGAGGGCTGGCGGCTGGTGCTCACCGGACGTGACCCGGTACGGCTGCGTCAGGTGGCGGACGACACCTCGGCCACCGCCTTCGCGGCGGACCTCACCCTTCCCGGGGCCGACCGGCAGCTCACCGACTTCGCGACGGCCACCTCGGGCCCGGTGGACCTGCTGGTGGCCGGGGCCGGGGTGGGCTGGGCCGGAGAGTTCCTGGACATGCCCCCGCACACGATCGACGAGGTGTTCGACATCAACGTGCTGGCCACGCTGCGCCTGGTGCGGCTGCTGCTGCCGGGGATGGTGGCGGCGGGCTCGGGGCGGGTGGTGCTCATCGGGTCGCTGGCGGGCAGTGTCGCGGTGCGCGACGAGGCCGTGTACTCGGCCGCCAAGGCCGCGATCGGCGCCTTCGCCGACTCGCTGCGCTACGAGCTGCGGGGCACCGGCGTGGGCGTCACCCACGTGGTGCCGGGTGTCGTCGACACCCCGTTCTTCGAGCGCCGCGGCGCCCCCTACCAGCGGTCCAGGCCGCGTCCGGTGCCTCCCGAGCGCGTGGCGGAGGCGGTGCGCAGCGCGGTGGTACGGGGCCGCGACGAGGTGTACGTGCCTTCGTGGCTTCGGCTGCCGTGCCGGGTGCGGGGCACGGCGCCGGGACTGTACCGGCGGCTGGCCGCTCGGTTCGGATGACCGGGAGCCGGCCGCGGTGAGCGTCCTCACCGTCGTCCTCGCCCTGTTCGCGGCGCTGTCCAACGCGGCGGCGTCCGTGCTGCAGCGCCGGGCGGCGGCGCAGGACGAGGACCGGGCGGGGGCCCGGCACACGGCGCTGCGCTCGCTGCTGCGGATGGTGCGCGACCGGTACTGGGTCGGCGGCGCGGCGCTGCTCGCGCTGACGACGGTGCTGCAGGCGTCCGCTCTGGCGGTGGGCAGTCTGGCCGTCGTCCAGCCGTTGATGGCCACCGAACTGCTCTTCACGCTGGTGGTGGGCAGCGCGGTCTTCCACCGGCGGCCGGACTCGCGGACCTGGCTGGCGTTCGTGGCGCTGGCCGTGGGGCTCGCCCTCTTCCTGGGCGCCGCCGCTCCGTCGCCCGGGCACGACACCGCCACCGCCGGCCGCTGGATCTGGACGGGACTGGCGCTGTTCGTCCTGATCACGGTCCTCGCGTCGGTCGGCAGCATGGTGCGGGGCTCGCCCCGCGCGGCGCTGTTCGGATCGGCGTCCGCGGTGGGGTTCGGCGGGACGGCGGCACTGCTCAAGGAACTGACCGGACGGCTCCCGCAGGGAGTGGGCGCGGTGCTGACCCAGTGGCCGCCGTACGCGACGGCGGTGGTGGGCGGGGCCAGCTTCCTGCTGCTGCAGAGCGCCCTGCGGGCGGGCACCCTGGCGGCCTCGCAACCGGCGCTGACCCTCGGCGACGCGCTGACCAGCGTCGCCCTGGGCTGGGGCCTGTTCGGCGAGGAGATCCTGCTCGGCGTGCGGGTGCTGCCCGAGCTGATCGGTGTGGCCCTGATCGGCCTCGGCAGCATCGGACTGGCCCGGGCCCCGTCCGTCCACGGCGCCTGGGACACGGCACCGGCGGCACGGGACGGACCAGGGCCCGGGCCCTGACCCGGACGTAAGGTGCGGCACTGAACAGCCCGGCACCCGGACACACGGCACGGCACCGCACGGCCCGGCAGGAGCGGACCGGGAGCAGCGGACCGACGAGCACACCACGATCAGCGACCTCGAGGGGCCGGAGGCACCACGGATGCGTCAGAGGTTTCCCACCGGACGGGTGGTGTACGCCGCCGCACCGGTCGCCGCCGCACTCGCCCACATCGGACCGGCCGCAACCTGGCTCCCCGGACTGCGCCGGCGACGGTTCCCCGGACTGGCCGGGCAGGGAGCCCCGGGGCACGTCGCCCTCACCTTCGACGACGGCCCGGACCCGGTGTCCACACCGCTCTTCCTCGACGCGCTGGACGTGCTCGGAGTACGGGCGACCTTCTTCGTCCTGGGCGAGAGCGTCCTGCGGCATTCCGCTCCCGCCCGCGAGCTGGTCCGGCGCGGCCACGAACTCGCCGTCCACGGCTGGACCCACGACCGCCCCTGGTGGCCGTCGCCGGCGCGGGACGCGCGCGGTCTGCTGCGTGCCGTCCAGGTGATCGGCGAGGCCGGCGGGCGGGCCCCCCGCTGGTACCGGCCGCCCTACGGCATCCTCACCTCCGGACGCTGGGCCGCCGCCCGCCGGGCCGGGCTGCGGCCGGTGCTGTGGACGGCCTGGGGCAAGGACTGGCGGCACGACGCCACGCCCGCCTCGGTGCGCGCGACCGTCGCGGCGGACCTGCGCGGCGGCGGCACCGTCCTCCTTCACGACACCGACCACGCCTCCGCGCCCGGGAGCTGGCGGGCCACGCTCGGTGCGCTGCCGGACATCGTGCGCGACTGCCGCGAGGCGGGCCTGTCGGTGGGTCCGCTGGGTGAGCACGGGACGGGAGACTCCCCCTCGACAGCGGGGACTGGGCGGAGTGGGTGGACCGGGCGGACCGCGCCGTTTCGGTCACCGGCGCCGGGATAGCCGTAGCGTCATGAAGGTCAGCGACGATCAGCGCCCGGCCGCCCCGGACACCTCGTGTCCGCCCTGGGCGCTGCGCGAGTACGCCGTGCTCGCCGACGGAGAGCGGGGGGCCGTCCTGGACCCCCGGGGCCGGATCGTGTGGATGTGCGCCCCGCGGTGGCACGACGACGCGGTGTTCGCCGCGCTGATCGGTGGAGCCGGTCACTTCACCGTAGAGCCCGCGGACCCCTGGCACGTCTGGGGCGGCTCCTACGAGGAGGGCACGCTGATCCGGGTGAGCCGGTGGGTGACCGCCGACTGCGTGATCGAGTGCCGCGAGGCCCTGGCCCTGCCGTCCCGTACGGACCGGCTCCTACTGCTGCGCCGCATGCGGGTGGAACGGGGCGAGGCCCGGCTGAACCTCGACCTGGACCCGCGGCCCGGCTTCGGCGAGGGCCGGATGCGGGAGCCCCGGCGGGAAGGGGGCCTGTGGACGGCGGAGGCGGAGGGCCTGCGGATGCGGCTCGCCGGGGCGGCGGACGCGCAGTGGCGGGACGGGGCCGGGCTGTGCGGCGCGTTCCGGCTGCGCGAGGGCGAGGCACACGACCTCGTCCTGGAACTGTCCACGGGACGGGAGACCGAGCCGCTCGACGCCGACGCGCTGTGGCGGGCCACGGAGCGGGAGTGGCGGCAGGCCCTCCCGGACTGCTCACGGCTGGTCGCGCCCCGCGACGCCCGGCACGCGTACGCCGTGCTGCGCGGGCTGACCAGCGTCTCCGGGGGGATGGTGGCGGCGGCCACCACGTCCCTGCCGGAGCGGGCCAACAGCGGGCGCAACTACGACTACCGCTACGCGTGGCTGCGCGACCAGTGCTACGCCGGTCTCGCGGTCGCCGCGCACGGCCCGCACCCGCTGGTCGACGACGCCGTGCGCTTCGTCGCCGAGCGCATCCTCGAGGACGGCGACGAGGTGCGACCCGCGTACACGGTCGACGGGCGGCCGGTGGGGCGCGAGCGCTCCCTGCGGCTGCCCGGCTACCCCGGCGGCAACGACCACGTCGGCAACGACGCGGGCACCCAGTTCCAGTTGGACACCTTCGGTGAGGCACTGCAGTTGTTCGCCGCGGCGGCCGCGCACGACCGGCTGACCGAGGAGGCGGAGCGGGCCGCGGTCCTCGCCGTGGACGTGGTCGAACGGCAGTGGCTGAAGCCGGAGGCCGGCCTGTGGGAGCTGGAGGACCGGTGGTGGACCCACTCCCGGCTGAGCGTGGTGTGCGGCCTGCGGCGGATGGCCGAGGTGCTGCCCGGGAACGCGGGGCGCCGGTGCGCCGGCCTCGCCGAGACGGTGCTGCGGGAGACCCGGCGCCGGTGCCTGCTCCCCGACGGCCGCTGGCGGCGGGCCGAGGACGACGACGGTCCCGAGGCGGCGCTGCTGGTGCCGATGGCCCGCGGCTGCACGTTCGGTGACGCCGACGCCGCCACCCGCGCCTACGTCGAGTCCCGCCTGACCGAGGACGGGTACCTGTTCCGCTTCGAGCACCCCGGCGAGTCGCTCGGGGAGGCCGAGGGGGCCTTCCTGCTCTGCGGCTTCACGATGGCCCTCGCCACGCACCGGGTCGACGACCGGGTCGGCGCCTTCCGCTGGTTCGAGCGCACCCGGGCGGCCTGCGGACCGCCCGGGCTGTTCGCCGAGGAGTACGACGTGCGCCAGCGCCAGCTCCGCGGCAACCTCCCGCAGGCCTTCGTGCACGCCATGATGCTGGAGTGCGCGGTACGCCTGGCCGGCGAGTCGACACTGCCGTGATGCTTCGGGGCTCCCCCTTACCACCCGCCGGGCGGCAGCCTCCGTCTCAGGCGGCGGCCCCCGTCACTTCCCGGTGGATCGGCGCCGCCCCGCCCGTCAGCGGGGCTCCCGTGCCACCGCGGCGGAGGGCGACGATCTCCGCCGCTATGGACAGGGCCGTCTCCTCGGGAGTGCGGGCGCCGAGGTCGAGGCCGATGGGTGAGCGGAGCCGGGAGAGCTCGGCCTCGGTCAGGCCCGCCTCGCGCAGCCGCCGGTCGCGGTCCTCGTGGGTGCGGCGCGAGCCCATGGCGCCGACGAACGCGACCGGCATCCGCAGCGCCTCCGTCAGCAGCGGCACGTCGAACTTCGCGTCGTGGGTGAGCACGCACAGCACCGTGCGCCCGTCGGTCGGGGTGCGGCGCAGATAGCGGTGCGGCCAGTCGACGACGATCTCGTCGGCCTCCGGGAAGCGGGCCCGCGTGGCGAAGACCGGCCGGGCGTCGCACACGGTGACGTGGTGGCCGAGGAATTTCCCCGCCCGTACGAGTGCCGCGGCGAAGTCGACCGCACCGAAGACGATCATGCGGGGCGGCGGCACGCTGGACTCGACGAGCAGGGTGAGCCCGCCGGGGCAGTGCGACCCGTCCTCCGAGATCCCGACCGTGCCGGTGCGTCCGGCGTCCAGCAGGGCACCGGCCTCGGCGGCAGCCGTGCGGTCGAGGCCGGGGTGGCCCCCGAGACCGCCCTCGTGGGTGCCGTCGGGACGGACCATCAGGGCCCGGCCGAGCAGGTCGGAGGGGCCCCGGACGACCCGGGCGAGGGCCGCGGTCCCGCCCCGGGCGGCGGTGGCCAGTGCCGCCCGGAACACCTCCCTCGACGGCGTGTCCGCACCGACCGGCGTGATCAGGACGTCGACGGTCCCGCCGCAGGTCAGCCCGACCGCGAAGGCGTCCTCGTCGCTGTACCCGAAGCGTTCGCGCACCGTCTCGCCGCTGTGCAGGGCGTCGGTGCACAGCTCGTACACCGCGCCCTCCACACAGCCGCCGGAGACCGAACCGACCACCGTTCCGTCGCTGTCGACGGCGAGGGCGGCACCGGGCCCGCGCGGCGCGCTGCCGCCGACGGAGACGACGGTGGCGACGGCGAACTCCCGGCCTTCGGCGAGCCAGCGGTTCAGCTCGTCCGCGATGTCAAGCATCCGCGTCGCCTCCGGCCGGGCGCACCCCCGCCGCCAGCACGCGGTCGGGCCGGATCGGCAGGTCGCGGTGGCGGACGCCGGTCGCGTGGCGCACCGCGTTGGCGACGGCCGCCGCGGCGCCGACAACGCCGATCTCGCCGACGCCCTTGATGCCCACAGGGTCGTCCGGGTCGGGGTCGTCGACCCAGTCCGCCTCGATGTCGCCCACGTCGGCATGGGTGGCGACGTGGTAGCCGGCGAGGTCGGGGGCGTAGAGGGCGCCGCTGCTCCGGTCCCGCACCGCCTCTTCGTGCAGGGCCATGGAGATGCCCCAGATCATGCCGCCGACGAGCTGGTTGCGGGCGGTGAGCGGGTTGACGATGCGGCCGGCCGCGAAGATGCCGAGCATGCGGCGCACCCGTACCTCGCCGGTGGCGGTGTCCACGGCGACCTCGGCGAACTGCGCGCCGAAGGAGTGCCGTTCCTTCTGGGCGAGACGGCCGAGTGCCTCGGTGGTGTCGGACCGTACGGTGATGCCGTCGGCCGGGATGTCGGCGCCGAGGGCGAGGCGCTCGCGCAGTTCGGCCGCGGCGGCCGTGATCGCCCACGCCCAGGAGCGGGTGCCCATCGAACCGCCCGCGATCGTGGCCGGGCCGAAGTCGCTGTCGCCGATGCGGACCCGGACCCGCTCGGGCGTGACCTCCAGCGCGTCGGACGCGACCAGGGTGAGCGCGGTACGGGCGCCGGTGCCGAGGTCCGCGGCGGCGATCCGCACGGTGAAGGTGCCGTCCGCCTCGGCGGTCACCAGGGCCGTGGACGGACCGGCGCCCGCGTGGAAGGAGGCGGCGGCGGTGCCGGTGCCCAGCAGCCAGCGTCTGTCGCGGCGCACCCCGGGGCGCGGGTCGCGCTCGGCCCAGCCGAACCGCCGGGCACCCTCACGGAAGCAGGCGTCCAGATGGCGGCTGCTGAACGGCAGGCCGGACACGGGACCGGTCTCAGGCTCGTTGCGCAGGCGCAGTTCGATCGGGTCGACGCCGCAGCGCTCGGCGAGTTCGTCGATGGCCGACTCGACGGCGAAGGAGCCCGGTGCCTCGCCCGGCGCGCGCATGAACGTCGGCGACGGCACGTCGAGCGGCACGACCTCGTTGACCGTGCGGTGGGCGGGGGCGTCGTACATCACGCGGGCCACGCCCGCGCTGGGCTCGACGAACTCGTGGACGGTGGACGTCTGGCTCAGCGAGCGGTGCTCCAGGGCGCGCAGCCGGCCGTCGGCGTCGGCGCCGAGCCGCACACGCTGGAGGGTGGGGCTGCGGTAGCCGGCCAGCGAGAACATCTGGCGTCGCGTCATCACCACGCGGACCGGACGCTGCAACTGGGTCGCGGCCATCACGGCTGCCACCTGGTGGGCGCGCAGGCCCTTGCTGCCGAAGCCGCCGCCGATGTGCTCGGAGCGCACCCGGACCGCGGAGGCGTCCAGCGAGAACATGCTCGCCAGTTCGGTCTGGACCCAGGTGGTGCCCTGGTTGGAGTCGACGACCTCCAGCCGGCCGCCGTCCCACCGGGCCGTGGCGGCGTGCGGCTCCATCATGCTGTGGTGCTCTTCGGGTGTGGTGTACTCCTCGTCCACCACGACGGCGGACGCGGCGAGGCCCGCCGCCAGGTCGCCCTTGGCGGTCTCGCCGGGCATGATGCCGCCGGCCTGGTGGGCACCGGGGTGTCCGGTGGTCAGTTCGGTGTCGTGCGGTTCCTGTTCGTAGCCGACGACGAGGGCCTCGGCGGCCTCCCGGGCCTGCTCGGACGTCTCGGCCACGACGAGGGCGACCGGCCAGCCCGCGTGCGGCACCCGGTCGTTCTGGAAGAGGGCCGCGGTCGGGTCCGGCGGCATGCCCAGCAGACCGATGTAGTCGGTCTCGACGCGCGGGGCGTTGCCGTGGTGCAGGACGGCGAGGACGCCGGGCATCGCGAGGACGGGCTCGGTGTCGATGGTGCGGATGCGGCCCCGGGCCACGGTGGACAGCACCAGCCAGCCGTGCGCGAGGTCGGCGAACGGGATCTCACCGGCGTAGCGGGCGGCTCCGGTGACCTTGTCGCGGCCCTCGACGCGGGTGTGGGCGGTGCCGACGGCGCCCCGGACCCCGGCGGAGCCGGTCGTGGCGGTGGTCATCGGGCGGCCTCCCCGGCGAGTTCGGTCAGGACGGCGACGGCGAGGTTGCGCATGAGGGTCACCTTGTATCCGTTGTCGGGCAGCGGCCTGGCGGCCGCGAGTTCGGCGTCCGCGGCGGCGGCGAAGGTGTCGCCCTCGGCCGGTGCCCCGGTGAGCACGGCCTCGGCCGCGCGGGCCCGCCAGGGACGTGAGGCGACCGCGCCGAACGCCAGCCTGGCCTCGCGCACGACGCCGTCCTCGATGTCGAGTGCGGCGGCGACGGAGCCGATCGCGAAGGCGTAGGAGGCGCGTTCGCGCACCTTGCGGTAGCGGGACCGGCGGGCGACCGGCGCGGACGGCAGGGTGACGCCGGTGATGAGCGCGCCGGGCGGCAGGGCCGTCTCACGGTGCGGGGTGTCCCCGACGGGGAGATAGAAGTCGGCCAGCGGCAACTCGCCCGGTCCGTCGGGGGTTTCGAAGCCGACGACGGCGTCGAAGGCGGCGAGGGCCACACCCATGTCGGAAGGGTGGACCGCCACGCAGTGGTCCGAGGCGCCCAGGACGGCGTGGTTGTGGTGCTCTCCGGTGAGCGCTGGGCAACCGCTGCCGGGGGCCCGCTTGTTGCAGGGCTTGCCGAGGTCGGTGAAGTAGCCGCAGCGGGTGCGCTGGAGCAGGTTGCCGCCGACCGTGGCCATGTTGCGCAGTTGCCCGGAGGCGCCGGCCAGCACCGCCTGGGCCAGCGCCGGGTAGCGGCGGCGTACGTCCGGGTGGGCGGCGAGGTCGCTGTTGGTGACGGTGGCACCGATGCGCAGGCCGCCGTCCGCGGTCTCCTCGATGCCGTCCAGCGGGAGTCCGCGGACGTCGACGAGCCGGGCGGGACGCTCGACGCCGGTCTTCATCAGGTCGACCAGGTTGGTGCCGCCGCCGAGGAAGCGCGCGTCCGGGTCGGCGGCGAGCAGGGCCACGGCACCGGAGACGTCGTCGGCGCGCTGGTATCCGAACTCCCTCATGCCGCCGTCTCCTTCGCCGTCCCGGCCGGGGCCTCGTCGTCGTGGGCGGCTGCCCGGTGGGCCTCGGCCGCTCGGGTGACCGCCTGGAGGATGGAGACGTAGGCGCCGCAGCGGCACAGGTTGCCGCTCATCCGTTCACGGATCTCGTCCGGCGTCAGGGGTGGCGGTCCGGCCTCGGGACGCAGGTCCTCGGTGGCGGCGCTGGGCCAGCCGGCGGCGTGCTCCTCTATGACGGCGATCGCCGAGCAGATCTGCCCGGGGGTGCAGTAGCCGCACTGGTAGCCGTCGAGGTCGAGGAAGGCCTGTTGGACGGGGTGCAGTTGGTCGCCGTCGGCCATGCCCTCGATGGTGGTGATCTCCCGCCCCTCGGCGGCTACGGCGAGGGTCAGGCAGGAGACGGTGCGGCGCCCGTCGACCAGGAGGGTGCAGGCGCCGCACTGGCCCTGGTCACAACCCTTCTTCGTGCCGGTGAGATCCAGGCGCTCGCGCAGGGCGTCGAGCAGGGTGGTGCGGTGGTCGACGGTCAGGTGGTGCTTCTCGCCGTTGATGTCGAGGGTGAGGGCACTGGACGTCGACGAGGGTGCTGGGGCCATGATCAGCCTTCTTTGGTGTCCGTTGACAGGGGGTGTCTGTTGACAGGGAGAAACGGGCTGTAGGCGGTGGGGGTTCATTCGCGTCCGGGCGAGCACCGGACGGTTCACGCGGCCGTGTCCGCCGCTAGACTGGGCGGACAACCGGACATCTGTCCGCTCACCGAAAAAGTAACGGACAGTTGTCCGCTTAGCAAGGTCGCGATTCGGCCACTACCCGAAAGGGGGACGGGTGCCGCAGCCGAAGAAGGACAAGCCGGGCACTCCCCTGCGCTCGGACGCCCAGCGCAACCGCGAGCGCATCCTGGCAGTGGCCACGGAGGAGCTGACGCACTGCGCGAACGCGCCGTTGAGCGTCATCGCCAAGAAGGCGGGAGTCGGGCAGGGCACGTTCTACCGCAACTTCCCGAACCGTGAGGCACTCGTCCTGGAGATCTACCGCCACGGGATGCAGCAGGTGGCCCGGGCCGCGCCCGAGATGCTGGCCACCCGCGAACCCGACGCGGCCCTGCGCGAGTGGATGGACCGCCTCGCCGAGTTCGCCATGACCAAGGCGGGTCTGGCGGACGCGATCCGGCTGGTCACCAGCGCACCCGGGGCACCGGAGAAGCCGCGCCCCACCCCGCTGGAGGAGGCGGCCGAGCTGCTGCTCCGTGCCAACGACGAGGCCGGCACGATCCGGCCCGGAGTGACCGGGGACGACTTCTTCCTCGTCCTCGGCGGTCTGTGGCTGATCAGCCCCGGCGAGGACTGGCAGCCGAGGGTGACCCGGTTCCTGGACTTCGTCATGGACGGCCTGCGGGCGGGAGCGCCAGGCCGGTGACCGCGCCCCGGAAGCGGTAGCGGCGCTCCGGGCGGCCCGCCACGCCGTAGCGCAGGGAGACCTCCGCGCTGCCCACGGTGTGGAAGTACTCCAGGTACCGGCGGGCGCTGACCCGGGAGACGCCGGTCAGCGCCGCGCACTCGCTGGCCGACAGGGTGCCGTCCGCCTCCCGCAGGGTGCGCTCGACGAGGTCGGCGGTCTCCACGCTCATGCCCTTGGGCAGCGCGGCGGCCGGGGCCGTCGGCTGCGCCGCGGCCCCGGCCAGGACCCGGTCGACGTCGGCCTGGCTGCGCACGACCGTGCCGAGCATCCGGCCCCGCTGGGCGGCGTAGCGCTCGAGCCGGAGCCGCAGGTCCTCGAACTCGAAGGGCTTGAGCAGGTAGTCGACCACGCCGTGCCGCACGGCGCCGCGCACCGCGTCCGCCTCGCGGGCCGCGCTGATGACCATGACGTCGCATTCGTGGCCCGCGGCGCGCAGCCGCGGGATGACGTCGAGACCGAAGACGTCCGGCAGGTACAGGTCGAGCAGGACCAGGTCGGGGCGCAGCTCCCCGGCGGCCGTGAGCGCCTGCTCCCCGCTGCCGGCGACCCCGACGACCCGGAAGGGCTCGACCCGGTCGACGAACGCGCGGTGGACGCGGGCCACCATGAAGTCGTCGTCGACCACGAGCACGCCGATCGGGGCGGTGGCACGGGGCGCCTCCGGGGCAGCGGCGCCCGGAGCGGTCGTACCGGACGTGCCGCTCGTTGCCGTCATGGTGCTGCTCCTTCCGCCACCGCGTCGGTGAGGTGGCTGACGGTCATGCGTGCGGTGAACATGGCCCCCTCGGGGGTGTTGGTCACCGAGATCTCACCGCCGTGGCGTTCGCAGACCAGCCGGGTCAGGGCCAGGCCGATGCCGCGCTCGCCCTGCCGGGCGGCCTTGGTGGTGAAGCCGTGGGAGAAGACCTCCCGGGCAAGTTCGGGCGCCACGCCGGGACCGGAGTCGCGGACCACGATCTCGACGCTGGCGGCGTCCTGCCGCAGCTCGACCTCGACCCAGGCCTCGTGGCCGTCACCTGGCGCCGCGGCGGCGTCCACGGCGTTGTCGACCAGGTTGCCGAGCACGGTCGCCACGTCGGCTGCGTCCGCCGGCTCCAGCCGGTCCAGTGCCGTGCGGTCGGAGACGCGCAGCGCGACCCGGCGCTCGGCGGCGAGGGAGGACTTCGCGGTGATCAGCGCGGCCACGGCGGTGTCCCGGACCCGGCGGCTGAGGGTGACGTCGAGGGACTGGCGGCGCTGGTTGAGCCCGCGGACGTAGCGCACGACCTCCTCCTGCTCGCCGATCTGGATGAGTCCGGAGATGGTGTGGAGCTGGTTGGCGAACTCGTGCGCCTGGGCGCGCAGCAGCTCGGAGGTACTGCGGAAGGAGCCGATCTCCCGCTCCAGGCGGGCCAGTTCGGTGCGGTCGCGCAGGGTGGTGACCGAGCCGAGTGGGCGGCCGTCCTTGGTGACGGTCATGCGGTTCATGACCAGGACCCGGCCGTGGCGGACGACGACCTCGTCGCGCGGCTCGGCCGTTTCGGGCGTGGCACCGGCGAGGACGTCGCGCAGCCGGCCGTCGATGCCGAGGCCGTCCAGGCTCTGGCCCACGCAGTCGGCGGGCAGGTCGAGCAGGCGCCGTCCCATCTCGTTGACGAGGGTGAGCCGGTGCTGCGGGTCCAGGGCGACGACGCCCTCGGCGATGCCGTACAGCATCGCCTCCCGGTGTTCGGCGAGGCCCGCGATCTCGCGCGGTTCCAGGCCTAGGGTCTGCCGTTTGACACGCCGGGCCAGCAGCCAGGAGCCGGCCACGCCGAGGCCGCTGGCGACGCCGAGGTAGGCGAGGAGGTAGGAGGAGGCGCCGCTCAGGCGCTGCCAGACCGTGGGGTCGGCCTCGCCGACCATCACCGTGCCCAGGTGCCGGCCGAGGGTCTGCCGGGTGGCGCCGAGCACCGGGACCTGGGCGACCAGTTCCCGGCTGCCCTGCACGGACAGCGACCCCGACCAGCCGCTCCTGGCGTCGGCGCCCTCCCCGCGCGGCAGCCGGCCGCCGATCAGCGTCGGGTCGGTCGAGCTGACCACCCGGCCGTCGGCGTCGGCCACCGTGACGGAGGTGACCCCGGACTGGGTCTGCGTGGAGTTGACCAGCGGGGCCAGGGCCTCCTGCGGCACGGGGCGCAGCAGTTGGCTGCGGACCAGCGGCGTGGCGGCGAGCTGTTCGGCGAGCGCCGTGACCCGGCGGCCCTCCACGCGGTTGAAGGTGGCCTTGGACTGGGCGAGCGAGACGGCGGCGACCGCGAGCAGCACGACCACGACGATGGCGAGCTGGAGGACCAGCATCTCGCCCGCGAGGGTCTGACGGCGGAAGGTGGGTGCCACGGCGGACTCGTTCTCGGCTCATGGAGGGGCGGGGGTGCGGGGCGGGGGTGCCGGGTCGCCATCATGGCGCCCACCTGCGGCGAAGGAAAGGGCAGCGGCTTCGATGTGCCCGCTTCGCAACGCACCGGCGATCCGACGGCGATGTCGGGGGCCGGTGGCGGCGACCGCAATGAACACAACCTCCCTTGGTTCCGCAAGGAAGACAGGGGGCGGACGCGCGGGCACCATGTGGCCCACGTCACCCTCCCCCACAGGGCCCCCTTGCCGCTCTACCCAATTGACAGGTGGTGTCATACGTGCGCCTGCGCACCCCCCTTGCCCTGCTCTGGGCCGCCGTGCTCGTGCTGGCCGGACCGCCGTTGCTCTCCTCGGGCGACGACTCCGACTCCGGCACCCAGATCCCGGGCCTGCGCTTCATGGTCCCCAACACGCCCGGCGGCGGCTACGACATCACCGCCCGCACGGCCGCGAAGAACGCCGAGGACGCCGGGCTCACGCACAACATCGAGGTGTTCAACCTGCCGGGCGCGGGCGGCACCGTCGGCCTGAGCCGGCTCGTGAGCGAGCACGGCAACGGCAAGCTCGCCATGTCCATGGGCCTCGGCGTCGTGGGCGCCGCCCGCTCCAACCACGCCCCCAAGACCCTCGCCGACGCCACGCCGATCGCACGGCTCACCGAGGAGCAGGACGTCGTCGTGGTCGCCAAGGACTCTCCGTACAAGACGATCGACGAACTGATCGGCGCCTGGAAGAAGAACCCCGGCAAGATTCCCGTGGGCGGCGGTTCGTCACCGGGCGGGCCCGACCACCTCGCGCCGATGCTGATGGCCAAGGCCGCCGGGATCCAGCCGAAGTCGGTCAACTACATCCCCTTCGACGGCGGCGGCGAGCTGCTCGCCTCGATCCTCGGGAACAAGGTCGGCTTCGGGGTCTCCGGCGTCGGCGAGTACCTGGACCAGATCAAGGCCGGTGAACTGCGGGTACTCGCGGTGACCGGTCCCGAGCGGGTGGACGATCTCCAGGACGCGCCCACGCTCAAGGAGTCCGGCTACGACGTGAACTTCACCAACTGGCGCGGCATCGTGGCCCCGCCGGGCCTCTCCGAGGCCCAGCGCACCAAGCTGACCCGCCTCTTCGAGGAACTCCACGACTCCCCCGAGTGGAAGAAGTCCATGGACCAGAACGGCTGGGACGACGCCTTCCTGACCGGCGAGGAGTTCGGCGACTTCCTGAAGGCGCAGGACGAGCGCGTGGTGTCGGTGCTGAAGGAGCTGGGGCTGTGACGACGCGGACCGAACTGCCCGAGGACCGCGAGCGAACGGCCGGCGGTCGCCGCTCGTGGCTGCGCGAGCACTCCGAACTGGGCGTGTGCGCCCTGCTGCTGGCGCTCGGCGTGCTCGTCCTGACCGACGCGCTCACCATGAACGTCGACATCACCCAGCGCGGGCCGGTCGGCCCGAAGACCGTCCCGATCGTGGTCGGCGCCGGTCTGCTGGTGATCGCCGCGCTGCTCGCCGTCGACGTGCTGCGCGGAGGCCGGGGCGAGGCCGAGGGCGGCGAGGACGTCGACCTGTCCGAACCGGCCGACTGGCGCACGGTGCTGCTGCTGTCCGGGATCTTCCTGGGCGCCGCGGCCCTGATCGAGCCGGCCGGCTTCCCCGTGGCGGGCGCGCTGCTCTTCTGGGGTGCCGCCTTCGCCCTCGGCAGCCGCCGCGTGGACCGCGATCCGCTGATCGCCGCGGTGCTGTCCCTGCTCACCTACGTCGTCTTCGACAAGCTGCTCGGCGTGCCGCTGCCCGGCGGCCCGCTGATGGGAGTGCTCTGACATGAACGCCCTCAACTCCCTCATGGACGGGTTCGGTACGGCGCTCACTCCGGTCAACCTGCTGTGGGCCGCCCTCGGCGTGCTGCTCGGCACGGCGATCGGCGTGCTGCCCGGCATCGGCCCGGCGATGGCGGTGGCGCTGCTGCTGCCAGTGACGTACGGGCTGGACCCGGTCGCCGCGTTCATCATGTTCGCGGGCATCTACTACGGCGCGATGTTCGGCGGTTCCACCACCTCCATCCTGCTCAACACCCCCGGTGAGAGTGCCGCGGTGGTCGCGGCCATGGAGGGCAACCCCATGGCCAAGGCGGGTCGGGGCGCGCAGGCACTCGCCGCTGCCGCCATCGGCCACTTCGCCGGCGGCATGATCGGCACGATCCTGCTGGTGGCCCTCGCCCCGACGGTCGCCGACCTGGCGGTGGACATCGGCGCCCCGGACTACTTCGCCATCATGGTGCTGGCGTTCATCGCCGTGACGTCGGTGCTGGGGTCCTCGCGGATCAGGGGCCTGGCCTCGCTGTTGATCGGTCTGACGATCGGCCTGGTGGGTCTGGACCAGATGACGGGCCAGCAGCGGCTGACCTTCGGTTCGCTGCAACTCGCCGACGGTGTGGACGTGGTGATCGTGGCGGTCGGTCTCTTCGCGATCGGCGAGGCGCTGTGGGTGGCCGCCCACCTGCGGCGCGGCGGGGGCGAGCCGATCCCGGTGGGCCGTCCCTGGCTCGGCCGCGGTGACGTGAAGCGCACCTGGAAGTCCTGGCTGCGCGGCCCGTTCATCGGCTTCCCGTTCGGCGCGATCCCGGCGGGCGGCGCCGAGATACCGACGTTCCTGTCGTACGTCACGGAGAAACGGCTGTCCAAGCACAAGGACGAATGGGGCAAGGGCGCCATCGAGGGCGTGGCCGGTCCCGAGTCGGCGGCGTCGGCCTCGGCGGCGGGCACGCTGGTGTCCATGCTGACCCTGGGCCTGCCGACCACCGCGGTCGCCGCGGTCATGCTGGCCGCCTTCCAGCAGTACGGCATCCAGCCGGGCCCGCTGCTCTTCGAACGCGAGCCCGAACTGGTGTGGGGCCTGATCGCCTCGCTCTTCGTCGGCATGGTGCTGCTGCTCGCCCTGAACCTGCCGCTGGCTCCGGTGTGGGCCAAGCTGCTGCGGATCCCGCGGCCGTACCTGTACGCGGGGATCATGTTCTTCGCGGCGGTCGGCGCGTACGCGGTCGGCGGTGAGGTGATCGACCTGGTGATCCTGCTGGTCATCGGTCTGATCGGGTTCGGCATGCGGCGCTACGGGCTGCCCGTCCTGCCCGCGGTCATCGGCGTCATCCTCGGCCCGAACGCCGAGCAGCAACTGCGCCGCGCCCTGCAGATCAGCGACGGCAGCGTGTCGGGCCTGGTCAACACGCCGTTCTCGGTGACGGTGTACGCGGTGATCGTGCTGCTGCTGGCGTGGCCGCTGGTGAAGCGGCTGGTGGGGCGGGGGCGGACGCGGGCGAACGCCTGACCACCGACCGGGCCGGCTGCCCCGCCTGGCCGAGCCGGATGGTGCCGGCGGCCCGGAGCCGGGTACGGATGCGAACGGCGACACGCTCGCTCCGTGCCCGGCCCGCACCCACTCACAGAAGGCGAACCCATGATCTTCATCACGGCGAAGTTCCAGGTCCTCCCCGAACATGCGGACCAGTGGCCGCAGATCGCCGGCGAGTTCACCCGGGCCACCCGGGCGGAACCCGGCTGCCTGTGGTTCGACTGGTCGCGCAGCCTCGACGACCCCACGGAGTACGTGCTGGTCGAGGCCTTCCGCGACGACGAGGCGGGCGCCGCCCACGTCCAGTCCGCACACTTCCGCGCCGCGCAGGAGACACTGCCGCGCCACCTCGTCCGCACGCCGCGCATCGTGAGCACGACGGTCGACCAGGAGGACTGGTCGGAGCTGGGCGAGATGGCGGTGGATTAGCACACCGGCCATCCGGATCCCCTGCCTCCCGAGGTGGCCGTCCCACCGCCGCGGGAAGGAACCGGCGAACCCACCGCGACGGCTGCTCGCCCACTCACCGCACCGAGCGCTCCAGCGCATCCCGGTAATCGGAAACCCACTGGTGGGCCTCTCGAACGTGCCGCACCACCCCTGCGTCACGGAAGCCGGGCCATGGCGGCGTCACCGGCATCGGCCCGGGGCTCGATGCGCCGCCGGCATCGATCCTGTCACCACGAGATCATGCCCCAGTCGATGAACGCCGCCGGCCGAAGCTCGCCCCCGCGCAGCCGATGGACCGTGTTCTCGGGTGACAGGCCGTCGTGGCACACGACCTCCTGACCACCGGCCGGCGGGCTGTCGGCAGTCGGGGCGTGGAACGCGCGCACGAGCCGGGCGGCCGTCGCCAGACTGCCGTCGGACGAGGCAGCAGACGAACCTCCAGGCAAGGGCGGCTCAGGCATACGGCCACCTGCCCGATCGTCACCTCGTGCGCAGGAGGCTGCGCGGCGTCGGGCTCCTCATCGCCTGTCCACAGGACGGACAGAGCCGTTGTCCGACCACGCCGACTCTTTGCCCAGCAAGCGGAAATCACCTTAATGAAAGCTAAAAGAAAAGCCGTGTGAGGAGCCTTGACCGCGACCGGCGAGGCGGGCAAGGTGCCGGAGAGCGCTCTCCCATTCCTTCCTGCCAAGGAGTCTCTCCATGCCCGCTGTCGGCATATCCCCGGCGGCACCGGTGTCGCGCAGACCCGGTCGCCGCGGGCTCGTCGGCGTCCTGGTCACCGCCCTGGCCGCCGCGCTGCTCGCCGTAGTCCCCGCCGCACGGGCCCAGGCGGCGCCCGTGCTGCTGTCCCAGGGCAAACCGGTCACCGCCTCCAGCCAGGAGCACTACGGCACCCCCGCGACCGCTGCCGTCGACGGCGACAACGGCACCCGCTGGTCCAGTGCCGCGGCCGATCCGCAGTGGATCCGCGTCGACCTCGGTGTGTCCGCCTCCCTCAGCCAGGTCGAGCTGCGCTGGGAGGCCGCCCATGCCAAGTCCTACCGCATCGAGACCTCCCAGAACGGCACGGACTGGTCGCCGGTCTACTCCACCACCACCGGTGCCGGGGGCACGGAGACGGTGAACGTCTCCGGAACCGCCCGGTACGTCCGCATGCTCGGCACCGCCCGCGCCACCGCATACGGATACTCCCTGTGGGAGTTCAAGGTGTACGGCACCACCGGCGACGACCCCGGCCCGGTCATCCCGGGCGGCGGCGACCTCGGCCCCAACGTGCACGTCTTCGACCCCTCCACGCCCGGCATCCAGGCCAAGCTGGACCAGGTCTTCAAGGAGCAGGAATCGGCGCAGTTCGGCTCCGGCCGGCACGCCTTCCTCTTCAAGCCCGGCACCTACAACAACCTCAACGCCCAGATCGGCTTCTACACCCAGATCGCCGGCCTCGGCCTGCGCCCCGACGACACGACGATCAACGGTGACATCACCGTCGACGCCGGATGGTTCAACGGCAACGCCACCCAGAACTTCTGGCGCGGCGCCGAGAACCTCGCCGTGAACCCGGTCAGCGGCACCAATCGGTGGGCGGTCTCGCAGGCCGCCTCGTTCCGCCGGATGCACGTCAAGGGCGGCCTCAACCTCGCCCCCAACGGCTACGGCTGGGCCAGCGGCGGCTACATCGCGGACAGCAGGATCGACGGGCAGGTCGGCAACTACTCGCAGCAGCAGTGGTACACCCGCGACAGCTCGGTCGGCGGCTGGTCCAACAGCGTCTGGAACCAGGTCTTCTCAGGTGTCGAGGGCGCTCCCGCCACCGCCTTCCCCGAGCCCCGCTACACCACGCTCGACACGACGCCGATCTCCCGCGAGAAGCCCTTCCTCTACCTGGACGGCGACGAGTACAAGGTCTTCGCCCCCGCCAGGCGGACCAACGCCCGCGGCACCACCTGGTCGAACGGCACCCCGCAGGGCGAGTCGATTCCGCTGAGCAAGTTCTACGTCGTCAAGCCCGGCGCCGGCGCCGCCACCATCAACGCCGCCCTCGCCCAGGGCCTGCACCTCCTGTTCACCCCCGGCGTCTACCACGTCGACCAGACGATCAACGTCAGCCGGCCCGGCACCGTCGTCCTGGGACTCGGCCTCGCCACGATCGTCCCGGACAACGGGGTGACCGCCATGAAGGTCGCCGACGTCGACGGCGTGCGGCTCGCCGGTTTCCTGATCGACGCCGGACCGGTCAACTCCCCCACCCTGCTGGAGATCGGCCCCCAGGGCGCGTCCACCGACCACGCCGCCAACCCCACCACCGTGCAGGACGTGTACATCCGCATCGGCGGCGCGGGCGCGGGCAAGGCCACCACCAGCATGGTCGTCAACAGCCACGACACGATCATCGACCACACCTGGGTGTGGCGAGCCGACCACGGCGACGGCGTCGGCTGGGAGACCAACCGGGCCGACTACGGCGTCCGCGTCAACGGCGACGACGTTCTGGCCACCGGACTGTTCGTCGAGCACTTCAACAAGTACGACGTCGAGTGGTACGGCGAACGCGGCCGGACGATCTTCTACCAGAACGAGAAGGCGTACGACGCACCGAACCAGGCCGCCGTCCAGAACGGCTCGACCAAGGGGTACGCCGCCTACCGCGTCGACGACTCGGTGGACACCCACGAGGCGTGGGGCCTGGGCAGTTACTGCAACTACAACGTCGACCCGAGCATTCGCCAGGACCACGGCTTCAGGACCCCCGTCAAACCGGGAGTGAAGTTCCACAGCCTCCTCGTGGTTTCCCTGGGCGGCATGGGCCACTACAACCACGTCGTCAACGACACCGGCGCCTCGACCGAGCCCGGCGGTACCTCGACCGTGCCGTCCACCGTCGTGTCCTTCCCCTGACCGGCCGGCCCGTCGGTCACGACTCCCCTCCGGTCCGACGACGTCCACGCCCTCGGCCCGGAGGGGTGTGCCCCCACCGGTGCTCCCCCGTTCCCCCGACCCGCCAGGAGAAGATGTGTCCACAGCCCCCGTGCACCACAGACCGGTCGGCCGCCGCGCAGGCGTCCCGCTGCTCGCCCTCGGCGCCCTGGTGGCGTCGTCGCTCGCCCTCACCGCTCCGCCCGCCCACGCCGCGGAAACGCTGCTCTCCCAGGGCAGGCCCGCCACCGCCTCGTCCCAGGAAGGCGACGGATACGCCGCCTCGGCGGCCGTCGACGGCAACCTGACCGGCACCCGCTGGGCCAGCCTGTGGAGCGACCCGCAGTGGCTCCAGGTCGACCTCGGACAGCGGTCCGACCTCAGCCGTGTCGTGCTGACCTGGGAGGGCGCGTACGGCAGGAGCTACCGGATCGAGGCGTCCGACAACGGAACGGACTGGCGGACCCTGAAGACCGTGACCGGCGGTGACGGCGGCACGGACGAGGTCGCCGTCTCCGGCTCCGGCCGCTACGTCCGGATGCTGGGCACCGAGCGTTCCGGCGGCTACGGCTACTCCTTGTGGGAGTTCCAGGTGTACGGGACCACGGACGGCACACCGCCGGCCACAGGAGGAGCGGTCGCGGTCACCGGCTCCCAGGGGAACTGGCAACTGACCGTCGGCGGCGAGCCCTACACGGTCAAGGGCCTGACCTGGGGCCCCGCCGTCGCGGACGCCCCGAAGTACATGCCCGAGGTCAAGTCCATGGGCGTCAACACGATCCGCACCTGGGGCACCGACGCGGGCACCAAGCCGCTTCTCGACACCGCCGCCGCGAACGGCATCCGAGTCGTCAACGGTTTCTGGCTGCAGCCAGGCGGCGGGCCCGGCTCCGGCGGCTGCGTCGACTACGTCACCGACACCACGTACAAGGACAACATGCTCACCGAGTTCGCCAAGTGGGTGGAGGCGTACAAGAGCCACCCGGCGACCCTCATGTGGAACGTCGGCAACGAGTCGGTCCTCGGCCTGCAGAACTGCTACAGCGGGACGGAGCTGGAGGCGCAGCGCAACGCCTACACCGGTTTCGTCAACGACGTTGCCGAGAAGATCCACGCCATCGACCCGGACCACCCCGTCACCTCGACCGACGCGTGGACGGGCGCCTGGCCGTACTACAAGCGCAACGCGCCCGACCTCGACCTGTACTCGGTGAACTCCTACGGCGACATCTGCGGCGTCCGGAAGGACTGGGAGGACGGCGGCTACACCAAGCCGTACATCATCACCGAGGGCGGCCCGGCCGGTGAGTGGGAGGTGCCCGACGACGCCAACGGCGTCCCCGACGAGCCGACCGACGTGCAGAAGGCCGAGGGATACACCAAGGCCTGGGACTGCGTCACCGGCCACCAGGGCGTCGCGCTGGGCGCCACCCTCTTCCACTACGGCGTCGAACACGACTTCGGCGGCGTCTGGTTCAACCTCGTGCCGGACGGGCTGAAGCGGCTGTCCTACTACGCCGTCAAGAAGGCGTACGGCGGATCGGCCACCGGCGACAACACCCCGCCGGTCATCACGAACATGACCGTCGGTCCCGCTTCGTCCGCCCCGGCGGGCGGCGAGTTCACCGTCCGCGCCGACGTGCGCGACCCCGACGGCGACCCCGTCACCCACAAGGTCTTCCTCAGCGGCAACTACGCGAGCGGCGACAAGCGCCTGGTGGAGGCCGAGTGGCGGTCCACCGGCGACGGCACCTTCGCCGTGAAGGCCCCGGAGAAGCTGGGCGTGTGGAAGGTGTACGTCCAGGCCGAGGACGGTCACGGCAACGCCGGCATCGAGACGAAGTCGGTCAAGGTCGTCGCCCCGCCGGTCACCGGCACGAACGTGGCGCTGAACAAGCCCACCACCGCGTCCTCCTTCCAGCCGTCCTACGGCGACTGCCCGTGCGAGCCCGCCAAGGCGACGGACGGTAGGACCGACACGCGCTGGGCCAGCGACTGGAGCGATCCGCAGTGGATCCAGGTCGACCTCGGCGCTCCCACCCCCGTCCGCAAGCTCCAGCTCGTCTGGGACCCCGCCTACGCCAAGTCCTACGAGGTACAGGTGTCGGACGACGGCACCACCTGGCGCACGGTCCACACCACGAGTGCCGGCGACGGTGACGTCGACACCGTCGACGTCACGGAGACCGCACGGCACGTGCGACTGCATCTGACGGCGCGTGGCACGGCTTGGGGCTACTCGCTGCACGAGTTCGGCATCTACGGCTGACGACGGCGCAGGGCGTCCGGCGGCGCCCTGCGCACCACCCCACTCTCACCCGGCATCTCAGCAGGCAAGGAGGCCTCATGAGACCACGTTCGAAACTCCCCGCGCTGTTACTCGGCACCGCACTCGTCGCAAGTGTGCTGGGCATCGGCACCGTCGCCACGGCGGCCGGTCCCGGTGACGCCCCGGCCGCCGGTCACACCGGGCACACCATGGCGGTGTCGACCCAGGCGTCCGCCGACGACCCCGACGGCGACGGGTACATCCCGACCGTTCCCCCGGTCACCGGTGTGACCCCCTCGGACGCCACCCCGCCGCCGCGCTACCACAAGGAGTTCCAGGCCAACTGCGCCGTCACGCACACCGCGCCCGACGATCCGATCGTGTACCCGGGACAGCCGGGCAAGTCCCACGACCACACCTTCATGGGCAACACCTCGACGAACGCGGGCAGCACGACGGCAAGCCTGTACGGCGGCGACACCACCTGTCTCGCACCGGCCGACGCCTCCGCGTACTGGATGCCGTCCCTGTACAAGGGCGACAAGAAGGTCCTCCCCGTCGGACCGCAGGTCATCTACTACAAGTCAGGCGTCACCGACTACACCAGCGTGCGGCCCTTCCCCAAGGGACTGCGGTACGTCGTCGGCAATCCCCTGCAGAGCGCCCAGGAGTTCCGCGGCCACAAGGGCTTCGTCGAGGGCTGGGAATGCGGTGACAGCTTCTTCAACACCGACATTCCGGCGAGCTGCCCGAGCCGGCCCGACGTCCAGCTCAACCTCCGCATGCAGGCGCCCAGTTGCTGGGACGGCAAGTACCTCGACACTCCCGACCACAAGAGCCACATGGCCTACCCGGTCGTCAAACCCGGCACCAACGACAACATGTGCCCGGCCTCCCACCCGGTCGCCCTGCCGATGATCGAGTTCAAGATGGCCTGGCCGGTCAACGGCGACATGAGCGACGTCCGCCTGGCCAGCGGGCGCGGTTACTCCTTCCACTACGACTTCTTCAACGCCTGGGAGGAGCGGACCCTGAACGCCCTGGTCGACCACTGCATCGTGGGCGGGCTCCAGTGCGACACGCGCGGCTACGACCAGAACCACCCGGAACGCGGCGCCGTGCTGAACGCCGACCACCGACTGCCCTGACCCGGCCGGCGGTCCGAGGCCCGACGGCGCCCGCTCGGCGCGGGTGCCGTCGGGCACCTTTCGCTGCCCGCGCGCCGGATGCCCACTGCCGGCCGCTCGGCCGCCGGCCGGCAGGACTTGACGGAATGGAGCGTCTCGCCGAATGGTTGGGAGAGCGCTCTCCCACCGCAGCGGAGGGCCGGAAGGCGGGGTGGGACGTGGACGACGAATCCCTCGATCGGCTCATCGGCAGGCTGAGTCTCGAGCAGAAGGTGCGCCTGCTGACCGGCGCGACGACCTGGCGCACCGCCGGTGAGCCCGGGATCGGGCTGCGGGAGATGGTCACCTCGGACGGACCCGCCGGGGTACGCGGCGAGGCATGGGACGAGCGGCGCACCTCGGCCCTGCTGCCCTCCGCTTCGGCCCTGGGGGCGATGTGGGACGAGGAGCTGGTGGAGCGGCTCGGGGGCCTGCTGGCGGCCGAGGCCGCCCGCAAGGGCGTCGACGTGGTACTGGCGCCCACACTCAACCTCCACCGGAGTCCGCTGGGCGGCCGGCACTTCGAGTGCTTCTCCGAGGACCCGGAACTGACCGGCCGTACCGGAGCCGCGCTCGTCCGGGGCATCCAGGCCCTCGGGGTGGCGGCCACCGCCAAGCACTACGTCGCCAACGACTCCGAGACCGACCGGCTGACCGTGGACGTCCGGGCCGGCGAACGCGTTCTGCGCGAGGTGTACCTCGCGCCCTTCGAGGCGGCTGTCGAGGCCGGGGTGTGGCTCGTCATGGCGGGCTACAACGCCGTGGGCGGCACGACCATGACGGCCAGCCCGCTGCTGGCGGAGCCCCTCAAGGGTGAATGGGGGTTCGACGGAGTCGCCGTCTCCGACTGGGCGGCCGTGCGGACCACCGAGGAGACCGGACGCGCCGCCCTCGACCTGGCGATGCCGGGCCCGGACAGTCCCTGGGGCGCGTCACTGGTGCGGGCGGTGAAGGACGGCCGGGTCGCCGAGGAATCGGTCGACGCGAAGGTGCACCGGCTCCTCCGGCTCGCCGACCGGGTGGGCGCGCTGGAGCCGTACCGCCCGCGCCGGGTGCCGACGGCGGCGTTCGGCGGGACGCGGGCGCTGCTGCGGCGCGCCGTCAGTGCCGGTTCGGTCCTGCTGCGCAACGACAACGTCCTGCCGCTCGACCCCGAAGGGCTGTCCACCGTCGCGGTCGTCGGCGTGCACGCCGCGTCCCCGCGCGTCCAGGGTGGCGGCAGCGCGGGTGTCTTCTGCTCCGGCGTGGTCACCCCGCTGGCGGGCGTCCGTGCCCGGCTGCGAGGGCGCGCACGCGTGACGTACGAGCCCGGTCCGACTCCGCCGGCGCCGCCCGCACCCCTCGGCGCGGACCTGTGCACCGACCCCGGGTCGGGTGCGCCCGGCGTGCTCCTGCGGGTGCTGGACGCGAGGGGGCGGGAGCTGTACGCGGAGCACCGGCTCTCGGGACGGCAACTGGAGCCGGACCTGCCGCCAGGCGCGCATACGGTGGAGATCGGCGCGGTACTGCGCCCCCGCCGGTCGGGCGAGTGGACGTTCGGTGTCGGAGGCTTCGGACGCATGACGCTCACCGTCGACGACCGCACGCTCCTGGACGGGGAGTTCCCCGGTGACACGGACGACCCGGCCGTCGTCCACGTCAACCCGCCCGTGCACACGGCGCGGACGGCACTGACCGCCGGACGGCCCGTGCACGTGGTGGCCCGGCGTGAACTGGTGCCCGGCCGCGGACGCGCCACCGTCGTCGTCGCCGCGCCGCCCGAACCGGACCCGGCGGCCGCGCTGCGGAACGCGGTGCGGGCGGCCCGGGACGCCGACGCCGCGATCGTGGTCGTCGGCACCACCGAGCACGACGAGACCGAGGGGTACGACCGCGCCGGGCTGTCCCTCGGAGGGCACCAGGACGAGTTGGTCCGTGCCGTGACCGCCGCGAATCCGCGCACGGTCGTCGTCGTCAACAGCGGCGGTCCGGTCGAGCTGCCCTGGCACCGGGAAGCCGGCGCCGTGCTGCTCACGTGGTTTCCGGGACAGGAGGCCGGCACGGGGCTGGCCGACGTCCTGTTCGGCCTCGCCGAACCGGGCGGGCGGCTCCCCACCACCTGGGCCGCGTCCCTGGCGGACGCGCCCGTCACCCGGACCCGGCCGGTCGGTGGCCGGCTCGACTACGCCGAGGGACTGCACATCGGTCACCGGGCGTGGCTGCGCGCGGGAAGCGGGCCCGCCTACTGGTTCGGCCACGGACTCGGCTACACGACGTGGGAGTACACGGCCGTGGATGTTCCCGCGCGCGTCGTGACGGGTGAGCCGTTCACGGTTCGGGTGACGGTGCGCAACACCGGTGTCCGGGCCGGCCGCGAGGTCGTGCAGGTCTACCTGGCCCGCCCCGACTCCGCGGTGGAGCGTCCGGTGCGCTGGTTCGCCGGATACGCGGCTCTCCGGGTGGAAGCGGGCCGGACGGCGAGTGCCGAGGTGGTGGTCGGCCCGCGTGCCGTACGGCACTGGTCGGAGAGGGACCACCGCTGGGCCACGGAGCACGGCGCCTACCGGCTCGCGGTGGGCAGGTCGGTGGCGGACACGCGGTGGGAGGGCTGGGTCACGGTCGGCGGCCCCTGACGGAGGGGGCCCGTCCACGGCCGTACGTTCGCCGGGGCCGCCGAGGCCCGCGGTTCCTCGGCCCGTGGTTCCTCGGCCCGTGGTTCCTCGGGCTTCCCGGGCGCCGCCGCTTTCGGCCGGTGTCCCGGCATCACCTCACCTCTCGCGGTCCGCGGAAGTGGCCTGCGCGAAGCCCTCCACCGATGCGTGCGCGGGAGGCCGCTCACAGCGGCGGCACCGGGCCACGACCGGTCCGGCCGCTCCCGGGCGGCCCCTGCCGTGGCGGCGGGCGCGAGTCACGGCACCGAGCGTTCCCGCAGGGCGGTCCGCCACGTCGGGCCGGGTTCCACCGGTTCGGCCTGCTCGGGCCGGCCGCCCCGCGCGAAGAAGTCGGCGAGCGGCAGGACCGCGGCGCCCACGGTGACGGCGTCCGGGCCCAGGGTGCCGAGGTCGATGCGGACGCGGGCGGCGGGATAGGTGAGGGCGTACGAGGTGGCGTGGGCCGTGACCAGGTCCAGGAAGCGCCGGCCGAGCTGCAGTCCGGCCCACCCGCCGACCAGGATGCGTTCGGGCTGGAAGAGGTTGATCAGGTCGGAGAACCCGGCGCCGAGGTACTCGGCGGTCTCCTCCAGCACGGCAAGGGCGGTGGCGTCGGGCTCCGGAGCGGTCCCCGTCGCGTCCGTGTCCGGGTACGCGGCCGCGAGCATCGCGGTCAGCGCGGTCTCCTCGTCCGCGCCGGCGGGCAGCTCCCCGCCCGCCTCCTCCCAGCGTTGGAGCAGCGCCTCGGCGCCCGCGTACGCCTCCAGACAGCCCAGGGCACCGCAGCGGCAGCGGCGCCCGCGCACCCGCACCGTCAGATGCCCCCACTCCACGGCCCACGCGGGCCCCATGTCGTCGCCGACCACGCAGGCGCCGACGCCGGAGCCGAAGAGCACCACCGCCGCGCTCTGCGCGCCCCGGCCGGCGCCGAACCACATCTCCGCCTGACCCAGCGTCTTGGCGCCGTTGTCGATGTAGTAGGGCACGGCCTCGGGCAGGATCTGCGACTCCCGCAGCAGCCGTTCCAGGGGAACACCGTCCCAGCCGATCGTCTGGCCGTGCACGACGGCGCCGTCCTCCGGGGTCCGGGCGACGATGCCCGGCACTCCGATCCCGACGCCGAGCAGCCGCTCCGCCGGGATGCCGGCCTCGTCCAGCACCTCGCCGATGCCCTCACGCAGGTGCGTCACGACGACGCCGACGTCGTAACGGTCGAGACGGCTCGGGCCGTTGGTCTCCAGCGGCTTCTCGACGCGTGCCAGCTCGGTGAGGGCGAGGTCGAAGAGCTCGACCCGCACCCGGGTCTCGCCGATGTCGACGCCGATCAGGTAACCGCTCCGCGCGCTGACACGCAGCAGTGTGCGGGGCCGGCCGCCGGCCGAGTCGACGCTGCCCGCCTCCTCCACCAGCCCCTCGGCGACCAGCTCGGAGACCACGTTGCTCACCGAACCCGAACTCAGTCCGGTGGCGGGCCCCAGAGAGAACCGGCTGAGCGGTCCGTCGAAATACAACCGTTGCAATACCGCGGTGCGGTTCTCCCGCCGCAGGTCACGCACTGTACGGCCGCTGCGCATTTTCACCCTGGCTCCTCGTTTCGAAGTCCTCACCGCAACTTACCTGCAGCCGAGCTCTTGACGCACCCTTCACTTGGAGCTTAACTCACACACTAAATTAAGCCGTGGCGGCTAGGGGGCGCGAGCTGCGCTGCCCCGGCCCGCCTCCACGGGCGATCTCGTCACCTCCCGGAAGGCCTCTGGAGTCATGCGCAGAATCAGAGCCGCAGCCGTCGGCGCCGTCACCCTCTCGTTCGCCCTCACCGTGGCGGCCTGCGGCGGGGGGTCGTCCGGCACCGAGGGTTCCAACGAGAAGCCGAAGACACTCACCTACTGGGCCTCCAACCAGGGCGCGAACCTGGAGGTGGACAAGAAGGTCCTCCAGCCGGAGCTCGACAGGTTCGAGAAGGAGACGGGCATCGAGGTGAAGCTGGAGGTGGTGCCGTGGTCGGATCTCCTCAACCGCATCCTCACCGCCACCACCTCCGGCCAGGGCCCGGACGTCCTCAACATCGGCAACACCTGGAGTGCCTCGCTCCAGGCCGGCGGTGCCCTGCTGCCCTGGGACGAGAAGAACTTCGAGGCGATCGGCGGCAAGGACCGCTTCGTGGAGTCCGCGCTCGGCTCCACCGGCGTCCAGGGCCAGGACCCGGCCGCCGTACCGCTGTACTCCATGGCCTACGCGCTCTACTACAACAAGAAGATGTTCGCCGACGCCGGCATCGAGAAGCCGCCGGCCACCTGGGAGGAACTGGTCGAGACCGGCAAGAAGCTCTCCAAGGACGGCACGTGGGCGCTCGGCGCCGAGGGCTCCAACCTGTCGAACAACATCCACCAGGTCTTCGTCCTCGCCAAGCAGCACGGCGCGGACTTCTTCACCCCGGACGGCAAGGCCGACTTCACCTCCGACGGTGCCGTGGCGGCGGTGAAGCAGTACGTCGACCTGATGGCCAAGGACAAGATCATCGCGCCCGGCAACGCGGAGTACGCGCAGAACCAGTCCCTGAGTGACTTCGCCAAGGACAAGACGGCCATGGTGCTGTGGCAGACCGCGTCCGCCACCTTCAAGTCGCAGGGCATGGACGAGGACGAGTGGGGAGTCGCCCCCGCTCCCGTGCCGTCTGGCGAGCCCGGCCCGGGCAGGGCCACCAACTCCATGGTCGCCGGCATCAACATGGCCGTCTTCAGGAACACCAAGAACATCGACGGCGCCAAGAAGTTCGTGAAGTTCATGACCAGCGACAAGGAGCAGGTCGTCCTCAACAAGGCGTACGGTTCCATCCCGCCGGTCAAGGCCGCCCAGCAGGACCCGGCCTTCAGCGCCCCGGCGCTCACCGTGCTCCGGGACACCCTCGCCACCAGTGCCACCGCACTGCCGCAGGTCCCCGAGGAGTCGCAGTTCGAGACCGTCGTCGGCACCGCCGTCAAGGAACTCTTCGCCGACGCCGCCGCCGGCCGCGCGGTGACCACCGAGTCGGTGCGGGCCAAGCTCGACAAGGCCCAGCAGCAGATGCCCAAGAAGTGAGCGCGGACACCGCCATGACCACCACCGCTGCCCTCAGCGCAGGCGAGCGGACGGCACGGAGTACCGACCCCGGAGCGGCGCCGCGCAGGCGTCGCCCCGGGCGGCTGCGCCGCGTAGGGCTGCCGTACCTGCTGCTGTTCCCCGCACTGCTGCTCGAACTACTGGTGCACCTGGTGCCGATGGTGATCGGCATCGTCGTCAGCTTCAAGGAGCTGACCCAGTTCTACATCCGCGACTGGGGCACCGCGCCCTGGGCCGGCTTCGACAACTACAGCCTGACCGTCGACTTCGACGCCCCCGTCGGAGAGGCGCTGCTGAAGTCCTTCCTCATCACCTGTCTGTTCACCGTCCTCTCGGTCGGCCTGTGCTGGCTGCTCGGAGCGGCCGCGGCGATCTTCATGCAGGAGACCTTCCGCGGCCGGGGCGTCCTGCGCGCGCTCTTCCTGGTGCCCTACGCGCTGCCCGTCTACGCCGCCGTCATCACCTGGGCGTTCATGTTCCAGCGGGACAACGGGCTGGTGAACCACGTGCTGCACGACCAGCTCGGGCTCACCGACAGCCCTCCGTTCTGGCTGATCGGCGACAACAGCTTCATCGCCCTGCTCGTCGTCTCGGTGTGGAAGGGCTGGCCGTTCGCCTTCCTCATCATCATGGCCGGGCTCCAGAACATCCCGAAGGACATCTACGAGGCCGCCGCTCTCGACGGCGCCGGCGTCTGGCAGCAGGTCCGCCGCATCACCCTGCCCTCGCTGCGCCCGGTCAACCAGGTCCTGGTCCTGGTGCTGTTCCTGTGGACCTTCAACGACTTCAACACCCCCTTCGTCCTCTTCGGCAAGGCGGCACCGGAGGCAGCGGACCTGGTCTCCATCCACATCTACCAATCCTCGTTCCAGACCTGGAACTTCGGAACGGGCTCCGCGATGTCGGTCCTGCTCCTGCTGTTCCTGCTCGTGGTGACGGGCGTCTACCTCTGGCTCACCTCCCGGGGAAGGAAGACCACCGATGCCTAGCCGAGCCGTCCGGCAGCCCCGCTCCCCGATGGCCGCCCCGCGGTCCTTCCTGTGGAGCCGTCGGATCTTCCTCGCCCTCCTCACCGTCTTCGTGCTGCTGCCGGTGTACGTGATGATCTCCAGCTCCCTGAAGCCGCTGGAGGACGTGTCGGGGAAGTTCGCGTGGATCCCCTCGGGCCTCACCGTCCGCCCGTACTTCGACATCTGGGACACGGTCCCGCTGGCCGACTACTTCACGAACTCGTTGATCGTGGCCGGTACGGCGACCGTCTGCTCCGTCGCCGTCGCGGTGTTCGCCGCCTACGCGGTCAGCCGCTACTCCTTTCGCGGCAAGCGCGTCTTCACGGTGACGGTGCTGTCGACCCAGATGTTCCCCGGCATCCTGTTCCTGCTGCCGCTGTTCCTCATCTACGTCAACATCGGCAACGCCACCGGCGTCGCCCTCTTCGGCTCCCGCGGCGGCCTGATCCTCACCTACCTCACCTTCTCGCTGCCCTTCTCCATCTGGATGCTGATCGGGTACTTCGACTCGGTGCCCAGGGACCTCGACGAGGCGGCCAGGGTGGACGGCTGCGGTCCGCTCGGCACCCTGTTCCGGGTCGTCGTGCCCGCGGCGGTCCCCGGCATCGTCGCCGTCGCCGTCTACGCGTTCATGACCGCCTGGGGCGAAGTCCTCTTCGCCTCCGTCATGACCAACGACACCACCCGCACCCTCGCCGTCGGTCTGCAGGGCTACTCCACCCAGAACGACGTGTACTGGAACCAGATCATGGCCGCCTCACTCGTCGTCAGCCTGCCCGTCGTCGCCGGCTTCCTGCTCCTCCAGCGCTACCTCGTCACCGGTCTCACCGCCGGCGCCGTCAAGTAGCCACCGGCACCACGGCCTTCCACCGCTCCAGCACGTCCACCCAGAGAGGCTCTCCGTGTCCGAATCGCTCGACCTCGCCGCCTTCCCCGCCGACTTCGCCTGGGGCACGGCCACTTCCGCCTACCAGATCGAGGGCGCCGTCACCGAGGACGGCCGGGCACCGTCGATCTGGGACACCTTCTCCCACAGCCCCGGCAAGGTC
The DNA here is from genome assembly GCF_000721365.1 of Streptomyces sp. NRRL F-5650. NCBI lineage: Bacteria > Bacillati > Actinomycetota > Actinomycetes > Kitasatosporales > Streptomycetaceae > Streptomyces > Streptomyces sp. NRRL F-5650. The sequence continues at coordinate 275,723 of NZ_JOGV01000001.1, read as the reverse complement.
GCGGGCGACGACCACGGCGACGTGGCCTGCGACCACTACCACCGGTGGCCCGAGGACATCGCCCTGATGAAACGGCTCGGCACCGACGCCTACCGCATGTCCGTCGCCTGGCCCCGCGTGGTGCCCTCCGGTGACGGCCCGGTCAACGCGGCCGGCCTCGACTTCTACGACCGTCTCGTCGACGGCCTCCTCGACGCAGGCATCACCCCCAACGTCACCCTGTACCACTGGGACCTTCCCCAGACCCTCCAGGACCGCGGCGGCTGGACCGTCCGCGACACCGCCGAACACCTCGCCGCCTACGCCTCCGCCGTCGCCGGCCGGCTCGGCGACCGCGTCACCCAGTGGGCCACCCTCAACGAACCGCTCTGCTCCGCCTGGATCGGCCACCTGGAGGGGCGCATGGCACCGGGTCTGACCGACCTGACCGCCGCCGTGCACGCCTCCTACCACCTGCTGCTCGCCCACGGCCTCGCCACCCGGGCGATCCGCGCCGCGTCCCCGGGGGCACAGGTCGGCCTGGTCACCAACCACTCCCCCGTCGCGGCTGCCTCGAGCCGCCCGGAGGACATCGCCGCGGCCGCCCGCATGGACGGCCACACCAACCGCTGGTGGCTCGACCCCGTCCACGGCCGCGGCTTCCCCGCCGACATGCGCGAGCTGTACGGCGTGGACCTGCCGGAGCGCGCGGGTGACCCGGAGACCATCGCCGCGCCCCTCGACTGGCACGGCCTCAACTACTACTTCCCGGCGACCGTCACCGACGATCCCCGGGGGCCCGTCCCGTACGCCCGTGAGGTCAGGCTGCCCGACGTACCGCGCACCGGCATGGACTGGCAGATCGACGCCGGGGGCCTGGAGGCCCTGCTGCTGCGCCTGACCGACGACTACGGGGTACGCAAGCTGTACGTCACCGAGAACGGTTCCGCCTTCCCGGACACCGTCTCGCCCGACGGCACCGTCCACGACCCCGACCGCGCCCGCTACCTGGAGCAGCACGTGAGCGCCTGCGCCCGGGCGGTCCGCAAGGGCGTGCCGCTGGCCGGCTACTACGCCTGGTCCCTGCTCGACAACTTCGAATGGGCCTACGGCTACGACAAGCGCTTCGGCCTCGTCCACGTCGACTACGCGACACAGGTCCGGACCGTGAAGACCAGCGGCCTGCGCTACGCGGAGATCATCCGTGCCCACCGGGAGTCCCACGCCTGACCGCACCGGCTCCGAGTGCCCTGTCGCCGGCTGCCACGAGGGCACGCCCGGCGGCAGTGCGGGGCGCGGTGGAGGACGCGCCGCGTCAGGCGGAGTCGCGTACGACCAGTTCCGGCTCGAAGACCAGGGTCCGCGGTTCGCTGCGGGTGCCCCGGATCTGCTCGTCGAGCATCCTGGCCATGGCCGCCGCCATCTCCTCCACGGGCTGGCGCACCGTGGTCAGTGGCGGCCGGCACGTGACGGCGATGGTCGAGTCGTCGAACCCGACGACGGCGACGTCCTCCGGTATGCGCCGGCCCAGTTCCCGCAAGACTTGGCAGGCGCCCTGGGCCATCAGGTCGTTGGCCGCGAACACGCCGTCCACATCGGGGTGTTCGCGCAGCAGCGCGGTCATGGCCGCCGTCCCGCTGTCCAGGGTGAAGACGCCTTCGGCCACCGGAGGACTGTCGTGCCCGGCGCGGGCCAGGGCGTCACGGAATCCGGCGAGGCGTTCCCGGCCGGCCCTGAGATCCGGCGGAGCGCCGATCACCGCGACACGGCGGCAGCCGCGGGACAGAAGGTGCTCCCCCGCCAGGTGTCCGCCCGCGTAGTGGTCCAGATCGACGCATCCGACCGGTGTCGTCCGGGTGGGACGTGCGAACAGCACCGTGGGGACCCGGGCCGCCAGGAGCATGTCCGGCAGCGGGTCGTCCGGGTGCACGGAGACCACCAGCGCACCGTCCGTACCGCCTTGCCCCACGTAGGAGACCACCTGCTTCCTCGCCGCCTCCGACTCGGCGAACAGCAGCACCGGCTGCGTGGCGCGTGCGCGGAGATACCCCACGACGCCGGTCACGACACGGCCGAAGAACGGGTCGGCGAACACACGGCCGGCGAAGGCGTCGCCCGCGCCGGAGACGATGAGGGCCACCGCCCCGGTGCGTCGGGTGACCAACGCCCTCGCCGCCCGGTTCGGCGTGTATCCGGTCCGCTCGATCGCGCTGCGGACCAGGTCCTGGATGCTGGGATCGACGTTGCGGACGCCGTTGACGACCCGCGAGACGGTCGCACGGGAAACCCCCGCCACCCGTGCGACGTCCTCCAGCGTCGGGGCCTGTCTGCTCATAGGGGGAACTCTAATCGCCGGGCACTCCTGCGGACCCGGGACGGCCGGTGCCCCCGGACTCACGCCCGACACCGGCGCGGCGGCCCCGTCGGCGGTGCCCGTCGTCAACGGCAGAAACCCACCGACCGCGGTCACCCACCGTGGACAGGTCCAAGGCGGCCATCTCTGCTCCCCTCAGGACGTACCGGCCCGCCACGGGGACGGTCGTTGTAGTGGTACGGGGGAAGCGCCGGACGACTCACGGTCCCGAGCCGTCCGGCGCTCGTGGGCCGGACGGTCAGGCCGACGCCAGCCCCGCGCTGTAGCTGGAGAAGAGGAGGTAGTACTTCGTTCCGTCCAGGACGTTGGTGGCCGCCTGGATCCAGGAGCGCGCGTAGGCGGTCTTGAAGTCGTTGCACCTGCCGGTCGCGCGGAAGCAGACCTTCACGTCGGTCATGACGTTGGCCTTGATGTTGATGTCGGCGCAGTACGGGCTCGTCGTGGCCCACCCGGTACGCGGCCACCTGTGCAGTTCGCCGAGGGGGACGGTCTCGTAGCCGACCGAGTGGTCGTAGCAGGCTTGGGCTCGGGCCGGCGTGGCCGCGGCCGGTACCGTGGCCGCGGCCGTCACACCTCCTGCAGCCAGAGCAACGGCCATCACAGAACGCATCACACGCGAGTGCGGTTTCATTGTTCCCCTTTCTCGTGGTCGGCCGGTGGCCGAACCCGTTGGAATGCGCCGCGGGTTCGGCGCTCCAGAGATTGCCGGTCAGGTTGGGCCCGGGCCACAGCATCCGTTCACTTGGGAGACCGCGGGACGTCCCACGCTCTGACCTGCCGGGATGCCCGGTGCGGTGCGGCACGCACGGGACGGCGGACGGCGTGGGCCCTGGCCGGAAGAGACCGATCCGGCGGGTCGGACCGAAGCCGGCAGTCGAGTGTGGTGTACCGATGGGGAACGACTGCCTTGCGGGGCAACGGACAACTGTGCATGTGAGCAGGGGGCGTCATGCTGCGTTGGAAGGAACTGCCGGATTCCCTGGACCCACGAGTGCGGCAACTCGTCGTCCAGTTGAGAAGGCTCAAGGACCGCAGTGGGCTGAGCCTGGAGTCGCTGGAGACGAAGACCGGCATCAGCCGTTCGTCCTGGGACCGCTATCTGAACGGGAAGACCCTGCCGCCGCGCCGCGCGGTGGAGGAACTGGCGCGGGTTTCCGGGGCGGACGGCGTCCGCCTGCTGGTTCTGCACGAAGTTGCCGAGGACGCCTGGAAGCGGCAGAGCGCCCCGTCCCGTCCGGAAGGCGCGACGGCCCCGGCGGCCGACGTCCGGGGGGAGGAACCGGTACCGGTGAGCGATGCCCGGCCGTCGACGGTGCGCAAGGGCGTGGCCCTCGCGGCCGTCGCGGTCGCCGCCGTGGCCGGCATGGGCGTCGGGATGGCGGTGTCCTCGGCGTGGCACGGTGAACGATCCGCCGATGACCAGGTCAAGGCCACCGTGGCGGCCCCGGGCCCCAGCAGCACCACGACCCATGCGAAGGTCGGCGGCAAACCGTACGTCTTCCGGCCCGGCACGTCCTATCCCTGCGAGGTCCGCCGGAGCAAGGCGACCGGGGAGGGGCTGTACGCCGGATACAGCGTGACACGCAGTGCCGTCCTCGCGGGGCCCGGGTGGGACGTGGTGGAGGCCCAGTGCCTGCTTCGCCATCGCCACTTGGAACCCGGGGTCGTCGACGGGGTCTACGGACAGCAGACCATCGCGGCCGTCATGCGCCTGCAGGAGAAGGCCGGGCTGCCCGCGGACGGCGTCGTCGGCCCGCACACCTGGCAGGTGCTGCGGGGATGACCGACGGTGCACCGGAGTGCGCGGCTCTGGCCGAGGCACTGCGCGGGGTCCGGGCGCGTACCGGGCTGAGCCTTGCGGCGCTGGCCGAGCGGACGGCGTACAGCAAGTCGTCCTGGGAGCGCTATCTCAACGGGAAGACGCCGGTGCCGCGCCAGGCGGTCGAGGCGCTGTGCGCCACGGCCGGTGAACCTCCCGGGCGGCTCCTGGCCCTGTGGGAACTGGCGGACGCCGAATGGAGCGGGCGCGCCCGCCTCTCCCGCCCTGCCCCGCAGCCCTCCTCCGTCGCCGAGCCGACGGACGCCGGGAGTGAGGGGGCCGTCCCGCGACGGTTGGGACGCCGGCGTTGGCCGATCGTCGTCGCCGGTGGCGCGGCGGCCCTGACTGCCGTGACGGCGGCCCTGACCGTTCCGGATTCCGGCACCGGTGGACCGACGGGCCTGACGGTGTCCCCCGCGCTCGATCCCCCGCCCGAGTGCCACGGGGCGACATGCGACGGCATGGATCCCGGCCGGGCTTCCTGCGGGCTGCCCGGCCGGGCCGACTCACTGGGCCCACCGCACCACACTCGCACCGGTACGGGTGTGGAGATCCGGTACAGCAGCGTGTGCGCCGCCGCGTGGGGCAGGATCTGGCACGCGAAGGTCGGGGATGTCCTCGAGCTGTCGGCCCCCGGAGTCCGACCGCGCAAAGTCGTCATCGACAGCACCGCGGACACCGACGTCTACCGCTTCACGGCGATGATCGGTGCTCCGGACCGGACCGGGCTGAGGCTGTGCTTCACCGCGGCCGGTAAGACCGACCGGGAGTGCTTCCGGGCATGACGGTCCGGCACCCGACGAGGGACCACACCAAGGCACCGTCCGAGTCCCCTGTCTTCCCCGACGTGTCACGACGCCCGGCGGTCCGGGACGGACAGCGGCCGGGTGGCACGAGGGCTGACAAGCGCGTCGGCCCCGTCAGGCCGTGAACAGGTCACAGCCGGACCGGGCCGACGCTCGCCACGGGGGGTTCCGCTGCTTCTTCAGGTCTGTTCGAGCGACTTCCGGAAGGAACCGCCGCGCTTCAGTGCGCGCTCGATGCTCTCCAGGGACCTTCCGCGGGTTTCCGGCACCTTCGCCGCCACGAACACGATGCACATGACGTTCATCAGGGCGTAGAAGGCGAACGTCCCGGATCGGCCGATCGCCTCGATGGCCGTCAGGGCGGTCACCGCGATCAACAGATCGACTCCCCACAGCGTGACGGTGGCCAGGCTGGTCGCCGGGCCACGCACACTCAGCGGCAGGATCTCCGGGCCGATGAGCCAGACGACAGCCTGGATTCCGGCGCCGTTGAACAGGCCCCCCGGCCGGGCACCTACCGGCTGGCGGCTCCCTACCGCATCCCGCGCGGTACCCCCTGCCCTGACGGCCTCTGATGATCCGTCCCGCCCGGCACGGACCGTGCGGGCTCGGCACGGGCCGCCCCTATGACGTCGTCGTCTCCGGGCCACCTACGTGGACCATCCTGGTCAGCCGAGGAAACTCAGCCGCACCCGGCGGTCGGGATTGTCCCGGTTGGTGTCCACCAGGCACACCGACTGCCAGGTGCCCAGTTCCAGACGGCCGCCGACCACGGGCAGCGTCGCGTGCGGCGGCACGAAGGCGGGCAGGACGTGGTCTCGGCCGTGACCGGGGCTGCCGTGTCGGTGCTGCCAGCGGTCGTCGGCCGGGAGCAGGGTGTGCAGGGCGGAGAGCAGGTCGTCGTCGCTGCCGGCGCCGGTCTCGATGATCGCGATTCCGGCGGTGGCGTGCGGGACGAAGACGTTGAGCAGGCCGTCGCGGCCGGCCGCCGCCTCGCGCAGGAAGGACTCGCAGTCACCGGTGATGTCGGCGACCCGCTCCGTCGAGCCGGTGGCGAGGTTGAGGACTCGGGTGGTGAAGGCATCGGGCATGAACCCATCCTGGCACCGCGGGAAGACCGGGGCCTCCGCCACCGTTAGTAGAAACGTGAACAACACACGCGAGGTCGAGGTTGTCGTCGTAGGGGCCGGCCAGGCCGGACTCGCCGCCGCCTACCATCTGCGGCGCACGGGGTTCGAGCCGGAGCGCGACTTCGTGGTGCTCGACCACTCCCCCGGGCCCGGCGGCGCCTGGCAGTTCCGCTGGCCGTCGCTGACGTACGGCAAGGTGCACGGGATGCACGCCCTGCCGGGCATGGAGCTGACCGGCGCCGACCCGGGGCGGCCGTCCGCCGAGGTGGTGAGCGGGTACTTCGCGCAGTACGAGCACACCTTCGGCCTGCGTGTGCGGCGACCGGTCGACGTACGCGCCGTGCGCGAGGGGACGGCCGGGCGGCTGCTCGTCGAAACCTCGGCCGGGTCGTGGTCGGCGCGTGCGCTGATCAACGCGACCGGCACCTGGGACCGCCCCTTCTGGCCGCGCTATCCGGGGCAGGAGACGTTCCGGGGACGGCAGTTGCACACCGCGCAGTACGCGGGGCCCGAAGAGTTCGCCGGGCAGCGGGTGATCGTGGTGGGCGGCGGCGCCTCCGGGACACAGCACCTGCTGGAGATCGCGCCGTACGCCGTGGCCACCACGTGGGTGACCAGGAGGCCTCCGGTGTTCCGCGAAGGGCCCTTCGACGAGGAGGCGGGCCGGGCGGCGGTGGCGCTCGTGGAGGAACGCGTGCGGCAGGGGCTGCCGCCGAAGAGCGTCGTGTCGGTGACCGGGCTGCCGCTGAACGACGCGATCCGGGCCGGGCTGGAATCGGGCGTACTGGACCGCCGGCCCATGTTCGACCGGGTCACGCCCGAGGGGGTGGAGTGGGACGACGGGCGGCGGGTGACGGCGGACGTCATCCTGTGGGCGACCGGATTCCGGGCCGCCATCGACCATCTGCGTCCCCTGCGGCTGCGGGAGCCGGGCGGCGGCATCCGTGTCGAAGGGACGCGCGCGGTCACCGATCCGCGGATCCACCTCGTCGGCTACGGCCCGTCCGCCAGCACCATCGGTGCCAACCGTGCGGGGCGCGCGGCCGTTCGGGACATCAGGCGGCTGCTGGCCGAGGAGGAACCGGTCCCCGCGTGACGCCCCGGCCGGTCATTTGGCGGCCTCGGCCTTCTGCGACGCGCTCTGCCGGAGGCGGTCGAACTCGGCCACGTTGCGCTGGTGTTCGGCGTAGTCGGCGGTGAAGCGGGTGTCGCCCGGCTTGACCGTGACGAAGTACAGCCAGTCACCGGGGGTGGGATTGATCGCGGCGCTCATCGCCTCGTCGCCCGGGTTGGCGATGGGGGTGGGCGGCAGCCCCATGCGCTGGTACGAGTTGTAAGGGCTGTCGATCTTCGTGTCCTGGGCCGTGGTCCTCAGGGTGGAGCGGCCCAGCGCGTAGTTGATGGTGGAGTCCATCTGCAGCGGCATGCCGCGTTCCAGCCGGTTGAAGATCACCCGGGCTACCTTGCCCATGTCCTCCTCGGTGGCGGCCTCCGCCTGCACGATGCTGGCGATGGTGACCGCCTGATAGACGTTCAGCGCGTTGCGCTGGGCGCCTGCGGCGACCGGGGCGCCCGTGAACCTCTTGTCGGCCTTGTCGACCATGGCCGACAGCAGCTTCTCCGGGGTGGGACTGCCACCGAGGGGGTAGGTCGCGGGGAAGAGGTAGCCCTCGGGGTTGCCCTCGGCGTCGTCCGGGAGCTTGAGACTGGCCTTGGCCAGGGATTTCCTGGTGGTGCCCGCGGGCAGGGCGAGTGCCTTGTCGACGGCCCCGTACACCTGGGTCGCGCGCCAGCCCTCGGGGATCACCAGGGACGTGGGGCGGGACTCTCCCCCGTCGTCCGTCGTCAGCAGAGGCACCGCCACCGCGCTGCCGGCCACGACGGCGCCGGCCGCGATCAGGGCGACACGGCCCCGGCGCGTCAGCCGGACGGCTCTCCTGGGGGTTCTGGGGCCTTTGACGCCTGGGCTCCCGAGGCTCCCCCTGGCACCTCTGGCGTTTCTCGCGCTTCTCGCGTTCCGTGGCGGAGTGTTCATCTGCATGCGGGCACGGTAACCCCCATATGCATGCAAACCCGGCATATCTTCATCTTGTCGGCTCCAGTCGGGCGTCCCGGCGGACCAGCGCGGCATACCTCCCGTCCTGTGCCAGCAGCGCCTCGTGCGTGCCCTGTTCGACCAGGCGCCCGGAGTCGAGGACCACGATCAGGTCGGCGTCACGGACGGTGGACAGGCGGTGGGCGATGGTGATCGTGGTGCGGTCGGCGGACAGGGCGTCGATGGCGCCCTGCACCGCGGCCTCGGTCCGGGTGTCCAGGGCACTGGTCGCCTCGTCCAGGACGAGGACCGGCGGGTCGCGCAGGATGGTGCGGGCGATCGCCAGGCGCTGCTTCTCACCTCCGGAGAACCGGTGGCCGCGCTCACCGACCACGGTGTCGTAGCCGTCGGGCAGGGCGGCGATGTGGTCGTGGATCTGGGCCGCCCGCGCCGCCGCCTCCAGCTCCGCGTCGGTGGCGTCCGGCTTGGCGAAGCGCAGGTTGTCGGCGACGGAGGCGTGGAAGAGGTACGTCTCCTGCGACACGACGCCGACCGCACGGGCGAGGGTGTCGAAGTCCAGGTCGCGCACGTCGACCCCGTCGAGGGTGACCCGGCCGTCCGTCACGTCGTACAGGCGCGGCACGAGGTGACCGAGCGTGGACTTGCCGGCGCCGGTGGGTCCGACCACGGCGAGGCTGCTGCCCGCGGGGACGGTGATGTCGATGCCGTCGAGCACCGGGCCGCCCTTGCCGCCGTAACCGAATCCGACGCCCTCGAAACGGACCTCGCCCTTGACGTGGTCGAGGTGGACGGCGTTCTCCCGTTCGGTGATGTCGATCGGCAGGTCGAGGTACTCGAAGATGCGCTGGAAGAGTGCGAGCGAGGTCTGGATCTGCACGCCGGTCTGCAGCAGGCTCACGGTCGGGCGGAACAGCCCCTGCTGGAGCGAGACGAAGGCGACGATCGTGCCGAGGGAGACGTCCGGTCCGCCGAGGCGCAGAGCGACGCCCGCGGTCCAGTAGATGACGGCCGGCATGGCGGCCATGACGATCGTGATGACGGCCATCCGCCAGCGGCCCGCCATGTTCGACCGCACTTCCAGGTCGACCAGGCTCTCGGACTCCTCCGCGAAGGCGCGCGTGAGCGAGTCGGAGCGGCCCATGGTGCGGCCGAGCAGAATGCCGCTGACGGAGAGGGACTCGGTGACCGTGGCGGCCATCGCGGCCATCTGCTTCTGACGTCGGGTGGTGATCTTCCTGCGTTCCCTGCCGACCCGGCGGCTGATCCACACGAACGCCGGGAGGAGCAGCAGCGAGACCACGGTCAGGCGCCAGTCGAGGACGACCATGGCGACGATCGTGGCGACCACGCCGGTGAGGTTCGAGACCAGGGAGGTCGCCGTGGAGGTGACCGTGGCCTGCATGCCGCCGATGTCGTTGGCGATGCGGGACTGGACCTCGCCGGTGCGGGTGCGGGTGAAGAAGGCGAGGGACATCTGCTGCAGCCGGCCGTAGACGGCGGTGCGCAGGTCGTGCATGACGCGCTGGCCCACGGTGGTGGAGATCAGGGTCTGCAGCACGCCGAAGACACTGGTGAGGACGGCGCCGAGGATCATGCCGAGGGCGAGCAGGCTCAGCAGGCCCGTACGCCCCTCGGGGATGGCGACGTCGAGGATCTCCCTGAGCAGGAAGGGCGTGGCGACCGACACCAGGGAAGCGGCGCCGACCAGCAGGCCGACGACCGCGAGGCGGCCGCGGTAGGGACGGAACAGCTTGAGGATGCGGCGCACCTGCCGGGGCTGTTCCTTGGCGTCGGCCGGTGCGGTCCAGGCGGATTCGCGATCGGGGTGCATGGGCTCCTTCGGAGGCGGCGAGGGGAGGCCCGCGAAACCCTGGGGCGGCAGGCACACGCGGCCGGCCGCAGGCGTTCGCGGACCTTACGGATCATAGGTCATTGTTACCTATACTCACAATGAACATCATCCTGTTATTGTTCCTGCATGACCGCCCCCGACCCCGACTCCGACGGCCGGCTCGCCGAACAACTGCTGCGGCTCACCCGCCGGGTGCACCGCATCCAGAAACGCCATCTCGAGCACCGCGACCTCGGCATCACCCCGGCCCAGTCGCGCCTGCTGCGCACGCTGGCGCACTACGGCTCGCCTCCGCGCATGGCCGACCTCGCCGAACGCCTGGAGGTCGTGCCCCGGGCCGTGACGACACTGGTCGACGGTCTGGAGGCGGCCGGGAAGGTCCGCCGCGTCCCCGACCCCGCCAACCGCCGCGTCATCCGGATCGAGCTGACCGACGACGGGCGCGAGGCCCTCAGGGAACTGCGCGCCGCACGCCGGTCCGCCGCCGAGGAGATCCTCGCTCCGCTGGCCGACGAGCAGCGCGCGGTGCTGGGCCGGCTGCTGGACACGCTGATCGACGGGCCCGACAGCGGCCGGGACCACCTCCACACCGTCTGACCCGGTGGCCGCGAGGCCCGTGCTCAGGCCTCCAGATCCGCCCTGTCCCCCATGACCACCACGGGGTGCAGGTCCGGGTCGAGCGTACGCAGCAGGTACTCCATCGCCGGCTTGGGCAGGCTGACGCAGGCCGACGTACCACTGCCGTGGTCCATGTGGAGCCAGATCGAACCTCCCTTGGACGAACCCTCGGGCCGGGTCGGGTCGTTCGGCGGGGTGCCCTTGACGCGGTTGTAGTCGATGGCGATGACGTAGTCGAAGTCGTGCCAGTACGACTTCGCCCACCAGTGCGGCGCCGCGAAGCTCGCGGAACGGCTGTAGGGCAGCCCGGTGCCGGGCGCCGGATCCGGGTCGGGGAGCACACCGCCCGCGTCGCTGAGCGTGAACACACCGACAGGGCTGCGCTTGTCGTTCTCGTGGTGGTCGGTCGTCCAGCCCTTCGTGCCGTTGTGCGCCTTCCAACTGCGGGCGCGGTGCCAGGTGGAACCCTGCTTCGTGTACAGCACGGCCGTGGAGTCGGCGGAATCCCTGCCGTCGCCGTACACCGCGACGACCTGGCGCGACTCGGCCGGGATGCGTCGCTGGAGCCGGTCGCCGACGCCGGGGACCGTGGTCGGGTCCGGCGACGCGGTGCCCGGGCCCGCCCCGCCGGGCGGCGCACTCGCCCCGGTGTCCGTCCCGTGCTCCGACGGGCCGCCGCAGGCGGACAGCGCCGCCATCGTCAGCAGGGACCCGAGAGCCGCCATCGCGACCGCCGTACGCCGTACGCCACCACTCGCCATCCGTCCATGGTCGCACTCGCTGCGGACATGCCGTCAGGACCCCGGCGGCCGAACGTGGGTGGGGCGGCCCGGAGGGGCACGGGCGGGGCGCGGCGGGCGCGTGGGGACGACGTGCCGCGCACCACAGCCGGATTCGTGCCGCACTGCGGAAAACCGCTTGATTTTGGGCAGGTGGCGACGCGAACCTGTCACGGTTTGCAGCCTCTTTTCGCCGCCTGGCAGCGGCACCTCCTGACACGAGCCACTGGGACGTCATGCAGATCCAAGACCTTCCGTATCCCGACCCGGGCGTGCCGGACGCACGCTCGGGCCCCCGATTCCTGTGGTGGCTGTTCCGCAACCAGCTCGGTGGCCAACTCAAGTCACTGGCCTGGGGCCTGCTGCACTTCGCCTCCGTCTCCGCCCTGCCCTTCTGCGTCGGCCTCGCCATCCAGGCGGTGGTCGACCACTCCGGCACCCGGCTCGCCGTCGCAGGCGGTCTCATGGTGCTGTGCTGTGCCGGCAACGCGATCGGTGACACCTTCCTGCACCGCGCCGCCATCACGAACTGGATCACCGCCGCGGCCCGCGTCCAGCAACTCCTGGCCCGCAAGACCGCCTTGCTGGGCTCGGCGCTGACCCGCCGGGTCGCCGCCGGTGAGGTCGTGGCCGTGTCCACCGGGGACGTCGAGAAGATCGGCTGGTTCGTGGAGGCCGTCTCCCGCTTCACCGCGGCCGCGTTCACCATCGTGCTGGTCTGCGTGGCCCTGGTCGTCTACCAGCCGGCGCTCGGCGTCGTCGTGGTCGTGGGTCTGCCGGTGCTGGCCCTCGCGGTCCTGCCGTTGCTGCCGCGTGCCACCCGGCGGGCCGACGTCCAGCGTGACAAGGCCGGCCGTGCCACCGAACTCGCCTCCGACACCGTCGCCGGACTGCGCGTGCTGCGCGGCATCGGCGGTGAGGAACTCTTCCTCGACCGCTACCGCAGCGCCTCCCAGGAAGTGCGCCACGCGGCCGTGCGCAGCGCGCGCATGTGGGCCCTGATCTCCGCCGTCCAGGTACTGCTGCCGGGGCTGCTGCTGATCGCGGTGGTCTGGCACGGCGTCCACCTGGCCCGCGAGGGCCGCATCGAGGTCGGCGAACTCGTCGCGGTCTACAGCTCCGTGATGATCCTCACCTACCCCCTGCGCCACTTCGAGGAGATCGCCATGGCGTACTCCTTCTCCCGGCCCTCGGCCAAGCGGGCCGCGCGGGTGCTCTCCCTGGAGCGCGTCACGGACACCACGGGGTCGCGCGCCGCCGAGATCCCCTCCGGGGACCTGTACGACCCGGCCACCGGTCTGCTGGCTCCGGCGGGCCGGTTCACCGCCGTGGTGTGCGGCGACCCCGACGCGGCCGGACGGCTGGCGGAACGGCTCGGCGGGCACCCCTCGGAGAAGGGCACGTCGGCCCTGCTGGGCGGGGTGCCGCTGGACGAGCTGCCGCTGAAGTCCGCGCGCACCGCCGTTCTGGTCCAGGACAAGGACCCGGTGCTGCTCTCCGGCACGCTCCGGGAACTGCTGGACGTGCCCGCCTCCGGTGCCGTCACGGCCGACGAGGCGCTGTCCGCCGCACAGTGCGGTGACGTCCTGGCGGCCCTGGCGCAGGGCTCACTGGACTCCGACGACCCGATGGACGCCCGTATCACCGAGCGGGGCCGGTCGCTGTCGGGCGGCCAGCGGCAGCGGCTGGCACTGGCCCGGTCCCTGATCACGGACCCGGAGGCGCTGGTCCTGGACGAACCGACCTCGGCCGTCGACTCGCACACCGAGGCACGGATCGCGGAAGGCCTGCGAACGCTGCGGGCGGGACGCACCACGGTGGTGTTCACCTCGTCCCCCCTGCTGCTGGACCGCGCGGACCGGATCGTCTTCCTGCACGAGGGCGAGGTCGTGGCGGTCGGCTCCCACCGGGAGCTGGTGCACACCGAGCCCCGGTACCGGGCGGTGGTGACGCGTGAGACCGACGAGGAGACCGCGGCGCACGGCGACGGCGTACCGGCCGGGACCAGGCCCGCGACGTCCCTCACCGACGGCGGTCGCGGCGACGACCGTGACGACGCCCTGAGCGACGACGACGTACTGCACCGACTGGAAGAGATCGAGGAAACGGCATGATCGGCGTCGCGCCCCCGTCCTACGACCCGGCTGCTCCCACGACGGCGAGCACCCTGCCCGTCGGCACCCGCCCGACCGTGCGCGCCTACGTGGGAGAACTGGTGCGCCGGCACCGTCGGGCGTTCCTCTTCCTCGTCACCGTCAACACCGTCGCCGTGATCGCCTCGATGGCGGGCCCCTATCTACTGGGCGGGCTCGTGGAACGGGTCTCGGACGACACGCGCGAGCTGCGTCTCGGTCTCACCGCCACCCTCTTCGTGCTCGCCCTCGTCGTCCAGGCCGTCTTCGTGCGCGAGGTACGGCTGCGGGGGGCCATGCTCGGCGAGCGGATGCTGGCCGATCTGCGCGAGGACTTCCTCGTGCGGTCGGTCGGGCTGCCGCCCGGCGTGCTGGAGCGGGCCGGCACGGGCGACCTGCTCTCCCGGATCACCACGGACATCGACCGGCTCGCCAACGCCATGCGCGAAGCCGTGCCGCAGCTCGCGATCGGTGCCGTCTGGGTGGTGCTGCTGCTCGCCGGGCTGGTGGTCACGGCGCCCCCGCTGGCACCCGCGGTGCTGATCGCGGTGCCGCTGCTGGTGATCGGCTGCCGCTGGTACTTCCGCAGGGCACCGGCCGCCTACCGCTCGGAGGCCGCCGGGTACGCCGCGGTGGCCGCCGCGCTCGCCGAGACGGTGGACGCCGGGCGCACCGTCGAGTCCCACCGCCTCGACACCCGCCGCATCGAACTGTCGGAGCGCCGGATCAGGGAGTGGACGGCCTGGGAGCGCTACACCCTCTGGCTGCGGTCGGTGCTGTTCCCGGTCATCAACGTCACCCATGTGACCGTGCTCGCCTCCGTCCTGCTCATCGGCGGTGTCTTCGTCCTCCAGGGCTGGATCGGGGTCGGTCAGCTCACCACTGCGGCCCTGATCGCGCAGATGCTCGTCGACCCGGTCGGCATCATTCTGCGCTGGTACGACGAACTGCAGGTGGCGCAGGTGTCGCTGGCCCGGCTGGTGGGCGTGCGGGAGATCGAGCCGGAGGCCGGTGACGCCGCGCTGTCCCCCGACGGACGGCACGTGCATGCCGACCGGGTCCACTTCGGCTACCTGGAGGGCGTCGACGTCCTGCGCAAGGTGTCCCTGGAAGTCGCCCCCGGCACCAGGCTGGCGCTCGTCGGCCCCTCGGGGGCCGGCAAGTCCACGCTGGGCAGGCTGCTGGCGGGCATCTACGGTCCGCGTGAGGGCCGGATCACGCTCGGCGGCGCGGAGCTCTCCCGGATGTCCGCCGAGCGGGTCCGCTCCCACGTCGCGCTGGTCAACCAGGAGCACCACGTCTTCGTGGGCTCCCTGCGCGACAACCTCCGTCTCGCCAGGACTGGCGCCGCCGACGCCGAGCTGTGGGCGGCGCTGGGGGCGGTCGACGCGGACGAGTGGGCCCGCGGACTCGACGAGGGCCTGGACACCGAGGTCGGTTCGGGCGGCTTCGCGCTCACCCCGGCGCAGGCCCAGCAGATCGCGCTGGCCCGTCTGGTACTGGCCGATCCGCACACGCTGGTGCTGGACGAGGCGACGTCGCTGCTCGATCCCCGGGCCGCCCGCCACCTCGAACGGTCCCTGGCCCGTGTCCTGGACGGCCGCACGGTGATCGCGATCGCCCACCGCCTTCACACCGCCCACGACGCGGACGTCATCGCCGTGGTCGAGGACGGCCGGATCAGCGAGCTGGGCAGCCACGACGAACTCGTCGCGGCCGACGGCGCCTACGCGGCGCTGTGGCGGTCCTGGCACGGATAGCCGTGTCACGCCTCCCGGAGCCGGGCCGGCCGGGCCGGCTCCGGGAGGGGTGACCGGGACGGGGTCGGCGCCCGGCCGGAGCCGACCGGGCGCGAGCCGGGCCGGGTGAACCGGACCCGTACCGGGCCGGGCGGGCGGCGGTGCCGCGGGACGCGTCGGACGGTGGCGTCGCCCGGGACCCGGCATCGTCGCCCGGTGCGGGACCGGGCGACGCACGGGGATCCGGCACGTCACCGATGCCGGCCGGTCCGCCACGAGCCGGTCGGTCCGGCACGACCGCGGAGCAGGGCCCTGCGGTACCCCGGCGGGGTCCGTGCCGTTGCGCGGTCCCGAACGGGAGTGGAAGGCTGGAGACAGGCACCGGCCCGAGGCAGGCCCCGGAACCCTACGGTTCCGCGACGGGTGATTCCTGTGCCCCGTGCAGCGGCGACCCGCCGCGGTCCACGGTGAGAAGGGGCCGGTCCCCACCCCCTGGAGGTACCCGTGAACAGCGTCGACGGATGGGGAGATGACGTCTACCAGCCCGACGGATCCGAGCAGCGGGAGGACACCGGTCTGCTCGACGGCGAGGACACCCTCGAGGAGGACGGCGTCGACGATCCGCTCGACCGGGGCTGGTCCCCGCCCGAGCGTCCCTGGGCGGTGGAGCACACCGGTGTGACAGCGGCGGAACGCCGCCGTGGTGAGACGCTGGACCAGCGGCTCGCCGAGGAGCGCCCGGACGAGACCGCGCCCGACGGCGACGGAATCGGTGACTCCGACGGCACCGACGGTGAGCTGCTGGACGACGAGGTCGGCGCGGACCGGTCCGGCCGGCTCGTGGCGCCCGACGAAGGGGCGCACGAGGACGAGGAGCCGGCGCTCGTGGCCATGGACGTGGGCATTGACGGCGCGGCCGCCTCCGCCGAGGAAGCCGCCGTGCACGTGGTCGACGAGGACTCCCTGCCGGGCTGACGCCACCCCGGGCGACGGCGGGCCCGTGTCGTCGCCCCGATGATCCCCACCGTACGAGGAGCAGCCATGCAGCAGGACAAGCACCCCGACTACCGGCCCGTCGTCTTCCGTGACCGCAGTGCCGGGTACGCGTTCCTCACCCGGTCGACCGCGACCAGCGACCAGACCATCGCCTGGGACGACGGCGAGACCTACCCCGTGGTGGATGTGGAGATCTCCTCGGAGAGCCACCCCTTCTACACGGGCAAGGCCCGAACGGTGGACTCGGAGGGACGCGTCGCACGCTTCGAGCGGCGCTACGGAGCGGGCGAGGGGCCGGGTTCCGGGGAGGCCGGCTGAGCCGGCCGGGCCCATGTCGCCCGGACGCTTCAGATGAAGTTGAGAGCCGCCGCGCCGCCCACCCCGCCGAGCAGCATGAATGCCGGCATCAGCACCTTCAGCTCCACCCAGCTGCCCGCCCGGAACCGCATGGCCTTCGGCGGACCGATGGGGTACCAGCGCTTGCGGCCCACGGGTATCGGCCAGAGTATCGGGCAGCCGGAGACGGTCAGCGCGTCCCCGATGTCGTGCACCAGTGCGCCGAGGACGATCGGCAGTCCCAGCCACAGGTACTCCTGGCCCGGTGCGGTGAACAGCCAGTCCGCCCCACCGTCCGGTTTGTCCAGGATCCCGGCGATGATCCACGCGCTGGTCCCGGCCAGCAGCCACACCAGCACGTCGCTGCTGGAGCCGCGGGTGGCCCGCCAGAGCAGGCCTTCGATGGCCAGCACCATGTGCACGAAGAGGATGGCAAGGACCGCCCAGCGACCGCCGATGATCGCCAGCGCCGAGGTCCCCCCGCCGATCAGGACCGCCCACAGCCAGGTGTGGGTCAGCGTGCGGTGTCCGCCGGAGCGGCGTGGGTCGCCCCGCTTCCTGGTGGCCTTGTAGACGGCGGCGGACAGCTTGTCGACGATCTCGCACAGCCCCCGCGAAACCGGTCCGAAGGCCCGGGAAATGGTGGCCGCCTTGTGGTCGAGGTCCGGAGCGAGCGCCGCCCCGGCGCAGATCAGCGCTCCGGCGAGCAGCACCGGCCAGGGCATGGGGTGTCCCGCGGCGGCGGTCGCCGCTCCGACGCCGAGCCACGCCGCGGCGCCCGACAGTGAGTGTGCTGGTCCCATCATCGCCGTTGCCCGCCCCATTCCTCTTGTGCCGCTGTGCAGTTGTCCGGATCCGCTGTTGCCTCGTCGGCGACCCAGCGTAGCGTTCGTGATCTTCGCCTGGACAGCCGATTCCCCCATCGCGCTCCGGGGCAGGCAAGATGGAGGCGTGACCCTCATCGATCATCTGCCGCGAACCGCCGACCCCGACGCCCTGTACGAAGCCTTCGAGGCGTGGGCCCAGGAACGCGGTCTCACGCTCTACCCCCACCAGGAGGAGGCGCTGATCGAGGTGGTCTCCGGCGCGAACGTGATCGTGTCGACACCCACCGGCTCCGGCAAGAGCATGATCGCTGCGGGCGCGCACTTCGCCGCCCTGGCCCGGGACGAGGTCACCTTCTACACGGCTCCGATCAAGGCACTGGTGTCGGAGAAGTTCTTCGAGCTGTGCAAGATCTTCGGCACCGAGAACGTGGGCATGCTGACCGGCGACGCCTCCGTGAACTCCGATGCCCCCGTCATCTGCTGCACCGCCGAGGTCCTGGCGTCGATCGCGCTGCGTGACGGCAAGCACGCGGACATCGGCCAGGTCGTCATGGACGAGTTCCACTTCTACGCCGAGCCGGACCGCGGCTGGGCCTGGCAGATTCCCCTGCTGGAACTGCCGCAGGCCCAGTTCGTCCTGATGTCCGCGACCCTCGGTGACGTCTCCTTCTTCGAGAAGGACCTCACGCGCCGCACCAACCGGCCCACGGCGGTGGTCCGCTCGGCCACCCGCCCCGTGCCGCTCTCCTACGAGTTCCGCTACACGCCGCTCACCGAGACGCTCACCGACCTGCTGTCGGCCCGGCAGGCTCCCGTGTACATCGTGCACTTCACCCAGGCGCAGGCCGTGGAGCGGGCGCAGGCGCTGATGAGCATCAACATGTGTACGCGGGAGGAGAAGGAGCGGATCGCCGAGTTGATCGGCAACTTCCGCTTCACCACCAAGTTCGGCCGCAACCTCTCCCGTTACGTGCGGCACGGCATCGGGGTCCACCACGCCGGCATGCTGCCCAAGTACCGGCGGCTGGTGGAGAAGCTCGCGCAGGCCGGCCTGCTGAAGGTGATCTGCGGAACGGACACGCTCGGTGTGGGTGTCAACGTCCCGATCCGCACTGTCCTGTTCACGGCGCTGACGAAGTACGACGGCACCCGGGTCCGCACCCTGAGGGCACGGGAGTTCCACCAGATCGCCGGCCGGGCCGGGCGCGCCGGGTTCGACACGGAAGGCTTCGTCGTCGCCCAGGCACCGGAGCACGTCGTCGAGAACGAGAAGGCGCTCGCCAAGGCCGGGGACGACCCGAAGAAGCGGCGGAAGGTCGTCCGGAAGAAGGCTCCCGAGGGCTTCGTTGCCTGGTCGGAGAGTACGTTCGAGAAGCTGATCGGCTCCCAGCCGGAGCCGCTGACCTCCCGCTTCCGGGTGACGCACACCATGCTGCTGTCGGTGATCGCCCGCCCCGGCGACGCCTTCTCCGCGATGCGGCACCTGCTGGAGGACAACCACGAGCCGCGCAAGCAGCAGCTCAGGCACATCCGGCGGGCGATCGCCATCTACCGCTCGCTGCTGGACGGCGGCATCGTCGAGAAGCTCGACCAACCGGACGCCGACGGGCGCATCGTGCGTCTCACGGTGGATCTGCAGCAGGACTTCGCGCTCAACCAGCCGCTGTCCACGTTCGCGCTGGCCGCCTTCGAACTGCTGGATCCGGAGTCGCCGTCGTACGCGCTGGACATGGTGTCGGTCGTGGAGTCCACGCTGGACGATCCGCGGCAGATTCTCGCCGCCCAGCAGAACAAGGCCCGCGGCGAGGCCGTGGCCGCGATGAAGGCGGACGGCGTCGAGTACGAGGAGCGCATGGAGCGGCTCCAGGACATCACGTACCCGAAGCCCCTGGAGGAGCTGCTCTTCCACGCCTACGACACCTACCGCAGGAGCCACCCCTGGGTCGGGGACCACCCGCTGTCCCCGAAGTCGGTCATCCGCGACATGTACGAACGCGCCCTGACCTTCACGGAGCTGGTCTCCCACTACGAGCTCGCCCGCACCGAGGGCATCGTGCTGCGCTACCTGGCCAGTGCCTACAAGGCCCTCGACCACACCGTCCCGGACGACCTGAAGTCCGAGGACCTCCAGGACCTGATCGAATGGCTCGGCGAGATGGTGCGCCAGGTCGACTCCAGCCTCCTCGACGAGTGGGAGCAGCTCGCCAACCCGGAGGAGATGACCGCCGAAGAGGCCCAGGAGAAGGCCGACCAGGTGCGGCCGGTCACCGCCAACGCGCGTGCCTTCCGTGTCCTGGTCCGCAACGCCATGTTCCGCCGTGTGGAGCTCGCCGCTCTCGACCAGGTCGACGAGCTGGGCGAGATGGACGCCGATGCCGGCTGGGACGCCGATGCCTGGGGCGAGGCGATGGACAGCTACTGGGACGAGTACGACGACCTCGGCACCGGCCCGGACGCCCGCGGTCCGAAGCTGCTCATCATCGAGGAGGAGCCGCAGAACGGACTGTGGCGCGTGCGGCAGATCTTCGACGACCCGAACGACGACCACGACTGGGGCATCAGTGCGGAGGTCGACCTCACCGCCTCCGACGCGGAGGGCCGTGCGGTCGTCCGCGTCACCGATGTCGGCCAGTTGTGAGCACAGGAGAATCCCACCGATGACGAATCCGGCCGAGAGCCTCGTAGCCCTGCTCGACCTGGAGCAGATCGAGGTCAACATCTTCCGTGGCCGCAGTCCCGAGGAGTCGCTGCAGCGGGTCTTCGGCGGCCAGGTGGCCGGCCAGGCGCTGGTCGCCGCGGGCCGCACCACCGACGGCGACCGCCCGGTGCACTCGCTGCACGCGTACTTCCTGCGTCCCGGCCGCCCCGGAGTGCCGATCGTGTACCAGGTCGAACGGGACCGGGACGGGCGCTCGTTCACGACCCGCCGAGTCACCGCCGTGCAGCAGGGGCGCACGATCTTCACGCTCACCGCCTCCTTTCACAAGCCTGAACAGGGGAGTTTCGAGCACCAGTTGCCGCCTGCCCGCAAGGTCCCGGATCCCGAGTCCCTGCCGACGGTCGCCGAGGAGGTGCGGGAGCACCTGGGCGGGCTGCCGGAGCAGTTCGAGCGGATGGCACGCCGTCAGCCCTTCGACATCAGGTACGTCGACCGGCTGCGCTGGAGTGCCGAGGAGGTCGAGGGGGCCGAGCCCCGCAGCGCCGTGTGGATGCGCGCGGTCGGGCCGCTGGGCGACGATCCGCTCGTGCACACCTGCGCCCTGACCTACGCCAGCGACATGACGCTGCTGGACGCCGTGCGCATCCCGGTGGAGCCGCTGTGGGGTCCCAGGGGATTCGACATGGCGTCGCTGGATCACGCCATGTGGTTCCACCGGCCGTTCCGGGCGGACGAGTGGTTCCTGTACGACCAGGAGTCGCCGATCGCCACCGGTGGGCGCGGACTGGCCCGGGGACGTATCTACGACAAGGACGGACGGATGCTGGTGTCTGTCGTCCAGGAGGGACTCTTCCGGTCCCTGTAGGCCGGTCCCCTGTAGGGCATCGGCCTCCGCGGTGGGTCAGTCGTCCCTGCGCCACAGTCGGCCCAACAGGCCGGTGAGCCGTCCGGATCGCTCCCGCTCCCGCTCGTCGAGGGCGGCCCGGACCGGCACGGTGGGCAGGGGCGGGCGAGGGGACGGACAGTGCCGGCGCGCCGCTTCCATCGCGTCCGCCAGGTCTGAGCGGAGCCAGTCGATCTCGTCCCGGTCGGCGGCCGTCACGATCTCCTCGGCGAGCAGTGCGGCCGGGGAACCCGGAGATCCGTGTGTCACCGGTGCGGGCCGGACCATGAGCAGATGAGCGCGCTCGCCGGGGTCGGTGACGATGTCCTCGACCTCGGCGGCGTCGAGCAGCGACGCCACGGCCGCGGCCCTGGCCCAGGGGTCGTCGGCCGACTGCCGGAGCAGGAAGCCCAGGTGCCGTCCCCGCCAGTTGCGGGGCCGCAGGTCCAGCCCCTCCCCCAGTTGGTCCCGGAGGGCTTCGGGTGTACGGCCCTCCAGGAGGGGAGCGTTGCGCTCGTCGGCCGCGAACCGCCTTAGTTCCTCGGCGAGATACAGCCAAACGACGGCGCGGTACCGGTTGACGTAGAAGCGCACCGGCACCAGCAGCCCCAGCCGTGCCAGGCGGGTGAACCGGGCGCCGGTCACGTCCATGAGGGCCGCGCCCTCCGTGGTACCGACGGCCCGGACACTGGACCGAAGCTCTTCGGGAAAGCCCTTCGCCGCCCGGATCCGGTCGATCTCTTCGCGGGGGACGCGCGGCCCGCCTCCCCCGTCGTCGGGCACCGTGCGGATACGGCCGAGGTGCACCGCGAGGTCGAGTTCGCTTCGCTTGAGACCCAGTTCCCGTGCCGCGCGACTGGGCGCGACACATGCGCCGCGAGGGGCGCCGATCCGCTCGGCGGCTGCCCCGGTCCGGTGCGTGACGGTGTTGCCGTTCATGGTTCGTCTCCCCCGTGGAGTGCGTGGTGCAGGACGCCGTTCGCGCCTGCTGAGACAAAACCGTAGCCACGAGGGCCATCTCCGTGTCAGACCTGTGGACAACCTCGCGTCCTGACCCAAAAATCCAATGAAAGCTCAGGTCAGAAATCTGTAGATGATATGCGTCCCGGCTGCCGCGCATCGACGTCGAGGTGTTCGCCCACCCGATTCACGAGGAGGGTCATCTCGTACGCGATCTGTCCGATGTCGGCCTCCGCCCCGCTGAGCACGCACAGGCAGCTCCCCGAGCCCGCCGCGGTGACGAACAGCACGGCGTCGTCGAACTCGACCATCGTCTGCCGTACCCCGCCGGCGCCGAAGTGGCGACCCGACCCCTTGGCCAGGCTGTGCAGCCCGGACGAGACGGCGGCGAGGTGCTCGGCGTCCTCGCGTCGCAGACCCGTACTCGCTCCGGTCACCAACCCGTCGTTGGACAGGACCAACGCGTGCCGCACGTGTTCGACACGCGCGGTCAGGTCGTCGAGCAGCCAGCCAAGTCCCTGCTTCTCCACCATCGTCCGATATCTCCCCGTGTCGCCCCGTACGCGTTGCCTCCCCCTGGCCGGGGGATCCGTCCGCCAGCCTTCACCACGCCCGAGCTGCGGGCAAGGAGGATGGGGACATGGCACAGAAGATGACCGATGAGGAATGGCGGGCGTTCGTCTCGGACGGCACCCGCACCGGCAAACTGTCCACCGTTCGGGCCGACGGCAGCCCGCACGTGGCGCCCGTCTGGTTCCTGCTGGACGGGGACGAGTTGGTGTTCAACACAGGCAAGGACACCGTGAAGGGGCGCAATCTCGTCCGTGACGGCCGCGTCGCCCTGTGCGTGGACGACGACCGGCCGCCCTTCGATTTCGTGGTGCTCCAAGGGCGTGCGCGGATTTCGGAGGACCTCGGTGAGCTGCGGCACTGGGCCGCGCGCATCGGCGCCCGGTACATGGGCGAGGAACGCGCCGAGGAGTTCGGGGCACGCAACGGCGTCCCGGGCGAGCTTCTCGTCCGTGTCGCCGTGGACAAGATCCTGGCCCAGAAGGCGGTGGCGGACTGAGGGCCCCTCCACCGGCCGCACCGCGCCCCGGTCGGCGCACGGAGTCGAGGAGCCGGGCGGCGTGCACCCGCCCGGCGTACTCGACGAGCCGGATCAGCACCTCTTGCCGGAGTCCCGGTCCCGGGCGTCGCACAGCAACACCGGAGTCCACGGGTCGAGGTCGAGGTCGCGCAGGACGCTGGGGGCGTCGTGGCGGCGTGCTCCCGTGAAGCAGTTCACGGCCACCCACGAACGGGATGTGCCGGTGCTCGATGTAGTCCACCGCGGGGAAGCAGTCCGCCAGGCGCCGGGTGTCCGCGAGGACGACCAGCCGTCCGGCCTCGCTGAACGTCTCCTCCGTACGCAGCGGCCTGACCTCGCTGACCGTGCCCACGAGGGTGGTCTTGCCCACGCCGAAACCACCGGCGACCACGATCTTCAACGCCAGTGCGGCCGTGTCGCCATCCGTGGCGCCGGAGTGTTCGGAGACCATCGATCACTTCTCTCGGTGCGGGTGGTCGTGCACGTGCCTGCCGGTCGTCTTGTCTCCGCCTCTCCTACAGAGCGCGCGGTCCGTCGATCACGTCGCGCAGGATCCGTTCGTCGGGCAACCGCGCGGGCCGGGCGGGACGGCTGACGCTCACGCAACCGCAGTTCCACCAGGTCGCCGAGGAGCACCCTGACGACGTCCACGGGAAGATCCGCTTCGGCGGCGAGTTCGGCGACCGACTGTGGGGTAGGACCCGAGGCCGACGGCGAGGGGGAAGATGAACGGTCGCCGTCGGATACGGCGGCGAAGACACCGGCGCAGACGACGAGTAGGGCGACGAGCAGGCTCACGAGGACGAGCGGTACGTCGTGGCGGATGTCGGTGCCGCAGACGCCGAAGCCCAGCACGGCGACGAAGTGCATCGTCCGGATGCCCGTGCCGCGGGGGTCAGCCACCCCAGGGCGGCGTGGTCCAGGTGTCCCATGACCCCGGGACGGTAGTCCGGGAGCGGGCGCCACAGCGGGGGCGCGTTTCGAAAGGTGCTGCTATCTGACACAGAGGGGTGCTGGAACGATCGCGTCACGCTCGAGCAGGCGCGCTGCCGCATCTTCCAGGAGCTCCGGGGGATCATGCGAAGCATGAACGACGACCACACACACGTCCAGGAATTCTTCGGCTCCCGGGCCGCCGACTGGGACCGCCGGTTCCCCGACGACGGACCGGCCTACGCGGCCGCGGTCGCCGAACTGGGGCTTCGGGAGGGTGACCGGGTACTCGACGCCGGATGCGGCACCGGGCGCGCCCTGCCCCCGTTGCGTGCGGCCGTGGGGCGGTCGGGGCTGGTCGTCGGCGCCGATCTGACACCCGCGATGCTCGAGGCCGCCGTACGGGCCGGAAGGGACCGTGAGGGGCGGCTGCTGCTGACCGACGTGGCCGCACTGCCACTGCGCTCGCGGTCGCTCGACGCGGTGTTCGCGGCGGGGCTCGTCGCGCACCTGCCCGACCCCGCCGGGAATCTGCGCGAGCTCGCGCGCGTCGTACGTCCCGGTGGTGTGCTGGCACTCTTCCACCCCGTCGGGCGGGCTGCGCTCGCGGCCCGGCAGGGCCGGCAGCTCACTCCGGACGACCTGCGAGCCGAGTCCAATCTCCGTCCGCTGCTGGCCGGTTCCGGGTGGGACATGACGGCGTACACCGACGAGGACGTTCGGTTCCTGGCCCTGGCGGTCCGCACGGAATGAGCGGCCCTCGTTCCACGCGGCCGCGGCGAGTGCGTCGGGCTCTCCCGGCCTCCCGCCCGTTTTCCCCCAGTCCTCCTACGTGTCGATGTGGCGGACCGGGCAGCCACGGACGCCGGGGACCGGGTGGGTGCCCAGTTCCGCGAGCCGGTAGCCGTTCGGATAGCCCTTGATCTCCCTGTTCTGACGGGCGTGGTGCGGAGCATTCCTCGGCGGCAGCAGACGGACCGCGCGCCCGCGCAGCCTGACCGCGCGGCGCACGAGCGCACGGGTGGCCGGGCTCGGCGGGGCGTAGCCGAAGGCGCGCAGGAGGGGTTCGTCGAGCAGGGCGAGCGTCCCGGCACGCAGAAACGGCGCGAGCGGGCGCGGATACCAGGAGGCCATGAGGTCCAGCGTGGCGTCGGAGACGCGGCGCCCGCCCTCGTCCCAGGCGAAGTGGGCCTCCTCGTAGGCGTCGAGGCAGGCTTCGAACTCCTCGTAGGAGCCGGGGATGTCCTTGATGCCCATGTGCCGTCCCAGTGTGCGGTAGTGGACGGCCGAGGCGACCGTCTCGTGGCGCGACATCCGGCGCCACCCGTAGGCGTCGATCCAGCGTTTGGGAACCACGACGAACGTGCACAGGACATAGCGCATGTCGTCGTTGCTGATGTCGTAGCTGCGGTGCATCCGGTTGATGCGCCGGATCGCCGTGCGGCCCTGCTCGCTGTCGAAGCCGTGCTCGACCACTGCGTCGAGCAGCAGCGCCGTGTCGTCGTACCTCTTCTGCGGTCTTTCGGTGAACTCGGCCGTCTCGGCGAGCAGCCGGCCGATGCTCGGCACGGCGTAGGTGCGGTAGAGCGCCAGTTCCAGGGCTCGGGCGAAGTCCCAGGGGAACTCGTACGCCGAGGACAGCCGATAGATCTCGGAGGCGTTCTCGTAGGGATCCATGTCCCGGATCCGTGCCAGTAGGTCGAAGCGCCGCACCATGGCCGCCCCTTCTGCCGTCGGGGCTCCAACTCTACGTTGAGTAGCCTGACATACACCCACAGGCAGGGGCAGGCGAGGCGGCGGACGACCGGACCCCACTGCCCGGCGCCGTGTGGTCGTTTCGCCCCTGTCCCAACCGGAAAGCTGCAGCTCGCGTGCGTCTGGGAGTCGTGACAAGGGCTTCGCGGGCGCACTAGGGTTGCCCGCCGTTGGACGAACCGATGGGGAGGCTGGGATGGCCGGGACGGACGAGGACACCGTCGCCGCCGCGGACGATGCGCTCTACGTACTCACGGCGGTACTGCTGACGCCGGCGAAGTTCCCGAGTGTGCTCGGCGACGACTACCCGGAGGCGTGCGCCGCGCTCGGTCTCCCGCCGCTGGCCGACGGCTACGGCCTGGTGCTCGGTCAGGACGGGGACGGCGCCCGGTGGACCGTCGTCGTCGACGATGTCTCGCTGGTCGCGGTCGCCGTGGCGTCCTGGGACTGCGGGATGGAGTACGACCTGTCCCCGGACGAGCGCTCGGTCGTCACCGCGCTGCCCGGCTGGCCCCTCGCGGTCGCGGTGGCGGCACCCGGCGTGCCCGTGCCGCACGACCCGGCGCCCGAGTCCGCCGATCAGCCCGCGCTGCGTCCGCCGGACACCACCGTCTGGGGCCCGGCCCAGCGGCGACTGGGGGCCGACGAGATCGCCCTGCAGTGGGCGCAGTGGCGGGAGCAGATCGACGACGCGGAGTTCCCCACGTCCGACGGAGACACCGGTTCGTCAGCCGGCGCCCCCGACGGCAGTGTGGAAGGTGACGCGAGCACCGGCGAAGCTCCGCAGGCCGACGTCACGGACGGAGCCGCAGCCACGGCCACGGCCACGGCCACGGACGAGCACAAGGGCGCGGGGGGCTCCGGACACGCGGGCGTCCGACGGGTTCTCGCGGAGGCCCGCGCCTACGTCGACACGCCGCCGCCGCTCGGCCGGGTACGGTCGTCGTTCGCGCCGGGGGACGCGCGGACGCTGCGCGCGGATGGCCCCGGCTGGTCGCTCGTCGCCAGGACCGACGACATCGCGTTCATCCTGCTCGACGAGGAGCCCGGCGAGGTGCTGCCCGTGGGCCGTGGACCGTCGCTGCCCGGGCTCCTGGCCGCCCTCGACAAGATGGCCGTGAGGCCGAGCTGAGCGGGGACGGCCCGCTCAGCTTCCCCGTGTCGGCTTCTGGCCCGGGGTCTTGCGGACGCCACCCTCCGGCGCTCCGAGCGGGCAGGCGCGGCGTCAGTGCCTCAACGGCCTATCTCCCTGCGCGAGACACGGCGCAGCCTGCGCCGCTGCGAGGGGTCCAGGGCGAGGTAGGCGGCGGCCGGAACCCCCAGAACTATCAACAGGGCCGCCCACCAGGGCAGCCAGATCAGCAGGATGAGCCCGACCGCCACTCCCCCTGCTGCGACCTTGGCGTTGTTCGACATGGTGTCGCCTCCTTCACGGCTGCTGCCGCTCTCTGTCCGGAAAACGGGTTCGCGCTCCCGGCAGTTCCGTGCCCCGACCCTGAGAACACCCTGAGAGCCAACCCTGGAGACCCCTGAGTGCTCGTCGGCCGAGCGCTCGTCGGCGGCCGGTTCCGGAGACACCGGAGCGGCCCTTCCCCACTCGAAGAGTGACCCAGGCCACACATTGATCACTACCTGAATCCGTATCGGCCGGGTACCATCGGCCGCCGCATCCCAACTGATCAAATTTGAGGAATCGCCATCGCCGCACAGAAAGCTTTCCCCACCCCGTCCGAGATCACCGCACTCGCCGGCTGCTGTGCCACATTTCTCCCCGGAGACCCGGACCGCACGGGCACGGTCGCCTTCTGGCTGCCCGACGGCGAAGCTCCCGGCACGCCCCCGTCGGGCACCCCGGGAAACCTGACGGTCGTAGTGCCCGACGGGGACGGCGTGGCCGAGGTGACCGTGCCGACGGTACTGATGCCGGTACGTGCCGCCCTGCCCGTGCTCACACGCGCGCGTGCCGCCGCCGACAGCCACCGGGCGTCGGTCTTCTGGGGCGCGGTCGCGGTCGAGGCCCTCCACTTCCTCGCGCGCGGACTGCTGCTCCCCGGACTGTCCGCGACCGATCACGACGTCTGGCACGTGGGCCCACTGGACGCAGAGGGGACCGAGCGCATTCGCCACCTCGCCGCGGCCATGCCGCCCGAGGCGCACGCGGCCCCGGTGGACGGCAGCGATCCCCTGCGACTGCCCGACCCCGAACGCATGGTGCGGCTCTTCCTGGACGCCGTCGCGGACACACTGCCCCGCTCCCCCGCGGCCGGACTCCTGACGGCCGGGCCCGCCTATGCCTCGGAGGAGCCCCGGCGGCAGGCCGATCTGCGGGCTTGGGCCCTGGACATCGCCGCGGGTCACGACGCGGGCGTGCGGTTGTCCCTGCGCGTCGAAGTGAGCGGGCTGCAGGCGTCGGCTTCCCCTGATGCACGGCCGACGTTCCGGGTGGTCCCGCAGGTGCACAGCGTCAGCGACCCCGCGCTCGTCGCGGACACCGCCCAGGTGTGGGCCGGCACCGTGGGCGACGCGTTCGGGACGCGCGCGCGGATGGACGCCCTGCTCTCCCTGCGCCGGGCGGCGCGGGCCTGGCCCTCCCTCACGCCTCTTCTCTCGGCGGCCGTACCGGACTCCGTCGAACTCACCGACGAGGAGATCACCGAGCTTCTCGGAGCCGGTTCCCGGGCGCTCGCCGGGGCCGGGGTCGACGTGCACTGGCCCCGGGACCTGGCCCGCGGGCTGACCGAGCACGCCGAGGTCGGACCGCCCGACGAGGGCCCGGCCGGCCGTGCGGCCGCGTCGGGGGCCGGGCCGTCGTTCCTGTCCGCCGACGCGCTGCTCGCCTTCAACTGGACGTTCGCCGTGGGCGGCCACGGCCTCACGCGCGAGGAGCTGGACCGGCTCGCCGAGGCCGACCGCCCCGTCGTACGGCTGCACGACCAGTGGGTGCTGGTCGACCCCGCGGAGGCCCACCGCGCCCGCGCCCGGCAGGACCACAAGGTCACGCCGGTCGACGCGCTCGCCGCCGCCCTGACGGGCTCGGCGGAAGTGGACGGACACCGCGTGGTGGTGCGCCCCACGGGGTGGCTGGCGACCCTGCGGGAGCGCCTCACGGATCCCGAGTCGCAGGAGACGGTGGCGCAGCCCGCCGCCCTCGACGCCACGCTCCGCGACTACCAGCGGCGCGGTCTCGACTGGCTGGTGCGGATGACGTCCTTGGGACTGGGCTGCTGCCTCGCCGACGACATGGGGCTCGGCAAGACGATCACACTGATCGCCCTGCATCTGCACCGGCAGACGGACGAGGACGCCGCGGGTCCCACCCTGGTGGTCTGCCCGACCTCCCTGATGGGCAACTGGCAGCGCGAGATCGAACGGTTCGCGCCGGGCACGCCGGTGCGCCGCTTCCATGGCCCCCGGCGCGGTCTGGACGGCCTGGCGGACGGCGAGTTCGTGCTGACCACCTACGGCACCATGCGCCTGGACACCGACCGGCTGTCGGCCGTGCCGTGGGGCATGGTCGTGGCGGACGAGGCCCAGCACGTGAAGAACCCGTACTCGGAGACCGCGCGGCAACTGCGATCCATCGGCGCACGCGCGCGCGTGGCGCTCACCGGCACACCGGTGGAGAACAACCTCTCGGAACTCTGGGCCCTCCTCGACTGGGCCACCCCGGGACTGCTGGGCCGCCTCGGCGCCTTCCGCCGCCAGTACGCCCAGGCCGTCGAGGGCGGGCAGGACCCGGCGGCGGCAGAGCGACTGGCCCGGCTCGTACGGCCCTTCCTGCTGCGGCGCCGCAAATCGGATCCCGGCATCGCCCCGGAGCTTCCGCCCAAGACCGAGACCGACCGTCCCGTGGCGCTGACCCCGGAGCAGGCGGGCCTGTACGAGGCGGTGGTGCGCGAGGCGCTCGCCGAGATCGCCGGGGCCGGCCACATGGCGCGGCGCGGCATGATCGTGAAGCTGCTGACCAGCCTCAAACAGATCTGCAACCACCCGGCCCAGTTCCTCAAGGAGGACCGGCCGAAGATCACCGGCCGCTCCGGGAAGCTCGAGCTGCTGGACGAACTGCTCGACACGATCCTCGCCGAGGAGGCGAGCGTGCTGGTCTTCACCCAGTACGTGCAGATGGCGCGGCTCCTCGAACAGCATCTGGCCGCGCGGGGTGTGCCGTCGCTGTTCCTTCACGGCGGCACGCCCGTCGCCGCACGGGAGTCGCTGGTACGGCGATTCCAGGACGGCGAGGTCCCGGTCTTCCTGCTGTCCCTGAAGGCGGCCGGCACCGGCCTGAACCTCACGCGCGCGGAGCACGTCGTGCACTACGACCGCTGGTGGAACCCGGCAGTCGAGGCACAGGCCACGGACCGCGCCTACCGCATCGGCCAGACCAAGCCCGTCCAGGTGCACCGGATGATCACGGAGGGAACCGTCGAGGACCGCATCGCCGCGCTGTTGCACCGCAAGAAGGAACTCGCCGAGGCGGTTCTGGGCGCGGGTGAGACGGCGCTCACGGAACTGACGGACGCGGAACTGGCCGAACTGGTCGAGCTGCGAGGGGATACACGATGACCCGGTACGACGATGACGAGGAGCGGACGTTCGTCGCTCTGCCGCCCGCACAGGGACGTGGGTTCGCGCAGACCTGGTGGGGCCGGGCCTGGCTCAAGGCACTGGAGGACGCGGCGATGGACACGGCCCAGGTGAAGACGGGCCGGCGCCTCGCGCGCGCGGGAGCGGTCGGCGCGGTCTCGGTGCGGCCCGGTCGCATCACCGCCGTCGTCCAGGACCGGGACCGTACGGCGCATCGGGCCGACGTGTTGCTGGAACGGCTCTCCGACACCCAATGGGACCGCTTTGTCGACATGGCGATCGAGCGGTCCGGGCATGTGGCGGCGCTGCTGGACCGCGACATGCCTCCGCATCTGGTGGAGGACGCCGGTGCGGCGGGCATCGATCTGCTGCCGGGCTTGGGCGACTTGGAGCCGGAGTGCGACTGCGGCGCCTGGGACCACTGCGGACACACCGCGGCTCTCTGCTACCAGGTCGCCAGGCTGCTGGACCAGGACCCCTTCGTGCTGCTGCTGATGCGGGGGCGTTCGGCCGGCGTCGTCCTAGACGCTCTGCAGACACACGGCTCCACACCCGTGGAGGAGGCCGTATCCCCGGCGCACGGGGTGGACGCCGCCGAGGCCTGCGCGACGGGGCAGATGCTGCCTCCGTTGCCCGTGCCGCCCGGCCTTCCGGAGGGTCCGGGTGTACCACCGTCCCTGGAGTCGGAGGTGACGCCCCCGCCCGGCGTCGACCCCGCGCACCTGGCCCTGCTGGCCTCCCTCACCACGACGGAGGCCCGCCGTCTGCTCGCCGACGCCCTGAGGAGCGGGCACGGCCAACAGCCCGTGGGCCCGGAACCGACCCTGGCGCAGGACGCGGTGCGCCTGGCCGCGGAAGATCCCGGCCCAACTGCGCTGGAGCGACTGGGTGAGGGCTCGGGGCGGACACCCGAGGAGCTGGCCGTCGCCGTACGCGCGTGGCGGATCGGCGGCCCGGCCGCTCTGTCCGTGCTCGAGGAGGAGTGGCTGCCGGAGGGCGACACGCTCGCACGCGCGCGTGCGGCACTGGAATCGGCGTGGGAGGAGGACGAACGGCCGCGGTTGCGGGCGCGGGCCAACCGGTGGACCGTCGTCGACGCGCCGCACCAGCTCCGCCTGGGCCGCGACGGGCGGTGGTGGCCGTACCGCGAGGAACACGGCCGATGGGTCCCCGTCGGCGACGCGGCCCGCGACCCGGCGACGGCCCTGGCCTCGGCGGCTCTCACTGCGGGAGACGAGCCCGCCGTGCCTTGATTCCCCGTGCCGTGCCTCACGGCCTCACCTGTGACTCTTCGTCTCTTCGTCTCCTGTCCCCCGCGCGTCGTCTCTTCGTCTCTTTGCGCCCCGCGCGTCACCCCGGGTTCCGCGCGCTGCCGACACCGTGAAACGGGCTCCGGCCCCCTCCGCGAGGGAGGGGGCCGGAGCGTGCCGACGGAGACCGACCCGGTCAGCGGACGCCGAGGAGGTGGTCCATGGCGAGCTGGTCGAGGTGCTCGAAGGCCATGCCGCGCGCGGCGGCCGCGTCCACGTCGAAGGCCTCGTAGGCGCTCTGGTCGGCCAGCAGGGCCGTGAGGCCGTCCTCGGCCGTCGGGCGGGCCAGCTCGTCGAGCCGGGCCGCGGCCAGGGCTTCCTGCACCTGCGGGTCGGCGCGGAAGGCGGCCGCGCGGTCCTTGAGGATCAGGTAGTTGCGCATGCAGCCCGCCGCCGACGCCCACACGCCGTCGAGGTCCTCGGTCCGCGGCGGCTTGAAGTCGAAGTGCCGCGGGCCCGCGTACCCGGCCCGCTCCAGCAGGTCGACGAGCCAGAACGCGGCCCGCAGGTCGCCCGCGCCGAACCGCAGGTCCTGGTCGTACTTGATGCCCGACTGACCGTTGAGGTCGATGTGGAAGAGCTTGCCCGCCCACAGCGCCTGGGCGATCCCGTGGGGGAAGTTGAGACCGGCCATCTGCTCGTGGCCGACCTCCGGGTTCACGCCGTACAGCTCCGGACGCTCGAGGCGCTCGATGAACGCCAGGGCGTGCCCCACCGTGGGAAGGAGGATGTCTCCGCGCGGCTCGTTCGGCTTCGGCTCGATGGCGAACTTGAGGTCGTAGCCCTGCTCGGTGACGTACTCGCCCAGCAGGTCGAAGGCCTCCTTCATCCGCTCCAGGGCGTCGCGCACGTCCTTGGCAGCGCCGGACTCCGCGCCCTCCCGGCCGCCCCAGGCCACGTAGACGCTCGCGCCCAGCTCGACGGCGAGGTCGATGTTGCGGATCGTCTTGCGCAGCGCGTAGCGGCGCACGTCCCGGTCGTTCGCCGTGAAGGCGCCGTCCTTGAACACCGGGTGCGTGAACAGGTTCGTCGTCGCCATCGGCACCTTCATGCCGGTCGCGTCCAGCGCCTGCCGGAACCGCTTGATGTGCGACTCCCGCTCGGTGTCGCTCGACCCGAAGGGGATCAGGTCGTCGTCGTGGAACGTGACGCCGTAGGCGCCCAGCTCCGACAGGCGCCGCACGGACTCCGCCGGGTCCAGGGCCTGCCGGGTGGCGTCGCCGAACGGGTCACGGCCCTGCCAGCCGACCGTCCACAAACCGAACGTGAACCTGTCCTCGGGAGTGGGCTGGTAGTTCATTCCGCGGCTCCTCACTCGCTGCCTTCGATCGCTGCCCCGACTATTTCGTCATGGCGCTTTACAAATTAGTATGCACACACCGTCCTGGGAAGGGACAAGGTGTCCCCCAAGGAGTGAGTCCGGGTCCCAGCACCCGCGGAAGAGGGAGAGAAGCCCGATGTCAGCAGCCGAGGGTCCGCTCGTCGTCGGCGTGGACACGTCCACCCAGTCCACCAAGGCGCTGGTCGTCGACGCGGCCACCGGCCGGGTCGTCGCGAGCGGCCAGGCACCCCACACGGTGTCCTCCGGGGCCGGCCGCGAGAGCGACCCGCGTCAGTGGTGGGACGCGCTCGGCGAGGCCCTGAGCCAGTGCGGCGAGGCCGCCCGTGAGGCCGCCGCGGTGTCCGTCGGCGGTCAGCAGCACGGCCTGGTCACGCTGGACGCGCGGGGCGAGCCGGTGCGCCCCGCCCTGCTGTGGAACGACGTGCGCTCGGCCCCGCAGGCCCGCCGCCTGATCGAGGAGCTGGGTGGGGCCAAGGCCTGGGCGGAGCGCACGGGAAGCGTCCCCAGCGCGTCCTTCACGGTCACCAAGTGGGCCTGGCTTGCGGAACACGAACCCGAGGCGGTCCGCGCGGCGAAGGCCGTACGGCTCCCCCACGACTACCTCACGCAGCGCCTCACCGGCGAGGGCACGACCGACCGCGGGGACGCGTCCGGCACCGGCTGGTGGGCGTCGGGCACGGAGGCGTACGACGAGGAGATCCTCGCGCGCGTGGGACTCGATCCGGCGCTGCTGCCGCGGGTGGTGCGGCCCGGCGAGGTGGCGGGCACCGTCCGCGACGGCCACGGCCTGCCGTTCTCCAAGGGCACCCTGGTCGCCGCCGGCACCGGGGACAACGCGGCCGCCGCCCTGGGGCTCGGGCTGCGCCCCGGCGTCCCGGTGATGAGCCTCGGCACGTCGGGCACGGTGTACGCGGTGTCGCAGCACCGGCCCGCCGATCCGAGCGGCACCGTGGCGGGCTTCGCCGACGCGCGCGGCGACTGGCTGCCGCTGGCCTGCACCCTCAACTGCACGCTCGCCGTCGACCGCGTGGCGGCCCTGCTGAACCTGGACCGGGAGGCCGTCGAACCCGGCACCGGCGCCACGCTCCTGCCCTTCCTGGACGGCGAGCGGACGCCGAACCTCCCGCAGTCCTCCGGCCTCCTGTACGGGCTGCGCCACGACACGACCGCCGGCCAACTGCTCCAGGCCGCCTACGACGGCGCCGTCCACTCGCTGCTCGCCGCACTCGACCTCGTCCTCGACGCCGACGCGGACCCGGCCGCGCCCCTGCTGCTGATCGGGGGCGGCGCCCGGGGAACGGCCTGGCAGCAGACGGTACGGCGGCTGTCGGGGCGCCCGGTGCAGATCCCGGAGGCCAGGGAACTGGTCGCACTCGGCGCCGCGGCGCAGGCGGCCGGCCTGCTGACCGGCGAGGACGCGGCCGCGGTCGCCCGCCGCTGGAACACGGCCGCCGGGCCGGTGCTCGAAGCCGTGGAACGGGACGAGGCGACGCTGGACAGGATCACCGGGGTACTCTCCGACGCGGCACCACTGCTGGTACGGGACGCGGCTTCCCACTGAGGACGCGCTCGCACGGGCGGGGCCGCCGTACTGACCGACGGCACATGAACCGTTCCTGCGGGGCACCGCAGCAACGCGTGCGTGGGGAGCACCGCTACCGGCGCCCCCTGCCGTCGGACGCGACCACGTGGACCACGACCAGTGGTCAGCGGCGAGGTCCCGTTCCCGGGCACCGCTCACGCCCCGTTGCGGCGGGACCGCGGACCGGGACGGAACCGAGCGACGACCGACCAAGGACTGACGGAGGAATGACCGCACCGCCGCACGAAGCCCACTCGCCCCGCCCCGGGCGCGCCCTGCCGGACACCCAGCAGGGCATGCGCCGCCGCAATCTCGCGCGGGTGATGCACGCCGTGAGCTCCGAGGGCCCCCTGTCCCGGGCCGCCGTCGCCTCACGGATCGGGCTGACACGTGCCGCGGTCTCCACCCTCGTGGACGAACTCGTCCGCTCGGGCCTGCTGGAGGAACTGGGCCCCGAGCGCCCCGGCCGCGTCGGCCGGCCAGGGTCCGCGCTCGCCGTCAGCGGGCAGGGCCCGGCCGGCATCGGTGCGGAGGTCGGCGTCGACCATCTCGCGGTCTGCGCGATGGACCTGCGCGGCCGGGTGCGCGCACGTGCCGTGCGGCACGGGAGCAACCGGGGACGCTCTCCCGAACCGGTGCTGGAGCAGCTCACCGGCCTGGTGGCGCAGGTCGTCGCGGAGGCGGAGACCGAGGGACTGTGGCCGGCCGGGCTCGCGGTCGCCGTGCCGGGTCTGGTGGCGCGGGACGGCCGGACCGTCGTACGCGCGCCGAACCTGGACTGGCACGACGCGGACCTCGGCGCGCTGCTGCCCGCGGATCTGCCGCTGACCGTGGACAACGAGGCCAACTTCGGCGCGCTCGCCGAACTGTGGCTCGGTGACGGCACCCCCCGGGACTTCCTGCACGTCTCGGCCGAGGTGGGCATCGGTGCGGCCGTGGTCTTCGACGGCCGGCTGCTGCGCGGCACCCGCGGGTTCGCCGGTGAGCTCGGCCATGTGCCGGTCCGTCCCGACGGTCCCGACTGCCCGTGCGGCGGGCGCGGGTGCCTGGAGCAGTACGCGGGCGAGAAGGCGGTCCTGCGCGCGGCGGGCGTGGAGGCAGGGGAAGACCGGTTCGGGCTGCTCGCGGGGCGTGCCGCGGAGGGCGACGAGAACGTCCGGCGCGCCCTGCGCGAGGCGGGTGCGGCGCTCGGCATCGCCCTGACCGGTGCGGTCAACCTGCTGGACCCCGAGGCGGTGGTGCTGGGCGGCGCCCTGGCGGGACTGGCCCCGTGGCTGGTGCCGTCGCTGCACGCCGAACTGGCCGGGCGCACGGCCGGTCCGGTCTGTCCGGTCTCCGTGTCGGAACTGGGCCCGCAGGGACCGCTGCTCGGCGCCGCGCACTCAGTGGTGCGGGCCGTCCTGGACGACCCGGGCGCGCTGGCGGAACGGGCCTGACCCCGCTCCACCCGCCCCTGCGTGGTCCCACGACGGGAGTACGGCGCCGCACCGCACGCCGTCCACCTGCGGCGACGGCCGCTGGCAGCCTCGGCCTCTGCGGCGACCGCTGATCCGCCGTGCCCAGGGTTTCCCGACGTCCGACCCCTACCTATTCACTCGATCGAGTGAGCACGGTATCCACAAGGCGGTGGCTGTCCACGGAACGGCGCGGCGCTCTACTGCGCAACGCCCGCTCCCCGTACGGTGATTCACGCGGACGCACCTCGCCCACTGGGCGACCGGACGTCCGCGTCGGCGTTCTGCTCCGCAGCCATGTCACTCCGTCATGCCGGGCAGCGGAGCACCCACCCCACACACCCCCACCGGGCCCAGAGCCCCACCGACGAAAGGGCATCGCCATGGACAGCGAAAGGACAGCACCCGTTCCCACCAGGCGGCGGCTCCTGCAAGGCGCCGCACTGGCCACCGTCCCGTACGCCCTGCTCTCCGGCACACGGGCGACCGCGCAGGCCCGTGCCGTCGACTACCCCTCCGCCGAGTGGCAGCCGGCGAACGCGTCCAACTACAGCCGGTCGAACCGTCCCACGGCCTACCCCCTCGACTACGTGGTCATCCACGTGACACAGGAGACGTACGCCGACACCCTGTCCATCTTCCGCGATCCGGAGAAACAGGTGTCCGCCCACTACGTCGTCCGGTCCTCCGACGGACACGTGGCGCAGTGCGTGCGTGAGGCGGACATCGCCTGGCACGCGGGCAACTGGGACTACAACACGCGCAGCATCGGGATCGAGCACGAGGGGTGGGTGGACCGGCCCGAGTACTTCACCGACGCCCTCTACGAGCAGTCGGCCCGGCTCACCGCGGCGATCTGCACCGCCTACGGCATCCCCAAGGACCGCACGCACATCATCGCGCACCACGAGGTGCCCGGCAGCGACCACACGGATCCGGGACCCTTCTGGGACTGGACCCGCTACATCAGACTGGTCAACTTCGCCTGACCCGCTCGCCGCCGGTCCCGTCCTCGTCCCGTCCTCCGCCGTCCTCCCGGAACGCCACATTCGGGTGATCCGGGTGGACGAAGTGGTTGTCCGTCCCTGTCCGCGGAGTCACGATGTCCCAAACCGTCGCACCGTGCGGGGAGGCCGAGTTGACCGATTCATGGCTGGCTCTGGAACCGGGGGCCGACCCCGTGGAGCGGGCCCGGGCACTGCGTCGGGCCCACGAGACGTTCACCGAAGCCGGGACGGTGCCGCGGCCCGTGCGTGCGGTGGTGGCTGACTCGTGGCGACGGTCCGTCAAGGCGGGGGTCGGCCCGGACGGCGCCGCGAGCGTGGAGCTGATGGACGGCGACCTCGGCGCCTACCGGTCCGAACACCCACTGGCGCGGGTGATGCCACTGGTCCGGGAGCTCATGGGCGCGTTCGCCGCCGACGGCGAGCATCTGCTCGCGGTGTGCGACGCGCACGGCAGACTGCTGTGGGTCGAGGGGCATCCGGCCACCCGGCGCCGGGCGGACCGGATGAACTTCGTGCCCGGGGCCCGCTGGGCGGAGTCGGCCGTCGGCACGAACGCCCCGGGTACGGCCGTGGCCGTCGGCCGGCCGGTGCAGGTCTTCGCGGCCGAGCACTTCATACGCCGGGTCCAGCCCTGGACCTGCGCCGCCGCTCCGGTGCACGATCCCCGGACCGGGCGGGTGCTCGGCGCCGTGGACATCACCGGCGGAGACGGTCTGGCCCACCCGCACAGTCTGGGTTTCGTCCAGGCCGTGGCACGTGCCGCCGAGACGCAGTTGGCGCTGCTCACTCCCGAGCGGCCCGGGGCCGAGTCGGCCGTGCTGACCGCGCTGGGCCGTGACGAAGCCCTGCTGAGCGCCGACGGCCGGCGGGTCCGGCTGAGCCGGCGGCACAGCGAGATCGTCCTGCTGCTGGCCCACCACCCGGGGGGCCTCACCGGCGACGAGTTGCTGTGTGCGCTGTACGAGGACGAGACGGTGCCCCCGGTGACGCTGCGGGCCGAACTGGCCAGGCTGCGCGGAATCCTGGGACCCGGCCGGCTGGCCTCCCGGCCCTACCGGCTCACGATGCCCGTCGAGTCGGACGCCGTCGTCGTCGAGCGCCGGCTGCGGGCCGGTGCGGTCACGGCGGCCGCGGCGGCGTACGCCGGTCCCCTGCTGCCGGGCTCCCGGGCCCCGGCGGTGACTCGGCTCAGGCGCCGCCTCGCCGACGGTCTGCGGGCCGCGTTGATCTCCTGTGCCGATCCCGACCTGCTGGCCGACTGGGCACACGCCCCCTGGGGCGAGGACGACCTCGACGTGTGGCGGGCGCTCGCGGCGGTCCGGCCCACGGCGGCGACCGGGTCCCGCCTCGCCGCGCTGGAGTCCGAGCTGACGGCGGCGGACCCGTGGTGAACGCCCGCCCGCGTGCGGACCGCCGGGAGACCGGGCGGTGACCACGTCGCACGCAACGTCACTGCAACGTCCCGCTTCCTAGGCTCGCACGGAGCTGTCCAACGGCGGGCAGCGCTCGTTGAGGGAGGCACACAGGATGACCCGTTACGCGGCGCCCGGCACCGAGGGCGCGATCGTCTCCTACCAGTCGCGCTACGACCACTTCATCGGCGGGGAGTACGTGCCGCCGGTGCGCGGCCAGTACTTCGAGAACCCGTCGCCGGTGAACGGCCTGCCGTTCACCGAGATCGCGCGCGGGACCGCGGAAGACGTGGAGCGGGCACTCGACGCCGCGCACGAGGCCGCTCCGGGCTGGGGCCGTGCATCGGTGACCGAGCGCTCCGACGTGCTGCTGAAGATCGCCGACCGCATGGAGGCGAACCTGGAGCGCCTGGCGGTCGCCGAGAGCTGGGAGAACGGCAAGCCGGTGCGCGAGACGCTGGCGGCGGACATCCCCCTCGCCATCGACCACTTCCGCTACTTCGCGGGCGCAGTCCGCGCCCAGGAGGGATCGCTCGGGGAGGTCGACGACGACACCGTGGCGTACCACTTCCACGAGCCGCTGGGGGTCGTGGCGCAGATCATCCCGTGGAACTTCCCGATCCTGATGGCGGCCTGGAAGCTCGCCCCCGCCCTGGCGGCCGGAAACGCGGTGGTCCTGAAGCCGGCCGAGCAGACCCCGGCCTCGATCCACTACTGGCTCAGCCTGGTGGCCGACCTGCTGCCGCCCGGCGTCCTGAACGTCGTCAACGGCTTCGGCGTGGAGGCGGGCAAACCGCTGGCGTCGAGCCCCCGGGTGGCGAAGGTCGCGTTCACCGGGGAGACCACCACCGGGCGGCTGATCATGCAGTACGCCTCGGAGAACATCAAACCGGTCACACTGGAGCTGGGCGGCAAGTCGCCGAACATCTTCTTCGACGACGTCTGGGCGCGGGACGACGACTTCCGCGACAAGGCGCTCGAAGGCTTCACGATGTTCGCGCTCAACCAGGGCGAGGTCTGCACCTGCCCGTCCCGTGCGCTCGTCCAGCGGGGCAGCTACGCCGAGTTCATGGAGGCGGCCGTCGCCCGCACCGAGCAGATCAGGCCGGGCCATCCCCTGGACACCGACACGATGATCGGCGCGCAGGCCTCCAACGACCAGTTGGAGAAGATCCTCTCCTACCTGGACATCGGCCGGCAGGAGGGCGCCAAGGTACTCACCGGCGGTGAACGGATCGAGCACGAGGGTGAGTTGAAGGGCGGCTACTACGTCCAGCCCACCATCTTCGAGGGCCACAACCGCATGCGGATCTTCCAGGAGGAGATCTTCGGCCCGGTCGTGTCGGTCACGTCCTTCGACGACTTCGACGACGCCGTCAAAACGGCCAACGACACCCTGTACGGCCTCGGCGCCGGGGTGTGGACCCGCGACATGAACACCGCCTACCGCGCGGGCCGGGCGATCCAGGCGGGACGCGTGTGGACGAACTGCTACCACGCGTACCCGGCGCACGCCGCCTTCGGCGGCTACAAGCAGTCGGGCATCGGACGCGAGAACCACAAGATGATGCTGGAGCACTACCAGCAGACCAAGAACATTCTTTGTTCCTACAGCCCGAAGAAGCTCGGGTTCTTCTAGAGCTCGGAGTCGGTCGTCCGGGGCCTTCGCAGAGCTCCGGACGACCGAACCGCCTGACCGCTCCGAGCGGGGTCGGTGAGGCGCAGCAGCAGGGCGGCGGCGATGTAGCGCATCCTGCCGACGTTGCTGCGCGGGTCGTAGCCCAGGGTGTGGGTCAGTGCTTCATGGCGGGCCTGCACGGTCGAGTGGTGCATGCCCAGCTCGGCCGCCGCGGAGCGGACGCTGTCGGCCTCCACCAGGGTGCGGAGCACGTCCGCGGAGCGCCGGTCGAGGCGGGCGAGGGCGCGCACGTCCTCG
Organism: Streptomyces sp. NRRL F-5650; assembly: GCF_000721365.1. NCBI lineage: Bacteria > Bacillati > Actinomycetota > Actinomycetes > Kitasatosporales > Streptomycetaceae > Streptomyces > Streptomyces sp. NRRL F-5650. The sequence goes on along the minus strand of NZ_JOGV01000001.1, from coordinate 235,373 downwards.
TGCGGGTGCTCCGGGTCGTAGGTCTGGGCGAGCAGGAGCATGGCTCCCAGGTCCGCCGCGTCGACGGCCGGTGCGGAGGCGTCCGTCAGCCGGAGTGCGACGATCGCCGCCTCCCAGGATTCGGGGGCCCGGTCGGCTCGTACCCGGGTTCCGAAGCCGACCGGTTCCGGCGGGCGGCGGATGGTACCCGAGAGGTCGAGGGTGGCTCTCAGGAGCCCGTACCGGGTCGGCACGATCGCTGAGGGGGCCTCGCTGATCTCGGGGGCGTCCGCCGCGGTGGCCAGGACACGCACCGGAGTCGCCGGGTCGATCCGCCGCTTGGCGAGGAGCGCGGTGCGTTCGGCGACGGAGCGGGCCTGGTCGACGACGGCGTCCAGGCCGCGCTCGGGACTGCGGCGCGCGTCGAGGAGTTCCACCCCCAGCGCGAGCCGCTCCACGATCATCTCGTCGTCGGGCTCCGGCTTCCCGTCCCGCTCGAGCCACACCGCCCAGTCGGCGTGGGACCTGCGGGTACTGTGCCGTCGGCGGTCGACGTCGCCGGTGACCGGGTGTCCGTCCGGGTCACGCCGGGTCACGCGCCCCCGGATCTCCGCGCCGGCGACGGTACCGGAGAGGACCGCGGCACCGCGCAGCAGCCCGTCGAGTCCGGCGCCCCGCGTGATGAGGACGTCGAAGTACGACACGATCCGCAGCGTCTCGCCCGCCTGCGGGTCGAGTGAGTTCAGTCGTCCGACCAGCTGGTGCACCTGGCGCTCCTTCGCACTTCACCTCAGCTTACCGAGGACCGGGGACGTCGCCTCAGGCTCCGAGAGTGCGGGCGACCCAGGCGTTCCGCGCGGCCGTCATGGCGTGCGCGAGAGCGGTGTGGGGTGCGGTCAGGTCGAAACCGTGGAAGCCACCGGGCCAGACGTGGAGTTCGGCCTGTACGCCCGCGTGCCACAGGGCCGTCGCGTAGGCGACGTCCTCGTCCCGGAAGACCTCGGCCGAGCCGCAGTCGATGAATGCGGGCGGCAGCCGCGTGAGGTCGGTGGCACGGGCGGGGGCCGCGTAGATCGACACGTCGTCCGTTCCGCGGCGCTCGCCGAGGAGCGCGGTCCAGCCCATGCGATTGCTCCTGCGGTCCCACACTCCGACGGCGTCGAACTGGGCCGCGGAGACCGTCCGGTCCCTGTCGTCGAGCATCGGGTACATGAGGACCTGGCCCGCGAGGCGCGGTCCCCGGCGGTCGCGTGCCAGCAGCGTGACGCCGGCGGCGATTCCTCCGCCGGCGCTCTGTCCCGCGACGATCAGCCTGTCGGGGTCCATGCCGAGGTCCCGGGCATGCTCGGCGGTCCACAGCAGTCCGGCATAACAGTCCTCGACCGGGTAGGGGTCGGGGTGCTCGGGCGCCAGCCGGTAGTCGACCGTGACCAGTACGGCATCGTGCTCGACGACCCACGGGAGGACCTGGCTCAGGCCGGAGAACCGGTTGCCGGAGACCATGCCGCCGCCGTGCGTGTGGTAGATGCCCGGGCCGAGTCCCCGGTGATCGTCGCGGGCGATCACCGAGACGGTGATCGCGTCACCCCGGTACCCCGGGATCGCGACGTCGCGCCGGGTCAGGCCGTCGGCCTCCAGCATCTCGTCGCTGACCTCGGCCGGTGACGACCGGCGCAGGTCCGGAATCATGTCCGCGGTCAGGGTCGGCGGAATCTGGTCGGCCAGGACCGTGAGGACGGCCTCCAGCTCCGGGTCGAAGGGCGGTCGCGGAAAGGTGGCGGACATCAAGGCTCCAAGGTCTGTACTGCTCGACTGCGCTGCTTGACTGCGCTGCTTGACTGCTTTGCTCGACTGCTCTGCTCGACTGCTCTGCTCGACTGCTCTGCTCGACTGCTCTGCTCGACTGCTTGTTCTGTATCGCTGAGCTCGGCGTGAGCCCACCGTCCTGCGCCGGGCGCCGCACGGGAAACCGCCGAACGCCGCGGTCCGGGGCGGTGTCCCCCGCCGTTCGCGCCCGCCGCCCGCCGGCGTGCCGCGGGTCCGGTACGGAGGCAGGCATGCCGTGGTCCGGTAGGGACGCTCCCGGGCCGTCGTACCGGACCGTTTCGAGGAAGGTCAGCCGACCTTCAGGAGGACCTTCCCGCCGACGCCGGCGCGCAGCGAGTGGAGGGCGTCGATGATGCCCTCCAGTGGCAGCTCCTGCACCCAGCCGGTCGTGTCGTAGACCCCGTCGGCCATGGTCGCGATGACCGCGTCGAACTCCTCGGGCCGGTATCCGACCGCTCCGACGATCTCCGTCTCGCCCATCATGAGCTGCGTGGGCTGGAGAGCCGTCGGGTGCTCGTGCAGCGCGGCGACCACCAGACGGCCGCCGGGGACCAGACCCGCCAGCGCGGAGGTGATCGCCGGGCCCGCTCCCGCGGCGTCCACCGCGACGTCCACTCCGTCGCCGCCGGTGAGCTCGGCGACGGCGGCCGCGAGGTCCTCGTTCACGGGATCGACGACCTGGGCGCCCAGTGCGGCCATGAGGGCGCGCCGGTCCGCGCTCGGCTCGGACACCAGCACCTTCTCCACGCCGCGGGCCTTGAGCGCGAACCAGGTGCCGATTCCGACCGGCCCGGCCCCGGCGACGAGCGCGGTGCCGCCCGCCTGCACGCCGCTGCGCGACACGGCGTGCCAGCCCACCGCCATCGGTTCGACGAGCGCCCCCGCCCGCAGGTCCACACCGTCCGGCAGCACGTGCAGCTTCGACGCGTCGACGAGGGTGAACTCCGCCAGGCCACCACCCTCGACGTTCGACCCGAGCGAGCCCATCAGACGGCAGGAGAAGGGCAGCCCCTTCCGGCAGGCCCCGCACTCGCCGCAGGAGACCGCCAGAGGATAGACGGCACCGAGGTCGCCGACCTTCACGTCCGTCACCCCCTCGCCGACCTCGACGACGGTGCCGGAGAACTCGTGGCCGAGGATCTGCGGCAGCGTGGCACCGGTCAGAGGATGCGGCTGCTCCAGGTCGAAGGGCAGCGACTCCGGATAGAAGTAGAAGTGGAGATCGGAACCGCAGATGCCGGCGAAGGCGTTGCGGAGTTTCACCTGACCGGGCCCGGGAGTGGGCTCCGGCACCTCCTCGATGCGAAGGTCTTCCTTGCCGTAGAACCGTGCGGCCTTCATGCTCCAACTCCTTCTCTGAGGCGACCGGGACCACCGGTCGCCGACCCTGCGGGCGCGAACGCGAACCGTCGTGTCGGACACCGCACGGCCGCAACGCCGTGACCCCGGTGGCCGAACACCGGACGGGAAGCAGGCCGGGCACGAGGGAGCCGACCGCTCCGAGGTGGGCCCGTGGGAGGGTGACGTCCGGCGCCCGGGACTTCTTCGTTGCCTGCGGCACCGCTGCGGCGCCCACATCAGTGTCAGATGGCTCTGCTCTCGCAGGTCACCGCCATGCGTGGCGGATTCCGAGGAGACGTCCCGCCATGCGCGCGCCGACTCGCAAGCGGCGCGGTGCCGCAGTGCCGCTGTGCCGCAGTGCCGCAGTGCCGCAGTGCCGCGGTGCCGGGTGCCGTCATGCTGCCGAGCGGCTCTGCCGGCCCTGGTCCGAGCTGCCCACGGGAATGAGCATCGGCCGCACGTCGCCGCCCTCAGCCGAGACAGACGCTGCCCACCTGTATCCGCTGCGGGCCTGTATCCCTGGTCCCTCAGTCGTGGTCGGCGTTCGCGGCGGCCTCTCCGGCACCGCACTGCGGGCCGCCGGGAGCGCGGCGGCACCGGAGCTCGCCACGGCGGGCGACCCCATGGCCGTGAACGGTCTGCCGCCGGGCGCTCCGGGCGCTCCGGGATCCGCAGCCCACGGCCTGGCCCCGGGCGCCCTGGTCGGCGGCTTCAGCACCACCATCCCGGTGTGCGCCGAGGCAGCCGCCCGGAGCTGCGGCACCGACCGCCCTCGGCATGACCGGTTCCCGCACGGGCGCCCCCGTCGGCCACGGCGTGCCCTCCCCCGTGTCGCCCGGCCTGCGCGTCCGAACCCTGTTCCCGGCTGTTGGCCGCGGTCCGCCGAATGTGTGCCGCCGGTTCACGGGGAAAGAAGCCCCGCCTCCCCTTCACGCGGCCCGGACTCAGTCGGACGGGGCCGTTTGCGGGTGCACGGAGGCCGCGACGGTGACGAGCGACTGCATCATGGCCTCCGCGGCCGGGCTCAGACGGCGTCCGGCCGCGAGGGTGATCCCGACGCGTGCGCCGACGAGGTCGAGCGGGACCGGCAGTGCGGTGAGCCGGGGGTCGCTCGCGCCGATGAGTTCCGGCAGTGCGGCCACCATGTCGGTCTCCACGAGGAGCTGCCGGATGGTGAGGAACGCCGTCGTCTCGACGCGGTCGGGCGGCAGGGAGCAGTCGTTGCGGTGGAAGAACTCCTCGAGTTCCGTGCGCAGCGCCGTCTCCGCTCCCGGCAGGACCCACGGGTAGGCGACCAGTTCGTCGAGCGGGATCTGCGTGCGTGTCGCGAGCGGGTGCCCGCTGCGCGCGATCACGCGGATGGTCTCCGCGTGCAGCGTCTGCTGGGTCGTCCCCTCCGCGGGGACCGTCGCCAGGCGGCCGATGACGAAGTCGATCCTGCCCGCGGCGAGGTCTTCGAGCAGCGCCTCCGGCGTCGCCTCGCGCACGACGATCCTCAGGGCGGGGCGGTCGCGCTTGAGCTGGGCGATGGCCCGCGGCAGCAGGAGGTTGGAGCCCGCGAGATGGGTGCCGATGACGACGTGGCCGCGAGTGGCGTCGGCGATCTCCTGGAGATGCCGGCTCGCCTGGTTCATCTGGGCCAGAGCCGAGCGCGCGTACTGGGTGAAGGCGTCGCCGAACTCGGTGGGCCGGATTCCCCGCGGGCCGCGTTCGTACAGGGTGACGCCCAGGATGCGTTCGAGGTCCTGGAGGCTGCGGGTGACCACGGGCTGGGTGACGTGGAGCGCGGCCGCGGCGCCCACCACGCTCCCCTGAGCGGAGAGCGCCTCGACGAGGAGGAGGTGGCGGAACTTCAGTCGCCCGTCCAGCATCCGCGGTATTTCCATGCGAGAACGGTAGTCCGCCTTCCCTCCTGAGGAATAGCCGCACGGCTGTGTGCGTCACCGTGGACATACCCGCTGGTGGAGGGCCGGCCCGAAGGCCCGGCGGCGGGCTTGTCCGCGCAGTGGGCGGCGGACCCCGGCCGTGGCAGCGCGGGTACCGGGGTCCGCCGGTTCCGAGGGAGCGGATTCCGCTCGGCCGGGGTGACGCTTTCGGGCGGCGGTTCGCGGTCAGCGGCCGGCGGGCACACGTCCGATCCAGCGCAGCGCGTTGCCGCCTGCGATCGCCTCGCGCTCAGCCGTGCTCAGGAAGTCGGCCTTCCGGAGTATCCGGCCGACGGGTCGCTCCCCCAGCGGGTAGGGGTAGTCGCTGCCCAGCATCACGTGGTCCGCACCGAGGGTGTCGACCAGCGTACGCAGAGCCACCGGGTCGAAGACGACGCTGTCCACGCTGAACCGGCCGAGATAGGCCGAGGGCGGCTGCTGCGAGGTGGCGATGAGGTCCGGGCGGCGATGCCAGGCGTTCTCCAGGCGCCCCAGCCAGAACGCGAACGATCCGCCGCCGTGCGCGAAGCAGATCCGCAGCGATTGCGGCACCCGGTCGAACACTCCGCCGAGGATCATGGCGAGCACGGAGAGGTGGGTCTCCGCCGGCATCCCGGTCAGCCACCGCGCCATCCAGCGTTCCAACCGCGGGGAGGTGGGCATGTCCCAGGGGTGCACGAAGACCGGCGCGCCGCGCGAGGCCGCGTGCTGGAGGAAGGTGACCACGCCTTCGGCGTCGAGGTCCTGGTCGCCGACGTGGTTGCCGATCTCCACCCCCACGTGCCCGGCGTCCAGGCAGCGGTCGAGCTCGCGGCAGGCCGCGTCGGGGTCCTGCAACGGCACCTGCGCGAACGGAATGAACCGCTCCCTGTCGGGTTCGCAGATCTCCAGGGCGAGGTCGTTGAAGATCCGGCAGACCTTGACCGCCTCGGCACCGTCGAGGTCGTACCCGAAGAACAGCGGTGTGGGAGAGACCACCTGGGCCCGCACCCCGTCGGCCGCCATGTCGGCCAGCCGGGCCGACACGTCCCAGCAGTTCGACTCGATGGCGCGGAACTCGGTCTCCCCCACCATGATCATCGCCTGGCGTTCGGACTCCACCCTCAGCCAGGGCCTGCCGGGACCGAGGTCCGGCCAGGCGGCGGGGACGTAGTGGGTGTGCACGTCGATGACATCGGACACCGGATCAGCCCTTACCGGGGTGCAGCGTGCCGCAGTTCCCGCACGTGCGCTGCTCGACGGACGCGTGGAAGGCCTCGAACACCGGCGGCAGGTCGGCGACGATGTCCCGCACCTGCAGCTCCACCGAATGCACCTTGGTGCCGCACTCCAGGCAGAACCAGCCGAACTGCTCCGTCGTGCCCTCGGGGCGGACGCGCTCCACCACGATGCCGATGGACCCCTCCTCCGGACGCTGCGGCGAGTGCCAGGTGTTGCCGGGCAGCAGCCACATGTCGCCTTCGCGGATGTCCACGCGCTGGGGACCGTCCTCGGTGATCACATTGACGTGCATATTGCCCTTGACCTGGTAGAAGTACTCCTCGTACGGGTCGAAGTGGAAGTCGAACCGCTGGTTGGGGCCCCCGACGATCTGCACGATGAAGTCACTGCCGGTGTCCCACATCGCCTTGTTGTTGACCGGGGGCTTCAGCAGTTCCTCGTTCTCGGAGAGCCACTGCGGGAAGTTGAAGACCGGAGGCAGTGACGACGTCATGAGTTCTCCCTGGCGGTACGGCCGGGCCGGCGCACGGCGACGGCCTGGATCTCGATGAGCAGATGCGGGTGGGGAAGCTGGTGGACGGCGACGGTGGTCCGCGTGGGGCCGGTGGCGTCGAAGTACTCGGCCCATACGCGGTTGTAGCCGCCGAAGTCGTTCATGCTGACCAGATAGGCGGTGACCTGGACCAGGTCGTCGAGCGTGCAGTCCACGGCGGTGAGGACGTCACGGATGTTCTCGATCACGGCCCGGGTCTGCGCCTCGATGTCGAGGTTGGTCACCCCCAGCGCGTCGGCACTGGCCCCGGCGAAGGTGTTGTCCGGGCGGCGGCTGCTGGTCCCCGAGACGAACACCAGGTCACCGGCGACCTTGACGTGCGGGAACCGGCCGCGGGGGGTGGCCTTCCCCTCGACCACGAGGGACTCGTCGTTCATCGCTCCTCCGTGGACGAGCCGGTGGTGGTGACCCGGACGGAGCCGAGCCCCGGGACGGTCGCGCCGACCGTGACCCCGCCGGGAAGGGCGACCGCGGCGGTGGCCGCCCCGGCCAGCAGCACGGAACCGGCGGGCAGGACGACCCCGTGGGCCGCGGCCATGCGTGCGATCGCGGGCAGGGCGAGGACCGGGTCGCCCAGGATGTCGCTGGTGCTCCCCGTCGCCGCCGTGGCTCCGTCGATCTCCAGCGTCACCGGCCGGTCGTCGAACCGGACGTCGCCGGTGGTGAGGTCGGCAGGCTGCCAGGCCCCGGTGACGAAGGCGGCCGCCGAGGTGTTGTCGGCGACGACGTCGGTGAGCGAGAACGTGAAGTTCGCGTAGCGGCTGTCGATGATCTCCAGACCGGGAGCGACCGCGTCGACGGCGGCCCGCAGTTCGGCCTCGGGATCGGCCGAGGCGCGCGCGTCGAACCGGGCACCGAGGCGGAAGGCCACCTCCGGCTCGACGCGCGGATGGATGAAGTCCTCCATGGCCACGTCGTCACCGTCGGCGTACTCGCCGCTCGCGTGCAGCCGGCCGAAGATGACGTCGGAGACGCCCATCTGCAGTGCCTTGGCCTTGCTGGTGAACCCCAGCTTCACGCCGACGACACGGTCGCCGCGGGCCGCCCGCAGTCCGGAGCCGAGCGCCTGCACCCGGTAGGCGTCGTCCAGGGTGAGGGAGGCGGTCCGGCTCAGCTGCGCGATCGCCCGCCTGGTGGTGACGGCGTCGTCGAGGGCCGCGGCGTACCGGGAGAGGGGGGAGGTCGGTTCGGTCACAGTGCCACGCACACATTCGTCGTCTCGGTGTAGAAGTGCAGCGAGTGGGTTCCGCCCTCGCGCCCGATACCGGAGCGGCCCGTCCCGCCGAAGGGGGCGCGCAGATCGCGCAGGTACCAGGTGTTGACCCAGGAGAGGCCGACGTCCATCGCTTGGGCCACCCGGTGGGCCCGGTCCAGATCACGGGTCCACACGGACGCGGCCAGCCCGTAGTCGGTGTCGTTCGCCAGGCCGATCGCCTCCTCCTCGGTGTCGAAGGGGATCAGCGCGGCGACCGGGCCGAAGACCTCTTCGCGCACGGTACGGCAGGAGTTGTCCAGGCCGGTCCACACGGTCGGTTCGATCCAGGCTCCGCGCGCCAGGTCCGCGCCGAGATCGGGTATGCCGCCCCCGGCGAGGACCTCGGCCCCCTCCTCCACGGCGAGGTCGAGATACGACATCACCTTGGCCCGGTGCTCCTGGGAGATCAGCGGGCCGGTCGTCGTGCCGGGGGCGTGCGGGCGGCCCAGGCGCAGTCCGCGGGCCCGTTCGGCGATGCCGGCGGCCAGTTCGTCGAAGAGACCGCGCTGGACGTAGACCCGCTCGGTGCACAGGCAGACCTGGCCGGTGTTCAGGAACAGCGCCCGGGTCAGCCCGTCGAGGGTCCGCTCCAGCGGGGAGTCGTCGAAGACGACGGCCGCGTTCTTGCCGCCCAGTTCGAAGGAGACGGGCACCACGCGCGGTGCGACCTCCTTCATGATGGTCGCTCCCGTCGAGGACTCACCGGTGAAGGTGACACCGTCGATCCCCGGGTGCCGGGTGAGGAACTCGCCCGCCGAACCCGGCCCGAAGCCGTGGACGACGTTGTACACGCCGTTCGGCGCGCCCGCCTCGCTGATGACCTCCGCCAGCAGGGTCGCCGTCGACGGCGACTCCTCGGACGGCTTGACCACCACGGCGTTGCCGCAGGCCAGAGCCGGTGCCACCTTCCACGTGAGCAGCAGCAGCGGGAGGTTCCAGGGCACGATGACGGCCACCACGCCGAGCGGCTTGCGCACCGCGTAGTTGAGCGCCTGACGGCCCTCGGCGGTGTCGGTCAGGTACGAGTCGAGGCCGGCGGAGGCGACGGTGTCCGCGAAGGACCGGAAGTTCGCCGCCGCCCGGGCCACGTCCAGTTCGCGGGCCAGCGCCGCCGGTTTGCCGGTGTCCCTGATCTCGGCGTCCACGAACGCTTCGAAACGCGCCTCGATCCCGTCGGCGATCCGCCTCAGCAGGGAAGCTCTGTCCCGGTCCGTGGAAAGGCCCCAGCGGCCGTCGAACGCGCGGCGCGCGGCCCTCACGGCGGCGTCCACCGTCTCCTGCCCGGCCTCGTGCACCACGGCGACACGGGCCCCGTCGACCGGGCTGATCTTGTCGAACGTGTCCGCGCCCTCGACGAAGCTTCCGTCGACGAAGTTGCGGAGCCGAACGACCTCGGTTGGCGAATCGTCACTCATGGAGGGACCGTACGATCGCGTTTTCATGCCCGTCCAATACCGATCCGGTGCCCTGGCATAGCCATCCGGGCATAGTGGGAGCGGGCGGCGAGGACGGCCCGGCGCGTGCACCGTGCCGTCCGGCAACGGGAGCGACGAACCCGGTATGACCGTTCGGCGATAGGTGCGGACGAAGTAGGCATTACCCGCGCTGCCGCAGGCCAGGTGACGATACGGACCACTGCACGCCCGGAGCCGCCAGGGCACCGGCGATGACCAGGAGGACCAGTGGCCGCAAGCCAAGCAGTCCGTCCGGCGGACACCAGTGAGTTCTTCACCTGCCGGCGCCCGGAGGACTACCACCCCGACTGGCCGGGCTTCTACCGGCAGGCCGCGCGCCGCCGCCAGGAGCTGCGCTCACGGGTGCCCCACGAGGTCGACCTCGCCTACGGCCCCGACGCCCACCAGATCGTGAACGTCTACCACCCCGGGCCGTCCGCCGTCCCCACCGGTGCCGGAGCCGGCCACCGCCCGGTCATCGTGTACTTCCACGGCGGCCGCTGGCGCGAGGGCCACCCGGCCTACTACGACCACCTCGCCGGCCCCTGGGTGGACGCCGGCGCGGTCTTCCTGTCCTGCGGCTACCGGCTCGAACCGCGCCACACCGTCGCCGACGCCGTCGAGGACGCGGCCCTGGCGGTGCGGTGGGCACGGGCGAACGCCGCCCGTTACGGAGGCGACCCGGAACGCATCACGGTGGCCGGGCACTCCGCGGGCGGTCACCTCGCCGCGATGGTGACGCTGACCGACAGCGCCCCCTGCCCGGTGGCGGGCACCGTGTGCATGAGTGCGCCCACCGATGTGCGCGGCATGGTCGAAGACCCGGAGCAGGCCCTGCTGCTCAGCCCCGCACTGCGGGTGAGCCGCAGCCCCGAGCGGGTGGTGGTCTCCTTCGGCGATCCGGAGCCCAACCGCAAGACGGACGACGACTTGTGGCTGACCCGCCAGGGACGGCTGCTCGTCGAGGCGCTGACCGCCGCGGGCAGGCCGCCGGTGACCGTGGCGCTGACCGGGACGGACCACATCGGCACCGCCACCGCCTTCGCCGAACCGGAGTCTCGGTTGTTCGAGGCCGCACACCGGGTGGTTTTCGGAGGGACCCGATGAGCGAGGCCGAAAGAAGGGCGACGGAGAGTGGGCGGGCCAGCGTCCTGGCGAGTTTTCGCGGGATGCGCTTCGGCGTGGTGGGACTCGCCTTCCTCGCGGTGCTGCTCGACGGTTTCGACTCCGCGTCACTCTCCTTCGTGCTGCCCTCCCTGGCCGAGCAGTGGGACGTCGCCTCGGCCGACTTCACCCCGGCGGTGGTACTGACCAACATCGGCGTGGTGCTCGGCTACCTCGCCTCGGGCAGACTCGCGGTGCGGCTGGGCCTGCGGCGGATGCTGATCGCCGGGACCGTCCTGTTCGCCGCGGGCTCGATGGCCACCGCCCTGGTGCTTCCCATGCAGTCACTGGCCGCCCTGAGCACGGTCAGGCTGATCACGGGCATCGGACTCGGCGTGGTGCTGCCCGGCTCCGTCTCCCTCGCCGCCGCGCACCACCCGGACGAGCAACGGCAGTCGGTCTCCGTCACGGTCACCCTCGGACTCGCCGTCGGCGGGACGGTCGCCGGTGTCTTCGGCGGCAGTCTGCTGGCGTCGGTCGGGGCCACCGGGGTGTTCTGGATCGGCGGCGCGCTGCCGCTGCTGCTGGCCGTGCTGATGGTCCGGTGGCTGCCGGCCGCACCGGCGCCCGTGGCCGCGGACCGTGGGCCGGCCGCGCCCGGTGCCGACGACGCGGCGGCCGCCTCGCGCGAGGCACGGGTCGGCGCGCTGTTCGCACCCGGGCTGCGCGCGGCCACCGTACTGCTGTGGGTCTTCGCCTTTCTGGTCTTCATCGCCAGCTACACCCTCCAGTCCTGGGTACCGACCTTGCTGACCGGATACGGCTTCTCCGCCTCGCAGGCCCCGATCGGCCTGGCCTTCCTGAGCTTCGGCGGGGTCGTCGGCGGCATCGTGCTCCTGCTGCTCGCCGCCCGGCGGGGCATCGCGTTCGCCCTGATGGTGATGCCGGTGGTCGGGGCGGTGTCGATGGTCGCCGCGGCCACCGTCGGGACCGACCGCGCCGCGCTGCTGCTCGCGCTCGCCGGTTCCGGTGCGGGCGTCACGGCCAGTCAGATCGGCCAGCTCACCCTCGCGGTGGCCATGTACCCGCCGGCCACCAGGACCGCAGGAGTGGGCTGGGCCGCGGCCCTGGGCCGGGTCGGCTCGATCGTGGGTCCGGCCACGGCGGGTGTCCTGCTCGCGCTCTCGCTCCCCGGCGACGACATCGTGCTGCTGACTGCCGTTCCGGTGGTGGTGGCGGCCGTGAGCGCGGCTGTGCTGTGGCGTCTGCCCCACGCGGCCGACCGGACGGGCGGGGTGGAAGACGCGGAACGAACGCATCGGGAGGTGGCGGCGCGATGAGTGGTTGGTTCGATCTCGGCGACGTGGCGGTGGTTCCGGTCGTGGAGACACCGCGGCTGCTCATCGACCCGGAGGAGTTCTTCCCCGAACGCCCCGGCGTCCCCTCCGGCTGGGCCGCCGAGGAGCCCTGGTACGAGCCCGGGCAGGGACGGCTGGTCTTCGCCATGCAGGCCTTCCTGGTCGTCACCCCGGACGAGCGGATCCTGGTCGACGCCTGCGTCGGCGACGGCAAGCGCCGGGCCAGGCCGGAGTTCGACCGCCTGGACAGCGGCTGGTGGCAGCGGTTCACGGCGACCGGTCTCGCCGCCGACGACGTGTCCACCGTCGTCCTCAGCCACCTGCACGTGGACCACGTCGGCTGGGCGACACGCTGGTCGGACGGGCGCTGGACGCCGGCCTTCGCCAAGGCCCGGCACGTTCTGACCGCGCCGGAGTACGAGTACTGGCGGTCGGCTGCGGGGGCCGCGGCCATGACCCGGACCGGCGACTACCTGGCCGACAGCATCGAGCCGGTCGCCGACGCGGGGCTGTTGGATCTGACGCCCCCGGACGCCGAGCTGGGCCCGCACGTGCGGCTGTGCCCGGCACCGGGTCACACGCCGGGCAACACGGCCGTCCTGGTCACCGGCTCCCGGGCCCGGCTGCTGCTCACCGGCGACATCCTGCACCACCCGCTCCAGTTGATGGAGCCGGACGTCAGTACCCGGTACTGCGTCGACCCCGGGCTGTCGGCGCGCACCCGCAGACGGACGCTGGAATGGCTGGCCGACACCGGGACCGCGATGCTGCCCGCGCACTTCGCCGCCCCGTCCGCCGGCCGCGTCACCCCGCACGGCTCCGGGTTCGCCTTCGCCCCTGCCGCTGATCTCCATCGCCCGGGGCGGTACGTGCCGTCGGGCGGACCCCACGCCGGACAAGGGTCCGACGACTGACTCGGCACCCAGGAGGCCGTCGTCCGGGTCTCGGCGGGGTCCCGCTCTTGCGGGGCCCCGCCACGGGGTCAGACGGTGAGGACGAGCTTGCCCCGCAGGTGACCGTCGTCGAGCAGCCGGTGCGCGTCCGCGACGCGCTCGAACGGGAACGTCTCCTGCACGTGCACCCGGAGCCTGCCCTGTTCGACGAGCTGTACGAGACCTCGCAGGGCGACCGGGTCGGGGTCGACCGCGATGCCGCTGAAGCGCATGCCGGCCGCCTCGTACGCGGCGGCGAGCTCCGGGTCGTCCTCGGCGACCGCAGTCACCAGACGACCGCCCGGGCGGAGTACTCGCAGCGACCGCTCCGCGGTGTCGCCGCCGATCGTGTCGAGCACGAGGTCGATGTCGCGGGCCGCCTCGGTGAAGTCGGCCTCCGTGTAGTCGATCACCTCGTCCGCGCCGAATCCCTCGACGAACGTCCGTTTGCTCCCGCCGGCGGTGGCGATCACGTACGCGCCGAGCGCTTTGGCGATCTGGATCGCGACGTGTCCGACCCCGCCGCCACCGCCGTGGATCAGGACACGGTCGCCCTCGCTCACGCCACCGAGGTCGACCAGGCCCTGCCAGGCCGTGAGCCCGACGACCGGCAGCGCGGCTGCCTCGACGTGCGAGAGCGACGCCGGTTTGCGGGCCAGGTGCAGGGCCGGCGCCGACACGACCTCGGCGTACGCGTTCGCCGCCCGCGGGAACAGCGGCATCCCGAACACCTCGTCGCCGGGCCTGAACCGCCCGGTCTGCGCCTGCTGGACGACGCCGCTCATGTCCCAGCCGAGGATGAACGGCGGCCGGCCGAGCAGCGGGAACTCTCCGGCGCGCAGGCGCGCCTCCAGCGGGTTCAGCCCGATGGCCCTGACCCGGACGAGCACTTCCGTCGGCAGGGGCCGGGGCTCGGGAGCCTCCACGACGGTGAGCACCTCGGGGCCGCCGAGCGTGTGCTGTGTGATGACTCGCATGACTCTCCTGTCTGAGAGGGGGGAGAGAAACCACGCTAGGGATCCGAAAGGAACCGCCAGGTACCTTTGGCGCCATGAGCGATCTTCCTTCCGGCGACCTCTTTCTCGCCGACTGCCCGGCCCGTCTGGCGGTCGAGCTGATCGCCGACAAGTGGACGGTGGTCGTGCTCGCCGGCCTCAGCGAGGGACCGGTGCGCCATGGCGAGCTGGTCGGGCTGATCGGCGGCATCTCCCGCAAGGTGCTCACCCAGACGCTCCGACGGCTCGAGACGCACGGACTCGTGCGCCGTTGCGCCTATGCCGAGGCACCGCCCCGTGTCGAGTACGAGCTCACCCCGCTCGGGGCGACGCTGATCTCTCCGATCCACGTGCTGGCCGAATGGGCGAGGGAGAACGGCGACGCGGTACTCGCCGCACACGAAGCCGGTCCCGGAACGGCGGCCCACGGCGACTGAAGCCCGGCACCGGTCTCGCGTTGATCTGCGCCGTGGCGAGCGCCGCCGGCCGGGCGGGCCGCTCGCCGGCCGCCGTTACGGCGGCCGGCGAGTACCGGTGCAGCGGGTACGGCCTATTCGTGGGTTCCTGCGGGGTGCAGCCGCGGGGCGGGCGTGGGCGGGACGTCGCGCTGCACCGTCTCGCGGGCGAAGTAGACCGAGACGAGAGTGATGCAGCCGAGGACGACGATGTACAGGGAGATGGGCCAGGAGGAGTCGGTGGCCGCCAGGAGCGCGGTGGCGATGAGTGGCGAGAGGCCACCGGCGAACACCGAGGCGAGTTCGTGGCCGAGCGAGATGGCGCTGTAGCGCGAGCTCTTGCCGAACAGTTCGGTGAAGAAGCTGGGTTGGGTCCCGATCATGGCTCCGTGGCCGATGCCGATCGCCACGACGAGGGCGAGCCAGACGAGCACGGGGGTGCCGGTGTCCAGGAGCCAGAAGAAGGGGAACGCGAAGAGGATGAGCGTGACCGCTCCGGCCATGTAGACCGGCCGGCGGCCGATGCGGTCGGAGAGGGCGCCGAAGCCCACCATCGAGGCGCCTTCCACGACGTTCGCGACGATGATCCCGGTCAGCAGCAGACCGTTGCCGACCCCGATGTGCTTGCCGTAGGCGAGGGAGAAGACCAGGAAGATGTACGACGCTCCGTTCTCCGCCATGCGGGCGCCGGCCGTGATCAGGATGGAACGCGGATGGGTCTTCAGGGCGTGCAGGAGCGGCAGTCGCTGCTTCTCGCCCTCGTGCTGGACGCTCTGGAACTCGGGGGTCTCCTCGATCTTCAGCCGGATGACGAGTCCGACCAGCGCGGGGACGGCTCCCAGGAGGAAGGGGATGCGCCAGCCCCAGGAGAGGAACGCCTCGTCGGACATGGCCTGGACGGCGGCGAACACTCCGGCGGAGGTGACAAAGCCGAGGTTGATGCCGACCTGGCTCCAGGCCGAGTAGAAGCCGCGTCGTCCCGCTGGGGCGTGCTCGGTGATCATGAGGACGCTGCCGCCCCACTCGCCGCCGACCGCGATGCCCTGGAGGACGCGCAGCAGGGTGAGCAGGATCGGTGCCCACACGCCTATCTGGGCGTAGGTGGGCAGGGCACCGATGAGGAAGGTGGTGAAGCCCATGACCAGCAGGGTGATCACGAGCATGGGTTTGCGGCCCAGCCGGTCTCCGAAGTGACCGAAGACGATGCCGCCCAGGGGGCGGGCCGCGAAACCGACGGCGAACGTTCCGAAGGAGGCGAGGGTGCCGGCGAGGGAGCTGGCCTCGGGGAAGAAGAGGGTGCCGAGCACCAGGGCGGAAGCGGTGCCGTAGAGGAAGAAGTCGTACCACTCGAGTGCGGTTCCGGTCAGGCTCGCGATGGCGATCTTGCGGATCGACTGCGGTCCGGCTGCCGGTTTGTGCGGCGTGGTGGGGCTCATCTCGTCACCTCTGAATGAGGACGGTGGCCATCGGGATGCCGAAGGGCGCGCGGGGTCGTCCCGGTGGCCGGGGAAGGGGGATGTGCCGGGGCGGGGTCCGCCCGAGGGAAGGTCCGGTGACGGCCGCTGACGGCCAGGACCTGTCCGGGGACGGCCACCGCCCGTGCGGGAGCGGTGGCCGCGAACGTGGAGCGGAGGCCGACTCGCGCCTGAGGACGGTCTCGACGACGAGGCCCTCGGGGACGCCGCGTCGGCCGGCCCCCGGCCGACGCACGGGAGGCCGCGGTCGTCTTTCGCCGCTCGTCGCCGAACGGCGGCACAACGCGCTGCCCGGCGTCGCCGGCGCGCACCGGTTCAGCCGACGGCATGACGGGGAGGCCCGCGGAGCGCCACCGCACGGGACGGCAACGCGCAGCGGCGGTCCGGCCCCCGTCCGAGGGCTCCACTCATACCGGGCTCCCGGCCGCGATGACGCCGGTTCGGAGGAACCGCCGGGCCGCGGGCGCCGCGCGGCCGGCCACCGAGGCGTGCGTCTCGTGCGGACCGGCGACGACGACGCCGGCCACGGATTCGACGACGCCGGACAGCGATGCCCCGTCGGGGAGCCGGCCACCGCCGCAGTCCCGGCACTCGCTCACGCACCGGCTCCTTCCGAGCGGACCGTGGCGGGCCGGTCGCGCCGCAGCACGACACCGGCCGCCTCGCGGTCCCAGTCGGCGCGGTCTGCTCCCCACTCCCTCAGCACGGTCTTGCGGACCTTGCCGTTCTCGGTCAGCGGCAGTTCCGGGCACAGTGCCACGAAGCGGGGTATCGCGTAGTAGGCCAGCCGGGGCTCGCAGAAGGACACCAGCTCGGCGAAGTCGATCTCCTGCCCCTCGACCGGGACCACGGCGGCCATCACCTCGTCCTCGCCGAGTTCTGAGTCCACCGCGTACACGGCGACGTCGCGGACACCGGGGTGCTGTGCGAGGACGCTTTCGACCTCGACGGAGGAGATGTTCTCGCCGCGGCGGCGGATCACGTCCTTGATGCGGTCGACGAACCTGATCCATCCGTCCGCTTCGATCACCATCCGGTCACCGGTGTGGAACCACAGGTCCTGCCACGCGGCGACGGTGGCCTCGTGCATGCGGTGGTAGCCGGAGGCGAAGGCGAAGGGCTGTTCGCTGCGCAGCAGGAGTTCGCCCGGTGTGCCGGGCGGGACGTCGAGCCCGTTCTCGTCGACCACGCGGGCGGAGAAGCCCTCCTGAAGGACTCCGACGAACCCCGGCCGCTGCTCGGTCCGGCTCGCGGAGATCACCGCGTTGGTCTCGGTCGAGCCGTAGCCGTCGATGAGGACGACACCGAACCGCTCCTCGAACTCCCGGAGCAGCCCGGCGGGAGTGGCCGGCGCCAGCGCCGCGGTCACCCGGTGCGCCCGGTCGTGCGCTCCGGGCGGCCGGCCCGCCAGGATGCTGATCATGGCACCCAGCAGATAGGTGCAGGTCGCCCCGCTCGCCGTTACGTCCGCCCAGAAGCGGGAGGCCGAGAAGCGCGGGCCGATGACGTACTGCGCACCGCTGACCAGCGCCTGGCTGAAGGCGTTGAGCGCGTTCGTGTGGAACAGCGGCAGGCAGGTGTGCAGAACGTCGGCCGAGGTGATGCCGAGCTGGGCCGTGACGTTGCGGCCCCACCAGTAGAACTGGGCGTGCGGGCAGACGACCCCCTTGGAGACCCCGGTCGTGCCCGAGGTGTAGAGGATCACCGCGGGATGGCCGGGGCCGACGGCCACGGGCTCCACGGCGCGGCCGTCGTCCGGGACCGGATCGACGGGAACCGGCAGTACCGAGCCGGCCCCGTCCTCGTCCAGCAGCCAGATCTGGCGCAGCTCGGCGGTGCTCGGCAACGCCTCCACCTGCGCGAGGAAGGGGTGCTCCAGAACCAGCAGCTCCGCCTGGGAGTTGGTGAGGATGTGGTGGAGCTGCTCACCGCGCGCGGCGGTGTTGATCGGCACCGCGACGGCACCGATCCACGCGCAGCCCAGGATGAGGTCCAGCAACTCGACCCGGTTGGACGCCATCAGCGCCACCCGGTCTCCCCTCTCCACCCCGTGCCGGCGCAGCATGCCGCCCGCGACGGCGACCCGTTCGAGCATCTGGGCGGCGGTCCTCCGTGTCTCACCGCAGCGCAGCAGGATGCTGTCCGGGGTGACTTCCGCGCGCCACCGCAGCAGTCCGGAGACGCTCGCGCGGGTGAGATCGGGCACGTCGGTGACGTCGCTCATGACAGTTCCTCTCGGGGCCGGCCGCTCGACGGCACGAAGGCGACGGGACGGCCGGACGTGTCGGGATGGTCGGTGAGTTCCACGACGTCACCGGGCTGGACCGAGCCGTGCAACCTCGCCACGAGCAGCGGTTCGGGGTCGCAGGCCACCGACGCGATGACGACGTCGCCGAGGTGGGTAAGCTGCTCGACCACCCCGCGCTCGACGTGAGCGGGGGCCAGGTCCGCGCCCCCGCAGCGGGGGCACAGCAACCGGGCGGGGAACCAACGGCCGCCGCACGTACGGCAGTTCTGCACGATCACACTCATTCGGCCGCCTCCAGAAGCCCCGCGGTGGCGCACGCACCGTAGCGGTAGAGCACCATTCCGTATCCGCTGAACAGGCCGAGACGGGCGTCGACCTGCCGCTGCCCGGCCTGGCCGCGCAACTGCCGCACGATCTCCACGAGTCCGTGCATGCCTCCCGCGGCACCCGGCTGTCCGGCCGAGAGCTGTCCGCCGGAGGTGTTGACGGCCAGCTCGCGGGTGGCCAGGCGCTCGGCGACGAAGGACGGCATGTCGCCGCCGGCGACCAGACCGAGGTCCTTGAGCTGCGCGAGCGCCATGGCCGGGTAGTCGTCGTAGACGCTGACCACGTCGACGTCGGCGGGCCCGTGGCCGGCGGTCTCCCACAGCTCGGGCGCGCAGTCGGCCAAGCCGGTGACCAGGCCGTCGCCTGTCTGGTCATCGGTGTTGTAGCGGGCCGAGACGGTCAGCACCCTGGCCCGGCGGGTGCCCGCGGCCCGTTCGTCGGCCGCGACCACCACGGCATCGGCGCCCGTGACCGGGGGTACGCAGTCGTACCGGCCGAGGGGTTCGGCGACCATGGGAGCGTTCAGGTAGTCGTCGAGCGTCATCGGCCCGCGGTACACGGCGCCGGGGTTGAGGCGCGCCCATGCGCGTTGGGCCACCGCGAGCCGCCCGTAGTCGGCGCGGGTGAGTCCCTCGGCCGCCATCTGACGCTGGGTCAGCAGGGCGAAGAGGGCGTTCGGTCCGAGCATGTCCAGCGGAACCAGGTGCTCGGCGGTCGCCCGGTTGTACTCGGCCACCATCTTCAGGTGTACCTGACGGTCCATCAGGTCGCCTGCCGCGAGCACCACGACCGAGGCGTCGCCGGACTCCACGGCCCGCACGGCGTGCTGCAGCATCGTGCCGGCGCTCGCGCCGCCGTTGGTGTCCTGCATCAGCCAACGCAGCCGCAGCCCGAGCCGCCAGGCCAGGTCGACCGCGTGGTCGGGACCGAGGGTGAAGCTGCAGACACCGAAGCCGTCGACGTCGGAGGTCTTGAGGTTCGCGTCGGCGAGTGCGCGGCGCACCGCGTCGGCGAGCACCCCTTCCGTGGTCGTGCCGGGTGCCGGATGCCGGGTGTAGGGCGACTCACCGGCGCCGACGACGGAGACACCGCTTGCCGTCTTTCTCATCAGAGCTCGCTCTCCCATGTCGCGAAGGGTCGGGGGCGTTCACGCCGGGGTGTCTCAGTGCCCGAAGGCCTCGTGCAGCCACCAGGAACCCCCGTCCGAGGTGATCTTGGCGTCCAGCACCATGGGGCGGACGGGGCCGGCCAACAGCCACTCCTTCACGGCGTGCAGGTCCTCGGGCCCCCGGACGGTCAGCGCCTCGCAGCCGTGTCCTGCGGCGAGCGCCGCGATGTCCGTGTCGGGGAAGGTCACCGTGTCGAGGCCACTCGCACCGGCCCCGAAGTGATGCACCTCGGCGCCGTACATGGCGTCGTTGTAGACGACGATCAGCATGGGCAGCCCCAGGCGTACGACGGTCTCCAGCTCCGACAGGCCCATCAGGAAGCCGCCGTCACCGCAGGCGGCCACGGGCAGCCGGTCCGGCTGCGCCAGCGCCGCGCCGATCGCGGTCGCCAGGCCGAGGCCGACGGACTGGAACGCCTGGGTGAAGCAGAACCCGTACTCGTCGGGAACGTCGAGGTACATGCTCGGGTAGCCGAGGAAGTTGCCCGAGTCCACGGAGACGATCCGCTCGGTGGGCAGGATGTCGTTGAGCGCGACGGTCAGGCTGCGAGGGTCGATCCGTCCGTCCCCCGAGGCGTCCTCGAATCCGAGCTGGTTCCAGCGCAGGCCGGACCGGATCCGCTCGGCCACGTCCGGAGTGCGGTACCCGGTGCGCCCGCCGGGCGAGTTCGCCCGCAGCCACGCGGTCGTGGCCCGGGCCGTTCCCGCGACACCGCCCCACAGCCCGAGGTCCACGTCACGGTGGAGGCCGATGGCTCCCGGTTCGAGGTCGACCTGGACGACGGTCGCGTCCGGTGCGATGAGCCTGCCGTGCCGCATCGTCCACATGTTCAGGGCGCAGCCGAAGCCGACCAGCAGGTCCGCGCCGGAGACGAGTTCGGCCGTCAGCGGCGAGGAGAAGCCGCCCGAGACGTCGATGTTCCAGGCGTCGCCGTTGAACATCCCTCGGGCGACGGCGGATGTGGCCAGGAGTGCGCCCGTCTCGGCGGCCAGTTCGCGCACGGCATCCCCGGCGCCCGGGGAACGGCCGCCGCGTCCGACGACGAAGACCGGCCGCTCGGCGCGCTCCAGCAACCGGGCGAACGCGGCCGTCTCGGTGTCGTCGGGCCGCGGTTCGGCGACCCGGCGGTACTCGCGGGCCGGGGGCGCTGCCTCCAGGGGCGCGTCCTGGACGTCGATGGGAACGTTGAGGACGACCGTGCGCCGCTGGTGGCGGCAGATCGCGAAGGCCCGTGCCACGTCGTCGAGGGCCGTCGCGGGCGACCGGACGCGCAGCGCGACCGCCCCGACACCGACCGCGATCGCCGCCTGGTCGAGCGCGAAGTTCGAGGTGGGATCGGCGGCTTCGGCGGTCAGCACCAGCAGCGGCGTCCTGCTCTTCGCGGCCTCGGTGATGCCGGTGAGGGCGTTCGTGTAGCCGCACCCCTGGTGCAGGGAGACCACGGCGACCTCGTCGGACATCCGGGCGTAGGCGTCCGCCATGGTGGCCGCGCCGCCTTCGTGACGGGCGGCGACGAACCGTGCGCCACCGCGCACCATCGCGTCGGTGAAGTGGAAGTTGCCGCTGCCGACCACGCCGAAGACCGTCCGGACTCCGAGGTCGGTGAGCTGTCTGCCGATGGCTTCGTGGACCAGCACGGTCACTGGACTTCTCCGTTCTCGATGAGCGCCAGAACCCGTGCCGGACTGCCGGACCCTCCCGCGATGCGGAGCGGAGCGACGATCAGAACGGCGCCGGTGACGGGCAGCCGGTCGAGGTTCTGCAACTGGGTGATTCCGTACTTCCCCGCGCCCAGCAGGTAGTGGTGCGCCGGGAACTGGGGGGTGAAGGTGAACGCCTGCCCGGCGTCGGTCCCGACCGTCTCCACTCCGAGTCCGACGACCGGTGACTCCTCGGCCAGCCAGCGGGCGCACTCGGCCGTGATGCCGGGCGTGTGCGGCCCGCTCCCGTCGGCGTTGAGGAACAGTTGCTGATCGTGCGAGCGCGCGGCCCAGCCGGTCCGGTAGAGCAGCCAACCGCCCTTCGGCAGCGGGCCGTTGTGGTGCTGCCACTCCTCCAGGTGCTCGGGTGTCAGCAGGAAGTCGGGGTCGGCGGCGCACTCGGCGGTCTTGTCGACCACGACAGCGGGCGCCACCAGGCGCCGGACCGGTACGTGCGCCACGTCCCCCTTGCCGGCGCCGGTGATCCAGTGGCACGGCGCGTCGAAGTGGGTGCCCACGTGCTCACCGGTGTGAATGCCGTTCTGGTAGGACGTGCGCCCCCGCTCGTCGTACCGTGCGAGCTCCTCCAGCTCGAAGTGCGGGATCGGCGCCATGTCCGGCGGAAGGTCGAGCACGGGCGTCGACGGCGACAGGAGGGCGGTCAGGTCGACCACGTCGACGCCGCCGGACGCCAGGGCGGACGTCAGGCCGCCCAGCGGGCCCTCGGCGGAGAGTGTCCAAGACATGGCCTCATCATTTGGCAGAGATTCGGCCTTGACTAATGCTTCTCCGGTCGCCGTCATGCGTGTTTGGCTATAGCGAGGACCAACACCATGTTACGGAGAGATGTCGAGCCATGAACGTGGATCACTTTCTGGATGGTCGGCTGAAACTGCGCCACCTCGTTCTCCTGACCGTGGTGGCCGACGAAGGCACCCTGGTCGGTGCCGCCAGAGCGATGCACGTCACCCAACCGGTCGTGACCCGCAGCCTCCAGGAGATGGAGACGATCATCGGGGCCAAGCTCTTCGCCAGGGGGCCGCGCGGCGTCCGCCCGACCCAGTACGGCGACATCCTCATCGAGCACGCCCGCGTGGTGGTCGGCAATGTGCAGGCCGCGGCCGGGCGCATCCACGAGCTCCAGCGTGTCGGCATGGAGCCCGTGCGGGTCGGCACCATTCTCGCCGGCGCGCACCTGCTGCTGCCCCAGACCCTCATCCGCCTCAAGAAGGCCCACCCGCATCTCACCGTCTCGGTCGTCGAGGCGATGCCCGAGGAACTCGCCCTGCAACTCTCCCGAGGCGAAGTGGACGTGCTGGTCGGTCGAATCCCGTCGCCGGGCCCGAGCGCCGCGCTGCGTCACGTGCGGCTCTACGAGGAGCCGGTGCGCCTCGTCGTCCGGCATCAGCACCCCTGCCTCGGCACACCCACCAGCGGCATCGAGGACCTCATGGATCTGCCGTGGATCCTGCCCGGCCGGAACAGCCAGCTGCGCCAGGAGATCGACGAACTCTTCGAGCGCCGGGGACTGCCTCTGCCCGCCAACGTCATCGAGTGCTCGACGATCCTCACGCTGCGGACGGTCCTGCTGGAGACAGACGCCGTCGCTCCCCTGCCCATGCTGATCGGCGCACGGGACCCGCTGCTCGCCGTGCTGCCCCTGGGGCTCGACACCGTGCCGCGCGAGATCGGGATCACCACGCTCGCCGACCGGCGGCCGTCCGCGAGCACCAGGCTCCTGATCAAGGAGATCGTCGCGGTCGCCCGGGAGACCGACCCGGTGCTGTCGGAATCACGGCGATGACGACAGTCGCCGACCCCGAGGCACCTTCGGTCACGCAGTGTCACCGCGAGGGGTGCCCCGGTCCCGTACAGTCGAAACGTCGCGATGCCCCGGAAAGAAGACCCCCTTGAGCAACGACGCGCCGAGCGGCGTCCTGAGCAAGGCACTCGCAGTGCTGCAGGCGTTCACCGTCGAGGACACCACCCTGGGCTTCACCGAACTGCGGAGCCGTACGGGGTTCGCGAAGAGCACCCTGCACCGGGTGCTCGGCGACCTCGTGGCGGCACGGCTCCTGGACCGCGTCCAGGAACGTTACCGCCTGTCGGGACTCGTCTTCGAGCTGGGGATGCGCGCGTCCGTGGAGCGCGGGCTGCTCGAAGTGGCCACGCCGTTCCTGGAGGACCTGTACGTGCGCACGCACGAACTCGTGCACCTGGGCACCCGTGAGGGAACGGAGGTCGTCTACGTCGCCAAGATGGGCGGCCACCGCCAGGCCCACTCACCGTCGCGGCTCGGCGGCCGCATGCCGTTGCATGCCACGGCCCTCGGGAAGGTGCTGCTGAGCCACGCCCCTGCCGACGTGCGGGAGGCCGCGCTGCGCGGGCCCCTGGAGCGCAAGGCGCCGCGGACCATCACCAACGTCGACGTGCTGACGCGCCAGCTTTCCGACGTCGTCACCAACGGTGTGGCCTTCGAGTACGAGGAGTCGGCGGTCGGCATCGTGTGCGTGGCCGCCGGGATCTTCGGTCCGTCGGACGAGATCGTGGCGGCGGTCAGCGTGACGGGCCCGGTGCACCGGTTCCAGCCCGCCCGGCACGCCACCAGTGTGCGGGCCGCCGCGGCGGGGATCTCCGCGACGCTCGGCCGCCGGGCGGAGCTGCGCAACCACTGACCGGTGACCGAGTTCCGCGAGGCGGAACTCCGTGCTGGGCGTGCGACGGTCCCCGTGTTCAAGCTGTGGGCATGAACGAGTTCCCTCCCGGCGACGACGCCGTGGCGCGGGCCGCCGACCGTCTGCTGCGGGCCGCCGCCGACCGTGTTCCCTGTCCCCCGGTCCGCGATCTGATCGGCAGCGACGACGTGAAGGCGGCCTACGCCGTCCAAGAGCTGCTGACCGCGCGCCGCCTCGAAGCGGGCGGCCGTGTCACCGGCCGCAAGATCGGCCTCACCTCCCCCGCCGTGCAGCAGCAACTGGGCGTGGACCAGCCGGACTTCGGTGTGCTGTTCGCGGACATGCGCGTCGCGGACGGGGCGTCCGTACCGGTCGGCGAGCTGCTGCAGCCGAAGGTCGAGGCGGAGATCGCGTTCGTACTGGGCGCCGACCTCGCCGGAGGACCGCTCGACGCCGCGCAGGTCCGGGCCGCGGTGGCGCACGCCGTCCCCGCTCTGGAGATCGTGGACAGCCGGATCGCCGGCTGGGACATCACCTTCGGCGACACCGTCGCGGACAACGGCTCCTCCGCGCTCTACGTTCTCGGCACCCCGGCCAGGCCACTCACCGAGTTCGAGCCGGCCGAGGCCGTCATGTCCCTCCAGCGGGGCGGAGAAACCGTCTCCACGGGCAACGGTGCGGCCTGTCTGGGCGATCCGCTGGCCGCCCTGGCCTGGCTCGCCCGCACCGCCCGCGACGTCGGCGATCCGCTGCGCGCGGGCCAGGTCGTGCTGTCCGGCGCGCTCGGCCCGATGGTGCCCGCCGCGGCCGGAGACGCGTTCAGCGCCTCGATCACCGGACTGGGCACCGTCTCCGTCCGCTTCCACGCTTCCGGCGACGAAGGAGCCCGCGCATGAAGACCAAGGTTGCCGTCATCGGCTCGGGCAACATCGGCACCGACCTGATGATCAAGGTGCTCCGCCTGTCGGACACCCTGGAGATGGGGGCGATGGTCGGCATCGACCCCGCCTCCGACGGCCTCGCCCGCGCCGAGCGACTCGGGGTCCCCGTGACCGCCGAGGGCGTCCGGGGACTGCTGGCGATGGACGGCTTCGAGGACATCAAGATCGTCTTCGACGCCACGTCCGCGAAGGCACACGTGGCCAACGCCGCCGCGCTCGCCCCGTACGGCAAGCAGCTCATCGACCTCACCCCCGCCGCCATCGGCCCCATGGTGATCCCCGCGGTGAACCTGGACGACCACGTCGGCGCGGACAACGTGAACATGGTGACGTGCGGCGGACAGGCCACCATTCCGGTCGTCGCCGCGATCTCCTCGGTGGCGCCGGTCCCGTACGCGGAGATCGTCGCCTCGATCGCGTCGAAGAGCGCCGGGCCCGGCACCCGCGCGAACATCGACGAGTTCACCGAGACGACCAGTCACGCCATCGAGACCGTCGGCGGCGCCGAGCGCGGCAAGGCCGTCATCATCCTCAACCCGGCCGAGCCGCCGCTGATCATGCGCGACACCGTGCTCGCGCTCGTGGACGCGCCCGACGAGGCCACCCACGAAGCGATCCGTACGGCGGTCGCACAGCGGGTCGACGAGGTGTCGGCGTACGTGCCGGGCTACCGCCTCAAGCAGCAGGTGCAGATCACCCCCGTCCCCGCCGACCAGCCGGTGCACACCCTCACCCGGGCCGCGGCCACCCACCAGGTGTCCGTGTTCCTGGAGGTCGAGGGCGCGGCCCACTATCTCCCCGCCTACGCGGGGAACCTCGACATCATGACCAGCGCGGCCCTGCGGATGGCCGAGGCCATGGCCGCCCGCGCCACCGAACTCCAGGGAGCCGACGCATGACCACCGACAGGCTGTTCATCCAGGACGTCACCCTGCGCGACGGCATGCACGCCATCCGGCACCGCATCGAGCCCGGGCAGGTGGGCCGGATCGTGGCCGCGCTCGACGCGGCCGGCGTCGACGGCATCGAGGTGTCCCACGGCGACGGACTCGCCGGCGGCTCGCTCAACTACGGCCCCGGCAGCCACACCGACTGGGAGTGGATCGAGGCGGCGGCCGCGCACATCGAGAACGCCCGCCTCACCACTCTCCTGCTGCCCGGCATCGGCACCATCGAGGAGCTCAAGCAGGCGTACACGCTCGGCGTGCGCTCCGTGCGGGTGGCCACGCACTGCACCGAGGCGGACGTCTCGGCCCAGCACATCGCCACCGCGCGCGAGCTGGGCATGGACGTGTCGGGCTTCCTCATGATGAGCCACATGGCCGACGCCGGAACGCTGGCCGGGCAGGCCAAGCTCATGGAGTCCTACGGCGCCCACTGCGTCTACGTCACCGACTCCGGCGGCCGGCTGATGATGGACGGCGTGCGCGAGCGGATGCGTGCCTACCGCGACGTCCTGGACCCGGCCACGGAGATCGGGATCCACGCCCACGAGAACCTCTCCCTCGCGGTTGCCAACTCCATGGTCGCGGTCGAGGAGGGCGTGACCCGCGTGGACGCCTCCCTGGCCGGTCAGGGCGCGGGCGCGGGCAACTGCCCCATCGAGCCGTTCGTCGCGGTCGCCGATCTCAACGGCTGGAAGCACGGCTGCGATCTCTTCGCCCTTCAGGACGCGGCCGAGGACCTGGTGCGCCCGCTGCAGGACCGGCCGGTCCGGGTCGACCGCGAGACGCTCACGCTCGGCTACGCCGGGGTGTACGGCTCCTTCCTGCGCCACGCCGAGGCGGCGGCCGAGCGCTACGGCGTCGACGTCCGCACGATCCTCGTCGAGGTCGGCAAGCGCGGGCTCGTCGGCGGGCAGGAGGACATGATCGTCGACGTGGCGCTGGGGCTCGCGCGGGCGAGCTGACGTCCCGCACGACGCGGGGCAGGACCGGGCGGGCCCGCACGGCCCTGCCCGGTGCGCCCGGGTCAGTTGCCGGGGTGCTCCATGTCGAGCACGATCTTGCCCACCGCCGCGCCCGAGCGCAGCCGCTCCACCGCCTCGCCGAGCGCGCCCATCCCGTAGGTCTCGTACGGCAGTGTCAGCGCGCCGGACGACAGGTCCGGCAGCAGGCCCAGCACCTCGGAGGCGACCTCCGGGGTGCGGCTCATCATGTTCACGGGCAGGAGGGAGACGTCGGCGAGGAAGAAGTCCGCGAGGTCCAGCGTCAGTTCGCGGCCGGCCGTGTAGCCGAGGAGCGCGGCCCGGCCCCGCGGGCGGACCAGGGCGAGAGCGCTGCGCAGGACCTGGCCGCCGACCGTGTCGATCAGGACGTCGGCCCTGCCGCCGATCGCTTCCTCGGAGAGGTCGGCGGCGAGCAGCGTCCTGGCCACGCCGGGTACGTGCCGCAGCTTCGCCGGGCGGCCGACCACGCCGATCACCTCGGCGCCGGCGCGAGCCGCGAGCTGCACGGCCACGGCACCGACCGCGCCGGACGCGCCGGTGATCAGCACCCGCTCCCCCGGCCGCACCCGGGCGATCGAGTGGACGGTCGCCCAGGCGGTGCCGACCGGGGAGAAGTAGACGCAGGCCAGAGCGGGGTCGGTCCCCTCCGGCATGGTCTCCGCGGCGGCGTCCGGCACGAGCGCGTGCTCGCCCCAGGCGCCGTCACGGCTGAGGCCGAGCCCCTCGCCCCGCAGCCGCACCAGGGCACCCTCGGGGTGCGTGTCCGAGGCGACGACGTAGCCGCTGCCCTGGGTTCCGGGGATGAACGGCAGCTCGGGCAGGATGCCGAACTGCCCGTCGAGAATGTTCAGGTCCAGGTGGGCGGCGGTGGCCGCCGCCACCCGGACGAGGGTGTGCCCGGGGCGGTGCTCGGGCACGGTACGTTCCCCGAGCCCCGGCAGAGTGCCGAACTCCTCCAGGAACAGGGCGCGCGACGTGGTCGAAGCGGTGCTCACGTGCTGACTTCTCCGTTCTCCCCCGCACGGGACCGTGCGCTTCTCCCGTGGATCGCTACGGCCCCCGTCACACCCTAGCCCGATACTTGTGCACTACAGGCATCGCGATGAGTCCGCCACGGCCGGCGCGGCCCCTCGGGCCGGGGCCCAGTATTCTTTCGGTCATGCGGGTACAGGCTGCGGCATGATCGACGGTCTCGAACGGGCCGTGCGGGTGCTGGATCTCTTCTCCTCCGACGCTCCCGAGTGGACGGTCAGCGACGTGTGCCGCGCACTCGGCCTCCCCAAGACGACGGTCTGGGACTACATGCAGAGCATGGCCGCTCTCGGCCTCCTGCGCCGCACGGGCCGCGGCCGCTACCGGCTCGGGTGGCACTCCTTCCAACTGGGCCTCCGCGCCCGGATGACCTCCGAGATCTCCGGTCCGGCCTGGTCGGAGATGCGCGACCTGGTCGACCTCCACCACGAGACGGTGCACCTGGCGGCCCGCCACCACAGCGAGGTCGTCTACCTGGAGAAGATCGCACCGCACACCGGAGTACGCGTCAACGCGACCCGCGTGGGCGAACGGCTTCCGGCCCACTGCACAGCGGAGGGCAAGGTGCTGCTGGCGTATCTCTCGCCCAGTGAACTGCGCGGCCTCTACGGCGAGCCGGAGCCCCTCACCTCCCGTTCCCACACCACCCTCCCGGCGCTGGAGAGGGAGCTGTCCGCCGTCCGCGAGCAGGGGTACGCCGTGGACGTCGAGGAGGCCGTCGAGGGCATGTGCTGTGTCGCCGCACCGATCAGCAACCGGCACGGCGACGTGTCGTGGGCACTGAGCATGAGTTTTCTGGAGTACCGGCTGCCCACCCATGGGGACGCGTACGCCCGGGCCGTGGTCGAGGCGGCTCGGCGTCTGTCCGAACACGCACCGTGACCCGCCCCGTCGCCCCGGCCGGCTCCCGGGCGGCGGCGCTCCGGCGTCTGTTCGGCTGAGCCGAACAACGCGTTGTCGGCGGATGTGAGGCGGGCTACCGTCTCGAAAACACCGCCCCCTTCGTGAATCCCGGGTGCGGTTCACACCGGCCGCCGTGATCACGCATGCCGGATTTGCAACTGATGCGCTCACGTTCTCCCGCGCGTACCCGGCTCAATGCAATGGAGTTTTCCCGATGA
The DNA here is from genome assembly GCF_000721365.1 of Streptomyces sp. NRRL F-5650. NCBI lineage: Bacteria > Bacillati > Actinomycetota > Actinomycetes > Kitasatosporales > Streptomycetaceae > Streptomyces > Streptomyces sp. NRRL F-5650. Next base: position 206,338 of record NZ_JOGV01000001.1, on the reverse strand, counting down.
CGCACGTAAGCAACAACGCGAGTCGACGGATCGGAATCGACATCGGAGGCACTTTCACCGATCTCTTCGTGATCGAAGGGAATGGCGAGTCCCGCATCTACAAGTCCCCGACCACCCCGCACGACCCTTCCGTCGGATTGCTGAACGGACTGGCCAAGGCGGCCGACAGCTTCGACGAGTCGTTGGAGGAATTCCTCGGCGGGGTGTCCACGATCGTGCACGGCACGACGATCGCGACCAATGCCGTCCTGACCCGTCAGGGAGCGAAGACGGGCTTCGTCACGACGCACGGCTTCCGCGACCTGCTGAACATGCGCCGCGGCATCCGGGAGCGCCAGAACGACTCCAAGTACGCGCCACCGGTTCCGCTCGTCCCCAGGGACCTCGTCGCCACAGTGCGCGAACGTGTCGACGTTTCCGGCAATGAGGTCGTGGAACTGCACGAGGAGGACGTGCGCGCGGCAGCGCGTCATTTCCGCGAACAGCGCGTCGAGGCGGTCGCGGTCTCCTATCTGTGGTCCTTCCTGAACTCCGCTCACGAGCGGCGAACCGCAGAGATCCTGCGCGCGGAACTCCCCGGCGTCTTCGTCACGGTCTCCAGCGACGTGGTGCCCCAGATCCGCGCCTACGAGCGGCACAGCACCACGGTGTTGAACGCTTTCGTCGGCCCGAAGCTGCGGAACTACCTGGCGAGCATCGAGCGGAAACTGACGGACCGCGGATTCGGCGGAACCCTGCTCATCGTGCAGTCCAACGGCGGGGTGATGTCGCCCGAGGTCGCCAGTGACTCGGCCGTCAACGCGCTCATGTCCGGCCCGGCGGCCGCGCCCGGCGCAGCCCTTCAGTACGCCCGCCGGCACGGCTCCGAGGATGTCATCGCCGTCGACATGGGAGGCACCAGCTTCGACGTCGCCCTGGTGCGTGGCGGCGAGTCGCTGCTCACCAGTGACAGCGAGATCGGCGGCTACCGGGTCGCCCTTCCCATGCTGGACATCCACACCGTGGGCGCGGGCGGCGGTTCACTGGTGTGGGTGGACTCCGGCGGCATCCTCCGGGTCGGTCCGCAGAGCGCCACGGCCAACCCGGGCCCCGCCTGCTACGGCCGCGGTGGCGAGAACCCCACGACCACGGACGCGGACCTCCTCATGGGTTACCTGAACCCGGACATGTTCGGGGACGGCGCCTTCACCCTGGACGTGGACGCGGCCCGCACGGCCGTCGAGGAGAAGGTCGCGAAGCCGCTGGGGCTCTCGGTCACCGAAGCGGTCGAAGGCATCTACCGCGTGGTGAACGCGACCATGGCCGAGGCCGTGAGCGCCGTGTCGGTCAAGCGCGGTGTCGACCCCCGGGAATTCACCATGGTGGTCGCCGGCGGCGCCGGCCCGATCCACGCCGTGCCGATCGCCCAGGAACTCGGCATCAGCCGCATCGTCGTCCCTCGCGAATCGTCGGTGTTCTGCGCCGTCGGCACCCTTCTGACCGACCTCAAGCACCTGTACGCGCGCACCTTCGTCTCGGACATGGCCTCCCTCGACCTGGACCGGGTCGGCGAGCTGTACCGGGAGATGCGCAACGAAGCCGTCGAGACGCTTCGTTCGGAGAACGTGGCGGACGGCGACATCGACCTGGCCTTCAGCGCCGACGTGCGTTACATCGGCCAGTTCACCGAGATCGAGGTTCCCGTGGCCTTCGACGGCGACCTGACCCGGGAGTCGCTCAAGCAGTTGGTCATCGACTTCGAGCACAAGCACGAGGCCCTCAACGGTTACGCCATGCCGGGGCAGGACACCGAGCTGATCAACGTGCGCCTCACCGCGTTGGGCCGCACCGCCAAGCCCGCCCTCGCCGACCACGCGTCCGCGGGCACGGACCCCTCCGCCGCGCTCAAGGGCGTCCGTGAGGCGGTCTTCTCGGGCTCGGCCGTCCGGACCGACGTCTACGACGGCCTCGCCCTGCGCCGTGACAACCGCATCCTCGGCCCCGCGATCATCGAGCAGCCCACCACCACCGTCGTCCTCCTCGAGGGCTACGCCATGACGGTGGACTCGCAGGGCAACTACGTCATCGAGCCGGCGAACCGACCGGCCTGAAGGGAATCAATCAGATGACACAGACGCACCCCACGTCCAACCCCATTCTCGTGGCCGTGATCGGCAGCGCCCTGGACGGCATCACCAGCGAGATGGGCCAGACGATGCTGCGCACGTCCCGCTCGCCCATCTTCGTGGAAGCCCGCGACTTCGCGACCTCTCTCTTCAGCGCCGACTGCCGGCTGCTCGCGCAGACCCACTACATTCCCGTCATCGGCGGGGCGACGCCCTTCGCCCTGCGCGCCATCGCGGAGTTCTTCGGCGACGACGTGAACGACGGCGACATCTTCATCCACAACGACCCGTTCGACGGCGGCTCGCATCTGCCGGACATCACCATCGCCCGGCCGGTCTTCTGGAACGGTGAGCTCGTCTTCTGGGCGACGACCAAGGGGCACAACGTCGACGTCGGTGGCGGCGGTGTCGTCGGGTTCAACCCCGGCGCCCGGGACGTCCTTGAGGAGGGAATCCGCATCCCTCCGGCCCGCGTCGTCGAGAAGGGCGAACTGCGGCGTGACACCTGGGAACTCATCCTGTCCAACGTGCGGATGCGCGACCTGGTGGAGAGCGTGCTCAACTGCCAGATCGGGGCCACCGCGATCGGCGAACGGCGGCTCAAGGCGCTCCTGGAGAAGTACGGTGCGCAGACCATCGGCGAGGCCACCGACGAGCTGCTGCAGGCGAGCGCACGCCAGGTCCGCGCCGCGATAGCCGAGATTCCCGACGGGGAGTACAGCGCCGAGGCGCTGCTCGACAACGACGGCATCGACAAGGGCCGCTCCTACCGGATCGCCCTGACGATCAAGGTCGTCGGCGAGAACCTGACCTTCGACTTCAGTGAGAGCGACGAGCAGGCCAAGGGCTTCATCAACAGCACGATCGCCAACACCGTCTCCTCGGCCCATCTGGCCCTGTTCGGCTGCATCGACCCGGACATCCGCTACAACGCCGGTGCGACCGAACCGATCGACGTCGTCGCCCCCGCCGGTTCCATCACCAACGCCGACGACCCGGCACCGGTCGCCGCGTGTACCGTCCCGACCTGTGAGGCCATCGCCTCGGCGGTCTGGGTGGCTCTCTCCAAGGCCGTGCCCAGCCGCGCCCACGCCGGCTGGGCCCGCTGGTGCACGCCTGCCACGATGGGGACCAACCCCCGCACCGGACGTCACTTCGGCGACCTGCACTTCCTGGGCAAGGGCGGCAGCGGTGCCACCGAGGGCTTCGACGGCTGGGACCACCTCTCCCCCTCGAACACCCTGGGCGGACTGCGCACTCCCGACCCCGAACTGCACGAGCTGGACACGCCGTACCTGCTGGAGGAGCTCGAGTACCTCCCCGACAGCGCGGGCGCCGGCCAGTGGCGCGGCGGCCTCGGCGTGCGTTACCGGTGGCGGGTACTGGCCGACAACATCGCCTGCGCCACCTACGGCAGCGGCTTCATGCCCGAGACCGCGCCCGTGGGCCTGCTCGGCGGAAAGCCCGGCATCGTGCAGAGTCTGACCCTGACCCGCGCCGGCGCCGACCCCGTCGAGGTCGAGTCGAACTCGTTCTACACCCTCAACAAGGGCGACGTCTTCGAGGTCGTCGCGAGCGGTGGCGGCGGGTTCGGCGACCCGCGTCTCCGTCCCGCCGAGCTGGTCCTGCGCGACGTCCGGGAAGGCGTGGTCTCGATCGACGCCGCCCGCACCGTCTACGGCGTCGACATCGACCCGGACGCCCTGGAGGTCCGTCAGGACGAGACCCGGGCCCTGCGCCTCAAGGGCTGACCGCCCCACCCCGTTCCTTCCTCCGAGCAACAAGGGAAACCTCACCATGGCCAACATCAGCCTCGCCGTGGCCGCGAGCCACGCTCCAGGCCTGATCGGCATGTTCGACCAGGCACCCCGGGAATCGCAGCAGGTCGTCAGCGCCGCCTACGGTTCGCTGGCACGACAGATCCGTGACGCCGACCTCGATGTCATCATCATGGTCGCCAACGACCACATGGCGAACAACCGCATCCGGGAGTACCCGGACTTCGTCGTCGGCATGGCGCCCGAGCACCGCGGCCCGGCCGAGTTCTTCAAGGACTGGCTGGCGTGCGGCGAGTACCGGATTCCGGGCCGCCCGGACATCGCCGAGAAGATCCTCAACGGCCTGAACCGACGGGGCGTACGTGTCTCGGCGACCCGCGAGAATCTCAACTTCGACGACAACATTTCGGTTCCCGTGGTCAAGACCGGGATCGAGGCCAGCGGCGTTCCGATCATCCCCGTCCTTCAGAACGTCACCGTTCCCCCCTTCCCCGACCAGTACCGCTGCTACGAGATCGGTCAGCATCTGGCCGACCTCATCGAGAACGACCTGCCCTCCGACCTGCGCGTCGGCCTCTTCGCCACCGGCGGCATGAGTCACGAGCCCGGAGGCGTCCGGGACTTCTGGATCGACGAGGACTTCGACAACTGGTTCCTCGGCCTGCTCGGCAACGGCGACCACCGCAAGGTCCTCGCCGAGGTCACCCTGCAGCGCCTGGAGGAGGCCGGCAGTGGTGGTACCGGAGAGCTGCTGAGCTGGATCCTCGTCATGGGGGCGACGGGCGAGCGGCGTTGCAACGTCCTCGGATACACCGCCTGGGACAAGTGGCGCTGCGGCATCGGCGCCGTCAGCTGGGACATGACCTCGGCGCCCGCCGGTCGTTGAAGAGGGAGATCATCATGAGTCTGGAAAGCATCAACCGAGCCCTGGTCTCCCACGATCTGGTCCAGGACCTGAAGTGGAACGCCGACCTGCGCCGGGAGTTCGAGGAGAACGAGTCGTCCGTGCTCGACCGCTACGAGCTGACCCCGGCCGAACGCACCGCCATCGAGGAGCGGGACTTCCGCACCCTCTACGACCTCGGGTTCCACCCCTACCTCGGGGCGCAGTTCGCCCGGATCCTGTTCGCCAACAACAAGTCCGGCGCCACCAGCGCCGTCCAGCATCTGCTGGCCTCGATCCGTCGGGAGCCGGCTCCGGAGCGCGGTGAAGCGAGCCGGACGTGACGCAGGAGACCTCCTGCCCGGCCCCGGCCGAGCCGCCGGGGCCGGGGCGCCGCGTCCACCAGCTCCCCGCCGGACCGGACACCGTGCGTGTGGGTGTGATCGATCCGGCCGCGCCGCCGGTGCTCACGGTCGACCCCGGCGACGAGGTCGCCCTGTCGACCTGGGGGCACTGGGGCGATCGCGTGACACCTCAGACCGTCATGGAAGACTTCCCGGCCCTCCGGGCGGCCTTTCCGGAGGCGCTGGGGCCCCACTCCCTCACCGGCCCCGTCCACGTCCGCGGAGCGCGTCCCGGCGACGCCCTGGTGGTGGACGTGCTGGCCCTGACGCCGGCAGCGCACGGATTCAACCTGGTGGTGGCCCAGCCCCGGGGCAGGGGAGTGCTCCGCGACCGTTTCCCCGCGGGAGCGATCCGCCACTTCGAGCTGGACCGCGGTTCCATGACCACCACGCTCGGCGGCAAGGTGCGTGTCCCGCTCAAACCGTTCCTGGGCATCATGGGAGTGGCCCCGGCCGAGGACGGTGTGCGGAGCACGGTGGAACCCGGCCCTTTCGGCGGCAACATGGACCTCTCCGAACTCGTCGTCGGAGCCCGGCTCAGACTGCCGGTCTTCCGGGACGGCGCGGGCTTCTACTGCGGTGACGGCCACGCGGTCCAGGGGGACGGAGAGGTGAACCAGACCGCCATCGAGACCGGCATGGACCACGTCCGGCTGCGTTTCACGGTGGAGCGGGGAGTACGGCTGCGTACCCCCCGGGTCGAGACCGGGACTCATTTCGTCTCCACCGGTTTCGGGACGAACCTCGAGGACGCCGCCCACGACGCGGTCGACGACCTGGTGAACTGGCTGGTCGAGGAAGGACTCGAGCCGGAAGAGGCGTACAGCCTCTGCTCCATCGCCGCGAGTGTCCGCGTGACCCAGATGGTGAACGGCGTCGTGGGTGTGCACGCCGTCGTCGAGAAACTCACCCGCCGGCCGTGACCGGCACCTCGGCCCGTGCGGGACAGCACAGTGAAAGGAATACCGATGACCACCATCGATGTCCCCGAGTACCGGACCAACGCCTTCTTCGGTCTCGAGGACAAGTGGCTGCCCACCGCTGACGGCGAGCTCACCCACTACCACGAGCTCGGCGAGGGAACGCCGATCCTCTTCCTGCACGGCTCGGGGACCGGCGTCACCGCCGCCGCCAACTGGTGGCTGAATCTGCCCCACCTCGCCGCACAGGGGCGCTGCATCGCGATCGACTCCATCGGCTACGGACAGACCGTCGTGGCGCCGGGCACCGTGTACGGCATACGGGAGTGGGGCCGGCATGCGCTGCGCGTCCTCGACGCGCTGGGCATCGACAAGACCTGGATCGTCGGCAACTCGATCGGCGGCTGGATCGCCCTGCAACTCGCCATCGACGCCCCCGAACGCCTCCTGGGCATCGTCTCGATGGGCACCGGAGGCGCGAAGAGGACCGCGGCGCTGGCGGGCCACGCCAAACCCGAACTGTCCCCGGCCGGCATCCGCCGCACCTTGGAGCAGTTCGTCGTGGACAGGGACCTGGTCACCGACGAACTGGTCAGCCTGCGCCATCAGGCGGCCCTGAACGACAGTGCCTCGAGCCGGCTGGAAGAGGTCGTGGCGGCCCGCGACCGCGACCGCGACGCGTTGCCGCTCGACATGGACGCCCTCTCGCGACTGGACCTGCCCGCACTGCTGATCCACGGGGTGCAGGACGTGGTCATCCCGGTCTCGCGGACGTGGGAGCTCCTCCACACGATCCCGAACGCCGACGCCCACCTCTTCAGCCAGTGCGGCCACTGGTCCCAGGTCGAACGCGCCGACGAGTTCAACGAAGTGGTCGGCCGGTACCTCCGCAGGCACGTCGACCGCTGACCGCTGACCGCCAAACGGACACCGGAATGCGAGGCATCATCCGTCCCACCGAGGATGATGCCTCGCATTGCGCTCACTCGTGCTCCCACCGCAGCAGTGGGCACCGAGGACGGGCGCACCGGCGCGGCTCTCTCCTCTGGTCTGCGGTTCTCCACCGGCCCTGCCCGAGCGTCCGGCGGCGGCGGCGTCCGAGAGGTGACCGTCGAGCCGGCGGGTCAGCGCTCACGCACCCCCTGGGAGCGCAGGCCGTCCAGGAAGATGTCGAGGAGCCGATCGGCCGTGACCGCGTGGCCGGGCCGGCGGGCGACGGTGAAGATGCCGATCAGACCGGCCGCGATCTCCTCGGCGGTGACGTCGGGCCGGAGTTCCCCGGCGGTGCGCCCCGCGGTGAGGATCGACGCTATCGCGTTCAGGATCTCGTCCCTGGTCCGGGCATGCCCCACGACGTCCGACTCGACCAGCGTCAGCAGGGTGTCGAGCATGCCGTTCTTCGTCGCGATCCAGTCGCCGAACAGGTCCATCCAGCGCCGCAGGGCCACGGCGGGGGCCATGTCGGCGAGCAGGTCCCGCGCGCCGCTGGTGAGACGGACGACCTGGTCACGGTAGACGGCCTCCACCAGGGATTCCCGGGTCGGGAAGTGGCGGTAGAGCGTCCCGATGCCGACACCGGCCTCGCGGGCGATGGCCCGCATCGACGCCTCCGTGCCGGACGACGCGAGCACACGCGTCGCGGCCTCCAGCAGTTGTTCGCGGTTGCGGGCGGCGTCGGCCCGGGTCGCCCGCTGCCTCGGACTGGTCAAACGGAACACGCTCCGGTTAACTGGGATTCGTTAACCGGAGCATAGTCCGTTTCCGGGCGGCTCCACCCCGCAGGAGAGAGCGAGCAGGCCATGCAGCAGCACCGCGACGGGCGTCGGGACGGCACGAGCAGGGCGGTCCGGCTCGAGGCGTTCGGCGGCCCGGAGGCACTGGTCCTCCGGGACGTGCCCGAACCCCAAGCAGGTGAGGGGCAGATCCGCGTACGGGTGACGGCGGCCGGGCTGAACCCGATGGACTGGGTCATGACCGCGGACGCCGGGACCGCGGCACGGTTCGGCCTGAGCCTGCCCGCCGGGTTCGGGACCGACTACGCCGGAGTCGTCGACCAGGTCGGTACGGGCGCGAGCGGCTACGCCACCGGTGACCGCGTCTTCGGCGCGGCCCTGTCCCGGGCAGTCGCCGACCACGTCGTCGTCGACGCGGACGGGGACATCGCGACCGGCGTCGCCCATCACACGCCGGACGGCGTCGACGACCGCACCGCCGCCACGCTTTCGATCGCGGGCAGCACCGCGGCCGCCGCTCTCGACGTGCTCGGCCTCGGTCCGGACGACACGGTACTGATCGGCGCCGCGGGCGGCGGGGTCGGTGTGTTCGCGGTCCAGATGGCGCGGATCGCGGGGGCGCGGGTCATCGGTACCGGCTCGCCGTCGTCGGCGGAGCATCTGCGCGGCCTGGGCGCCGAGCCGGTCGCGTACGGCGAGGGCCTGGCCGAGCGGGTGCGCGCCCTCGGCGTGGGCCCCGTCACCGCGGCGCTGGACCTGCACGGAACGGACACGGTGCGGGTCGCCCGCGAGCTGGGGGTGCCGGACGGGCGCATCTGCACCATCGCGGGCCAGGTGGACGGAGTCCCGGCCGCGAACGGCGCCGATGCGGCGCCCGGCACCCTCGACCACATCGCGCGCCTCGTGGCGGAGGGCCGTCTGCGGGTACCCGTCGCGGCCGTCTACCCCGTCGAGGACATCCGTGCCGCCGTCGAACTCCAGGCGGCGCGTCACGTGCGCGGCAAGGTCGTGATCGATCTCCTCCCCCGGCCCTGAGGGCCCTCGCCCGGCGGCGGCGAGGCAGTCGTGCGCGAGGAGCCGTTCGGCTGCGAGCCGGTCTCCAGTCCACGACGACGTTCTCGACACCGTGTTCGACGGCTCGCTGGAGCTGGGAGCAGGAGACCCCGTCCAGAAGCACGTGCGGGACGCCCCCGCCCGCCACCACTCCACCGCCGTCGCCGCCCTGGGCCTGGACGGGCGGGTGCTGGACCGGCTCGGGCGCAGCCACAAGCAGGCCGGCAACGTGTGGTGCAGTTGGTACGCGTACCACGAGAACATCACCGAGGAGCAGCTCACCGAGAACGTCACCGCGCCGCGCGGCCTGCCGCGCCGGTCTCCCGGACGCACACCTGCTCGGCAGTGGCGTCCCGCTGCTGCCTCCCTGGGCCTGCGGCCTCGTCAACACGGTGCGCCGGCTGTGGCGTTCGCCGCTGCTGGAGGTCGACCCGGACGTCGTGTACTTCCGCGGCCGGACCCGACCCGCCGGGGTGGCTGCGCCCGGAGGAACTGCAGTCGACGGAGCCTTACTTGACCGGGATACGGACTTCACCTCGGCCGTCGCACCCGGGGCGCACACGGCTGCCCCCACGAATTAGTAAACTCTTCAGCGTTATTCTCAGCGTTGTCCGGCGGTGGCCACCGCAACGCCTCCAGGGAGCACCAGCATGGCGACGACCGGTACGGACATGTCCCGGGTGCGCGAGATGAACCAGCTCTCCATCGTGGGAGCACTGCGCGGCAACCCGCCGTCCACGGTCACCGAGCTGGCGTCCAGGTCCGGCCTGTCCCGTCCCGCCGTGGACGTGCTGGTGCAGTCCCTGGTCGCCCACGGCTGGGCGGAGGTGGCAAAACCGGCGGCCGGCGGCGTGGTGGGCCGGCCCGCCCGCCGCTACCGGTTCCGGGCCACCGCCGGGCACGTGCTGGGCATCGACATCGGTGTGCACAAGATCCTGGTGGTCCTCAGCGACCTGGAGGGGAATCCGGTGCGCACCGTGCGCCGCCCCGCCGATCCGGAGGCCGCGCCCGAGGAGCGGCTCGCGGCGGTGGACCGCGTCGTCGACGAGGTGACGGCGGGCGCGGGCATGGTCCCGGCCGGCATCTGGGCGGTGACCGTCGGAGTGACCGGGCCGGTCGACGGCAGCGGCCGGACCTCGCTGTCCAGCCCGTTGCCCGGCTGGAGCGAGGCCGACCCGGCCGCCCACCTCGGGGCCCGCTTCCCCTGCCCGGTGCTGGTGGAGAACGACTGCAAGCTGGCCGCCGTCGCCGAACGCTGGCGGGGAGTCGCGCAGGACGCCGACGACATCGTCTACCTCCTCGCCGGTCTGCGCACCGGCGCCGGTCTCATCCTCGACGGCACCCTGCGCCGCGGCCACGGCGGCGCCGCGGGAGAGATCGGCGCCCTCAAGGCCGTACGGTGGCTCACCGCGCCGGACCACCTGCAGACCTGCCCCGGGATGCCGTCGGCGACCGCGGCGGGCGAGGCGGCGGCCCGGGTCTTCCGGGCCGCCCGGGAGGGCGACCGGGCCGCGCGGACGGCAGTCCGGCGCTACACCCGCGACCTCGCGGTGGGAGTGGCCGCCCTGGTACTCGCACTGGACCCACAGGTCGTCGTCTACGGCGGCGGGTTCTCCCGGTCCGCCGACGTGGTCCTCGGCCCGCTGCGCCGGGAGCTGGCCAAGCACTGCCTGCGGATGCCGGAGCTGCGCGCCTCCACGCTCGGCGACGAGAGCGTGGCGCTGGGGGCGGTGCGGCTGGCCCTGGACGAGGTCGACAGCCGGCTTCTGAGCGACCGGCTGGGGGCACCGACCGCACCCCGGCGGTAGCGGCACGGCCGGACACGCGGCCGGAGCCCGTACGCAACACCTCAACAGGAACGAAGGGACCGCCCAGTGAGCACCCGTGAACAGATACCGGCCCCGCGGCTGCGCGTCGGCGTGGTCGGCATCGGACAGCGCGCGGACATGGCCGCGCTGGTGAACCGTTCCGGCACCGCCCGGATCGTGTCCTGCGCCGACCCGGACCCGCGGGGCCAGGAGGACGCCAGGCGGCTGTTCGGCGCCGACGTCGTGGTGCACGACCGGTACGAGAAGATGCTCGACGACCGGTTGGACGCCGTGTTCGTGCTCACCCCCGACCATCTGCACACCCGGCCCGCGCTGTTCTTCCTCGCCGCCGGTGTGGCGGTGTTCGTGGAGAAACCGCTGACCATCAGCGTCGCCGACTGCGACACGCTGCTCCAGGCCGCGTACCGCTCCCGCACCCGGCTCTACGTGGGCCACAACCTGCGCCACCTGCCCATGCTGCGGCGGATGCGCGAGCTGATCGACGACGGCGCGATCGGCCGCGTACGCGCGGTGTGGTGCCGTCACTTCGTCGGTCACGGCGGGGACTTCTACTTCAAGGACTGGCACGCGCAGCGGGCGCACACCACCAGCCTGCTGCTGCAGAAGGGCGCCCACGACCTCGACGCCATCCACTGGCTCGCCGGGGGCTACTCCCGCAACGTGGTCGCCCAGGGCGCGCTGGCCGTCTACGGCGACAACCCCCGGCGGGCCACTCAGGAGACCGTGCCGCCCGGGCAGCGCATGCCCGACTGGTTCGACCCGGACGTCTGGCCGCCGTCCGCGCTGCGCGACCTCAATCCCGTCGTCGACGTCGAGGACATCAGCATGATGCTGGCCCGCCTGGACAACGGTGTGCTCGCCAGCTACCAGCAGTGTCACTTCACGCCCGACTACTGGCGCAACTACACGGTCGTCGGGGACGAGGGGCGGCTGGAGAACTTCGGCGACGGCATCGACGGCGATCCCGCGCGGGTCGACGTGTGGAACCGGCGCCGCTCCGGCTACCGCGCCGACGCCGACCTCTCCGTACCGGTCGTGGTGCCGGCCGAGGACACCCACGGCGGCGCGGACGGGGCGCTCGTCGAGGAGTTCCTGCGCTTCGCCGCCGCCGGAGGTCCCACGGAGACCTCGCCCGTGGCCGCCCGGGAAGCCGTCGCCGCCGCGGTCGCCGCGACCACCTCGCTGCGCTCGGGCAGCACCCCGGTCGACGTTTCCCCGCTCGACCCGGAGATCGTCCGCTACTTCGAGGAGCACCAGCCCTCCGGGGCCCCGGCGGGAACGGGGTGAAGGACCGGTCACGGTGCCGGCGAAGCCGCACCGGAGTGCTCCGGTGCGGCTTCGCCGTCCTCGGGGACACCTGCCTAGGAGGGCGAGGGCGTCGACGGCGTCGACGGCGTGGCGGTCGGCGGGAGGAGAACACCGTCGACGATCTACACCGTCGCGTTCTTGGTGGGGATGTTGCCGCAGGCGATCGGGACGCTGCCGTTGACCTTGAAGGAGTCACCGGAGCCGGAGGTGGTGAGGGTGCTGCCCTCAAGGGTGGTGAAACTCCCGTGGGAGAGCTGCGACTTGGTGATCTTCTTGTGCTCGACCACGTGGTAGGTGAGCACCTTCTTGAGCTGCGCCTTGTCGTTGAGAAGCGCGTCCCGCTTGGCGGCACCGAGCTTGTCGAACGCGTCGTTGGTGGGCGCGAAGACGGTGCTGCCCTTGAGACCCTTCAGCGTGCTCGCCAGATCGGTCTTCTTGACGGCGTCGGCCAGCATGGACAGGTTCGGGTTGTTCTCCACCGCGGTCGCGACGTTCTCGTGCGCCATCTGCGCGGCACCTCCGTTGCCGCTCTGCGGCAGCATCGAGCAGTCCGGGCCGAAGGACTGATTGCCCGGCGACGGAGACGCAGACGGCGACGCGGTGCCGGTGGCCGTCGGTGACGCGTCGGACGCCGATGCCTGGGATGCCGACACGCCCAGCGTCAGCGGGACGCCGAGCGCTGCCGCCACTGTGAGAGCGGCGGTACGGATACGTACAGACTGCATACCAATTCCTCGTTCCCTGTGGAGGAGGGCTTGGGCCTGGATTCGGCTGAGCTGCTGTCGGAGCCCCTCGACGAGGGCTCCGCACGCCGGCCGGGGACAGTCACCGCACCGGCGGGGCCCATGGCTCGCGATCGGGCCCTCCACCATCTAACTGCACATCGCGTCGCCCGGCATCCTGTCGCTGCGGCACGGGATCACGTGGCCCTCACCAGCGGGCGGAGGCGGCCGGAGCCGATCCACCGGCCCACGGACCGCGACCACCGGCTCATCACGGTGCCGGCCAGGACGGCGACGAGCCCGCCGACCAGCGCTCCGGCCAGGACGTCGTGCGGGTAGTGCGCACCCACCCACACCCGGGAGGCCGCCATGGCGACGGCGGCCGCGGCCGCGACCGCTCCGAGCCGTCGCGAGACGAAGAACAGCGCCACGGCAGCGGCGGCGGCGATCGCCGCGTGGTTGCTGGGGAAGGACCAGTCCCCGGGCGCCGGGCACGCCTCGATGGTCCGCACGTGAAGACTCCGGCACGGCCGGTCCTCACGGACCAGCAGTTTGAGTACCGCGTTCACGCCGTAGGCCAGGACGACGACCACCGGCACCGCGAGCGCCGTCACCGCGGCCGTCCCCCCGGACCGGCGCGCGAACCACCAGCCGAAGGCCGCGAGGACGACGAACACCACCAGCCCGTAGGCCGACCAGAGCGACACCGTGTCGTCCAGCCAGCCCGGCGCCTGTCGCGCCGCGCCCACCACGTCCAGGTAGGCGGAGCCGTCGATCGACGACCCGTCGAATGCTGTCATCACCTGTTCTCCTCCTCGGAATCGCCACCTCGGCCGGTACGGCGAGCCCGGTACAGCTCGGCCAGCAGAGGCAGCAGCGACACGACGACGACCAACGCCACCAGCGGGAGCAGGTACCGGTCGATGCTCGGGACGGACGAGCCCAGCGCGTATCCAGCGAGGGTGAGGCCGACGCTCCACACGAGCCCGCCGACGACCTGCCACACCGTGAACGTCCGCACCGGCACCTCCAGCGCGCCCGCCACCGGATTGAGCACGGTCCGCACCACCGGGACGAACCGGGCCAGCACCACGGCCTTGGCGAACCCGTACCGCTCCAGCAGCTCCTCGGCGCGCTGCGCACCCTGGTGGAGCCGCCGCGAGCGGCTGCGGGCCAGCAGCGCTCCCCCCGCCTTGCGGCCGAGCAGATACCCGCACTGCGCCCCGGCCAGCGCCCCCGTCGCAGCCGCGGCCAGCAGCGGGCCCAGGGACAGATGCACACTCCCCTCCGACGAGCCCGTGCACAGCAGACCTGCCGTGAACAGCAGCGAGTCGCCCGGCAGGAAGAACCCGACCAGCAGTCCCGTCTCGGCGAACAACACCACCCCCACCCCCAGGACCCCGAAGGCGACCAGCAGAGAATGGGCGTCGAGCACGTTGACAGCGAGCTGCCACGACAGGTGGACGGGTGCAGGCATCCTCGCGACCCCTTCGATCCGGTGGAGCGGGCGCGTCGCGGCAGCACCCGGCCAGTGACTACAATTCTGTAGACCGTCTACTGCACTGTAGACGACAACGGGGTGAGGACCGTTCCATGACCGATCCGAAGGACGAACGCCGGCCGGCCGGCGAACTCGAAGCCGCCGTGATGGCCGCCCTGTGGGCCGCCGGTGCACCTCTCACCCCGGTGCAGGTCCAGGCCGAACTCTCCTCCGGCCTGGCCCGCACGACGGTGGTGACGATCCTGTCGCGCCTCTACGACAAGGGCGTCGTGGACCGCGAGCGACGAGGGCGCGGCTACGCCTACGTCCCGGTGCAGGACGCGCCGGGGCTGACCGCCCGGCGCATGCACACGGAGCTCGACCGGGACGTGAACCGTGAGACCGTCCTCGCCCGGTTCGTCGCCCAGCTCAGCCCCGACGACGAGGAGCTGCTGCGCCGGCTGCTGGAGGGGGACGAACGGTGATCCTCCTCCTTCTCGTCCCGCTCCTGCTGCCCTTCGCCCTGTCGGCACTGGCCCCGCACGCTCTTCCACGCCTCGCCCCGGTCAGCGCCCTGCGGGTCCTGACCGCGTGTGACGTTGCGTGCTCGGGTGCGTGCGTGGCCGCCCTCGGCGCCCTCGTCCTGGTCGGGCTGCTCAAGCTCTCCCCGTTCGCGGCACTCGGCGACCTGGTCCACCCTCTGCGCACGCCCTCGGACCTCTTCGTCCTCCCCACCGCCGCGCTCGCCACCGGCGCGCTCGCCCTCGGCCTGTGGACCCTGGCCCGCTCGACGGTGCGGCAGGTGTGGGCCCTGCGCGCCGCCCGTGCGGAGGCCGGCCGCCGCCCCGCCGCCGGAGACCTGTGTGTCGTCGACTCGCCGCATCCGGACGCCTACGCACTGCCCGGCAGGCCCCATCGGATCGTCGTCACCACCGCGATGCTGCGCGAGCTCGATCCCGCCGAGCGGGAAGCCCTCTTCGCCCACGAGCGGGCCCACAACACGGGCGGCCACCACTACTTCCTCGCGGCCGCCGAACTCGCCGCCCACGGCCACCCCGCGCTGCGCGCGACCCGCGCGGCCATCCGGCTCGCCGCGGAACGTGCCGCCGACGAGAGCGCCGCCGACGCCA
Source organism: Streptomyces sp. NRRL F-5650 (assembly GCF_000721365.1). Lineage (NCBI taxonomy): Bacteria > Bacillati > Actinomycetota > Actinomycetes > Kitasatosporales > Streptomycetaceae > Streptomyces > Streptomyces sp. NRRL F-5650. The sequence continues at coordinate 190,993 of NZ_JOGV01000001.1, read as the reverse complement.
TCGGCGACCGCCGGCTCCTGGCCCGGGCCATCGCCCGCGCCGCCCTCGCGGGGAATCCCCGGCGCTCCACCCGCCCGGACTTCGCCCCGGGAGCCGCCACTGGCCCCGTTCCCCAGCGGGTCGCCGCTCTGCTCGCCCCGCGCACCGGCCGCTCGCACACCCTGCGCTGGGTCGCCCTGCTCCTCACCGTCTGCGCGGTCCTCCCGACCACGGCCGCGGCCACCGGCGTAGTGGCCCTCCACCACGCCGTCGAGGTCGCCCAGGGCGAAGAGCGCCCCTGAAAGCCGGGCGCCTGCCGGGGGCGGGGCCGCCCGGCGGGGGTCGTCAGGTCCGGGTCGTGGCGGCCACGGCCTGCCTGGCCGTCCGCTCCACCACCGAGACGCCGTCGCTCATCGACCCGCTGCCGTCCGACAGGACGGCGACGAGGTAGCGGTGTCCGTCCACGGTGACCCGGCCGACGCTGTTGACGTCCCAGAGCCCGGTGGCCGTGCGCTGCAGCCAGCCGTTCTTCAGCGCGTAGCCCGATCCGGAGACCGCCGAGACACCCCACGCCTGGTCGTCGGCTACGCGGGTCATCAGGTTCTGGATGTACGTCCGGGAGTCCTTGTCCAGGGGGGAGGCGGTCCGCACCGCGGGGGTGCCGTCGAACACGGCGAGCAGGAGCCTGATCTGGTCGCTCGCCGTCGTCCGCGTCAGCCCCCACTTCGCGCCCGGCCCGCCGCGGGTCGCGGTCAGGCCCATGCGCTTGTTGGCCGCCTCCAGGGCAGGCGCCCCGCCGATCTCCCGCCACAGGGTGTTCGTCGCCGCGTTGTCGCTGTTCCGGATCATCGGTTCGGCCAGTGCGCGTTCCTGTGCGGTGAGGTGCCTGCCCTCGTCCTGGGCCTGCAGCAGCAGTGCCGCGAGAACGTCGACCTTGACGATGCTGGCGGTGTCGTACGCGGTGTCCTTGCCGCTCAGCAGGGGCTTCCGGGTGCCGTCGTCGAGCGGGAGCACCGCCGCCGTCACGCGCGTCCTGCTCGGACCCTGCGCCCCGGCGTCGGCGGCGACCGACGGCACCGCGTGGAGCCCGCCCAGGGAGAACAGGGCGGTCACGGAGGCCAGGACCACGCCGGCGCCCGCACGGCTCCTGCGCAGCCGCGCGCCCTTCACATTCGGCATGCGACGCAAGAGTGCCATGGAAAGCAGACCTCAATAATTTGATCACTAAAGGAACTGAATTCAGAGAATAAGAGAAATTCACAGCCCGAGAAGTGATCCCCGTCACCGCATTCCCGCTGCGGCCCTTTTTGTGAGAAAACCCATAAGGACCGGCCTCTATGTACCCGCCTCGGCGTCCGAAGGCGGTGCACGAGAAGGGCGGCGGTTCTCACAGGGAGCCGAACGCCCCGTCGTGGCGGGCGATAGACGCGACGTCCACCAACCGGGCCAGCTCCTCGCGGCCACGCGTGATCAAGTCGAAGGCGGCACCCGGATCGGTGCCCCTCGGCAGTGGGACGTCGGTGAGCACATCGGTGAGGGTGTACGGACGGAGCAGCCATCGGTGCAACGCCCGCCAGTCCGTCCCACGACCCCAGGAGAGACCGCGCGTCCAGGGGCTCACCTCGTACTCGGTTCCGTCGGCGCCCTGCGTGGAGCAGGCCAGAGCGGCGCACCAGGCACGGAACGACTTCCGAGACCAGCCGGGCGACGAGTACGTGCTCCGACTCCGCGCCCTCCTGGGCCAGTGCGGGCAGTACTCCGGCGAGGCGTTCACCGGCCGCGCACGCCGTGTCGTAGAGGCCGAACGCCGAACTGTCCGCGCGCACCGTCTCCTGCAGCGCACGCAGACAGTTCGCGGCCTCCTGCAGCGCACGCAGACAGTTCGCGGCCTCCTGCAGCGCACGCAGACAGTTCGCGGCGATGCCGTCCCATCGCCGGTACGCGTGGGGCAAACAACGGTTCCAGCGCCCCCCAACCAGAGGCCCCTCAACCGCTCAGTAAGTGCCCCGAGTTGACCCTCGACCTGGTTCAGGGACCAGGGTTTGCGACGTGGAGAGCGAGATGCGCAGCATTGGGGAGATGGCCCGCGACAGCGGACTGGGCGTGAGCGCCCTGCGGTTCTACGACCGTGCCGGGGTGCTGGTCCCCGCCCGGGTCGACCCGGTGAGCGGCTACCGCTGGTACGCCCCGGAGCAGCTCGACGAGGCCAGGGTGCTCGTCCGGCTGCGGCGGGCGGGCATGCCGCTGGCGGACGTCCGGCTGGTCCTGGCCGGCTGGTCCGACACCGAGGCCGACCTCGTGCGAGGGCTGCTCCAGGCGCACCTGCGCCGTCTCGAACGGGGGCTGGCCGAGGCCCGCGGCGAGTTCTCCACGCTCCGAGCCCAACTCGATCACAGGGAGAACCCCATGACCACCGCACCGCCCACCGGAACCGTTTGCCTGTCCCTCTCCGCGCCCGCGCTGGCGGGCGCGCTCGACGCCGTCCGCTTCGCCGTCGGCGCGGATCCCGAACTGCCGATGCTCGGCGGGGTGCTCTTCGACGTCGAGGACGACGCGCTCCGTGTCGTGGCCACCGACCGTTACCGGATGGCGGTCGCGCGCATGGCCTGCGCCGGACACCGCGGCCCGCGTGAACAGGTCGTCGTGCCCGCTCCGCTCGTCGACGCGATGCGCGCGCTGCTGGCCGAGGGGGAATCCGCCCTGTTCACCGTGGAGGACGGCCGCGTGACGCTGGAGGCGGCGGAACGCGAGGTCTCGGGACAGCGCCTGGCCCACGACTTCCCCGACTACCGCCGTCTGGTCCGGTTGCCGGCCGGGAAGCGCGTCGTGGTCGATGTGCCCGGGCTCCGGGAGGCGTTGGAAACCGGGCCCGTCCGCGCGGCCGAGGCGGGCGGGTCCGGCCCCTGCGCGCGTGAGGTCAGCGTGCTGGCGACGACGGACGACGGCACGGTGACCGTCTGCGGGGACGGGGACGGGTACGGCAGCGGGGACGGAAACGCGAACGGGAACGGCGTCGGTGTCGACCGCGGGTTCCTGCTGGACGCGCTCTCCGCCGCGGACCGGGACCGGCTCGTCCTGGAGTTCGGTCCCGCTCCCACCGCACCGCTGACGATCCGCCGGACGGACGACGAGGGGACGTTCTCGCTGCTGATGCCGGTCCGCCTGGACCACTGACGGCGAGCCGGCCGCCCTCCTCCCCGGCCCGTCCCCGCCCGCCGTTCCCCGAGCCCACGGCGTTGTCAGTGGCCTCGCCTAAAGTCGTCAGCACTTGATCACTGCGGTGCGGGGAGGCACTCATGGGGTGGGTGACGGCCGGGGACTACGAGGTCGCCCTGGACGACGGAAAGGTGGTGTGCCGCAACGCCGCCGGACGACGGCTGAAGTCGGTTCCGCCCAAGCTCGCGGACGACCCCGCGGTGGTCGGGCTGCGGCAGCTCGCCGAGTGGCTGGAGCGGCACGAACGCGAGTGCCTGAGCGCCGTGGAGCGCTGGATGGTGCGCTCGCTGCCCGTGCCCCTCGCCGTGCTCACCCGGGTGTGGCCGGACCCGGCCTGGCGCTCGGCCCTGCGCGACCTCGTGGTCACCGGCGCCGACGGCGAGGTCGCGGGCTTCCTGCGGGACGCCGACCCCGAGCGCGGCCTCGGCCTCGTCGACCTCGACGGAGACACGGTGCGCATCGCTCCCGGCCTGGTCCGCCTTCCGCATCCCGTACTCCTCGAAGACCTGGAGGAGCTGCGGGAGTTCGCCGTCGAACTCGGCGTCGAGCAGCGGGCCGAGCAGCTCTTCCGCGAGGTGTGGCACCGCCCCGCCGCACTCGACGCCGAGGCCGGCTCCGTCGAGGAGTACGCGGGCGGAGTGTTCAAGGAGCTGCGTTTCCTGCACGGCCGGGCCGCCCAGCTCGGTCACCGCGTGCGCGGCGGATACGCCGTCTGTTCCGTCTGGGAGGACGGCCGGAGCGTCGAGGCCCGCGTGTGGGTCGGCGACTACGACGGCTACGAGGAGACGGAGACCGGCCCCCTGATGTGGACCGACACCTCCGGACAGGTCCTGAAGCTGGGCCGGGTGGGTCCGGTGGCCTGGTCGGAAGGCATGCGCATGGCCGCCGCGCTGTACGCCGGCCGCGACATCGAGGACGAGGAGCGGGCCGCATGAGCGCCATGGACACCCCCACGACGGCCCACGCCGGCACCGTCGCCCACGCGGGCCCCGGCTCCGGCGACGCCACCGCCTCCGCCCTGCTCGAAGCCGGTGCGCTGCTGCCGCCGGGCAGCAGCGGCCGGGAGGACGCCGACACCCTCACCGTCCGTACGTACACCCATGCCGCGCTGGGCGGGCGCAGCGTCGTGCGTCTGGTGCCGGGCACCCTCGGAGAGGCCGAGGACCTGGCCCTGGACTTCCTCGGGCTGGTGCGGGACGCGGAAACCCCCGAGGTCGGGCAGGTCAGGCGGGAGACCCTCGGATTCCCCGCCTGGGCGCTGGTCAACGACCCGGCCAACGGGCACCACGCGCTGGCCCTGGTCAAGGACGTGGAGCGGCTCGCACGCCAGGCCAAGTCCCGCCCGGGCACCGCCAGGGAGGGCTTCGAGAAGCTCGGCGAGCGGCTCGGCCGGGCCGTGCCGCACTTCCTGCCGACCTTCTACGAACAGGCCGCCCGGATCTTCCTCCAGTTCGACAACACCACCTACGCGGCCGCCTTCTTCGGCAAGGCCCGCGACGCGGAGCGGGTGCACGCGCTCGCCGTCGACGAGCAGCGGCAGCGTGCCGTGTTCCTGGAGTTCGCGTTCGCCGGGGCTTTGACGGTCAAGGCGCTGAAGCAGCACGTGAAGGATCTCGCCGCCCGGCTGGACGCCGCCGAGGCGTGGGCGCAGTTCCGTCAGCTCGCCGTGGAACGCTGTGCGGCCGGCATGCCGCCCTACGCTTCGCTGCCGCAGGACGCGCGCGTGCTGATCAAGGCGGCCGGGCTGCCCAGGACGGACGCGGAGTGCGACCTCGTCGCCGATCTGGTCGCCTCGCCCGCCGCGGTCCGTGCCCCCGCCTCCTTCTGGACCGCCTACCGGTCGACCCTGCGGGTCCTGGCCGGACGGCGGCCCGCCGTCCGGAATCGGCTGCTGGAGATCATGCCGGCCGGCCTGGACCACGGCGCGAAGAGCGACGACTTCTGGCTGGAGCTGCTGGCCGAGTGCGGCGCCGACCGGCTGCTGACCGGCGAGGACGGCGAGGGCAGTGACAGCGGTGCGGACAAGGGGGACGGTGAGACGGCGGGCGGCATCGGCAACGCGGCCGGGGCGGCGCAGGAGGTCGACGCGGCGGACTGGCTGAGCCGTTGGTCCGCCCACCGCAAACGCGGTGCCACGGTGTGCGACAGTTCCCCGGCCACGCTCGCCCTCGTGGCCCGGATGGCGCCCCGGCTGCGAGCCGACGGACGGACCGTCGACCTGTTCACCGGCCGCCGGCACGCGGGCGTCGACATCGCCCTGCTCGACCTGTGCGCGGCGCAGGGCGTCCCCCTGGCGGTGCCCGGTCCAGACGTCGAGGTCCACCTCGGACTGGACCGCTGGGTGCGCGACACCCGGCCCGGGCGGCGCGACCTGGCCGCCGTCGCGGCGGACCCGCGGCTGCGCCCCCTGCTGCTGCGGGCGGTCGGTTCCGCGGGGCACGAGCGGCACTCCGGCCAGGTGCTGGACCATCTCGCCGGCCATCCCGTACTCGGCGGGGTGCTGCGCGAGTGGCTGGACGGCGCCGTCGGTGCGCTCTGCGGCGCGGTGGGCCTGCCCGGGGCCCGCGAGGCCCTGCACCGGCTGGGCCCCTACCGGTCGGTGGCTCCGCGGGTCAGTCCCGAGGCCGTCGCCCGCGCCGCCGGGTACGAGGCGGCGCCACTGCTCGGGCGCACCCTGCGGGCCGGCATCCTCGACGAACTGGGCTGGCCCGCCCTCGAAGCGGCCCTGCGGCTGCTCGACGCCGAGACGCGAACCCGGAATGGGAAGGGGAACGCTTCCGGTGCCGGGACGCACGGGGACCGCGACACCTCCCTGATGGTGAACGAGGCGTGGCCCTGCCTGATCCTCAGCCGCGGACACAAGGTCGTCGTCGTCGGCCCGGACGGGGTCGTCCTCGACCACGACCTGCGGCTCCCGCCCGGCCTGGACCGCTGGCAGCGCCCGCAGTTCCGCTACACCGACGGGGAACTGCTCGTGGTGTGGTGGCAGGACGGCAAGCAGCGCGGCTACTGGTCCACGCGCCCGGCGGAGATCCTGACCCTCACCGGCGAGCGGATCTCCCACTGGTGGCGCAACGACGACTCGGCCGCTCCCTCCCTCCCGCTGCCCGGCGGGGGCCGGGCCACCGGCGGCGGCACCCTGCACGCCGGCGACACCGTCCTGCCCGCGAGCCGGCCCGTCCTCGGGGACGGCACCTCGTACTGGCGGCAGGGCAGGCAGGGGCGACGGCGCGTGTGGCTGGAGTACGACCCCGCGACGGGCGCGCACGGTCGCGCGTCCCTGCCCGCCTTCCTCCGCTCCGGCATCAGCGACGACGCGACGCTGCTGCAGGACCGGTGCGAGGTTCTGCCCCTGCAACCAGGGCTGGAGCAGAGCCCGTTCGGCACCGACGGCGCCGTGCTCGGGCGCTGGGTGAGGGCCGCGGAGGAGGCGGGTGAGACGCTGACCAGCGCGGGGACGCCCGACGGCCGGACCGTCACGCTGCGCACCTCCCGGGGCGGTGACGACGTCACCCCGCTGGGCGCGCTGCGCCTGCCCGGCGGCGCCGCGCCCGTCGTGGCCCGCACGCGCCGCCGGATCGCTCTGTTCGCGCCGGACGACGGCAGCGACGCGGGCGTACTCGGCCGGGTGACGCCGGTCGAGCGGGGCGGGGAGTTCGCCGCGGGCACGCCACTCGTTCCGCCGGTCGCCTTCTGGCACGCGCTGCGCCCCAGGGACGAGCGTGCCTCGGCCGTGCTGCGTGCCGTCACCGACGAGGAGGCGGCCGGTCTGCTGCGCGCGGCGACGCGGGCCCTGGAGGAGCGCCAGGCTCGGGTGGACGCGGCGAAGGCCGCGGGGGGAGCAGCCGGTGAACGCGGCGGGGGAGCCGGCACGGACACCGGACCGGCCGCCGCCGGGGCCACGGCCGCGGTGCCGTCCGCCGAGGAGGTGGTACGGCGGGAAGTCTCCCGGGCCCTTCCCGGTCTCACCGACAAGCGGCTCCTGGCCGGTGTGACCGCTCTGGTCCGTGCCACGGTCCAGGTCGCCGACACGGTCGGCCGCTTCGTCACGCCGCCCGTGGAGCAGCCCAAGCCGGACCGGAAGCGGACCGAGGGCATGTTCGCGGACTACCGGCCCCGGCACGGCGACGACCGCACCCTGCGCGGGGCGGCCGACGGCCTGGTCCGGCTGTGGGGGGCGTGGGGCGGCGAGGGCCAGTGGACCGCGCTGCGCCAGATCCGGGCCGTGAACCACGTGCTGGCGGGACGGCCCGCCGACGGCAGGCGGCTGCCCGACCGCACGCGCCTGTCCGCCCTCGACGACGGGTGGCTCAGCGACGAGCACACCGTTCCCCGCATCGGCGTGATCTGGCCGGACCTGCTCGGGGTACTGCGGCCACTGGCCTACCGGGCCGCCGCGCCGACCACCCCGGAGGCCGACCGGGAGGCCCTGCTCCTCCTGTTCGAGGCGCTCTGCGAGGGGCCTCTCGCCGCTCCCGGCGACGGTCTTCGGGAGATCGTCCTGGGCGAGCCCCACGACCAGAAGCGGCAGCAGGAGCGTACGGGGCAGGTGCTGCGCCGGAACGGCCGCACCGTGGTCGTGCTCGGCTGCCAGAACATCGACTACGCCCGCGACCGGGTCAACTGGCTCGCCCTCGACCACGATCCGACGGGCACGTTCGGGGCCGTCGCCCACTTCACCCTGGAGAGGGAGACTCGGCACTCCACCACGGTCCCGGCCGGCACGCTCGCGGCGGTCACCCGGCTGACCCGGGACAAGGGAGCCGCACCCTGGCAGCCCGAGGCGCCCGCCGCCATCGCGGCGACCACCCGCGGGGGTCTCGGACCGCTCCAGGCCACGGTGCTCCTGGCCGGGCAGCCGGAGCGCCTCGACGCGGAGGCGCTGACCACAGCCGGGCTCAGGCCCCGTCAACTCGACGCGGGCAACCGCATGCTGAGCACGCTCCCCGCCGCGGACCGGGAGGCGCTCGTCGGCGCCCTGCTGCCCGACGACCCCGGCGCGCTGTGGACGGTGGGACCGGACACGGAGGCCGCCGGCCGGGTCTGGGCCGAGCGGCTCGGCTCCCTCGTGCGCGTGCCCGAGGACCTGGCCGGCACGCTCAACGGCCTGCCGGTCGGGTACGCCGAGGCCGTACTCAACCCGGCACGCACGCCCTGGCTCAGCCGCACCACGGTCCAACGGCCGGACGAGAACGGCCGGCTGGTCCCGGAGGACCCCGCCGCGATCCCCAGCGGTCACGCGCTGACCGGAGCCGTCAACACCCTCGCCGCGCTCGCCTACGCCCTCCCCCACGGCCACCCGCTGCGCGCGGCCCTGCCCGGGGGGCTGGCGGCGCTGCGCCGTCGGCTGACCGACCCGGGGCTGCTGCTCGACCTGGACGTGGCGTGGACGGAGAAGGGAGGCACCACCGCCGCCGAACTCCGCAAGGCGTACGGGCTGCCCGCCGAGGGCGGCGCCGGCGCGAACGGCACGACGCGGGTCGGTGAGGCCCTCGTCCTGCGCCCCTGGCACGGCGACAGGGAGACCGTCCTGGTGCGCCCGGCCGGCCTCACCGGTCCGGACGACGCCGTGTTCGGGCTGATCGAGGGGCTCGTGGGCACCGCGCAGGCCTCCGGGATGCGCGCCCTGCACACCGTCCTGGACGGTGAGCTGTCCCGCAGCCTCGACGCCGCTCAGGATCCCGAAGGGGCCACCGGACACGCCCAGGACCCCACGGTCAGCGTCCCGGCGCTCGTCACCGAGGTGGCGGCGGCGCACGGCCTGAGCGAGGACGCGGCGGCGCTCTATCTGCAGGTGCTCGCCCTGCCCGACCCGACCGACCGCAACTGCGCCCGCTGGACCGGCTGGCGGCCGGCGCGCGCGAAGAAGGCCCGGGCCGAACTCGCCGCCACGGAACTGGTCGTCGAGGCCAGACGGCCGCGGGCCGGCCGTTCCCTCTTCCTGCCCTGCGGCTGGCGCGACCTCAAGTCGCCCGCGCTGCCGGTGGAGACGTGGAAGGAGGGTCTCTACCGGGTGGGCGAAGGGTTCAGGGCGGTTCCACTGCTCCCGGTGTCCGAGCTGTTCACCCGCGCCTGGGAGCGGGTGTGCGCCCAGGACGCGCCCGCGTACGAGGAACTCACCACCCGTGCCACACGCAGGGGACGCCGCCGGTGACCCCGCACGAAGCCACTGTGACCGCTGCCCGACCCGACCGGAAGATCCGTCGATGACCACCACCCTCTCCCCCGGCACCACCCGCCAGATCGTCCCGCCGGAAGACCGGTACGCGACCGAACTGGCCTTCCTCGCCGCCCACGACGACGGTCCGCGCCCGCCTGCCTGGCGGCTCACCCCCCGCGCCGTGGTCACCTTCGTCATGGGCAGCGACGGCCGCGCGCTGAGCCTGCCCGAGGGCGCCGACGCTCCCGAGGGGGTGCCGCGCCGACTGGTGGTGGAGGGCAAGTTCGTCGGCGACCGGGCGCTGGTGGAGCGGTGCGTCGTCACGCTCGCCGGGGAGCGCGGTCTGCTGCTCGTCGGCGAGCCCGGCACCGCCAAGTCCATGCTCTCCGAGTTGCTGTCGGCGGCCGTGTGCGGCACCAGCGGGCTGGTGGTGCAGGGCACGGCGGGCACCACCGAGGACCAGCTCAAGTACGGCTGGAACTACGCCCTGTTGCTCGCCCAGGGCCCCAGCCGGAGGGCACTGGTGCCCTCGCCGGTCCTGACCGCGATGACCCGGGGCGGCATCGCCCGCGTCGAAGAGGTGACCCGCTGCCTGCCGGAGGTGCAGGACGCCCTGGTCTCCCTGCTCTCCGAGCGGCGCATCGCCGTGCCCGAGCTTTCGGGCACCGAGGACGCCCTGGCCCACGCCGCCCCCGGCTTCAACCTGATCGCCACCGCCAACCTCCGGGACAAGGGCGTCTCCGAGATGTCCGCCGCGCTCAAGCGCCGCTTCAACTTCGAGACGGTCGGCCCCATCCCGGACCTCGACGCCGAGACGGCCCTGGTCCGCAGCCAGGCACGGGCCTCGGTCGAGCGGGCGGGGGCGCCCTTCCAGGTCGACGAGGCGGTCCTGGAGGCCCTGGTCGTCGCGTTCCGCGACCTGCGTGAGGGCCGGTCGGCGGAGGGCTGGGAGGTCGAACGCCCCTCGACCGTCATGAGCACCGCGGAAGCGGTGTCGGTCGCGGGCGCGCTGGCGCTGGCCGCGGCCTACTTCCCCGGCGACCGTGACGTGCTGGGGCTGCTGCCCGGGCATCTCCTCGGCGTGGTCCGCAAGGACGACCCCGCCGACGCGGCCCGGCTGCGCGGGTACTGGGACGGTCCGGTCCGGCGCCGCGCGGAGCAGGGTTCGGCCACCTGGCGCACCCTGTGGGACCTGCGCACGGTCCTGGAGGGCTGACGGCCGTGTCCTCCGCCCCCTCCTCCTCCACCCCGTCCTCCCCCGGCGCCTCCTCGTCCGGCGCCCGTCCCCTCGCTGCTCCGCTGTCGGCGGACGGGGCGGTGGCGGCGCTGACCGATCCGTCGGCGCCGTTCCTCATCGGCGTACGCCATCACGCTCCGTCGCTCGCCGCGGCCGTGCCCGCGCTGCTGGACGGGGCGGCTCCGGACGTACTGCTGGTCGAGCTGCCGGCCGAGATGCAGGAGTGGCTCCCCTGGCTGGGCCACCCGGAGACCCGGGCGCCGGTCGCGCTGGCCGCAGCCTGCGCGGAGGAGGGGGCGGGGCCCGCCTTCTACCCGTTCGCCGACTTCTCCCCGGAGCTGGCCGCCGTGCGCTGGGCCTTCCGGCAGGGCGTCCCGGTCGTCGCCTGCGACCTGCCACTGGCCGACCGGTCCTGGCGGGAGGGGACGCGCTCAGGAGGGCCCGGCGACCCGCGCTCCGGGCCCGCGCCGGGCACGGCACCCGCGGACCGCCCGGCGCCCGGGGCCTCCACGGCACCCGAGACCGGTGCGGCACCCGGATCCGGTACGGCGCCCACCGCGCCGGGGCCGGGCCGTGCGGGCGGCGTGGATGCGGACCGCGCCGGGCTCGGCGCCGCGCTGCGGGCACGGCTCACCGGTCGTCCCGGCGAGGACCTGTGGGACCGACTCGTCGAGGCCGCGGCTCCGGGTTCGGCGCCGGAGGCGTTGCGCCGTGCCGCGCTCCTGACCGGGTGGGCCCTGCGCGAGGAGGCCGTCGCTTCCGGAGGCGTACCCGGGCTGGATCTGCGGCGTGAGGAGTGGATGCGCTCCCGGCTGGCCGCCGCCACCGCGGACGGAGCACGGGCCGCCCTGGTGGTGGGCGCGTTCCACGCGCCCGCGCTGCTCTCCCCGGCCGCTGCGGCCGGAGTCGGCGGGGGCGGCCCCGTCGCACCCGGGCGAAGGGCCGCCGGGGCCGCGGCGGCCGACGGGTCCGGGTGGGTCACGTCCCTCATCCCGTACACGTACGCCCTTCTTGACGAGCGGTCCGGATACCCCGCGGGCATCCGGGACCCCGAGTGGCAGCATCTGGTGCTGCGGGCGGCCGGCGATCCGGGCGCGTTGGAGGAGGCGCTGACCCACGCCGCCGTACGGGTGTGTGCCGCGCTGCGCGACCTCGGGCATCCGTCGGGGCCCCCGGACGCGCGGGAGATCGTGCGGCTGGCCTCGGACCTGGCGCGGCTGCGCGGGCTGCCCGCGGCGGGCCGGGGCGAGCTGGTCGAGGCGGTGCAGACCGTACTCGCCCAGGGCGAGCCGTACGGCAGGGGGCGGGCCGTGGCCAGAGCGATGGAGCAGGTCCTCGTCGGAACCCGCAGCGGTCGTCCGGCGCCGGGCACGCCGCGCAGCGGCCTCGCCCCGGCCGTCGAGGCGGAGCTGGCGGCCCTGGGGCTGCCCGGCCCGGCACCGGCGGACACGGACGCGAGGGCGACGAACGGCACCGCACGCGCGGCTCCCCCGCCGGGCACCACCGGGCCGGCCGGGACCGCGCGGGAGCTGCGGCTCGACCCTCTGCGTTCCGGCCTCGACCGCGCACGCGATCTCTTGCTGCGCCGCCTGACGGTGTGCGGCGTGCCGTACGCCGAGGCGCGCGGCGTCGTCGGTGCGGGCGGCGCCGAGACCTTGACGACACGGTGGGAGGTGCGCTGGACCCCGGCCACGGAGGCGGTGCTGTCCGCGGTCGGCGTTCACGGCGTCACGCCCGCGCAGGCGGCCGAGGGCGTCCTGCGCGAGCGGTGGCGGGCGGAGCGGGACGAGGGCGGCCCGACCGCCGCACAGACCCTGGACGGCCTCCGGCAGGCGGCCGAGTGCGGGCTGCCGGAGCTGGCGGACGCGCGGCTGGCGGAGACCGCCGAGGTGCTGCCCGGTGCCGCCACACTGCCCGAACTCCTCGGCGGAATGGGCCTGCTCGACCGGTTGCGGGCGGGGCACGTACCGGGGCTGGGCGCCGACGAGGACCGGGCGCTGCGGGCCGCCGCCGTGGCCGAGCTGCTCACCGCGGCTGCGGTGCGCCAGGCCGACGGGCTCAGCGGGTCGGAGGACCCGGCGGACGCGCACGCCCTGCTGGAGCTGTCCCACCGTGCGGACGTGCTCGGCGGCGTCCGGCTGACCGACGCGCTGGCCCGGTTGGCCCGGGAGGGCTCACCGCTGATGCGCGGCGCCGCCGGAGCCGTCCGGGTGCTCCTCGGGCACGAGGACCCCGGTGTCCTCGGCGCACGCGCCGTGTCCTGGGTCGACGCGGCACGCGACAGCGCGTCCCGTACCGCGCTCACCGCCCGGCTCACGGGACTGCTGACGGCCGCGGGTCCGCTGCTGGAGTCGGCGGCCCCGGCGCTGGAACCGCTGCTCGACCGGGTGCCGGAGCTGGCCGACCGGGAGTTCCTCGACCGGCTGCCGGCCCTGCGCGGCGGCTTCGACACGCTCAGCCCGGCCGCCCGCGACCGGCTCCTCTCGGTCGTCGAGGAGCGCCTGGACGTCGACCGGGCGGGCGACACCGGTGGGGTGGATCCGGCGGCACTCGCCCTGTGGACCCGCGCCGACCTCACGGCCCGGACCCTGCTCGGCGGGCTCGGCCTGCTCCCCACCGCCGCACCCCCGGCCGCACCCCCGGCCGAGGCCGCGGCCGAGGGACCCGACCGCGCCGACGCACCCGACAGCGCCGGTGGGCTCGCACCCGCCGACCCGCACGTCGCCACCACGGAGCGCCGCCTCGGTCCCGAGGAACGCTGGCGGCTCGTGCTCGGTCGCCGCGCCGACCGGCTGTCCCCCGCGGCGGCCGCGCCGGCCACCGCGCTGGACGAGTTGTACGGCAGCGGCCGCGGCGAGGGCAGCCGGGGGGATCTGACCGGGCCCGGCCGCGGCGGTGCGGGCGGCGGGCGGGCGGCCTCCTGGCCGAGTGTGCGCGAGTGGTCGCAGGAGCTGGCGGTGCTGTTCGGGCCGGGCGTCCGCGAGGAGGTGCTGGCGGCCGCGGCCGCCTCGGGCCGGTCCGACGTCCTGGCCGAACTCGACCCGGACAGCGTGCGGCCCTCCGTAGACCTGCTCCGCACCGTGCTCCGGCACGCGGGGGGCCTGCCGGAGGCACGGCTGGCCGCGCTCCGGCCGCTCGTGCGGCGCCTGGTGGAGGCTCTGACCCGGGAGCTGGCCACGCGCCTGCGTCCCGCGCTGCACGGCGCCGTGGTCCCGCGTCCCAGCCGCCGCCCGGGCGGTGGCCTCGACCTGCCCCGGACCCTGCGGGCCAACCTGGCCTCCGCGCACCGCCGTCCGGACGGCACGGTCGGGGTGGTCCCGGAGCACCCCGTCTTCCGTACCAGGGCCAGGAGAGCCGCCGACTGGCGGCTGGTCCTGGTGACGGACGTGTCGGGCTCCATGGAGGCGTCCACGGTGTGGGCCGCCCTCACCGCGTCGGTGCTGGCGGGCGTGCCCACGCTGTCCACGCACTTCCTGGCCTTCTCCACGGAGGTCATGGACCTCACCGACCAGGTGCACGACCCGCTGTCCCTGCTGCTCGAGGTCAGTGTGGGCGGCGGTACCCACATCGCCGCGGGGCTGCGGCACGCCCGCGCGCTCGTCACCGTGCCGTCCCGCACCCTCGTGGTCGTCGTCAGCGACTTCGAGGAGGGCGGTCCGCTCGGCGGGCTGCTCGCCGAGGTCCGGGCCCTGGTCGGGTCCGGCTGCCATGTGCTGGGCTGCGCGAGCCTCGACGACGCGGGGCGGCCCCGCTACTCCACCGGGGTGGCCGGGCAGCTCGTCGCCGCGGGCATGCCGGTCGCGGCGCTGAGTCCGCTCGAACTGGCCCACTGGGTGGGGGAGAAGATCGCATGAGCCCACAGCTTCCGCCGGTCGCTCCCGTGGTGACCGCCCAACTCGTCGCGGCGCTCTCGCCCAGGCTGCGCAAGCGGCTGGACGCCGGGGTCGCCAAGGTCGCGGGGCGGCCCGTGGTCCGGGAGGGCGACGTCGTGCGCGTCGCGGTGGACGACGACACCGACCTCGAACTGCACGCTCCCGGCGGGGTCGTGACCGGTGCCGAGGCGATCCGCTGCGGCTGCCTGCTCGCGCCGGACTGCCTGCACCGGGCCGCCGTGGCGTCGGCGGCCCCGGTCGCCGACGCCGCGGAACTGCCGGAGACGGAGCCGCCGACGTCTCCCCCGGCCTCACCTCCCGTCCCCGCTCCTGTCCCCGCTCCCGTTCCGGCCGACGGACCCGCCCCCGCCACGGCCACCCCCGCCCAGCGCGCCGCCGCGGTGGCCCTGCGGGAGGCGGCGGCCGCGGTGCTGGAGGCCGGCGTGGACGGCGCCGGGGCCGTGCCGCAGGCCGAGTTGCTGCGGGCGGCGCACACCGCCCGGCTCGCCGGCCTGCCACGCGCGGCCGGGCGTGCCGTCGCCGTCGTCACGGCGGTGCGCGCGGCCCGCGACGCCGACCCCGCCCACCGCCTGAGCGACCTCACCGCGGCCCTGCGCGACGTCCTGTTCCTCGCACACCGTGTCCCGGAGGCCACGGGGCCCGAACTCGCGGGGCTGCGCGGCCGGGTGCGGCAGCCGTACAGGCCGGACGGATCACTGCGGCTGTACGGACTCTTCGCCGAGCCGGTCCTGACGACGACCGGTTACGCGGGCACCGTCACCTGGACCTGTGACGCCTCCGGGCGGCTCTGCACGGTCCCGGACGTGGCACCGGGCGGCGCCGACCGGGCCTTGGGCTCGGCGGACCGCGCCGTACGCGTCGGCGACACCGCCCTGACACCCCGTGAGCTGTCCCGCGCGGGACTCGCGGTGTCCGGGGCGACGGTCTCCCCGACGGGACGTCTGGGAGCGGGCGCGGGCGTCCGGGCGGTGCGCGCGTCCGGCGTGTCGTGGCACGCCGAGCCGCTCGACCGCCTGTGGGCGGTTCCGGTGGCCGAGCAGGTGGGCCGGGCTCTGGCGAGCGACGTCGGCCTGCCCGGCGCCGACGACGCGGTCGTGCGGGAGCCGCGGGACGACCGGGACGGCCAGGACCTGCTGTTCTTGGACGTCACCGTCGTCGGCACGGTCCGTGAGGCGGCGGGCGAGTGTCTCCTGGCCGACTGCGACGGCCTGACCGTCCGGCTCGCCGCGGCCCACGACGACCCGGCCCTGCCCCACCGTGAGAACCTCCGTCTTCTCGCGCTCCTCGCGTCCGCGCGGGGCACCCGGCTGCGGGTGGTCGCCCGGCTCACGCCCGCACCGCTCCCCCGCGCGTCGCTGCTGGCGGCGAGCCATCCGACCGATCCCGGCGCCCACGTCGACCTCGGTCTCGACCGGCTGCGGCGTGCGGACCTGCCCGCGGTGCCGGCACCGGGCACGCCACCCGGCGCCCGGAGGGCACCGCTCACCCATCCGGAGTCCGCCGCCGACGAGGCTCCCGTGCACCTGCTGCGGCGCCGGATCCACCAGGCGGTGTCCGGGGGCCGCCGCGTGCTCGCCTTCCCCGGAAGCCGGGAGTCCGAGGCGGCACGCCTGCGCCGGTACGGACTCGGCACCGCCGGTGAGCTGCTGGCCGAGTTGCACGCCACCGCCGCGGAGCGGGCACGCGACCCCTTCGGCCGGCTGCTCCCCGCCGACACCGGGCGCTTCGCCCGGGCGTGGCTCGGCGCGGCCCTGTACACGGAGGAGGTCGACCGCGCCCTGTGCGCCGCCGCGTGGGGCGCGAGCCTTGCCGAGCCCATACCCGCGGCGCCCACCCGAAGCGGCCCCGCCCCCGCGGGCGCCCCGGCGGGCCGGGACGGATCACCGTAGTATCGGACGATCTCGTGGGGGGGGAGGCGGGCGGACATGGGCAGGCAGCGTCCCGGCACGCCGACGCTGGAAGAGGTGGCCGCCCTGGCCGGCGTGGGCCGGGGCACCGTCTCGAGGGTCGTCAACAACGCGGCGGGCGTACGGGATTCGACGCGTCGCGCCGTGCAGCGGGCCATCGCGGAACTGGGGTACGTCCCGAACCTCGCGGCCCGTTCCCTGGCGGGGCACCGCGCCGACGCCGTCGCGCTGGTGATGACGGAGCCGGACTGGCGGCTGTTCGGGGAGCCGTTCTTCACCGAGGTCGTCCACGCCGTCGGCGACGCCCTCTGCGACACCCCGGTGCAGCTTCTGCTCACCCTGGTCCGTACGGACACCGAGCGGCGGCGCTTCGTGGAGTACGCGCGCGGCGGCCGGGTCGACGGGGTGCTGCTCATGTCCGTGCACGCCGAGGACCCGCTGCCGGACATGCTCGCCGAGGCGGGACTGCCCACCGTCATGCTGGGACGGCGTTCCGGCGAGGAGAGCGTCACGTATGTCGACGCGGACAACGCGGGCGGGGCGCGCGGCGCGGTCACGCACCTGCTGGACGCCGGCCGGAGCACGATCGGTACCGTCACCGGACCGCTCGACATGTACGTCGCCCAGTGCCGTCTGCGCGGGTACCGGGAGGCACTGGAGTCGGCAGGCGTGGCGGCCGGGGCGTCGCTGGTCGTCGAGGGGAGCGACTTCACGGAGGAGAGCGGACACCGCGCGATGACCGCCCTGCTCGCCCGGCACCCGGAACTGGACGCGGTTCTCGCCGCGTCGGACACCCTGGCCGCCGGGGCGCTCGGCGCGCTGCGCGCCGCGGGCCGCCGGGTGCCGCAGGACGTGGCGGTGATCGGCTTCGACGACTTCCATCCGGCCCGCCCCACGGACCCGCCGCTGACGACGGTCCGCCAGCCGCTGCGAGAGATCGGCCGCGCGATGGTGCGGCTGCTGCAGGAGGAGATGGAGGACTCTCCCGTCGCCTGGCGGCACGTCATCCTCCGCACGGAACTGGTGATCCGGGACTCCGCCTGACCGAGCCGTCCGGCGGGAGCGCTCCCCGCGGGCCGCTTCCCAGCGCTCACCTGCGACTTCGAAAAATGTTCGACACCGCGGGCGCGCACAGTCTTGTCAGGAACATGAACCGCTCCTACAGTCCTCAATCAACCGGTGAGTGGGAGCGCTCCCATCAGTGGGGAGTTGGGAGCGCTCCCGCACCGGCCCTCTTCCCCCCACCCCCGCACCCCTGGAGAGGCCCCATGGGACAGTTACGGCCCCGCCCCCGCCCCTCGCGCGGATTCCTGGGCGCCCTGAGCGCGGCCTTCACGACCTTCGCCCTCGTCGCGTCCCTCGCGACCGCCGCCGCGCCGGCCCAGGCGGACACCACGATCTGCGAACCCTTCGGGACGACGACGATCCAGGGACGGTACGTCGTCCAGAACAACCGATGGGGCTCCAGCGCCACCCAGTGCGTCACCGCCACCGAGACCGGCTTCCGGGTCACCCGGGCCGACGGCTCGGCCTCGACCAGCGGCGCCCCGAAGTCGTACCCGTCGGTCTTCAACGGCTGCCACTACACGACCTGTTCGCCCGGCACCAGCCTTCCCGTCCGGCTCGACACGGTCGCCGAGGCGCCCTCCAGCATCTCGTACGGCTTCGTCGACGACGCCGTCTACAACGCCTCGTACGACATCTGGCTGGACCCCACGCCCCGCACCGACGGGGTCAACCGGACCGAGATCATGATCTGGTTCAACCGGGTCGGCCCGATCCAGCCCATCGGCTCCCCCGTGGGCACGGCGAGCGTCGGCGGCCGGACCTGGGAGGTCTGGAGCGGCGGCAACGGCACCAACGACGTGCTGTCGTTCGTGGCGCCGTCGGCGATCAGCGGCTGGAGTTTCGACGTCATGGACTTCGTACGGGCGACCGTGGCGCGCGGACTCGCCCAGGACAACTGGTACCTGACGAGCGTGCAGGCGGGTTTCGAACCCTGGCAGAACGGCGCGGGACTGGCCGTGAACTCCTTCTCCTCCACCGTCGTGCCGGCCTCCGCCTGAACGGCACGGCCCGCGCGGCGGCCCGGCCGCCGCGCCCGCCCCACACCTCCCCGCCCGTCCGGCAGAAGCGCCCCGCCCCGGACGGGCGGGGGTTCCATCACCTTCCCACCCCGTGCTTGTCATGACTTGATCATTACTGATCGTCGGAGATCACCGCTCGGAACCGATGGGAGACCCCCCTATGGCTCGACGCAGCAGATTCCTGTCCCTGGCGGCGGTGCTGGCCACCTTGCTCAGCGCGCTCGGCGTGTCCTTCCTGTTCGGGCAGGGGCGGGCCGAGGCGCACGGCGTGGCGATGATGCCCGGCTCCCGCACCTACCTGTGCCAGCTCGACGCCAAGACCGGCACCGGCGCCCTCGACCCGACCAACCCGGCCTGCCGGGCGGCGCTCGACCAGAGCGGAGCGACGGCGCTGTACAACTGGTTCGCCGTGCTCGACTCCAACGCGGGCGGCCGCGGCGCCGGTTACGTCCCGGACGGCACACTGTGCAGCGCCGGCGACCGTTCGCCGTACGACTTCTCCGCCTACAACGCCCCCCGCGGGGACTGGCCCCGCACGCATCTGACGTCGGGGGCGACGATCCCGGTGCAGTACAGCAACTGGGCGGCGCACCCCGGTGACTTCCGGGTGTACCTGACCAAGCCGGGCTGGTCGCCCACGTCCGAGCTGGGCTGGGACGACCTGGAACTGATCCAGACGGTGACCGACCCGCCCCAGCAGGGCTCGCCCGGGACCGACGGCGGGCACTACTACTGGGATCTCGCGCTGCCCTCGGGCCGTACGGGCGACGCGCTGATCTTCATGCAGTGGGTGCGTTCGGACAGCCAGGAGAACTTCTTCTCCTGCTCGGACGTCGTCTTCGACGGCGGCAACGGAGAGGTCACCGGCATCCGCGGTTCCGGCAGCACCCCGAACCCGGACCCGGACCCGACCGACCCGACCGACCCGCCCACGCACACCGGTTCGTGCATGGCCGTGTACTCCGTGGAGAACTCCTGGAGCGGCGGTTTCCAGGGCTCGGTCGAGGTGATGAACCACGGCACCGAGCCGTTGAACGGCTGGGCCGTGCAGTGGAAGCCGGGCAGCGGGACGACGCTCGGCGGGGTCTGGAACGGTTCGGCGAGCAGCGGCGCGGACGGCACGGTCACGGTCCGGAACGTGGACCACAACCGCGTCGTGCCACCGGACGGGAGCGTGACCTTCGGCTTCACCGCGACGTCGACGGGCAATGACTTCCCGGTCGACTCGATCGGCTGCGTCGCTCCCTGACGTTCCCCGGACCTGCCACGGCAGACGGTCGGCGGGACCCTCACGGGCTCCCGCCGACCTCACGTGCCGGTTACGAATCGCTCAACCCCTGGTTGCGAGGCAGTGATCGGGCGACCATGGAGCCATGACTCTGGCCCAGCGCGCCTTCGAGCGGCTGCACGCCTGGCCCGACCTGACCGCGGGTCCGGCCAGTTGCCGAACCGGACGGGCGCTGCGCTCGGTCCGCGACGAGATCGTCCACTTCCACTCGGACCGGGACGTGGACCTCCACCTCACCCACCGGGCCATCCAGCGCTTCCAGTACGACCTCGGCGCGTCCACCGCCATCCGCCTGGTGCCCGGCTCCCGTTGGGTGACCGTGCACCTGGACTGCGACGCGGACGTGGATCTGCTGCTGAGCCTGACGAGCATCGCTCTCAAGGCCCACCAGTCCCGGCCCCCGGCCGACCCCGCCGACGGCCGGCCGGGGTCCCCGGGCACCGCGGTGC
The DNA here is from genome assembly GCF_000721365.1 of Streptomyces sp. NRRL F-5650. NCBI lineage: Bacteria > Bacillati > Actinomycetota > Actinomycetes > Kitasatosporales > Streptomycetaceae > Streptomyces > Streptomyces sp. NRRL F-5650. The sequence goes on along the minus strand of NZ_JOGV01000001.1, from coordinate 170,777 downwards.
CCGCCGGGTGCAACTTCCACCGGGTCACGGTGCTTCCGCGCTCCGCGGCCGGGGAGGCCTGAGCCCGGCCGCGGCGAGGACCGCGCCGAGCACGCACAGAACGCCGGTGACGACCACGGCCACGTGGACGCCGTTCATGAACGCCTGCCCGCTGCCCTGCACCACGGCTGCCCGCAGCCCGGCCGGCATGTCGCCGGAGACGGGGGCCACGCCCATCGCCACGGCGTCCTTGGCCCCCCGGAGACCGTCGGCCACGGCCGCGGGCACGCCCGCGCCGGTCAGCTCACCGGTGAGGGTGGCGCCGACCTTGGCGCTGATGAGGGAGACCAGCACCGACGTGCCGAGCGCGCCGCCGATCTGCAGGGTCGTCGCCTGGAGGCCGCCCGCGACACCGCCGTCCTCGACGGGGGCGTTGCCCACAATGGCGTCGGAGGAGGCGGACATCACCATGCCGACGCCGAGGCCGAGGGCGATGAACGGCGGCCACATCGTGGCGTAGGAGGAGTCGGTCTGCCAGGTGAGCATGCCGAAGCAGGAGGCCGCCTGGAGCAGCATGCCCAGCGGCATGGTCAGCCGGGGCCCGAAACGCTGGGTCAGGGCCGCGCCCAGCGGCGAGGCGACCAGCGAGGCGAGGCTGAGCGGGAGCGTGCGCACCCCCGCCTCGACCGGCGTGAGGCCGCGCACGTTCTGCAGGTACAGCATGACGAAGAAGATCACGCCGAGCATGACGAAGAAGTTGAGCGCGGTGACGATCGCGCCGATGGTCAGGGCACGGTTGCGGAACAGGCGCATCGGCAGCAGCGGGTGCGCCACGCGGGTCTCGTACCGGCCGAACACGAGCAGGAGAACGAGGCCCGCCCCCGTCGCGCCCAGCGTGCCCGCGGAGGTCCAGCCCCAGGTCTCGCCCTTGACGACGCCGAAGACGACGGCCAGGAGGCCGAGGGCGAGCAGGACGAGACCGGGTATGTCGAACCGCTCGCGGCCCGAGGCGTTGCGGCTCTCCGGGAGCACGAGGGCACCGAAGGCCACGGCGGCGACCCCGATGGGGGCGTTGATGTAGAAGACGGACTCCCAGTCGACGTGCTCCACGAGCAGGCGTCCGACGATGGGCCCGAGGGCCGTCGCCACGGCGGAGACCATGGCCCAGATGCCCACGGCCATGGCGAACTTCTTCGGCGGGAAGACGGAGCGCAGCAGTCCGAGACCGGGAGCGATCGTGCCGGGGGGTGCCCTGCCGTACCGTCTCGTGACATTTTTCCTGGTCAGAGCATCTGCAGCAGCTTGGCCAGTGCCACCTCGTGCCGCACCGTCCAAAGGCGTCTATCCACCGCCCGTCCACCGGCGAAGCCGATCGGCCGCTCATACCCGTCCACCTCGCGGCTCTCACGGAGGACCGCGCACACTGGACCGAAGGCACCACGCCAACTGTGCCTTCCCTACGATGCGCGGCCCCCGACACCTTCGTAGGCACCGCCCCGGGCGACGCATCGGAGCCCTGGTACCAATGACGCCGGGCCCCCGATGCGCTGCTACACCATTTACCGGCCCTGATCCCGCGCCGGAAGGGCGTACTACTGACACCGCGAAGCACTGGCGAGCTCTCATAGCGCCACTACGGCAGTCCCGTGGCGTGCCCTGTGTCTGCCCCGGCTTCCGGACCCCACTGCCGAATCTCTCGACACGCGCGCTGGCTGATCAGCGTCGACGACAGCGGGCACGTCGTCTACGTCCTGGGCAACAACTCCTGCATGTTGAACACCACCACCCGCTACCTCGCCAAGGGCAGGATGCATAGCGGCGCATGCCGTTCCGTTCAAGACCCGTGAAGGCGCCGTCGTTCACGGCGTCGGCGCTGGCGGCCGCGGTGAAGAACCCAGTCCTCGTGGTGGCGACGCGCAGGCGCGGGCGGTCAGGGCAAGGGCGATGAGGGGGCCGCGCCTGGCCGGGGGCGGTGTCGATCCGCTGCCCGCCGGGGGCGACCGCACGGGCAGCCGCCTCCGGGACCGGCCGGCGCCGGTGGGTGCCCAGCGCGAGCTCCGCTGTTACAGCGGGCTGCCCACCGTCGCGGCCTGCCCGGCGACCGTGGGGACGGTCAGGTCACCGGCGCGAACGCGGTGATGGCGTCGACAAGGGCGGCCGGGGCTTCCAGCGGGATCAGGTGACCCGTGTGGGGGACCACCACGAAGTCGGGGTGGGGGAGGTAGGGCACCAGGTTGTCGCGGAGCACGCCGACGGGCTCGACCTGGTCGTGTTCTCCGGCGACGACGAGAGCGGGCACGCTGACCATGCGCGTGTGTTCGGTGATGTCCTGCGCGATGCCGTGCAGCGGCCACTCGGCGCGGGCGGCGTCGGCACCACTCCGCGAGTCCTCCACGATCTGCGCCTTGACCGGCTCGGGCAGCTCGGTCGCGGTGAGGACGTGATCCCGTGCCCCGGCCACGGACTCGGCGGAGTCGTAGGCGTGCGACAGGGCCTCCTGGTACTCGGGAGTGACCTGTGCGGCCGGCTTCGCCGGGCCGGAGCCGACGAGAACGATGCCGCGCAGGCCGGCGGGCCGGGTGGCCGCGACCAGCTGTGCGACCTTGCCGCCCATCGAATGCCCCACCAGGACGTAGTCGGTGACCCCCGCGTCGGCGAGCACGGCGAGCGTGTCATCGGCGAGCTGACCGAGCGTGTAGGGACCGGGCAGAGCGCTCGACCGGCTCCACCCGCGGAAGTCGACCGCAAGCACGTCACGGCCCGCCAGCCGGTCGACGACAAGGTCCCAGGTACGGGCGGAACCACCCCAGTAGTGCAGGAACACCAGAGTGGGTCCGGTCCCCGGCCGATAGTCGTAAGTGGGCAGTAGCGCCTGCTGCGCCGTATCCATGACAGTTCCTCCCGATCGATGTTCTGAGCGATTCATCTGTGTATCCATTGAACTGCTGCACCGCGGACGGGGCATCGGCCTGACTGGTCACCCGATGGTGGAAAATGGACACGTGAGCGTGATCCGGCAAATGACCTACCAACCCGTGGGACGCCGCGCCTCCTCGGTCGAGACGATGACCTTCGGCCGCCTTCGCGCGCTGAACGACGGCGGCACACAGCGCGCCGACTTCCATGTCCTCGCCGTCATCGACGCCGGACCCGGCTCGGTCACCGTCGATTTCCACCGCCACCCGCTCGAAGACCGCTCCGCGGTGTGGATTCCACCCGGCGCCGTGCACCAGTGGAATGACATCGCCGACGTGACAGGGCACCTCGTGCTGTTCGTGCCGACCGCGCCGGTCACCCACGCCACCCGAGAACTGGCCGCCTCCCCCGACCCGGCCGCACACTGGAGCATCCCCGACGCCGACTGGTCCTTCGTCGACACGGCACGCAGCCATCTCCTCCTCGAAGCATCCGCCCCACCCAGTGGCTCCCGGACAGAGCTGCCCGAAATCCTGCTCTCCGCGCTCATCACCCGGCTGCACCCCCCGCACGCCGAAGCACGGCTCGCCCCTGCGGTGTTCCGGTCGTTCCGCTCCAGCGTCGAAGCGCACTACCGGCAGCACCACGACGCCAGCTACTACGCCCGTGCGCTGGGATACGCGCCCCGCACCCTCTCACGAGCGGTGCAGCAGGCCACCGGCCGCACCGCGAAGGCGTACATCGTCGAACGGATCGTCCTGGAGGCCAAACGGCTCCTCGCACACGATCGCCTCACCGCCGCCCGCTGCGCCGACGTACTCGGCTTCCCCGACGCATCCAACTTCTCGGTCTTCTTCCGCAAGGCGACAGGCATGCGCCCGGGCGCGTGGCAGGCAACGGTGACCACCGAGTGAGGACGTCCGGCTCAAAGTCCCTGGCGGCTGCTTCCACCAAGGTTCGCTCGATGGGAACGAACCCCGCTGTTCCGCCGGTGCCGGTCTGTGGTGCCGATGCCCGGGAGGTCGAGCGGGACGCGGCTCGTCCGGCCTCCTGTGCAGAACGCGCGTAATGGCGCGCGTCTCGTACAGGTCAGCAGCGAGGCGGCCGCCGGCGAAGGCGGATGCGGCCAATGTCCGCGGCCGTCAACCGGTCGGGCTGTCCGAGGGCTGGGGCTTGCCGAGCATCTGGCAGGTCGCGGCGTCGACGAGGGCCTTGTTCGTGGCGGCGGCCTTCTTTTCCTTGATGCCGAAGTTCGTACTTGTGAGGACCGCGACGCTGCGGGTGCCGGTGGCGTCGGTGTAGATCTCACTGGAGTAGCCGGGCAGACCGCCGGTGTGACCCCAGACCGTGCCGCAGGCCGTGTCCACCCGCATCAGCCCCAGTCCGTAGCCGCCGCCTTCCTCAGGCGCGTCCACGGTGGTCCGCATCTGCTTCAGCTGGGTTTCGGGCAGCAACTCGCCGGAGTTCAGCGCGGTGAGGAACGTCTGCCAGTCCGCCGCGGTGGAGACCATGCCGCCTGCCGCCCACGACCAGCTCGGGTCGATGGCGGCGGTGTCGACGTTGTCGTCGGGACGTTCGGGTCCGGCGAACCCGACGCCGTCGGGCAGGTCCACGGTTGCGGACAGGATCTGCTTCAGTCGCGCGGCGTCCGGCTCGTAGCCGGTGACGTGCTGCTTGCCTCTGTTTTTACCGGTGCCCCAGTCTGCGTTCGTGGCGAGGTAGGAGTCCTTCATGCCCAGCGGCTTGGTGATCTTCTGCTCGATCAGCTCGGCCAGACTGCTCCCGGTGGCCTTCTCCAGGATCAGCCCGAGCGCTTCGTAATTGGCGTTGCTGTAGGAGTACGTCTCGCCGGGCTCGGCCGGCGGGTCCTGCTCGGGCGTGATGGCGAGCAGTTCCTGCGGCGTCCAGGTGCGCTTCTCCTGGCCGGTGAGGGAGGGCAGGAATTGCGGGGTCAGCAGGAAGTCGCCCAGGCCGCTGGTGTGGTTGAGCAGCATCCGTACGGTGATGTGCCCACCGCCCTTGACCAGGCCGGGCAGCCACTTCTCGACCGTGTCGTCGAGGCTGATCTTCTGCTGGGCGACCTGCTGCAGGACGAGGGTGGCGGTGACCGTCTTGGTGTTGGATCCGACTCGGAACCGGTCGCCGGCGGCGAGGCGGTGGTCGTCCTTGGTCCAAGCGGCCTGCTTGGCGATCTCGACGGGCTTCCCGTCGCCGGAGTCGACCCGGACGATGACGCCCAGGGAGCCGGTGTCGGCCGCCTGCTGCGTGAGACGGGCCAGCTGCGTGTCGGCCGCCGGGCTCGCCGCGCTCTGCCCGGCCGCCGGTTCGGCCTCGTCCGAGCAGCTCACGAGCGCCGCGCCCAGGCAGGTCGTCAAGGCGATGATCAGCGCTCCGCGGCGGATTCGGTGCTGGCGGGACAGTGTTGGTGCGGACATGGGAAGTTCCCTTCGGCGCGTAACGATGTGCTGTGTGCGTCGAGGGACCGGGCGACCGCCTGATGGGCGGCCGTTCGACGGGTCCCGCGCACACCGTCCATTCAGTCAGTGGCGCGCCGCCGGCACATCGCTCGAAGTCGGGCTTCCCACCGGCGCGGGCTCACTCCAAGGAATGACTTCGCGGGGTACGGCGCCACGCCGGCCCGCCCTCCGACCAAGGTCAGGTCAGGGTGTTCCTGGCCAGCACCGCCGCCTGCGCGCGGCTCTGGCAGCCGGTCTTCGTGAGCACGCGGCTGACGTGCGTCTTGACCGTGTGCAGGCTGACGACAAGCCGGTCGGCGATCTCGGCGTTGCTCAGCCCGTCCCGGATCAGACGCAGCACGTCGACCTCCCGCTCGGTCAGGTCCCGCAGCCGGGCCAGATCCTGGTCGCTGGGCCGGCGCCGGCCGCTGAGATGGCCCTCGATGATCCGCTGGGTCACTGCCGGGCTCAGCGCGCTGTGCCCGGCAGCCGCGGCACGCACGGCCCCGGTCAGTTCTTCGTACGAACTGTTCTTCAGTAGGAAGCCGGAAGCCCCAGCCGCCAGCGCATCGTCGACGTAGGCGTCCAGGTCGAACGTGGTCAGCATGAGAGCCCGGCTGCGCCCCGGCCCGAGCAGCCCCCGGCGGCCCAGCTCGGCCAGCGCCCACAGTCCGTCGCGGCGCGGCATCCGGATGTCCATCAGCAGCACATCAGGCCGTAGCCGCGCGCACGCCTCGACGGCTTCCTCACCGTCGTCCGCGGTGCCCGCCACGGTGATGTCCGCCTGACTGTCCAGGATCGCGCTCAGTCCGGCACGGATGACCGGCTCGTCGTCCACGACGAGCACGCTGATCTGCTCAGGCATCCGCGTACGCCCACGGAATAGTCGCTGCGACGCGGAAGCCGCCGTCACCGGTCGGGCCCGCGGCGAGTTCGCCGCCCAGCGCGCCCACCCGCTCCTCCATGCTGACCAGGCCGAGCCCGATGCCCACGCCGGCCGCGGCCCGCCGCACCCCGCGGCCGTTCACGACCTCACACCGCAGCTCACCGCCGTCCTTCCCGCGGACGGTCACCTGGACGGGCGCTCCGGGCGCGTACCGGCGTGCGTTGACCAGTGCCTCCTGCACGACGCGGTACACCACCAGCTGAACCGGTCCCGGTACGGACTCCAGCGCGACGTCCATCGTCAGCCCGCCCGTTCCGCCAACGGCACGGTGGCTGTCCAGCAGCGCCTCCAGCTCACCGAGGTCCGGCACGGGCTGGAGCGGGACGGCGTCCGCCGGGCCGCGCAACATCCGCAGCAGGTCACGCAGCTCGCCGCTGCTCTGCCGGCCCGCCGCGGCAAGGCCGTCGACCTGGGCACGGGCCCAGTCGGGCAGCTCGCCGCCGCGGGCCCGCAGCGTCTCCGCGTGCACGACAAGCAGGGTCAGCGAGTGCGCGACCACGTCGTGCATCTCGCCCGCGATCCGTGTCCGCTCGCGCTGCGTGGCCTGCGCCGCCTCCAGGTCCCGCGCCCGGCGCGCGTCGGCCGCCCGTCGCTCGGCCGCGACCAGCAGTTCCTGCCGGGTGCGCGCGGCGAACCCCATCACCCAGGCCAGCGGCATCGGCGCCAGAGCGGCGAGGACGTCCAGTCCGCCCTGGAAGTCGCCGGAGTCGGTCGTCATCCGGTTCACCCACAGACCGGCCGCGCTCAGCACGCTGACGCCGAGAACCGCCGACACGGTCCGCCGCCAGTGCACGCCGTGGTGGCCCAGGTTGTAAAGCAGCACCGCCAATGGCAGGAAGACCAGCGGCGACAGCTTGGCCCCCTCGCCCGCACTCCCCACCAGCGCCGCCAGAAGAGCCCCGAAACCCACGACGAAGGCGGTGGCCGGCAGTCGGCGCCGCAACAGCAGGACCACCACGCCCACCGCCTCGTACGCCATGAGCGATACCCAGGCCGGTCCGGAAGTGTCCACGTACGGCTGCGACAGCAGCGCCGGCACAAACGTCAGTACGACCAGCCCGGCATCGGCACTCCAGCCGGGCCACCTGCCGTCCCTCACTCTCATCCGTCCGACACTACGGCCTCGCGCACAGGTCCTCGTCACTCCAAAGAGCCACTTCACGTCACCTCGCAGAACCCACTCAGCAGCGACGACGCCGCAACCCAGTTCCGGACGGTCCATGGCCGTCCGGTGGTCTGACCCGCTACAGACCGCCTGCCTGCCGACAGGCATCCACCACGACACCGAGGACCTGTGCGCCACCCGCCCGGTGAGCCGCGAGGAGGCTGCCCAACCGGCGGACCTCGCACGTAGGCCGAGTCACCGCCAAAGGATCCTCCCCGTGCGGCAGATCGGACCTTATCCGTCGCCAACCCGGTCGACAGCCTGAGTGCTGGACCTTGACGGCGCCGATCCGGGCGATGCGCGGAACGTGAGTGACCTTGAAAACCCACCCCATCCTGCGAGGCTCGCCACAATCGACGCAGTAACGAGAAAAATCGACACCGTGTAGACTTTATTGCTGAAGGGAGCGACCCGGCTCTCCTCGCAAGACTTGCTGGAGGAACAGTGCAGAAGCAGAACTGGCTCATCACCGGCGTGAGCACGGGCCTGGGGCGCGCTTTCGCGCAAGCCGCCCTGGCTGCCGGGCACACCGTGGTCGGCACCGTCCGCTCCGAGAAGGATCTGCAGGCCTTCGAGGAACTCAGGTCCGGGCACGCTCATGGCCGCATCCTGGACGTGACCGACGATGATGCCGTTTCCGGCGTGGTCGCGGAGGTCGAGCGCAGCGTCGGTTCCCTGGACGTCGTCGTCGCCAACGCCGGCTACGGCCTGGAGGGAACCTTCGAGGAAACCCCACTGGCCGAGGTGCGGCGGCAGTTCGAGGTCAACGTGTTCGGGGCGGTGGCCACCCTGCGGGCGGCGCTGCCCCACATGCGCGCACGCCGCCGCGGACACCTGATGGCCGTCACCTCCATGGGCGGACTCATGGCCGTGCCCGGCATGTCCGCCTACTGCGGCAGCAAGTTCGCCCTGGAAGGCATCCTCGAGGCCCTGGGCAAGGAGGTCGCGCAGTTCGGCATCCACGTGACGGCGATCGAGCCCGGCTCCTTCCGCACCGACTGGGCCGGACGGTCCATGACACGCGCCGCGCGGACCGTCGACGATTACGACGAGCTGTTCGCCCCCATCCGTGAGGCCCGACAGAAGGCCAGCGGCAACCAGCTGGGCAATCCGGCCAAGGCCGGGGAAGCGGTCGTCCACATCGCGTCGGTCGAGCAGCCGCCGGCCCACCTCGTCCTGGGTTCGGACGCGCTGCGACTGGTCACCGCCGCGCGCACGGCCGTGAACGAGGACATCCGCGCGTGGAAGGCCCTCTCTCGTACGACCGACTTCGCCGACGGCGCGCAGCTCTGATGCCCGGCCACCACCCCGCACGAAGCCGTCGCGCCGCCGAACGCAAGGGCGACGTCCGGGAGCGGGCCATCCTCGACACCTGCGAGGCCCTGCTGGCGGACAAGGGATACGACGCCATGACCGTCGGCGACATCGCCCAGGGCGCCGGCATCACCCGCGGCGCGCTGTACTTCTACTTCGGCTCCAAGCAAGAAGTGGTCACGGCACTCGTCGCTCGAACCGTCGAGCACCTGTGGGAGCGGTCGAGGGCCACCGCGGAGGCCGACGAGCCGCGCCGGGCCATCGCGGCAGCCATGGGGCGCACGGTCGAGCTGTGGAACGAGCACGGCCTGGTCATGCGCACGGCGATCGACCTGTCGCTGACCGTGCCGGAGATCGGCGAGCTGTGGAATCACACGGCCGACCTGTTCATCGCGGCCATCACCGCCGTCCTCGAACGCGCCGGCATCCAGGCCGGCACCGCGCCAGACCAGGCCCCGGCGATGGCAAGCGCCCTGTGCTGGATGATCGAGCGGACCTTCTACCACGCCTCACAGGAATCCCGCGAGAACCTTCAGGAGGCGTCGGAGACATGCGAACACATCTGGCTGACCAGCGCCGGTCTGATCACCTGAGGTATCTGGCACCGGCTGGTGAGTACGTGCCGAGCAACCGACGCCCGAGCGGAGGACCCGCCAAGCGGTCCGCTCCGGAGCCGAGGGCACGATCAACGTGTTCGCCCACACACGGCATGCGGCGTTGCCGCTACTACTCCCTCCAGGCCGATGCCGGAAACTTCAGCACGTGCTGGTGGATCGCCTCGATGATCACCACGCCGACCGAGTAGGACAGCCACCGTCCCCGCCGGGCGAACCAGGGCGACGAAATCGTGGGTGCCGCCCGCGGAGTCGGTGCATATCAGGGTCTGCCGTCCGCGCCGGTACTTCTTCGGCATTCGGGTCAGGGCCAGTTGACTCTCGTCCACAGGGTGAACGCCGCCCGCCCCGCGCCGTCAGCGTCAGCCTCGGATCGTCAGGTCCGGGTCGGTGGCGCACTCATCGCTGCCATCAGGAACGTGATCGCCCATCGCCGGGCTGCCTCGCCCGCTACCGGGGACGTGCAACCCGGGGAGGGCTGCTGGTGGACCTCGAGGCGGTCGACGGCCGTCACGGCAAGGATCCCCCGCATCCGGAACCGCAGCTCCTCCGGGGAAAGGCCGGGCAGTACGCGCGCGAAGGCCGCGAGGTAGCGCTCGCGGACCATGTCCTCGCCCGGGCCGGTCCAGGCGCGCGCCTCCTCGGCCGGGTCGCTGAGGATCGTCACGATCAGCCGGGACGTCCGGGCGCCGCCCGCGCCGCCGGCCGACATCTCGTCGAACAGCGGCCCCGCGAATGCCTCCACCAGTTCGCCGACCGATGGGTCGGGGGTCCGGGCGAGCAATTTGTCGAGCCCTGCGCACTGGGCCGCGTTGATGGGCTCGATCACGCGGCGGGCGACCGCGGCCATCAGCTCCGCCTTCGACCCGAAGTGGCCTGCACACCCTCTTCGCGCATTCTGCGAAGGCCCGTGCGCAGGTTCGCCACCGGATCACCGGTGGTGACAAGCAGACGCCCACGAGCGTCCAGGTCCTCGGGGCCCCACGGAAAATAGATATCGGCGTCGCGGCCGAAGTCATGCCCGCCCTCAACCGCGGACAGACCGGGGTACTGCGATTGCAGGAGCGCACAGGCACAGCGTTCAAACTCCGTTGGGTGGATAGCCTGTTCACCCAACGCCCGGCGTACGCGTGCCACGAGATCCATGACCATTAATGCTACGCGCACCTTATGCCGTACTGATACCGTTTGCCGCTCGTCGCCCGGCTCGATAACAGGCCGCGCACCCTGAGATCCAGGGACGACGAGAGCACCGAACCTGTAGTGCTGATCTCGCTCTGAAATGGGCCGACGCTCCCGCATGCACCGACGCAGCCACTCCTTCTGCGCCCTCAGATCAGCTACGGAGCGTTCTCACGACCAATCTTCGCCGAGACCCGAGCCGGACGTGAGATCTGTCAGGACCGGACAGTCTCGACGACGCGGTCGTCCCATCGGCGACCGGTGGATTTCCCCCTCGCCCCAGGGCCAGCGAGAGTCCCCTGATGGAGTGTCACGCACGGCTGTCCACCGGGTGTCCACCGGGATCCTTTGCGCCAGCATGCTCCATCCCCTACGGGCAGATAAAAGACCAGGTCAGAGCGTTGGATCGTCGATCTCGTCACAGAAACCAAACCTCCGACCTACGCATTACGATGCACAGGCGGACGGTGCCCGATTTGCCGAGATTCCAAGGTCATCCGAAATAAGAAACCCCAGGTCAGAGGCCTGACCTGGGGTTCACCGTGGAGCCGCTTTCGGGATTCGAACCCGAGACCTACGCATTACGAGTGTGTTGGGCATCAGCAGTCCGCCGAAGGCGCCCTGGAGGGCGCGGAAGGCGACCACTCCCTCGATCGAGCCGGACAGGCCGATGGCGACGGAGGCGAACGTGAAGCCGGTGACGCCGACCAGGTAGTAGGTGCGGCGGCCGAAGCGGTCGCCGAGCTTGCCGCCGAGGATGAGGGTGGCGGCGAGGGCGAGCAGGTACGCGTTGGTCACCCACTGGAGCTGGGCGGTGGACGCGTGCAGGTCGCTGCCGATCTCCGGGTTGGCGATGGCGACGACGGAGCCGTCGAGCTGGACCATGAACAGGCCGAACGCGACGGCGAAAAGGGTCAGCCACGGGTTGGAGCGCAGACGGCCGGCCGCACGCGGGGCGGGGGCGGACTCGGCCGGGGGCATGACGGGGTGATCCACGGACGTGGACGGCATGGAGGAGCCTTCTCTCCGGATTCAGGAGGTGCTGGGGAAACGGCGGGGTGCTGCGGGAAGGGGTGCGCCGGAAGGGCACGGCACGCCCCTGAGGGCGGGCACGCCGGTCAGTGGGCGCCGGGGTGGAGGTGCCGCGTCAACGCGTCGAGGGCGTCGAGGGCCGAGCCGAGCGCGCCCTGCTGGCCCTCGGTGAGGGAGGTCAGGGCGTCGCGGATGAACGCGGTCTCCAGTTCCCGCACCTCGGACACCCGCTCACGGGCCGTGGCCGTGAGGTGGAGGTGGGCGACCCGCTTGTCGGCGCTGTCCCGCCGTCGCTCCAGGTCACCCTGCTCGGTGAGCTGGGAGACCAGGGCGCTGACGTTGTTGGGCTTCATGAGCAGGGCCTCGGCGGCCTCGCGCACCGTGGTGCCCTCGTGCTGGGCGACGAAGCGCAGCAGGGCCAGCCGGCCCTCGGGGGGCTTGGGGTGCGGGTAACGTGCGGCGACCTGCCGGTCCAGCGCCCGGTGCAGCACGGGAAGGCACGCCGCGAGGCCGGAGGCCACGTGGTCGAGGTCCCGGCGGGGGGTGCTGGAGTCGGTCACCCGAAGACGATAGATATCCGCGGATAGGTATGTCAAAAGAGGTATGCCGGACGCGGGCCCGCGCCGCGCAACGCACTCGCAACGTTCCTTCTGCTGGCATGGCGGCATGGGTGACACATACGAGGAGATCCCGCGCGTCGCACTGACCGCCGAGGCGTCCGCGCTGCTGCGGCGGCTGCACGAGGCGCACGGCCCGCTGATGTTCCACCAGTCCGGTGGCTGCTGCGACGGCAGCGCCCCCATGTGCTACCCGGCGGGAGAGTTCCGCACCGGCGCTTCGGACGTCCTGCTCGGCGAGTTGACGGTGGACGGGGTCGGGGAGCCGGTGGAGTTCTGGATGTCGCGCAGCCAGTACGAGGTGTGGGCCCACACCCGGCTGACCGTGGACGTCGTCCCCGGCCGGGGCAGCGGCTTCTCACTGGAGGCGCCCGAGGGGGTGCGCTTCCTCATCCGCTCCCACGTCGTGGACGCATAGCCCACGGGCGCCGTTCGCCCGCCTACGGCCTGAGGCTGCTCACGATCTGCGCCGTCGCGCTCAGCCCGCTGCTGATGGTCGGGGCGATGCTCGTGCTGGCCAGGTAGAAGCCGAGCAGCAGGCACACCAGCGCGTGCGAGATCTTCAGCCCGCCGTTGCGCAGGAAGAGCACCGCCAGGATGAACAGCAAGAGCACCACAGAGATGGAAATGGCCATCGTCAACCTCCTCCGCCACGTCCACTTCGCGGCGTTCGGCCGCAAGTGTGGCGTAGCGGAGGGTTCGTCCGGGCGGCTGACCTGTCCTCCGAACGAGTGGTGTCCCGGCGCCGCCCCTACCGCTCCCGGTGGGTGTCCAGGAAGGCCTCCAGACCGGCGAGGTCGTCGGTGTTGAGGTGGTCGACGCCGGCGGCGAGCAGTTCGGCCCACACGGCGTCCCGCGCGGGCCCGGCCACGTCGGGCGTGGCCCAGAAGCGCACCCGCTGCCCCCGGGCGTGCGCGGCGCCCACGATCTCGTGCAGCCTGCGCCGCTCGGCCGCCGGGAAGGCGCCCACGCCCTGCCAGGTGAAGTTCAGCGTCCAGTTGTCGCTGATCAACGGGACGAACGAGGCCGGTGCGGCGCTGCCGAGGTCGGTGAGCCGGCCGTCGTAGAAGGCGCGGCGGGTGCGTTGGGCCTCCATCGGCGCCCGGGCGGCCCGGTCCCCGGAGACGACCACGGTGACCGCGCCCGGGAACACCCGTCCGTGGGCGCAGGAGGTGAACAGGTGCGGGTAGCGGCGCAGACGGCGGTCCAGTTCGCGGTACGCCGCCTCGCCCTCGGTCTTGATGTCGACCAGGAGTTGCAGGGAGCCGCGCTCCCGCCGGTACACGCGGCCGTGGTGCGCGCGGACGCGCGCGGCGAGCGGGTCGAGGTAGAGCGACTCCAGGGTGCGGGAGGGGTCGAGGTCCTCGGGGTCGTGGGCGACGAGGAGTTGGCCGTCGGCCAGGTGGACGTCGGCCTCGACGCTGCCGAAGCGGTGGTCGAGGGCGTCGAGGAGGGGGCGGGCGTGCTCGTAGTCGTTGTGGGCGTGCGCGCGCCACAACGGGCGCGGCCCGCGCCTGTCCTGGGCCGACGCCGACGCGGTGCCGGCGGGCAGGGCGACCGCGCCCGCGAGGGCGGCGCCGAGGGTGGTGAGGGCTCTGCGTCGGGTGGTGAGGGCCATGCTCTGCCTCCCTGGAAGTGCCGTACGGGACCCCAGTGAGTATGGGGCCCCGCCGGCCTCCGAGAGCCACGCCGTGCGGGGAGTTGGCCGGACCGCCGCCGGTCGTTCACCTGTGCCGGCCCAGGTCGCCGGCGTGGCCGCCGGACGGGGCGTCAGGGCGCTCGCAGGTCGACCAGGCCGGCCAGCGCCTCCCGGTGGGCGCCCGCGGTGCCGTAGGCGATCGAGTCGGCCTTGGCCCGCTTGAGGTACAGGTGGACGGGGTGTTCCCACGTCATGCCGATGCCGCCGTGCAGTTGCAGCGCCTCCTCGGCCGCGTGGACGGCGACCTGGGCGGCGTACGCCTGGGCCACGGCGACGGCGACGTCGGTGTCCGCGCCGCTCGCCAGGGCGTCGGCGGCGTTGCGGGCGGCGGCGCGCAGGCCCGCCACCTCCAGCCACAGCCGGGCGAGCCGGTGCTTGAGCGCCTGGAAGCCGCCCACCGGCCGGTTGAACTGCTTGCGTTCCTTGAGGTAGCGGACCGTCTCGGTCAGCAGCCAGTCGGCCAGGCCCAGTTGTTCGGAGGCGAGCAGCCCGGCACCGGCCCGCAGGGCCCGCCGTACGGCGGGTTCCGTGTCGCCGAGGCGGCGCCCGTGCGCACCGTCGAGGGTCACCCGCGCCACCGGTCGGGTGGAGTCGAGCGAGGTCTGCCGCGTCACCGTCGCGTCGGCGGCACGGACCGCGTACAGGCCCCCGTCGTCGGCGGGCACCAGCAACACGTCGGCGACGGAGGCGTCCGCGACGCCCGTCAGCTCCCCGCGCAGCGCCCCGTTCTCCCGCCGTACGCCGGGCACGGCACCGCCGGGGGCGACGTGCAGTCCGACGGCGAGCACGGCCACGGTCGTGGCGGCCGCAAGCTCGGTGAGCAGGTCCTCCGCCCCGCACGCCAGCAGCGCCTCGGTGGCGACGACGGCACTCGTCAGGTACGGCACCGGTGCGACCGCCCGGCCCAACTCCTCCAGGACCACGCCGGCTTCGCGGTGCGTGGCGCCCTGTCCGCCCAGTGCCTCGGGGACGAGCAGGCCCGCCAGGCCCATCGAGCCGGCCAGGGTCTTCCACAGCGACAGGTCGTGCGGTGCGGCCGACTCGGTGCGCCCGACCACCCCCGCCGGGTCGCAGTGGTCGGTGAGCAGGTCCCGGACGGCGGCGCGCAGCGCCTCTTCCTCCTCCGAATGGAGGAGAGCGGGTTCGGGCTGTGCGCTCATCGGGCGAGGTCCTTCCATGCGACGTCCTTGTCGGTGCGCGGCTCGGCGGGCAGGCCGAGGACGCGCTCGGCGACGATGTTCAGCAGCACCTCGCTGGTCCCGCCCTCGATGCTGTTGCCCTTGGACCGCAGATAGCGGTACCCGGCGTCGCGTCCGGTGAAGTCGACCTGCTCGGGGCGGCGCAGGGTCCAGTCGTCGTAGAGCAGCCCCTCCTCGCCGAGGAGTTCCACCTCCAGGCCGCTGATCTCCTGGTTGAGACGGGCGAAGCCGAGCTTCGTGCCGGCGCCCTCCGGACCGGGCTGGCCCGCGGCCAGTTGCTGGCGCAGGCGTACGCCGGTGAGGCGGGCGACCTCGGCCTCCACCCACAGGCCGAGCAGCCGCTGGTGCAGGTCGTGGGTGCGCAGTTCGGGGCGCTCCCGCCAGGTCGCGGCGATCTTGCCGATCATGCCGCCCTCACGGGGGACCGGCGTGCCGCCGATGGCGACGCGCTCGTTGTTGAGCGTGGTCTGCGCGACCCGCCAGCCGTCGCCGATCGCGCCGAGGCGGCGGGAGTCGGGGATGCGGACGTCGGTGAGGAACACCTCGTTGAACTCGGCCTCGCCGGTGATCTGGCGCAGCGGCCGTACCTCGACCCCGGGGTCGGTCATGTCGCACACGAAGTAGGTGATGCCCCGGTGCTTGGGCACGTCCGGGTCGGTGCGGGCGATCAGGATGGCCCAGCGGGCGAGGTGGGCGCTGGAGGTCCACACCTTCTGCCCGTTGACGATCCAGTCTCCCCCGCTCCCGTCCTCGCCGGGGCGTCCGGGACCCCCGTCCTCCCGCACGGCCCGCGTGCCGAGGGCGGCCAGGTCGGACCCGGCGCCCGGTTCGCTGAAGAGCTGGCACCACACCTCCTCCCCGGTCCACAGCGGGCGCAGCAGCCGGTGCTTCTGCTCGTCGGTGCCGTACTGGAGGATGGTCGGGGCGGCCATGCCGAGGCCGATGCCGATGCGCCGGGGATCGTTGTCGGGGGCGCCCGCGGCCGCCAGTTCGGCGTCCACGACGGCCTGGAGGGAGCGCGGGGCGCCGAGTCCGCCCAGGCCCTCCGGGTAGTGCACCCAGGCGAGTCCGGCGTCGAAGCGGGCGCGCAGGAAGTCCCGGCGGTCCGTGGTGGCCGGCGGATGCGCGTCCAGCAACGCACGGGTACGGCGGCGCAGTTCCGCTGCGTCGGTCATGCGGCGGTTCCCTTCTCCAGTGCTTCCGCTGCCTTGTCCGGTACGACGGCCACCCGGCCGGTCGTCCTGCCGTCGGCCACGCGCCGCACGGCGCCGGCCGCTTCGCCGAGCGGCACCCGCTCGCTCACCAGCGGCTTGACGGCGCCCCGCGCGGCCAGCTCGGTGAGCTGCTCGTGGCAGTGCCGGACCAGGCCGGGGTTCTTCGTGTTGTAGAGACCCCAGTGCAGGCCGAGGATCGTGTAGTTCTTCACCAGCGCGTGGTTCAGGGCGGGACTGGGGATCGTGCCGCTGGCGAACCCGACGACGACGATCCGGCCCTCGAAGGCGACGGCCTTGGCGGACTGGGTGTACGCCGCGCCGCCCACCGGGTCGTAGACCACGTCGGCGCCCCGGCCGCCGGTGGCCTCCTTGACGGCAGCGACGACGTCCTCGCCGCGCCGGTCGACGACCACGTCGCAGCCCAGCTCGCGGGCGACGGCCGCTTTCTCCGGGCCGCCGACGACGCCGACGACGGTGGCGCCGGCCGCCTTGCCGAGCTGGACGGCGGCGCTGCCGACGCCCCCCGCGGCGGCGTGCACGAGCAGGGTCTCGCCGGCCTCGATGCGGGCCCGGCGGTGCAGTCCGAACCAGCCGGTCTGGTAGCCGATGTGCAGGGCGGCGGCCTCGGCGTCGTCCAGGGCCTCGGGCGCGGGCAGCAGGGCGCGGGCGTCGGCGAGGGCGTACTCGGCGAACCCGCCGTGGGGCAGCGCGGGAGTGGCGAGGACGCGGCGGCCGTCCTCGGTCTCCCCGCAGATCTCCACGCCCGGGGTGAACGGCAGCGGCGGCCGGACCTGGTACTGCCCCCGGCACAGCAGGGCGTCGGGGAAGTTGATGTTGGCGGCGCGGACCTTCAGCAGGACCTGGCCCTCGCCCGGTGTCGGCGGCGCCACGTCCGCCAGGCGCATCACCTCGTCCGGCTCGCCGTTCTCGTGCACCTGCCATGCCTGCATGCGGGGCCTCCACCGACTGCGTCGTCCGACCGGGTCCTCAGCATACTAAGCGGTCGCTTGCCCATCGGGGAACAGGTCCGGGGAACAGGTCCGGAGAACGGGCCCGGCAACGGGGCTCGGGGAACGGGCCGGGGCTCACGCCCTCGCGGGCCGCGCCCGTACGTGCATCCGCTCGCCCTGCGGGCCGAAGAGGCTGAGGAACTCGACCGGCCCTTCCCCGGTCGACCCGAACCAGTGCGGCACGCGGGTGTCGAACTCGGCCGCCTCCCCCGCCGACAGCACCACGTCGTGCTCGCCCAGCACGAGCCGCAGCCGGCCGGAGAGGACGTAGATCCACTCGTAGCCCTCGTGGGTGCGCGGGTCCGGCTCCTGGCTGCGCCGCGGCTCCAGCACCTTGAACGCCTGGAGCCCGCCCGCCTGGCGGGTGAGCGGCCAGTGGGTGCGGCCGTGGCGCACGATCGGCTCGGCACGCACCCGGGGGTCGCGGACCGGCGGGGCGCCGACCAGTTCGTCCAGCGGCACCTGGTGGGCCTGGGCGATCGGCAGCAGCAGTTCGAGGCTCGGCCTGCGCAGGCCCGACTCCAGCCGCGACAGCGTGCTCACCGAGATGCCGGTCGCCTCGGACAGGGCCGCCAGGGTCACCTCCCGCTCCTTGCGGAGCCCGCGGAGCCGGGGCCCGACACCGGCGAGGACATCGTCTGCGGTCGTCATGCGTTTATTGCAGAACCGGCAAATACGTTTGTCAATACCGGAGCCTCGGGGCGACCTTCTGCGTGGAGGTGGTCACCATGACCCAGAACAGCACCGGGACCGGAACGAAGGACCTGACAGGGCGGTACGACGTGGTGGTGGTCGGCGGCGGCGCGGCCGGGCTCTCCGCCGCGCTCGTCCTGGGCCGCTCGCGGCTGCGCACGCTGGTGGTGGACGCCGGGGAGCCGCGCAACGCGCCCTCGGACCACATGCAGGGCTATCTGACCCGCGACGGCATGTCCCCGGCCGGTTTCCTGGCCCTCGGCCGGGAGGAGATCGCCCGCTACGGCGTGGAGCTGGTCCGCGACCGTGCCGTGGACGTCTCCCGCGGCGAGGACTTCGCGGTGGAGCTGGCCGGCGGGGACACCGTGCACGCCCGCCGGCTGATCGTCACGACCGGGCTCAGGGACGAACCGCCGACGGTGCCGGGGGTCGCCGCGCGCTTCGGCCGGGACGTGCTGCACTGCCCGTTCTGCCACGGCTGGGAGGTGCGGGACGAGCGCTTCGGTGTCCTGGCCTCCGGCCCGCTCGCCGTGCACCAGGCCCTGATGGTGTCCGGCTGGTCGGACGACGTGACGCTCTTCCTGCACACGGTCGCCGAGAGCGAACTGTCCGACGACGACCTGCGGCGGCTCGCCGCGGCCGGGGTCCAGGTGGTGCCCGGCGAGGTCGCGGGCCTGCGGATCGAGGACGACCGGCTCACCGGGGTCCGTCTGGCGGACGGCACGGCGCACGACCGCACGGTGCTGTTCGTCGCCCCGAAGGCCGTTCCGCAGACCGGACTGATGGAGCGGCTGGGCGCCGAGCTGCAGGAGACGCCGTTCGGCGCCTACCCCGTGGTGGACCCGACGGGCCGCACCACCGTGCCGGGCGTATGGACGGCCGGCAACGCGATGGGCTTCGCCGAGCAGGTGATCCACGCGGCCAGCGGCGGCTACCGCGCGGCGACAGCGGTCGTCGGCGACCTGATCATGTCGGACCTGGACGCGGCCGTCGCGGAGTAGCGGCACCGCCCGCGGGGCCCTCGCGGGGTGTGCGCCCGCCCCGCGCGGTGCACCATGACTGCATGCTGCTCGCCCGGTTGGCCCAGGTGTCCCGGGAGGTCGCCGCCACGTCGGCGCGGTCCCGGAAGACCGCCCTGCTCGCGGAGCTGTTCCGCGAGGCGGAGGCGGCGGACGTGCCGGTCGTCATCCCGTACCTGGCGGGTCGGCTCCCCCAGGGCCGGATCGGCGTCGGCTGGAAGGTGCTGGGCCGCCGCGTCCCCCCGGCCGGCGCGCCGAGCCTGACGGTGCGCGACGTGGACGCCCGGCTCACCCGGCTCGGCGCGGTGTCCGGCACCGGTGCGCAGGCCGAGCGGATCCGGCAGGTCGGCGAGCTGATGGGCGCGGCCACCGAGGACGAGCAGCGCTTCCTGACCGGGCTGCTCACCGGCGAGGTCCGCCAGGGCGCCCTGGACGCCGCAGCCGTCGAGGGCCTCGCCGCGGCGACGGAGGCACCCCCGGCCCGGGTGCGGCGCGCGGTGATGCTGGCGGGGTCGCTCCAGTCGGTGGCCGAGGCGCTGCTGGCCGACGGTCCCGGCGCCCTGGACCGCTTCCGGCTCACCGTCGGCCGGCCCGTGCTGCCGATGCTGGCGCACAGCGCGTCCTCGGTCGCCGAGGCGGTCGGGAGGCTGGGCCCCGCCGCCGTCGAGGAGAAGCTGGACGGCATCCGTGTCCAGGTGCACCGGGACGGCGGCACCGTACGGATCCACACCCGCACCCTGGACGACATCACCGGCCGGCTCCCCGAGGTCACCGAGGCGGCCCTGGCGCTGCCCGGCGAGCGCTTCATCCTGGACGGCGAGGCGATCTCCCTCGACGCCGAGGGGCGCCCCCGCTCCTTCCAGGAGACCGCCGGCCGGATCGGCTCCCGCACCGACGTCGCCACCGCGGCGCGGGCGCTCCCGGTCTCCGCCGTCTTCTTCGACGTGCTGTCCGTCGACGGCCGCGACCTGCTCGACCTGCCGCTGACCGAACGCCACGCGGAGCTGGCCCGGCTGGTCCCCGAGCCCCTGCGGGTACGGCGCACGCTGGTGCACGGCCCCGAGGAGACCGGTGCCGCGGAGGAGTTCCTCGCCGAGACCCTGGCCCGCGGGCACGAGGGCGTCGTCGTCAAGGCACTGGACGCCGCCTACAGCGCGGGGCGGCGCGGCGCGTCCTGGCTGAAGGTGAAGCCGGTCCACACCCTCGACCTGGTGGTGCTGGGCGCCGAGTGGGGCCACGGGCGCCGCACCGGCAAGCTCTCCAACCTGCACCTGGGCGCCCGCACCGCCGACGGCTCCTTCGCCATGCTCGGCAAGACCTTCAAGGGCATGACCGACGCGCTGCTGACCTGGCAGACCGCACGCCTGAGGGAACTGGCCGTCGAGGAACACGGCTGGGGCGTGACCGTACGGCCGGAACTCGTCGTCGAGATCGCCTACGACGGTCTCCAGCGCTCCACCCGCTACCCGGCCGGCGTCACCCTCCGCTTCGCCCGCGTGGTGCGCTACCGCGAGGACAAGCGTCCCGAGGACGCCGACACCGTGGAGACCCTGCTCGCCGCGCACCCCGGGGCGGCCCCGTGAGGCGCAGCGCGGGCCTGCTGCTGCACCGGCGCGGCCCCGACGGCGGGCTCCAGGTCCTGCTCGGCCACATGGGCGGGCCGTACTACGCGCGCCGCGACGCCGGGGCGTGGACCGTTCCCAAGGGCGAGTACGACCCGGCGGAGCCCGCGTGGGAGGCGGCCCGGCGCGAGTTCCGGGAGGAGCTGGGGCTGCCGCCGCCCGAGGGCGAGGCCGTCGCGCTCGGCGAGGTCCGGCAGGCCGGCGGGAAGACCGTCACGGTCTGGGCGGTGGCCGCCGACCTCGACCCGGCGACGGTCGTCCCCGGCACCTTCCGCATGGAGTGGCCGCCGAAGTCGGGGCGGACCGGGGAGTTCCCCGAGCTGGACCGGGTGGCCTGGTTCCCCCTGGACCGCGCGCGCGAAGTGATCGTGAAGGCGCAGGCCGCGTTTCTCGACCGCCTCGCTGAGCACTCGCAGTGAGGAGAGACCGCGAGGAACGACACGACCCGGCCGCGTCGCGGCCCCCCGTACCGCACGCCGGGGTCGGAGCAGGATTGCGCACCCAGGGAGGTCGGCCATGCCCATCGCGACGGTGAACCCGGCGAACGGCGAGACGCTCAGGACGTACGAGGCCATGGGCGAGGAGGAGATAGAGCGCCGGATCGAGCTCGCGGAGGCCACCTTCCGCACCTACCGGACCACCGGCTTCTACGAACGGGCCGGGCTGCTGCGCCGGGCCGCCGACCTGCTGGAGGCCGACCAGAAGGAGATCGGCCGGGTCGTCACCACGGAGATGGGCAAACCGGTCGGGCAGGCCCGCGCGGAGGCGGCCAAGTGCGCCAAGGCGATGCGCTGGTACGCCGACCACGCGGCCGAGCTGCTGGCCGACGAGGAACCCGCCGACGCCGACGTGAAGGACTCCGGCGCCTCCCGGGCCCTGGTCCGTTACCGGCCGCTCGGCCCGGTGCTCGCGGTGATGCCGTGGAACTTTCCGCTCTGGCAGGTGATCCGCTTCGCCGCGCCCGCGCTGATGGCGGGCAACGTGGGACTGCTCAAGCACGCCTCGAACGTGCCGCAGACCGCGCTGTACCTGGAGGACCTCTTCCACCGGGCGGGCTTCCCCGAGGGCTGCTTCCAGACCCTGCTGATCGGGTCCGCGGCGGTCGACGACATCCTGCGCGACGAGCGGGTGCGGGCCGCCACCCTCACCGGCAGCGAGCCGGCGGGACGCGCGGTGGCCGCCACCGCCGGGGAGATGATCAAGAAGACGGTCCTGGAGCTGGGCGGCAGCGACCCGTTCGTCGTCATGCCGTCCGCGGACGTCGAGCGGGCCGCCGCGGTGGCGGTGACCGCGCGCACGCAGAACGCCGGGCAGTCGTGCATCGCCGCCAAGCGCTTCATCGTGCACACGGATGTGTACGACGCCTTCGCCGAGCGCTTCACCGAGGGCATGCGGGCCCTGCGGGTGGGCGACCCGATGGACGAGGAGACCGAGGTCGGCCCGCTCTCCAGCGAGCAGGGCCTGAACGACCTCGTGGAGCTGGTCGACGACGCGGTGCGCGGCGGCGCGACGGTGCTGTGCGGGGGCGAACGCCCGGAGGGGCCCGGCTGGTACTACCCGCCGACCGTCCTGGCGGGGATCACCCGTGAGATGCGCATCCACCGCGAGGAGGCCTTCGGCCCGGTCGCCACGCTGTACCGGGCGGCCGACCTGGACGAGGCGGTGCTGATCGCCAACGACACGGACTTCGGGCTCAGTTCCAACGTGTGGACGCGCGACGACGCCGACGTGGACCGCTTCGTCCGGGACCTGGAGGCGGGCGGCGTGTACGTCAACGGGATGACGGCCTCCCACCCGGCGTTCCCGTTCGGCGGGGTCAAGCGGTCGGGTTACGGGCGTGAGCTGTCCGGGCACGGAATCCGCGAGTTCTGCAACATCACCACCGTATGGCACGGGGCGTGAGCGTTCCGCGACTACGATCCCTTTCGTGAACCGCGAAGTGACCCTGCCTCTGATCGTCGACGACCGCGGCACGCTCCAGGTCGCCGCGTCCGACGTGAGCAAGCTGCTGCGCACGGTGGGTGGACGGTGGCTGCGGCTGGTGGAGACCGGCGAGGAGAGGCTCGACGAGGACACCGTCGCGGCCCTCACCATCGAGCTGGCCAAGCTGGCCGACCGGATCGACGTGGCGTGCATCGCCCACAGCAGCGGCCCTTCCTCCCCCTGACGCCTGTGCCCCGCCTCCCCGAGACGGAGTAACCCCGCGCGAGATCGCCGTCCCGCCGGGTGATCGTGGATGGTGCACCCCTGAAAGGTGCACCACTTTCCGGCCGGGGGGCGCAAGCCTTCCGCGAGGCGAAAGCAGGCACGGTTCATGGCGACTTTGTGCAGACCCTCGGTGTCCGTACCGGAGCACGTGATCACGATGGAGGAGACGCTGGAGCTGGCGCGCCGGCGGCACACCGACCATCCGCAACTGCCGCTCGCCCTCCGGCTGATAGAGAACACCGGGGTCCGCACCCGGCACATCGTGCAGCCCATCGAGGAGACGCTGAAGCACCCCGGTTTCGAGGACCGCAACAACGTCTACGAGCGGGAGGCGAAGTCGCGTGTCCCGGCCGTGGTCCAGCGGGCCCTGGACGACGCGGAGCTGCTCGCCACCGACATCGACGTGATCATCTACGTCTCGTGCACGGGCTTCATGATGCCCTCGCTCACGGCGTGGCTGATCAACGAGATGGGTTTCGACAGCACCACGCGGCAGATACCCATCGCCCAACTGGGCTGTGCGGCCGGCGGTGCGGCCATCAACCGCGCCCACGACTTCTGCACCGCCTACCCCGAGGCCAACGCGCTCGTCGTGGCCTGCGAGTTCTGCTCGCTGTGCTACCAGCCCACCGACATCGGCGTGGGCTCCCTGCTCTCCAACGGCCTCTTCGGCGACGGCATAGCCGCCGCGGTGGTCCGCGGACAGGGCGGCACCGGAGTGCGCCTGGAACGCAACGGCTCGTACCTGATCCCCAAGACCGAGGAGTGGATCATGTACGACGTGAAGGCGACCGGTTTCCACTTCCTGCTGGACAAGCGGGTGCCGGCCACCATGGAACCGCTCGCGCCGGCCCTCAAGGGCCTGGCGGACCGGCACGGTTGGGACGCCACCGACCTGGACTTCTACGTCGTGCACGCGGGCGGACCCAGGATCCTGGACGACCTCAGCAAGTTCCTCCAGGTCGACCCGCACGCCTTCCGCTTCAGCCGGGCCACGCTGACCGAGTACGGCAACATCGCCAGCGCCGTCGTCCTGGACGCGCTGCGCAGGCTCTTCGACGAGGGCGGCGTCGAGGAGGGGGCGCGCGGACTGCTGGCCGGTTTCGGTCCCGGCATCACCGCGGAGATGTCCCTGGGCTGCTGGCAGACGGCCGACGCGCGGCGCAGCGTGCGGCGGGACATGGCACGGGACGTGACGCGGAGTGTGAGGCAGGCATGAGTGAGGAAACGATGTCCCAGACCGTGCCGCCCGTCCGGGACTGGCCGGCCGTCGACCTGCCCGGCAGCGACTTCGACCCGGTGCTGGCCGAGTTGATGCGCGAGGGCCCGGTCACCCGCATCTCGCTGCCCAACGGCGAGGGCTGGGCGTGGCTGGTGACCCGGCACGACGACGTCCGCCTGGTGACCAACGACCCCCGGTTCGGGCGCGAGGCCGTCATGGACCGGCAGGTCACCCGGCTGGCCCCGCACTTCATCCCGGCGCGCGGCGCGGTCGGCTTCCTCGACCCGCCGGACCACACGCGGCTGCGCCGCTCGGTGGCCGCGGCCTTCACCGCCCGGGGCGTGGAGCGCGTGCGCGAGCGGTCCCGCGGCATGCTCGACGAACTGGTCGACGCCATGCTCCGGGCCGGTCCGCCCGCCGACCTGACCGAGGCCGTGCTGAGCCCCTTCCCCATCGCGGTGATCTGCGAGCTGATGGGGGTACCGGCCACCGACCGGCACGCGATGCACACCTGGACCCAGCTGATCCTGTCCTCCTCGCACGGCGCCGAGGTCAGCGAGCGGGCCAAGAACGACATGAACGCCTACTTCTCCGACCTCATCGGCCTCCGCGCGGACAGCACCGGCGAGGACGTCACCTCACTGCTGGGCGCCGCCGTGGGCCGGGGCGAGATCACACTGACGGAGGCCGTCGGGCTCGCGGTGCTGCTCCAGATCGGCGGCGAGGCGGTCACCAACAACAGCGGGCAGATGTTCCACCTGCTGCTGAGCCGGCCGGAACTCGCCGAACGCCTGCGCGCCGAGCCGGAGATCCGGCCCCGGGCCATCGACGAACTGCTGCGCTGGATCCCCCACCGCAACGCCGTCGGGCTCTCCCGGATCGCCCTGGAGGACGTGGAGATCAAGGGCGTGCGCATCCGCGCGGGCGACGCGGTCTACGTGTCGTACCTGGCCGCCAACCGCGACCCGGAGGTCTTCCCGGACCCGGACACGATCGACTTCGAGCGCAGCCCCAACCCGCACGTGTCCTTCGGCTTCGGACCGCACTACTGCCCGGGCGGCATGCTGGCCCGGCTGGAGTCGGAGCTGCTGGTCGACGTGGTCCTGGACCGGGTGCCGGGGCTGAAGCTCGCGGTGGCGCCCGAGGAGGTGCCCTTCAAGAAGGGCGCGCTGATCCGCGGGCCCGAGGCCCTCCCGGTGACCTGGTGAGCGGGCTCGCGGCGGCCACGGAGGGCCTGTTGGTGCCGCCGGGCCAGGGCCGGGTGGTGCAGGCGCCGGCCCAGCACGTGACGTTCAAGGTGACCGGCTCGCACTCGCGCATGGCGTCCACCTTCGAGGTGATCGTGCCGCCGGGGTTCGACGTCGGCGCCCATGTCCACACGCGCAGCGAGGAGCTGTTCTACGTGCTGGAGGGCGAGTTGGACGTGCTCGCCTTCGAGCCGAGGATCCGTACGCCGGACAACTGGCAGAAGTGGGAGTCGAGTTCGGGCAACCGGGTGGTGCGCGCCACCCCGGGCACCGTCATCGTCGTCCCCCCGGGCTGCCCCCACGCCTTCGCCAACCCGACGGGCGAGCCGGCCAAGATGTTCTTCCAGGCCAGCCCGCCACCGGACCACGAGCGCTACTTCGAGGAACTCCTGGAGATCCTGGGCGACGGGGGCCCGCCGGACCACGAGGCGATCGAGGCGCTGAGGGCCAAGTACGACATCGAGCAACTGACCCCGCTCAGGCACAGGTGAGACACCCGGGGGCGCGGGACGTGTCGATGTGCGGCCCCGCCGCGTGGGCGCGACCAGCCACAACGGCCCCGCGCCCGGCGTCGCGCAGAAACCGGAACGGCGCTCAGCGAATCGGCATCCCCGCCAGCGTCCGCGCGATCACCAGCCGCTGGATCTCACTCGTCCCCTCGAAGATCGTGTAAATCGCGGAGTCGCGGTGCATCCGCTCCACGGGGTACTCCCGCGTGTAGCCGTTGCCGCCCAGGATCTGGACCGCCTGGGCGGTCACCTTCTTCGCGGTCTCGCTCGCGAACAGCTTGGACATCGAGCCCTCGGCCGCCGTGAACGGCTTGCCGTTGATCGCCATCCACGAGGCACGCCACACCAGCAGCCGGGCCGCGTCGATGGAGGTGCGCATGTCCGCGAGCTGGAAGGCGACGCCCTGGTTGTCGATGATCGGGCGCCCGAACTGCTCGCGCGTCTGCGCGTACTCCAGCGCCACCTCGTACGCGGCCCGGGCCGTTCCCACCGCCATCGCGCCGACCGCCGGGCGGGACGCCTCGAAGGTGGCCATCGCCGCGTTCTTCACGCGCTCGCCGCCCTTCTTGGCCTTCTCCCGGGCGCGGGCGAGGCGGGCGTCCAGCTTCTCCTTGCCGCCGAGCAGGCAGGAGCCGGGCACGCGCACGTTGTCGAGGACGACCTCGGCGGTGTGCGAGGCGCGGATGCCGTGCTTCTTGAACTTCTGGCCCTGGGACAGCCCCGGCGTGCCCGGCGGGACGATGAAGGAGGCGTGGCCCTTGGAGCCCAGGTCCGGGTCGACGACCGCGACGACGACGTGGACGTTGGCGATGCCGCCGTTGGTCGCCCAGGTCTTGGTGCCGTTGAGCACCCACTCGTCCTTGGCCTCGTCGTAGACGGCACGGGTGCGCATGGAGGCGACGTCGGAGCCGGCGTCGGGCTCGGAGGAGCAGAAGGCGGCGACCTTGACGTCGTTGGCGTCGCCGTACATCTGGGGGATCCAGGTGCCGATCTGCTCCTCGGTGCCGTTGGCGAGGACCCCGACGGCGGCCAGGCCGGTGCCGACGATCGACAGGGCGATGCCCGCGTCGCCCCAGAACAGCTCCTCCATCGCCATGGGGATGCCGAGGCCGGTGGCGTCGAAGTACTGCTGGGCGTAGAAGTCGAGGGAGTAGATGCCGACCTTGGCGGCCTCCTGGATGACCGGCCAGGGGGTCTCCTCGCGCTCGTCCCATTCGGCGGCGGCGGGACGGATGACGTCGGCGGCGAAGCCGTGCAGCCAGTCCCGGACCTCCTTCTGTTCGTCGCTCAGCTCCATGGTGAACTCGGCCATGTCCCCTCCAGTGACGCCCCTGCATGTTACTTGCGGTAACCCCGAGTCTGTTACCGACGGGTAGGAAAAGTCAACTCCCCCGGCACCCTCGCCCTCCCGTTCGATGCGACACGCCCCGTGGGTGTTAGTTTGCGCAGGCGTCACCGAATCAGCACGGGTGGGGAGAGCACATGGGCACCACGCAGCGGACCGATCAGCAGAAGTCCGCCGACCGCAGGCGGCGCGAGCTGCTCGAGGCCGCCGACCGGGTGGTGCTGCGCGACGGTCCGCACGCCTCGATGAACGCCATCGCCGCCGAGGCCGGGATCACCAAGCCGATCCTCTACCGCCACTTCGGCGACAAGGGCGGACTCTACGCCGCCCTCGCCGTCCGGCACACCGACGCCCTCCTCGCCTCGCTGCGGGCCGCCCTGGACGCCCCGGCGGAGCGGCGGCAGCGCGTGGAGGCCACCCTGGACACCTATCTGGCGGCCATCGAGGCCCGCCCGCAGGTGTACCGCTTCCTGATGCACCCGGCGGAGGGCGCCGCCTCCCCGGGCGACCAGTCGGAGCAGGGCTTCGACGTCGGCAGGCACTCGGCGCCGCTGCTGCGCCGCATGGGCGAGGAACTGGCCCAGGTCATCGAGGAGCGGCTCGACGTCGGACCGGGCACCCAGCAGCTCGCCCGGGTCTGGGGACACGGCATCGTCGGCATGATGCACGCCGCCGGCGACTGGTGGCTGGGCGAACGGCCCTGCCCCCGGGAGGAACTGGTCCGCAGCCTGGCCGACCTGCTGTGGGGCCGTCTCGCCGAGGCCGGGGACAAGGCGGGCGGCCCGGGGTTCTGACGGCCGCGGGACGCCCGGGGAGCGGCCCCCTCAGCGGTGCCAGGACGCCCGCGCCACCTGGCGCATCAGCTTCCGGTGGCGCCGGCCCGTCAGGCGATCGGCGTAGATCCGCCCCTCCAGGTGGTCGCACTCGTGCTGGAGGCACCGGGCGAAGAACCCCGTGCCGCGCACGGTGACCGGCTCGCCGGTCACCGTGAAGCCCGTCACGACCGCCTCGTCGTACCGCTCGGTCCCCGCCTCCAGGCCCGGCAGCGACAGGCATCCCTCCGGTCCGCGCACCACCACGCCGCCGGTCTCCACCAGCCGCGGGTTCACCACGTGCCCGAGGTGCCGCTCGTCCTCGTCGTCCGGGCAGTCGTACACGAAGACGCGCAGCACCTCGCCCACCTGGTTCGCGGCCAGGCCCACGCCGTGGGCGGCGTACATGGTCGCGAACAAGTCCTCGACGAGCCCGGCGAGTTGCGGACCGAAGTCCGTGACCTCCGCGCAGGGGGCGTGCAGGACGGGGTCGCCGAGGAGACCGAGGGAACGGACGCGCCCGTGGGCGCCCGGGATGGAGCCTTGTCGCATGGCGCTCAGAGTATGGTCCCTGTGTCCTCCGGCGGCAGGCGCCCACCGCCGGAACCCGGTGGCCGGTGCCGCGATTCGGGAGTGCGAATGGATCTCGATAGGCTGAGGTCCACACCACGTGGCCGTCAGGCTTCACAGGCTTCAGGCGCGGCGCGTACGGCAAGGAGGATCGAGAACTGATGGCAGGCAACTCGGACCCGCTCACGCCGCGGGCCAAGATCGCCGTGACCGCGGGCAAGGCGGTCGCGGCGGCATCGCGCGCCGCGGGGCGCGGCAGCGGTTCGGTGATCGGCGGCCGGGTGGCGCTGAAACTCGACCCGGACCTCCTCCACCGGCTCGCCCAGCACCTGGACGTGACCCTCGTCTCGGCGACCAACGGCAAGACCACCACCACCCGGCTCATCGCCGAGGCGCTCAAGGCGGCCGGTCCGGTCGTCTCCAACGCCCTCGGCGCCAACATGCCGGCCGGCATCACCTCGGCCCTCGCGGGCGGCGCGGACTCCCGCTACGGCGTCATCGAGGTCGACGAGAAGTACCTCGTCGGCGTCGCCCAGGCCACCGACCCGAAGTGCATCGCGCTGCTCAACCTCTCCCGCGACCAGCTCGACCGCGCCGCCGAGACCCGGATGCTCGCCGAGAACTGGCGCGAGGGCCTGGCCGGCTCGAAGGCCGTGGTGGTCGCCAACGCCGACGACCCGCTCGTGGTGTGGGCCGCCTCCTCCTCCCCCAACGTGATCTGGGTCGCCGCGGGCCAGATGTGGAAGGACGACGCCTGGTCCTGCCCGTCCTGCGGCGGTGTGATGCAGCGCCCCGGCGACGACTGGTTCTGCGGCGAGTGCGGCTTCCGGCGCCCCACGCCGAGCTGGGCCCTGTCCGGCGACCACGTCCTCGACCCGCACGGCTCCGCCTGGCCCATCCACCTCCAGTTGCCGGGCCGCGCCAACAAGGCCAACGCCGCCTCCTCCGCCGCCGTCGCCGCCGTCTTCGGGGTGCCGCCCCAGGTCGCCCTGGAGCGCATGTACCAGGTGCAGGCGGTCGCCGGACGCTACGACGTGGTCCAGTTCCAGGGCCGCGACCTGCGTCTGCTGCTCGCCAAGAACCCGGCGGGCTGGCTGGAGACCTTCTCCCTGATCGACCCGCCGCCGGCCCCGGTGATCCTCTCGGTGAACGCGCGCGGCGCCGACGGCACCGACACCTCCTGGCTGTGGGACGTGGACTACACCCGGCTGACCGGCCACCCGATCTGCGTGATCGGCGACCGCAAGCTGGACCTCGCGGTGCGCCTGGAGGTCGCGAACCAGCAGTTCCAGGTGTGCGACGACCTCGACCAGGCGGTGCAGCTCTGTCCGCCGGGACGCATCGAGGTCATCGCGAACTACACCGCCTTCCAGGACCTGCGCCGCCGCGTCGGCAACTGACCGCGTCACATCAGGGGAATCTCGTGAGCGACAACCAACTGCGGATCGTCTGGATCTACCCGGACCTGCTCAGCACCTACGGCGACCAGGGCAACGCCCTCGTCGTGGAGCGCCGCGCCCGCCAGCGCGGCCTCGACGTGGCCCGTCTCGACGTGCGCAGCGACCAGCCCATCCCGACCTCCGGCGACATCTACCTCATCGGCGGCGGCGAGGACCGGCCGCAGCGGCTCGCGGCGGAGCGGCTGCGCCGCGACGGCGGGCTGCACCGGGCGGTGGAGAACGGCGCGATCGTCTTCTCCGTCTGCGCCGGCTACCAGATCCTGGGCCACGAGTTCATCAACGACCTCGGTCAGCGCGAGCCCGGTCTCGGCCTGCTCGACGTGGTCTCGACCCGCGGCGAGGGCGCGCGCTGCGTCGGCGACGTCCTCGGCGACATCGACCCGCGCCTCGGCCTGCCCCCGCTGACCGGCTTCGAGAACCACCAGGGCATCACCCACATCGGGCCCAGCGCCCGTCCGCTCGCCCAGGTCCGTTTCGGCAACGGCAACGGCACGGGCGACGGCACCGAGGGCGCCTACAACGACACGGTCTTCGGCACGTACATGCACGGCCCCGTACTGGCCCGCAACCCGCTGATCGCGGACCTGCTGCTCAAGCTGGCCCTCGACGTGAACGCACTGCCGCCGACCGACGACCGGTGGTACGAGGCGCTGCGCAACGAGCGCATCGCGGCCGCGCAGCAGCCCGCCTGAGACCTGCGGTCCCAGCCCGTCTGATGGCGCATCCGCACAGGTGAGCGGGTGCGTCCAGCAGGCGGACGCGTGGTTCGGCCCCGCGCCCGGGTACCGCTAGGGTGGCGGGGAATCGAGCCGGACAGCGCGGTCCGGACCCGTGCCACGTGGAGAAGGTATTTCGGGCTATGCGCATTGGTGTCCTCACGTCCGGCGGCGACTGCCCAGGCCTGAACGCCGTCATCCGGTCCGTCGTGCACCGTGCCGTCGTCGACCACGGCGACGAGGTCATCGGTTTCCGGGACGGCTGGAAGGGCCTCCTGGAGTGCGACTACCTCAAGCTCGACCTCGACGCGGTCGGCGGCATCCTGGCGCGCGGCGGCACCATACTCGGCTCCTCCCGGGTCCGTCCGGAGCACCTGCGGGACGGCGTCGAGCGGGCCCGCGGCCACGTCGCGGAACTCGGCCTCGACGCGATCATCCCGATCGGCGGCGAGGGCACGCTCAAGGCGGCCCGGCTGCTGTCCGACAACGGCCTGCCGATCGTGGGCGTGCCGAAGACCATCGACAACGACATAGCGGTCACCGACGTCACCTTCGGCTTCGACACCGCGGTGACCGTCGCCACCGAGGCCCTGGACCGGCTGAAGACCACCGCCGAGTCGCACCAGCGGGTCCTGATCGTCGAGGTCATGGGCCGGCACACCGGCTGGATCGCGCTGCACTCGGGCATGGCGGCCGGCGCGCACGCCGTCGTCGTCCCGGAACGCCCCTTCGACATCGACGAGCTGACCGCGAAGGTCGGCGAGCGCTTCTCCGCGGGCAAGCGGTTCGCGATCGTGGTGGCGGCGGAGGGCGCCAAGCCGAAGGCCGGCACCATGGACTTCGACGAGGGCGGCAAGGACGTCTACGGCCACGAGCGCTTCGCCGGGATCGCCCGCCAGCTCTCGGTCGAGCTGGAGGAGCGCCTCGGCAAGGAGGCCCGGCCGGTGATACTCGGACACGTGCAGCGCGGCGGTACGCCGACGGCGTACGACCGGGTGCTGGCGACGCGGTTCGGGTGGCACGCGGTGGAGGCGGTGCACCGGGGGCAGTTCGGGATGATGACGGCGCTGCGCGGCACGGACATCGAGATGGTGTCGCTGGCCGAGGCGGTGGAGTCGTTGAAGACGGTGCCGGATGCGCGGTACGCGGAAGCGGAATGTGTTCTGTGAGGTTGCCGCGGTACGCCGTCCGCCGGTAGTCCGTGGCTGACCGCGCCCCCGCGGCGGAGCCGCACATCGCAACGGTCCCGCGCCCCTGAGGCGTTTCACCGCCCCCGGTCGCAGATGCGGCCGGGGGCGGCTCTACGCTTGCTTCGGACAAGCGGCGTTCAACCGCGCTCAACCCCCACGAAACAGGAGCGGGCGGATGGATCACAGCGGGCACGGCATGACGATGGATCTGCCGCCGTTCACGCTGGGGCGGGGCCTGGCCTGGTCGGCGGACCCCTTCTTCCTCGTCGCCTGTCTCCTCGGACTGGCGCTGTACGGCTGGGGCGTCGTCCGCCTGGTGCGGCGCGGTGACAAGTGGCCGGTCGGCCGGACCGTGGCCTTCGCGGCCGGTGTGCTGAGCGTCGCCCTGATGATGTGCACCAAGCTGAACGACTACGGCATGGTCATGTTCAGCGTGCACATGGTGCAGCACATGGTCATCAGCATGGTGTCGCCGATCCTGCTGCTGCTCGGCGCTCCGATCACGCTGGCCCTGCGCGCGCTGCCCCCGGCGGGCCGCGGCCGCAAGGGGCCCCGCGAGCTGCTGCTGATGCTGCTGCACAGCCGCTACATGCGGATCATCACGCATCCGGCGTTCACCATCCCGCTGTTCATCGCGAGCCTGTACGCGCTGTACTTCACGCCCCTCTTCGACACGCTCATGGGCTCCCAGGCCGGGCACATCGGGATGATGGTGCACTTCCTCGCCGTCGGCCTGGTGTTCTTCTGGCCGATCATGGGCGTGGACCCGGGCCCGCACCGGCCGGGTTACCTGATGCGGATGCTGGAGCTGTTCGCGGGCATGCCGTTCCACGCGTTCTTCGGCATCGCGCTGATGATGGCCTCGTCCCCGATGGTCGACACGTTCAAGAACCCGCCCGCCTCCCTGGGCATCGACGCGCTCTCCGACCAGAACGCGGCCGGCGGCATCGCCTGGGCGTTCAGCGAGGTCCCGTCCGTGCTGGTGCTGCTCGCGCTGCTCTTCCAGTGGTACGCCTCGGAGGAGCGGCAGGCCCGGCGCAGCGACCGGGCCGCCGAGCGCGACGGCGACAAGGAACTGGCCGCCTACAACGCCTATCTGGCCTCACTGAACACACGCGGCGGCTGAACGGGGCACCATGGAGGGCAACGGACACGAGGAGGGTGTTGCGATGCCCGGTTCCACGGACAGTTCGACGAAGGCGATGGGGGCGCTCACCATCGGCGGCCTGGTCGCGGTGACGGCCTACACGGTGGCGCTCGGAAGCAACGGCTGGTTGTGGTTCGGCTGGGTCGTGCTGGGCCTGATCACCCTGGGGCTGGTGGCCGGCCGCAGCGCCTGAGCCCCGCACGGGGTCCCTGCTCACTCGCGGCCGATCCGGCCCGCCGAGTGCACGCCCGGCTGGTACTTCGGCAGCCGGACCGTGATCTTCATGCCCGCGCCGACGGCCGTCTCGATGACGAGCCCGTGGTCGTCCCCGTAGACCTGGCGGAGACGGTCGTCGACGTTGGACAGCCCGATGCCGCCCGACGGGCTGACCTCGCGCGCGAGGATGCGGCGCAGCAGGCCGGGGTCCATGCCGGCGCCGTCGTCCTCGATGACCACCAGCGCCTCGGCTCCCGCGTCCTGGGCGGTGATCTGGATGCGGCACCGGTCGGACTTGCCCTCCAGGCCGTGCTTGACGGCGTTCTCGACCAGGGGCTGGAGGCACAGGAAGGGCAGGGCGACCGGCAGCACCTCGGGGGCGATCTGGAGGGTGACGGCGAGGCGGTCGCCGAAGCGGGCCCTCACCAGCGCCAGGTAGTGGTCGATGGCGTGCAGCTCGTCGGCGAGCGTGGTGAAGTCGCCGTGCCTGCGGAACGAGTAGCGGGTGAAGTCGGCGAACTCCAGGAGCAGCTCGCGGGCGCGCTCGGGGTCGGTGCGCACGAAGGACGCGATCACCGCGAGCGAGTTGAAGATGAAGTGCGGGGAGATCTGGGCGCGCAGGGCCTTGATCTCGGCCTCGATGAGGCGGGTGCGGGACTGGTCGAGGTCGGCGAGTTCGAGTTGGACGGAGACCCAGCGGGCCACCTCGCCTGCCGCGCGGACCAGGACGGCGGACTCGCGGGGCGCGCAGGCGACGAGGGCGCCGTGCACCCGGTCGTCGACGGTGAGCGGGGCGACGACGGCCCAGCGCACCGCGCAGTCCGGGATGTCGCAGGTCAGGCGGAAGGCCTCGCCCCGGCCGGTGGCCAGCGGTCCCGACAGGCGTTCCATGATCTCGGTGCGGTGGTGGGTGCCCGCGCCGTCCCAGACCAGGACCTGTTCGAGGTCGGTCAGGCACAGCGCGTCCGTGCCCAGCAGGGAGCGCAGCTTGCGGGCCGACTTCCCCGCGGTCTCCTCGGTCAGGCCCGCCCGCAGCGGGGGCGCGGCCAGGGAGGCGGTGTGCAGGGTCTGGAAGGTGGCGTGCTCGACCGGGGTGCCCAGGCCGCCGAGGTGCTGCGGCCGGGCCGTGCGCCGGCCCAGCCAGAAACCGGCGGCCAGCAGCGGGAGCAGGGCGACCGCCAGGCCCGCCAGGAAGCCTCCTGTCGCGCCGCTCACGACGCGGTCTCCCGCTTGCCCAGTTCCTCCGGCAGGTGGAAGCGGGCCAGGATCGCCGCCGTCCCGGCCGGGACCCGGCCCGGGGTGGCCAGGGAGACCAGCACCATGGTGAGGAAGCCCAGCGGCACCGACCACAGAGCGGGCCAGGCCAGCAGCGCGTGCAGCGCCCAGCCGCCGCCCGGGAAGCCGCCCATGGTGGCGGCGACGGCGAGGAGCGCGGAGCCGCCGCCCACCAGCATCCCGGCGGCCGCACCGGGCGGGGTGAGGCGCCGCCACCAGATGCCGAGGACGAGCAGGGGGCAGAAGGAGGAGGCCGACACGGCGAAGGCGAGGCCGACGGCGTCGGCGACCGGCAGTCCGCCGACCAGCGTGCTCGCCGCCAGCGGCACGGCCATGGCGAGCACGGTGCCGAGCCGGAAGTGGGACACCGCGCGGGAGGGCAGCACGTCCTGGGTGAGCACCCCCGCGACGGCCATGGTGAGCCCCGACGCGGTGGACAGGAAGGCGGCGAAGGCACCGCCCGCGACCAGCGCGCCGAGCAGGTCGCCGCCCACTCCCCCGATCACCCGGTCCGGCAGCAGCAGGACCGCGGCGTCGGCCTCCCCGGTCAGGGTCAGTTCGGGGGCGTAGAGGCGGCCGAGGGCTCCGTAGAGGGGCGGCAGCAGGTAGAAGGCACCGATCAGGCCGAGGACGGCGACGGTGGTGCGGCGGGCGGCGACGCCGGTCGGACTGGTGTAGAAGCGGACCACGACGTGGGGCAGCCCCATGGTGCCCAGGAAGGTGGCCAGGATCAGGCCGTACGTGGCGTACAGCGGGCGTTCCGCGCGGCTCTCGGCCCGGGAGGGCGACAGGGCGTCGTCGGCGCCGCGTCCGGCGGCCGGGACGGGGGTGTCCGGGGCGAAGGTGAGACGGGTGCCGGCGTCGATGCGGTGGGTGCCGGCGGGCAGGGCGAGACGGGCGCCGTCGTGGGTGCGGCCGTCCACGGTGCCGTCGACGGTGACCGTCAGCGGCTCGTCGAGCTTGAGGGTGAGGGTGGCGTCGACGCGGACCGAGCGCTGCTCGCGGAAGGTGGCGGGTTCCTCGAAGGGGCGGCCGGGGGCGCCGTCGCCCTGCCAGGCCAGCACCAGGAAGAGGGCGGGGACGAGCAGCGCGGTGAGTTTGAGCCAGAACTGGAATGCCTGGACGAAGGTGATGCTGCGCATGCCGCCGGCGGCGACTATCGCGGTGACGACGACGGCGACGATCACCCCGCCGAGCCGGCCGGGGGCCCCGCTGAGCACGGTCAGCGTCAGGCCGGCGCCCTGGAGCTGCGGCAGCAGGTACAGCCAGCCGACCCCGACCACGAAGGCCCCCGCGAGCCGCCGCACCCCCTGGGAGGCGAGCCGGGCCTCGGCGAAGTCGGGCAGCGTGTAGGCGCCCGAGCGGCGCAGCGGGGCGGCGACGAAGAGGAGCAGGACGAGGTAGCCGGCGGTGTAGCCGACCGGGTACCAGAGCATGTCCGGCCCCTGGACGAGGACCAGTCCGGCGATGCCGAGGAAGGAGGCGGCGGAGAGGTACTCGCCGCTGATGGCGGCGGCGTTCAGGCGGGGTCCGACGGTGCGGGAGGCGACGTAGAAGTCGGAGGTGGTCCGGGAGATGCGCAGGCCGAAGGCGCCGACGAGGACGGTGGCCACCACGACGAGGGCGACGGCGGTGATGGCGTAGCTGGGGTTCATGGCCTCTTTCCGGCCTCGCTGCCCACCGGCGGGGTCATCGGTCCTCGACGAGGCGGACGAAGTCGCGTTCGTTGCGTTCGGCGCGGCGCACGTACCAGCGGGCGAGCAGGACCAGCGGGACGTACAGGCCGAAGCCGAGGACGGCCCACTCCAGGTGGCGGGCGTCGGGCAGCGCCGCGAACAGCAGCGGGAGCGGGCCGACGAGCAGGCCCAGGACGGCGAGGGCGGTGAGCCCGGCGCGCAGTTGGCTGCGCATCAGGGAGCGGACGTAGGTGTGGCCGAGGGTGGTCTGCTCGTCGATCTCGGTGCGCGGACGGTAGTGGCCGGAGGGCTGGGGGTGCCGGCCGCGCGAGCGGAGCCGGGCGTGGGGCACGGTGCCCCTGGCCGGGGCGGTGACGGTGACGCGGCGTTCCGCGGGGTCCTGGGGCACGGTTTCAGGGCCTCCGCATGAGCAGGTCCCGCAGTTCGCGGGCGTGGCGCCGGCTGACCTGCAGTTCCTCGGTGCCGACCAGGACGCTGACGGTGCCCGCGTCCAGGCGCAGTTCGCCGATGTGGCGCAGGGCGACCAGGTGGCGGCGGTGGATGCGGACGAACCCGCGGGCGCGCCAGCGCTCCTCCAGCGTGGACAGGGGGATGCGCACGAGGTGGCTGCCCCGGTCGGTGTGGAGGCGGGCGTAGTCGCCCTGGGCCTCGACGTGGGTGATCTCGTCGACGGGGACGAAGCGGGTGACGCCGCCGAGTTCGACGGTGACGTGGTCGGGGTCGGGTTCGTGCACGGGGACGCGCGGGGCGGGCACGGCCGCGGTGCGCTGTTCGGCGGCCCGGCGCACCGCTTCCGCGAGGCGCTCCTTGCGGACCGGTTTGAGCACGTAGTCGACGGCCTCGAGGTCGAAGGCCTGGACGGCGAAGTCCTCGTGCGCGGTGACGAACACGACCAGCGGCGGCCGGGCGAACCCGGTGAGCAGCCTGGCGAGGTCCAGTCCGTCGAGGCCGGGCATCTGGATGTCGAGGAAGACGACGTCGATGGCCTCGGGACCGTCGGGGCCCGATTCCAGGGCCCGGTTGATGCGGCGCAGCGCCTCGGTCGCGTCGCCCGCGCCCTCCGCGGTGCCGACGCGGGGATCGGCGTTGAGCAGGTACACGAGTTCCTCGAGCGTGGGGCGTTCGTCGTCGACGGCCAGGGCGCGCAGCATGAAGGTGGAGTGTAGGGGCGATCCGGGCATCTGCCCACGCCTGCGACGTGGCCGTATCCGCTGGATACGGTGCCCGCATGAACAGCAGGCCCGCTTCCTTCGACGAACTCGACCGGAAGATCGTCACCGCTCTGATGGAGAACGCCAGGACGTCCTTCGCCGAGATCGGCGCGGAGATCGGGCTGTCCGCGACGGCGGTCAAGCGCCGGGTGGACCGGCTGCGCGAGACGGACGTGATCACCGGGTTCACGGCGACGGTGCGGCCCTCCGCGCTGGGGTGGCGCACGGAGGCGTACGTGGAGGTGTACTGCGAGGGGGCGGCGCCGCCGCGGCGGCTCGCGGAGGTGGTGCGGGGCTATCCGGAGATCACGGCGGCGATGACGGTGACCGGCGGCGCGGACGCGCTGCTGCACGTGCGGGCGCGGGACGTGGAGCACTTCGAGGAGGTGCTGGAGCGGATCCGTGCGGAGCCGTTCATCCGCAAGACGATCAGTGTGATGGTGCTGTCCCACCTGATCCCGGAGAGTCCTGAGGCGGGAGCCGCCCTGCTCGCGCCGGACGACGCAGCGGACGTGCGCTGACCGGGGGGACAACGCAGCGTCCCTGCGGGAACACGCAGCTTTCTGCGCTTGTCGGGCTCGGGCGCCACTTCCTACCGTGGTGTCATCACCCCGTGACACACCGTGAAAAGCGGAGGTACCCCTCTGTGACCGAGCCCCGTGTGCCGCGCCGGCGGCGCTTCGTGGTCTGCGAACCCAGACACTTCGCCGTGCAGTACGCGATCAACCCGTGGATGAGCACCGGCCGGCCCGTCGACGTCATCCGCGCCCTCGACCAGTGGCAGGCACTGGTCGACACCTACCGTGCCCACGGCCACACCGTGGACACGGTCGCCCCGGTCCCCGGTCTGCCCGACATGGTCTTCGCCGCGAACTGCGCGGTCGTGGTCGGGGGCCGGGTCCTCGGCTCCCTCTTCCGCGCGCCCGAGCGGCGTCCCGAGTCGGTGCCGTTCGAGGCGTGGTTCAAGACGGAGGGCTTCGAGGTCCACCACCCCGAGTCGGTCTGCGAGGGCGAGGGCGACCTGGTCCCGGCCGGCCGCTGGATCCTGGCCGGCACCGGGTTCCGCACCACCCCCGAGGCGCACCGCGAGGCGCAGGAGTTCTTCGGGGTGCCGGTGATCTCGCTGACCCTGGTGGACCCGTACTTCTACCACCTGGACACGGCGCTGTTCGTCCTCGACGACGGGGAGGACGGCGACGGCGGGAACATCGCGTACTACCCCGGCGCCTTCTCGCCCGGCAGCCGTGAGGTGCTGCAGCGGCTGTACCCGGACGCGGTGGTCGCCACCCGCGCGGACGCGATGGCGTTCGGGCTCAACTCCGTGTCCGACGGACGGCACGTGTTCATCGCCCCCGGGGCCCGGGAGCTGGCCGGCCGGCTCGCCGGTCTCGGCTACGTGCCCGTCCCCGTCGACCTGTCCGAGTTCCACAAGGCCGGTGGCGGCATCAAGTGCTGCACCCAGGAGATCCGGGAGTCCCGCTCATGACCGCACCCGCCCGTACGCACCGCGGCTCGGCGGAGCTGATCCGCGCGGAGGAGCCCGTCCTCGCGCACAACTACCACCCGCTGCCCGTCGTGGTGGCCCGCGCCGAGGGCGCCTGGGTGGAGGACGTGGAGGGCCGCCGCTACCTGGACATGCTGGCCGGCTACTCGGCGCTCAACTTCGGCCATCGCCATCCGGCGCTGATCGGGGCCGCCCATCGCCAGCTCGACCGGCTGACGCTGACCTCGCGCGCCTTCCACAACGACCGTCTCGCGGGCTTCGCCGAGAAGCTGGCCGCGCTGACCGGCACGGACATGGTGCTGCCCATGAACACCGGCGCCGAGGCGGTGGAGAGCGGCATCAAGGTGGCCCGCAAGTGGGCCTACGACGTGAAGGGCGTCCCGGCCGACCGGGCGACGATCGTGGTGGCCGCGGACAACTTCCACGGCCGGACGACGACGATCGTCGGTTTCTCCACCGACGAGACGGCCCGCCAGGGCTTCGGCCCCTTCGCCCCCGGCTTCCGGATCGTGCCGTACAACGACCTGGCCGCGATGGAGGCTGCGGTCGACGAGACGACGGCGGCCGTGCTGATCGAGCCCATCCAGGGCGAGGCGGGTGTGCTGATCCCGGACGACGGCTATCTGGCGGGCGTGCGGGAGCTGACCCGGCGCAGGGGCTGCCTGTTCGTCGCGGACGAGATCCAGTCGGGGCTGGGCCGCACGGGGCACACCCTGGCCGTCGAGCACGAGTCGGTGGTGCCGGACGTGGTGCTGCTCGGCAAGGCGCTGGGCGGGGGCATCGTGCCGGTGTCGGCGGTGGTCGGCCGGCGGGAGGTGCTGGGGGTGCTGCACCCGGGCGAGCACGGTTCGACGTTCGGCGGCAATCCGCTGGCCGCGGCGGTCGGCACGGCGGTGGTGGAGCTGCTGGAGACCGGAGAGTTCCAGCGCCGCGCGGCCGAGCTGGGCACGGTGCTGCGCGAGGGCCTGGCCACCCTGGTCGGCAAGGGCGTCGTCGGCTTCCGGGCGCGGGGACTGTGGGCGGGCGTCGACGTGGACCCGGCGCTGGGCACCGGGCGCGAGATCAGTGAACGGCTCATGCGCGAGGGTGTCCTGGTCAAGGACACGCACGGTTCGACGATCCGGCTGGCCCCGCCGCTGACCGTCACGGCCGAGGAGCTGACGGGCGCCCTCGGGACGCTGGAGAAGGTCCTGACCTCCTGACCGGCCCCGCGCCGGTCACCGAGCGGCTCGGCGTCCTTCGTCGAGCCGCTCGACGTGCGTGACGTTGTCCCGGTCCTCGGCGTCCTCGCTCGGCCCGGCCGCGAACCAGGCGTCGAGGATCTCCCTCAGCAGCGGACCGGAGGTCAGCCTGAGACCGAGCGCGAGGACGTTGGCGTCGTTCCAGCGGCGGGCGCCGCCGGCGGTGTAGGCGTCGGTGCACAGGGCGGCGCGGACGCCGGGCACCTTGTTCGCGGCGATCGACGCGCCGGTGCCGGTCCAGCAGCACACCACGGCCTGGTCGGCCCGCCCCTCGGCGACCTCGCGCGCCGCCTGCTCGGAGCCGACGGCCCACCGCGGGTCCGCCGCGGGGTCCAGTGCGCCGTAGGCGCGCACGTCGTGGCCGCGGGCGCGCAGCTCCTCGACGAGGAGCCGGGCGACGGGTTCGTCCATGTCGGAGGAGACGGAGATACGCATGTGCGAAGCGTACTCACCGGGCGCTCACCTCATCGGCCCAGTCACATGACCGAAGTCACGACCATACCCAGCATCATCGGGGGAACGGGTACGAGCTGGAAGACGTACGACCGAGCAGGGCTCCTCCCCGGAGTGTCTGCGCGTGGAAAGGGAGGCCGCCACGTCCCCCACCGAGAACGGCCCAGAGACCGACACCGCGGCGGTACGCCGCCACCCCGCCCTGTTCCGGGCGATCAGGCGTCGGAAGAACCCCCGGCTGCGGCGGTCGGACATCACCGTCACGGACGAGGCCGCGGT
The DNA here is from genome assembly GCF_000721365.1 of Streptomyces sp. NRRL F-5650. Lineage (NCBI taxonomy): Bacteria > Bacillati > Actinomycetota > Actinomycetes > Kitasatosporales > Streptomycetaceae > Streptomyces > Streptomyces sp. NRRL F-5650. The sequence goes on along the minus strand of NZ_JOGV01000001.1, from coordinate 129,798 downwards.
CAAGCGTGCCGTGAAGGCGGCCTCTCTCGGCAATGCCATGGAGTGGTTCGACTTCGGCATCTACGCCTATCTGGCGGGCACCATCGGCCGCGTGTTCTTCCCGTCCGGGAGCGACACGGCACAGTTGCTCTCCTCGTTCGCCACGTTCGCCGTGGCGTTCCTGGTGCGGCCGATCGGCGGCATGGTCTTCGGGCCGATGGGCGACAAGATCGGCCGCAAGAAGGTGCTCGCGCTGACGATGATCCTCATGGCGATCGGCACCGCCGCCATCGGGTTCATCCCCAGCTACGACGCGATCGGTTTCTGGTCCCCGCTGCTGCTGATCCTCTTCCGCCTGCTCCAGGGCTTCTCCACGGGCGGTGAGTACGGCGGCGCGTCGACCTTCATCGCCGAGTACGCGCCGGACAAGCGGCGCGGGTTCTTCGGCAGCTTCCTGGAACTGGGCACGCTGGCCGGGTACACGGGCGCGGCGAGCCTGGTCACCGCGCTGACGGCGGGGCTCGGCAGCGACACGATGGACGCCTGGGGCTGGCGGATCCCCTTCCTGGTCGCCGCGCCGCTGGGCATCGTGGGTATCTATCTGCGGCTGAAGCTGGACGACACGCCCGCGTTCCTGAAGCTGGAGGACTCCAACGTCCACATCTCGGAGGCGGCGACCGCGGTGGAGACCACCGCCCGGGGCGACCTCGTCAAGATCTTCCGCACGCACTGGCGGTCGCTGGTGCTGTGCATCGCCCTGGTCGGCGCCTACAACATCACCGACTACATGCTGCTGTCGTACATGCCGACGTATCTGTCGGACGAGCTGCACTACAGCGAGAGCCACGGGCTGATGATCCTGGTGGCGACGATGGTGCTGCTGATGCTGATCATCAACCAGGTCGGCCGGATCTCCGACCACTTCGGCCGCAAGCCCGTCCTGATGACCGGCATGATCGGCTTCTTCGTCCTGTCCGCTCCGGCGTTCCTGCTGGTGCGCCAGGGCAGTCTGCTCGCGGTCGCGGGCGGCATGCTGATGCTCGGCCTGTCGCTGGTGTGCCTGCTGGGCACGATGTCGGCGGCGCTCCCCGCGATGTTCCCGACCAACGTCCGCTACGGGTCCCTGTCGGTCGGCTACAACCTGTCGGCGTCCCTGTTCGGCGGTACCACGCCGCTGGTGATCACCGCCCTGATCAGTGTCTCCGGCTCCGAGATGATGCCGGCCTACTACTCGATGGCGGCGGCCCTGATCGGAGTCGTGGCCGTGGCCTGCATGAAGGAGACGGCGCAGAAGCCGCTGGCGGGTTCCCCTCCGTCGGTGGGAACCGAGGAGGAGGCGGCGGAGATCGTCGAGGCGCAGGCGCCGACGCCGCGGTTCTGACGCCGCGGGGTGCGGGCGCGCGCCGTGGGGCGGTGGGGTTCCGTGCGAACCCCACCGCCCCTTGGCATGTCAGGCGTTCCCGCAGGGGGTCAGTGGTGTGTCACAGGCGCTGCCACAGGGCGGGGACGTTGGGCGGCTCCCAGCCGGGGTAGGCGGTGTGGCCCTGGAGGCACCGGTAGCGGACGCCGCCGTAGGTCACCACGTCACCGGCCGCGTAGGTGGCTCCCTGCTTCCAGGTGGTCTCACCGCCGCCGTCGCCCGGGACGGTGAGGGTGTAGGTGGTGGTGTGGGTGACGGTGCCCGTGCCGGTGAGGGTCAGGGTGTAGGTGCCGGCGGCCGTGCCCGCGGCGACCCGGACCGTGGCGGTCGAGGACTGGCCGGAGGTGACCGAGTCCGGCGTGAAGACCACGCTCACGCCGGTCGGCGCGCCGGACGCCGAAAGGCGCACGTTCTGGGCGTCGCCGCTGGTCGTGGCGGTGTTCACGGTGACCGTCGCGGAGCCGCCCGGGGTGACCGTGCCGGAGGCCGGGTCGGCGGAGAGCGAGAAGTCGTCCTTCGGGGCGGGGTCGTCCCCGACGGCCGTCTTCCAGATCGTGTACGCGATGCCGTCGGCGCTGCGGTTGAGCGCGGTGGCGCTGATGTTGGAGGTGGTGTCGCAGGCGGAGTGGTAGCACGGGTCGTAGGGCCGGCCGGCGGTGCCGCCCCACTTGGCGGCCTCCGCGGCCGACTTGACCGCGGACGCGCCGGTCGCGTAGCCGGAGGTGGGGATGCCGGCCTTCTGGAACGAGTAGTCGTCGGAGCGGCCCTGGCCCTCGACGTTCTCCTGCGGCGCGAGCCCGAGGGAGGTCCAGTACTCCCGCATCGGGGCGGAGGCGGAGGAGGTCAGGTTGTTGATGAAGTAACCGCCGTTGACGGAGGCGACCATGTCGAAGTTGTAGTACGCCTTGATCCTGCCGCGCTCGGTCGTGGACAGGGTGCGGGTGTAGAAGTCGGAGCCCTTCAGGCCCTGTTCCTCGTCGGTCCACCAGGCGAAGCGGACGCGGTTCTTCATGGCCGGGTTCTGCTCGGCGAGGGTCAGCGCCGTCTCGAGGAGCGCGGCGGATCCGGAGCCGTTGTCGTTGATGCCGGGGCCGGCCGAGACGCCGTCGAGGTGGGCGCCGAACATGTAGACGCTGCCGGCGTCGCCCTTGGGCCACTCGGCGATCAGGTTGTTGCCCGCGCCCGCGGTGCATCCGGAGGTGCAGGTCTGCTCGGTGACGGTGTAGCCGGCCGCCTGCAGCCTGCCCTTCACGTAGGCGAGGGAGGCGGTGTATCCGGGGCCGGTGGCGCGGCGGTTGCCGCCGTTCTGCGCGGCGATGGAGCCGAACTGCGCGAGGTGGGCCTGCACCTGGGCCACGTCGACGTCGGGCGGCGTGCCCGGGGTGGTGCCGCCGCCGACGGTGAGGGTGTACTGGGCGGTGTGGCTCCTGCTGCCCGCGGTGCCCTTGACGGTGATCGCGTAGGTGCCGGCGGCGGTGCCGGAGGTGGTGGCGACCCGCATGGCCGAGCTGGATCCGGAGGTGACCGTCGAGGGGCTGAAGGTGACGCTCACGCCGGGCGGGGTGCCGGTGGCCGTCAGGGACACCTGCTGGGCGCTGCCGGCGACGGTGGTGGTGTCGACGGTGGCGTTGGCCGCGGAACCGGCTTCGACGTCGCCGCTCGCCGGGCTGAGGGCCAGTGAGAAGTCGGTCTCCTGCCGGGCACAGGTGGGGTCGCCGCTCTGGGCCGGGATGTCGATGGCGTTCCAGGCCGCCTTGGTGGCGTCGAACAGGTCGCAGGAGGCGTCCAGGTTCTTGGCCGCGGTGAGGGTGGCGGTGCGGTACCGCTTGTAGGTCATGCCGCTGGTCTTGAGCAGCATCCCGCCGTAGAAGATCCTGCCGGCGTTCTGGATGCCGACGCCGGTCACCTGGCTGCCGTCGCAGGTGGGGCTGGCGGGCTTGCCGCCGCCGGGAGCGGAGCCCTCGGCCAGGAGGTAGAACCAGTGGTTCATGGGACCGGCCGCCGCGTGCTCCTCGGTGTTCGGGATGGCGGCGGAGTAGCAGTTGGGGTCGTTGTTGACCAGCCGGGGGTTGTACATGTTGCGGATCGGGCCGCGCCCCTGGAGGTCGATCTTCTCGCCGACGGTGTAGTCGGGGGTGTCGTAGGGCGCGGGCTGGTTGGCGTAGGCCTCGGTCAGGGCGCCCATGATGTCGCCGGTGGCCTCGCCCAGGCCGCTCTCGTGGTTGGCGCCGCCGGGGGTGAAGCTGTCGAGTCCGTGGCCGTACTCGTGGCCCACCACGTCCATGCCGCCGATCCACTTGCCGGCGCTGTTGTGGCCGATGGTGACGCGTGAGCCGTCCCAGTAGGCGTTGAGCTGGTTGAGGCCGACCAGGGCGGGCCAGCTCCCGCCGTTGCCGTTGTGGCCGTTGCGGCCGAGCCAGTCGCGGAGCATGTCCGACTCCTTCTGCGCCGCGTACATGACGTCGACGCAGCCGGTCTCGCGGCTGGAGGCGTTGCCGGTGCCCCAGTCGTCGTCCGGTCCGGTGAACAGGCCGCCGTTGTAGTCCGAGCACTGCAGGCCGGGGCGGGTGGTGTCGCGCAGGGCGTACTGGCTGCCCGAGCGGGAGGTGTCGATGGTCAGCGGGTCGGGGCCGTTCCACTCGCTGTGGCCGGTGCCGGCCTTCACGTCGTCGTAGGTGTCGGCCACCTTGCCGGTACGGGCGTCGACGAAGACGTGCAGCCTGCTGGGCACGTGGTTCTCGGTCGTGCCGACGAGCACGGTCTCCCAGGCGAGGGTCTGGACGTCGTCCTTGACCCGGACCACCAGCCGCCGGGAGTCGACCTCGTCGACGTGCGCGAGCCGCTTGCGGCTGGTCCGCACCGCCTGCTCGGCCTTGACCGCGGCCTCGGTGGGCACGGCGATCGCGGCCTCGGTGGCGGACTGCACGGCGCGTACCCGGCCCTTGCCGTCGGCGAGGACGACGGCGTCGCCGCCGACCACCGGCAGACCGTGGTAGGTGCGCTCGTAGGCGACGGAGAACAGGTCCTGGTCCCAGGGGGTGACCTGGTGACGGTCGTACTGCTCGTCGGGGCCGCCGGCGGCCAGGGAGTCCAGGCCGCTGCGGACGGCCCGGTCGGCCGCGGCGACGGCCCTTTCGACGGGGGTGGGTTGCGCCGCGGAGGGCGCGGACCGCTCCGACGCCGAGGCGAGGGAGGCCGGTACCACCGCCCCTGCGAGTGTCATGGCCAGGACTGTCCCGGCCACCGCGGTCTGTCTGAGCATCGTGGCTCCTTGTGAGAGTGGGGGGCTCCTTGCGGGCCGGCCCGGGCCAGGACGTGCCGGACGCGCGGCCCGGGGTGCGGATGCGCGTCCCATGGGTGTCGGTTGCATGTCATGTCGCGGGCTGGCGGAACCCTCACACCCCGCCGCACCGGAATCAACGGCTCCGCGGGCGCGGTACCGTCCTGGCAAAATCCGGCAAGTACGCGTGGGGCGCGGCGGCCGGGCCCCGCCCGTCACTCCCCCGCGGCCAGCAGCCGCTCCCGGTACTCCCGCACCTCCGGCAGGTCGGCCCACTTCCCGGTGAGCCGGGTGTGCAGCCCGCGCAGTTCGGCGGCGACCATCGACTCGCGCGAGCGCACCGCCGCCGGCAGCACTTCCGAGGCGAGGGCGACGGCGGCGCCGGGGTCGCCGGCGCAGGCCAGGCTGTCCGCCAGGCGGAGGGTGAGCAGCAGGCGTGCGCTGCGCATCTGGGGCGGCACCTGTGCGCGCGAGCGCGCGGTGGCGTCGACCGCGCGCCGGGCAGCCGCACGGTCCCCCGTCGCCACGGCGAGGTCCCGCAGGGCCCCGCCGACCGCCGAGTCGACCCGCATCGCGCCCTCGGCCCCGGCCATCCACGGCGCCTCCAGGTGGTCGCGACGGGCGAGGCGGGCGAATCCCCGCCGGGCCAGGGTGATGTGGCGGCGGCACTGCGCGGCGTCGCCCGCCAGGGCGTGACCGCGCGCCTGGTAGAGGTCGGACAGGGTGGCCGTCCACCGGCGCCGCCCGTCCACCGCGCCGATGCCCCGGGCGTAGCCGAGCATCAGCGCGGGGGCTCCGTCGAGCCGGACCAGGGTGCACATGTCGCTGAGCAGGGTCGCGCGGGCCGGCGCGTCCTCGACGGCGTCCGCCCAGCGCAGTCCGTGGCCGAACCAGGCCATGGCGACACCGATCTGCCCGCGTTCCATCCGCAGCCGGCCGGCGACCTGGGCGTACTGCGCGCCGAGCCGCAACTGCCCGTACGGCAGCCGCCCGGCGGAGTTGACCTCCTGGGCCCAGCGGGCCAGCGCCCGCAGCAGCCCCTCGACGGCCGTCACGCGGCCCTCGTGCCGGAACGCCTCGCGGATCAGACAGGCGAGGACGGCGGTGAGGCCGTGCAGCACTTCCCCCTCGGCGACCGCCGCTCCGGTGCCGGCGCCCCACTTCGGGACGCGACCGCCCGCCGGGCCCGGACCGCCGAGCACCGCCGGCCACTCGCCCGGTTCGGGCACCGCGCACCCGGCGGTGCCGTGCAGCGGGCACACCAGTCCCTCGGCGGGCAGCCGCGCGGGCCACATCCGGAGGTCCGGCGCGCCCTGCCCCTCGGCGGCGTCCGCCCCGGGCAGCGGCGCGAAGAGCGCCGGGTCGGCCGGGAACCGGCCCGGCCCCCGGGGCACCTCGCGCGGTGCGGCGGCCAGCGCGGCCAGCTCCCCGCCCGTCTCCAGCACGGTGTCGAGCCTGCGCACCAGTCCCACGGGCGGCTCGCGCAGGCCCGCCTCCAGCTTGCTCACGGCCGAGTGGTGGTAGCCCACCCGCAGGCCGAGCTGCACCTGGGTGAGCCCCGCCGCCCTGCGCAGGGCGCGCAGGTGCCGCCCGAACTCCGCCCACGGGGCCCCGGCCGCCCGCGCCGATCCGCCGCCCATCCGCCCTCCCCCCGGTCGCGCCCCCGCCGCGGGCCGTGCGCCGCCCGGGCTTCGCGCGTTCCGCCACCGGACAGCACAGAGGACGCGGTGGGCCGCGTCAATCGAGTTGGCCGAAGAGCGGCCGAACCGCTCCCGTCCGGTTCCGGCGCCCTCGGGCTACGATCGGGCACCGGTCGCCGACGGCCGGCCGGGAGCCCGGAGAACTGGAGACGCACCGTGTTCTACTACGTGCTCAAGTACGTCCTGCTGGGCCCGCTGCTGAGGGTCGTCTTCCGCCCGCGGATCGAGGGCCTGGACCATGTGCCGGACTCGGGGGCGGCCATCGTCGCGGGCAACCACCTCTCCTTCTCGGACCACTTCCTGATGCCCGCGGTGCTCAAGCGCCGCATCACCTTCCTCGCCAAGGCCGAGTACTTCACCGGGCCGGGCCTCAAGGGCAGGCTGACCGCGTTCTTCTTCCGCAGCGCCGGTCAGATCCCGGTCGACCGTTCCGGCAAGGAGGCGGGGCAGGCCGCGATCCGCGAGGGGCTCGGTGTGCTGGGGCGGGGCGAGTTGCTCGGCATCTATCCGGAGGGCACCCGTTCGCACGACGGCCGGCTGTACAAGGGCAAGGTCGGCGTCGCGGTGATGGCGCTCCGGGCCGGGGTGCCCGTCGTGCCCTGCGCGATGATCGGCACGTTCGAGGCGCAGCCGCCGGGCCGGAAGATCCCGAGGCTGCACCCCGTGGTGATCCGCTTCGGCGAACCCCTCGACTTCTCCCGCTACGCGGGCATGGAGGGCCAGAAGGCCGTGCTGCGTGCCGTCACCGACGAGATCGTCCACGCCATCCTCACGCTGTCCGGCCAGGAGTACGTCGACCGGTACGCCGCGGACGTGAAGGCCGAGGAGGCACGGAAGGCGGCCGAGAGCCGCAGGTTCCCCCGGCTGCCGCGCCGTTAGCCGGGGCCCTCGGGGGCCGCGTCCTCGTTGGCCGGGGCCCTCGGGGGCCGCGTCCTCTGCCGCCGGCAGAACGGCGGGACCGGCCGGGGCCGGGGCACCTACGGTCGTCGTATGACGCGTGCGGTGGTGATCGGGGCGACGGGACAGATCGGACGGGCGGCGGTGGACGCGCTGGCCCGGGACGGGTGGGAGGTGACGGCCGTCTCGCGGAGCGGCGACCGGGACCCGCGGTGGTCCGGGGACGTACGGGCGGTGGTCGCCGACCGGGACGACGACGCGGCGCTGGCGGCGGCGGTGGGCGGGGACTGCGACGTGCTGGTGGACGTGGTGGCCCACGGAGAGCGGCACGCACGGCAGTTGGTCTCGCTCGCCGGACGAGTCGGTTCGGCGGTGGTGGTCTCCAGCGTGTCGGTCTACGAGGACGACAGGGGCCGCGGCTTCGACACGCAGGGCGAGCCCGGCGGCTTCCCCGAGTACCCGGTGCCGCTCACGGAGGCGCAGCGCACCGTCCGCCCGGGCAACGGCTCCTACAGTGCCCGCAAGGCGGCGCTGGAGCGGGAACTCCTGGCGGCCGGCGACCGGTTGCCGGTGACCCTGCTGCGTGCGGGCGCGGTCCACGGGCCGTACTGCCGGACTCCGCGCGAGCTCTACTTCGTCAAGCGCAACCTCGACGGCAGACGGCGGCGCGTGCTCGCGTACGGCGGTACGTGCCGCTTCCACCCGGCAGGCGTCCACAACATCGCCGAGCTGATCAGGCTGGCCGCAGCGAGGCCGGGCACCCGCGTCCTGAACGCGGTGGCCCCGGACGCCCCGACGGTGGCGGAGATCGGGGCGGCGATCGACGCGGTGATGGGTGTCGAGGCCGAGTACCTGCTGGTGGACGGCCCTCCGCCGGCGCACGGCGTGGGGTACACCCCGTGGACCGTGCCGGCTCCGGTGGTGTGTGACATGGGCGCGGCACGCGAAGAGCTGGGCTACCGCCCGGTCGCCCGGTACGCCGACGCCCTGCCCCGGACGGTGGCCTTCATCGAGGAGCGGCTGGCAGGACGGGACTGGCGCGAGGCCTACCCGGAGATGTACACGGCGTACGGCGACCTCTTCGACTACGCCGCCGAGGACGCCTGGTCGGGGCGGCGTTGACGGGTGGGGGCGGCCGGTCCGGCCGCCCCCACCACGTGCGCCTCCGTCGGCCGGTTACGGCTTGGGCGTGGCGTGCGGGGCGCAGGTCACGTCACGGGTGTCCAGCGCGCCGGTGAGCAGGTAGGCGTCGACGCGGTCGTTGACGCACGGGTTGACCAGTCCCGTGACGCCGTGCGAACCGGCGTCCCGCTCGGTGACGAGCCGGGAGCCCTTGAACCGCTGGTGCAGTTCGACGGCGCCCGCGTACGGGGTGGCCGCGTCGCGCTCGGACTGGACGATCAGCACCGGCGGAAGTCCCTTGCCGGTCTTGACGTTCAGCGGGGTCTGCTGCTTGACCGGCCAGGTGGCGCACGGCAGGTTCATCCAGGCGTTGGCCCAGGTCATGAACGGGTGGTCGCGGTGCAGCCGCGTGTTGTCCCGGTCCCAGGTGCTCCAGTTGGCCGGCCACTTGGCGTCGGTGCACTCGACGGCCGTGTAGACGGCGTTGCTGTTCTCCGCGGAGGCGTTGCCCGCGGTGTCGGACGGGTCGGGGGCGGCGGCGTCGACGAGGGCCTGGGTGTCACCGGCCACGTACTTGCTGAAGATCTCGGCGGTCGGCGCCCAGGCGGAGTCGTAGTACGGGGCGCTCTGGAAGAAAGAGATCAGCTCGGCCGGTCCCACGACGCCGCCCAGCGGCTCCTTCGCGGCGGTGGCGCGCAGCTTCAGCCACTGTTCCTGGACCGCGGCGCGGGTGTCGCCGAGGTGGTAGGTGGCGTCGTTCGCGGCGACCCAGTCCTGCCAGTCCTTCCAGCGGCCCTCGAAGGCGACGTCCTGGTCCAGGTTGGCCTGGTACCAGATCTTGTCGCGGGAAGGGTTGACGACGCTGTCGACGACCATGCGCCGGACGTGGTCGGGGAAGAGGGTGCCGTAGACGGCACCGAGGTAGGTGCCGTAGGAGACGCCGAGGTAGTTGAGCTTCTTCTCGCCGAGGGCGGCGCGGATGACGTCGAGGTCGCGCGCGGTGTTCGGGGTGGTCATGTGCGGCAGCATCTCGCCGCTGCGCTCGAAGCAGCCTTCGGCGTACGCGCGGGCCAGTCCCCGCTGGACGCGCTTGTCCGCCTCGGACCCGGGCACGGGGTCCGCCTTGGGCGCCTTGACGAACTCCTGCGGGTCGACGCAGGAGATGGGCGCGGAGCGGCCGACGCCCCGGGGGTCGAAGCCGACGAAGTCGTAGGCCCTAGCCGCCTTCGCCCACACCGCGTTCTTGCTCGTGACGCGGGCCGGGAAGCGCAGGCCGGAGCCGCCGGGGCCGCCGGGGTTGTAGATGAGCGCGCCCTGGCGCTCGCCCTTGCCGCCCGTGTTGCCGATGCGGTCGACGGCGAGCCTGATCTGCTTGCCGTCCGGCTTGGCGTAGTCCAGCGGCACCGTGACGTAGCCGCACTGGATGGGCTTCGGCAGGTTCCAGTCGGCGGCGCAGTCCTTCCAGTCGACGCCGGCCCTGGCGGCGCGGGCGGCGGCGACGGCCGCGCCGCGCGCCTCCCGGTCCCAGCCCCGCGCGTGGTCCCGGCCGTCGGCCGGGGCGGCGCTCGCGGCGGGCGCCGAGACGGCGCCCGCTATCAGCGTGGCGGTGACCAGTGCTCCGGCCGTGCCGAACGCGGTCGCCCTCCGCCGCATGCTGCTCTTGCTCAAGTGGCCCTCCCCGTACGTGTTCGCGACAAGTACGGGGATCCTCGCGGCTGTGGCTTTCCTGAGAACAGAGCCAGTACTACTTCTTTGCCAATCCGATAAACGGAGAAGCATGTTCGATCGACGAACCCACCGGTGGACCTCAGTCCAGCGAGGCGAGCGCCCCGTCCAGCAGCCGCCGCAGCCGCAGCCCGTCCGGCGCCACGGCGCTCACCAGCGCGGCGGGCCCGGCGAGCGGCATGACGGCCGCGCCCTCCTCGTACACGTACGCCGCCGGTGGCCGCCCGGCGAACTCGGGCCGTACGACGACCACCTGACCGACCGCCCGGTGCCCCGCCAGCCCGGCCGGACCGTCCCAGCCGCCCGGCGCCCCGGGCCCGCAGGCCAGCTCCTGGTCGAGGACGCAGCGCCCCTCGATCCGCACGGTCAGGCGGCTGGTGAGGCGCCCGGGTTCCTCCCCGGCCCGCCCGAGCACCTGCTCCTCGCGCAGCAGCAGCCGTGCGCCGGGGGCCAGGTCGGCCGACGTGGTGACGCGCAGGTCGCTGCCGCCGGCGGAGATCAACTGCTCCGGCAGCCAGCACAGCTCGGCCCCCTCGTCGACGGTGAGCCGGACGTCGTAGCGGGCCCCGGCCTTGTCCTGCCCGGGCAGCGCGAGTGTGGCGGCGGCCGAGCCGACCCGCAGGCGGGCGCCGCTGCGGGCGTGGACGTCCACCGTGAAGTGGTCGCCGCCCAGCGGCCCGCTCATCGCGCCGACCAGCATCACCCGGGCCTCGGCTCCGCTCCCCCGGGTCCGGCGCAGGGCGAGGGGGCCCTCGCCCTCCAGCACCGGCAGGGCGGTGCCGCCCCGCCCGTCGCCGCGGGCGAGCACGCGGGCGCCCGCCCGGACGCCGCCCGGGGCCGTGGTCACGCGGTCCACGCGGCGATCCGCTCCCGCACCCAGCCGGCGACCTCGCGCACTCCGTCCTCGCTCCGCAACGACTGGAGGACGACGGGGAGTTCGCCCCGCACCGCCTTGGCGTCGGCGGCCATCCGCGCGAGGTCGGAACCGACGTACGGCGCGAGGTCGGTCTTGTTGACGATCAGCAGGTCGGCGGTGGCGACTCCGGGGCCGCCCTTGCGCGGGATGTCGTCGCCGCCCGCCACGTCGATCACGAACACCTGCGCGTCGACGAGTCCCTTGGAGAAGGTGGCGGTGAGGTTGTCCCCGCCGGACTCCACCAGGACCAGGTCGAGCGGCCCGACCTCGTCCTCCAGGTCCTCGACGGCCTCCAGGTTGGCGGAGATGTCGTCCCGGATCGCGGTGTGCGGGCACGCGCCGGTCTCCACGGCGGTGATCCGCTCGGGCGGCAGCACCGCCTCCCTCAGCAGGAACTCGGCGTCCTCCCGGGTGTAGATGTCGTTGGTCACCACCGCGAGGGACAGCTCCTCCCGCAGCGCCCGGCACAGCGCGGCGACGGTGGCGGTCTTGCCGGAACCGACGGGCCCGCCGAGCCCGATCCGCAGCGCCCGGCGGGTCCCGTCGGGACGGCGGGCGTCGGCGGAAACGGCGGCGGAGGATTCGAGGTGATGGTCAAGATGCATACGGCAACTCCTGTCAAAGCTGGGGGGAAATCAGCCCGTCCGGCGTTTGAGGACGAGGCCGTTCAGGCCGAACGGGGTCCAGGGGGCAAAGCCCCCTGGCGGGGCAGAAGGGGCAGAGCCCTTGGGTTCGGGACGGGACGGGGCGGCGGGGGCGAATCCCCACCTAGGAGGCGAACAACCGCACAGCCCAGGCGGCATGCGCCTCGGCCCCGATCTCCAGCAGCGGTGCGGACCGCGCGGGCAGCGCTCCGGCCCCGTCGGTCATGACGCGCTCGGCCGTCTCCACGGCCTCCTGGGCCGCCCGGTCCAGCTCGTCCGCGAGCCGCGCGAGGACGCCCGTCGCGTCGAACGGATCGAGGCCGAGCAGCCGCACGACGGCGGTCGCGGGCCCGCTCACCCCCTCGTAGAGGGAGCAGTGGGCGGCGTCGAGCGCCGTGAGACCGGCCGCGCGCGCGGCCAGCCCGAGCACGACGGGCTGATGGGCGCCCTTGGGGAACTGCGAGGCCAGGGCGTCGAGTTCGGGACTCGGCCAGGTCACCCTGGCGGCCCGCGTCAACTGCCGCCCCAGTCGGCGCGCCGCCACCCGCAGGGCGGGCGACGGGGTGCGCGCGTCGGCGGCCCGGTCGAGTTCGCCGGGGTCGGCGCCGAGCGCGGCGGCGGCGGCGACACACGCCGCGACGACCCCGCTCGTGTGCAACCGCCCCCGGCAGAACGCCTCCAGGCTCGCGGCGTCGGTGATGCGTCCCGCCCGCACGGCGGCCTCCGCCCCGCCGGAGTGGGCGTGCCCTCCGGCGGGGAAGCGGCCGTCCGCGAGGACGAGCAGTGCTGCGCGGCTCATCCCGGCGCTCAGAAGAGGAAGTACCGCTGGGCCAGCGGCAGTTCGGCGACGGGAGCGGGTTCGACGAGTTCCCCGTCGATGGTCACCGCGAAGGAGTCCGCGGCGACCTCCACGTGCGGCAGCGCGTCGTTCTGCCGCATGTCCGCCTTGGTCCGGCCGCGCGTGGACCGGATGGGCACGAACGCCCGCCCGAGCCCGAGCCGCTCCGCCAGCCCGTCCTCGACCGCCTGCTCGGAGACGAAGTTGACCGAGTTGGCGGCGGGGGCGGTCCCGAGCGCCCCGTACATCGGGCGCGGCAGGACCGGCTGCGGCGTGGGGATGGACGCGTTGGCGTCGCCCATCTGCGCGTACGCGATCTGGCCGCCCTTGATGACGAGTTGCGGCCGCACACCGAAGAAGCGGGGGTCCCAGAGCACCAGGTCGGCGAGCTTGCCGGTCTCGACGGAACCGACCTCGTGCTCGATGCCCTGGGCCACGGCGGGGTTGATGGTGTACTTGGCGACATAGCGACGGGCGCGGAGGTTGTCCGCACGGGTGTCCCCGGGCAGGAAGCCGCGCCGCCGCTTCATCACGTGCGCGGTCTGCCAGGTCCGCAGGATCACCTCGCCGATGCGCCCCATGGCCTGGGCGTCGGAGGACATGATGGAGATCGCCCCCATGTCGTGCAGGATGTCCTCGGCCGCGATGGTGCTGGGGCGGATCCGGGACTCGGCGAAGGCCAGGTCCTCCGGGACGGCGGGGTTGAGGTGGTGGCAGACCATCAGCATGTCGAGGTGCTCCTCGACGGTGTTGACGGTGTGCGGCCGGGTCGGATTGGTGGACGCCGGCAGCATGTTGGGCAGCGAGACCGCCGTGATCATGTCAGGTGCGTGACCGCCACCGGCGCCCTCGACGTGGAAGGCGTGCAGCGTGCGGCCCGCGACCGCGTCGAAGGTGTCGCCGACGAAGCCCGCCTCGTTCAGGGTGTCGGAGTGGACGGCGAGCTGGACGCCGGACTCTTCGCACACGTCCAGGCAGGCGGAGATGACGGCGGGCGTCGCGCCCCAGTCCTCGTGGATCTTGAAGCCGAGGACACCGGCGCGCAGTTGGTCGCGCATGGACTCCTTCGACATGGTGCTGCCCTTGCCGAGGAAGCCGATGTTGACAGGGCTCGACTCCAGGGCCGCGAACATCCGCGCGAGGTGCCAGGCCCCGGGCGTGACGGTCGTCGCCTTGCTGCCCTCGGCGGGGCCGGTGCCGCCGCCGATGAGGGTGGTGATGCCGGACGCCAGGGCCTCGTCGACGGCGTCCGGCGCGATGAAGTGGACGTGGGTGTCGATGCCGCCCGCGGTCACGATCTTGCCGTTGCCCGCGATCACCTCGGTCTCGGGACCGATGACCAGGTCGGGGTGGACGCCGTCCATGGTGTCCGGGTTGCCGGACTTGCCGATGCCGGTGATCCGGCCGTCGCGGATGCCGATGTCGGCCTTGACGATCCCCCAGTGGTCGATGACCACGGCCCCGGTGATCACCGTGTCGGGGGCGCCCTCGGCGCGGGTCGTACGCGCCTGGCCCATGGACTCGCGCAGCACCTTGCCGCCGCCGAAGACGGCTTCGTCGCCGGAGCGGCCGGGGCCGCCCGAGCGGTCCTCCTCGATCTCGACGAGGAGGTCGGTGTCGGCGAGGCGGATGCGGTCGCCGGTGGTCGGGCCGAACAGGTCGGCGTAGGCGGGACGGGACAGTTCACGCATCGAGGGCACCTCCGGTCGCGCCGCGCAGCCCCACGACGACACGGGCGCCCGCGAGGGGGACGAGCCGTACGTCGACGGGGATGCCGGGCTCGAACCGGACGGCGGTGCCGGCGGCGATGTCCAGCCGCCTGCCGTGCGCCGCGGCGCGGTCGAACTCGAGACCGGGGTTGACCTCGGCGAAGTGGTAGTGGGAGCCGACCTGGACGGGCCGGTCGGCGGTGTTGAGCACGGTCAGGCGGATCACGTCGCGGCCTTCGTTGAAGGCCACCGGCTCGTCGGCGAAAAGGATCTCTCCGGGTATCACGACTGCCGCTCCGTCAGATGATCGGGTCATGGACGGTGACCAGCTTGGTGCCGTCGGGGAAGGTGGCCTCGACCTGCACGTCGTGGATCATCTCGGGGATGCCCGCCATGACCTCGTCGCGCTGGATGAGCTTGCGCCCGGAGGCCATGAGTTCGCCGACGCTGCGCCCGTCCCGGGCGCCCTCGAGGATGTGCGCGGTGATCAGCGCGACGACCTCGGGATGGTTGAGCTTGACGCCTCGTGCGCGGCGCTTCTCCGCCACGTCCGCGGCCACATGGATGAGCAGTCTCTCCTGCTCGTGCGGGGTCAGTTGCATTTACCACCTCACAGGGCATGCCGTCAGAACCGGACGGCCGGCTGCCGCGGCAACCGCGACGGCTCTAGATGTAACACAGGGGAATGCGGCCGAATGCACCCACCGGTGCCGCAAAAGCGCAGGTGGATCGGGGTGCAGAGTACGGCTAGAGTGTGACGGCCACGTCACCCGGATTTGACCGAGTGATTACCGATGCCGTCGGCGGTTTCCGGCATGCCCGCTCTCGGTCGGCGACGTCCCGCATGTCCGCTCCGGCGAACTCGGGTCGAAGCAGACCGAAGCGGAACGTACCGGATCGAAACGGACCAAAAGGCGTACCCTCTTTCGGCGTAGGAACACCTCCGGTTCACGACCGGTCCGAGTTGCGGCAGCCGTGCTCCACGCGTGCGCAGGACACCCCTGCGCCGCTGGTCCCGGGCCCGCCGGCAGCGGGGACGGCGCCTCGCGGCGGAGGCGTCCGACCCGATCGGACGAGTGACGCGTAACAACACAAAAAGCACGTTCCGTTGGGAATTCCCGCGGGGCCGGGACAAGATCCGTGACTGACGACAAGCCCCCGCCGCAGCGGCGGGGCGGTCCGGGCGGACGCCGAGTCCTGCCGCCGCCCGGACGACCGGTCGACAGGGAAGTGGATCGGCAGGAGTGGAGGACCCGAGCACGACGGGTCGCCGGCACGGCCGTCCGGACATCCGGACACCGGGCCGAGCGGTCCTTGGGGTGAAGCCGCACGCGTGCGGCCGGGCAACTTCGCCAGCCCGAATCCGACAGGTCATCCTTCACAGGCGGCTGACGAAGGGTTGCGCATGTCCGCGCTCAATCGTGTCCCGTCCCTGATGGCTCGTGCCGGTACGGCCTCGGCCCTCACCCTCGCCGCCGTGGGCGGCACCGTCGTGGTCCCCGGTGTCGCCTCCGAGGCGGCCGCGGCGACCCATGCGGCGAAAGCCCTCAAGATCGCCGCTTCCAAGAAGGGCGCCCCCTACCGCTGGGGTGCCACCGGCCCCTACCGGTTCGACTGCTCCGGCCTGACGCTGTACTCGTTCAAGAAGGCCGGCAAGAAGCTGCCGCGCACCGCGGCCCAGCAGTACAACAACACCCGCCATGTCTCCGCCGGCAACCGCAAGGTGGGGGACCTGGTGTTCTTCCACTCGGGCCGCAGCGTGTACCACGTCGGCATCTACGCCGGGAAGGGCAAGCTCTGGCACGCGCCGAAGACCGGGGACGTGGTGCGCCTGCAGAAGATCTGGACCTCAAGCGTCTGGTACGGCCGGGTCAAGTAGCCCGCCCGCGGGGGTGACGGCGCTCTGCCCCGCCGTCACCCCCGCGGGCGCGGCCGGCCGGCCCGGGGACGTCCAGGGCAGTTCGACCGACACCGTCTTGCCGCCCTCGCGCGTGGGCCGGACCCGCAGCCTGCCGCCGTACTCCGCGGTCAGCCAGCGGATGATCACCATGCCCCGCCCGTTGTCCTGCTGCACGGCCGCGGGCAGGCGCTTGGGGAAGCGCGGATGGCTGTCGGTGACGCCGACGCGCAGCCGTTGGTCGCGGTCGAGGACGAGGTCCACCGTGAAGGTGGGCGACTGCCCCAGTGTGTGCTGGACGGCGTTGGTCGCCAGTTCGGAGACGACGAGCCGGACGGTCTCGGACAGGTCCGCGTCGGCCGGCAGCCCCCATTCCGCCAGAGTGCCGACCGCGTAGGTCCGCGCGGCGGTCACCGAGGCGGGATCGCTCGGCAGAGTGACGGATGCTTCCAGGTGATCTGCCATGGCCACGTCGTCCCTTTCTCACGGGACCGCAGGCCCGACACGGAGCGGATCGTTCGAGTACGGTCCCGGACTGGTGCTTCGCCGCCAGACTGCCACCACTGACCCGGTGAAGGGCGGCGATCCACCAAGATATGCATATATCTGTCGCTCGAAGCGGTGAACTCTGCGACGGCCGAGCGTATTCGGGCGGCTCATAGGGAGTAGGGGGAGTTGTCCCATGCAGCACGGTCCCGTGGTGCGCCGCCGGAAGCTGGGCGCGGAACTGCGCGCCCTGCGCGCGGCGGCGGGCATCACCAGCGGCGAGGCGGCCCGGCTCGTGGGCTGGCACCAGTCGAAGGTCAGCCGGATCGAGACCGGCACGAGTGGCGCCAAACCGGCCGACGTGCGCCTGCTGCTGGACGCCTACGGCGTGGACGACGAGCAGTTGCGGGGACTGCTGGTGACGCTGGCGCACTCCGAGGACGGCGGCGGGCGCAACCACTGGTGGCACGCCTACCGCGGGGTGCTGCCCCCGACCTACCGCGACTTCATCAGCCTCGAGTCCCAGGCCGGCGCGATGCGCACCCTGGAGACCACGGTGGTCCCCGGCCTGCTCCAGACCCCGGAGTACGCCCGCGCCGTGACGCGGGCGGCGGTGGACGGACTGCCGGAGGAGCGGCTGGACACGCTGGTGGAGGTGCGGCTGGCCCGCCAGGACGTACTGCGCGCGGACCCGCCGCTGGCGCTCAGCGCGGTCCTGGACGAGGCGGTGCTGCGCCGGGAGGTCGGCGGACCGGGGGTGATGGCCCGTCAACTAGGGCGGCTGGTCGAGGCCGCGCGGCTCCCCCACGTCCGGCTCCAGGTCCTGCCCTTTGCCGCCGGGGCGCACATCGGTGTCACCGGCCCTTTCGTAATCTTCTCCTTTTCGACCACTTCTGATCTCGACGTGGTGGTTCTCGACCACTTGACGAGTAGCTTGCATCTCGAACGGAAAGAAGACGTAGAGGCCTACACCGAGGCCTTCAACGCCCTTCTGATCCATGCCCTTTCGCCCGAGGACTCGTTGGACTTCATCGCCGCGACCGCGGCAGGCGCGTAAGGAGGCACCATGCCAGGCTTCATGTCCGAACGTCCCCGGAACATCCCTGTCAGCACCGATATGACCGGCACCCGGTGGCTGCGCAGCAGTTACAGCACCGGAGCCAACAACTGCGTGGAGACGGCCCGTCCGCCGGCCGGCCCCTGGGCCGGACTGCTCGCCGTGCGCGACTCCAAGAACCCGGCCGGGCCCGCCCTGCTCTTCTCCCCCGGGAGCTGGACGGCGTTCACCGCGGGCGTCCGCGGCTGACCGCGCGGGGTGCCGGACGACGCACGGCCGTGCCACGCCGACTCATGGCCGCGTTTCGCCGATCACCCGTACAGCGCGTTCGATCTGTTCCCCGCAGAGATCCCCGCGGGCGGTCAGCCTGAGCCGTGAGACGCCGTCGGGCACGGAAGGAGGGCGGAAGCAGCCCACGGACAGGCCGGCCGCACGGCAGTCGGCCGCCCACCGCACGGCTTCCCGCGGGGAGGGCGCGCGCACCGAGACCACCGCGGCGTCGGGACGCACCGCGTCCAGACCCGCGGCGGTCAGGCGTGCGTGCAGCTCGGTGGCGACGGCCCGGGCCCTGGCCGCGCGCCCGGGCTCGCGGCCCAGCAGCCGGAGGGCCGCCAGGGCCGCCCCCGCCGCGGCGGGGGCCAGTCCGGTGTCGAAGATGAACGTACGGGCCGCGTTGACCAGGTGGTCGATCACCCGGGCGGGGCCCAGGACGGCACCGCCCTGCGCGCCCAGCGACTTGGACAGGGTGACGGTCACGACCACGTCGTCCCGGCCCGCGAGCCCCGCCCCCTGCGGGGCACCCCGGCCGCCGTCGCCCAGGACGCCGAGCCCGTGGGCGTCGTCCACGACGAGTCCGGCGCCGTACGCCCGGCACGCCTCGGCGAGTCCGGCCAGCGGGGCCGCGTCGCCGTCGACCGAGAAGACCGTGTCGGACACGGCCACGGCGGGGCCGTCGTGCGTCGCCAGCGCCTTGCGCACGGCCTCCGGGTCGGCGTGCCCCACGACCTGGGTGGTGCCGCGGGCCAGCCGGCAGCCGTCGATCAGCGAGGCGTGGTTGCCCGCGTCGGAGACCACGAGGCTGCCGTGCGGTGCCAGCGCGGTGACCGCGGCGAGGTTGGCCGCGTAACCGGAGGAGAGCACGAGCGCCGCCTCGAACCCGCAGAACCCGGCCAGTTCGCGCTCGAGTTCGGTGTGCAGCGCGGTCGTGCCGGTCACCAGCCGCGAGCCGGTCGCGCCGGCGCCCCAGGTGCGCGCGGCCCGGACCGCCCCTTCGACGACCTCCGGGTGCCGGGCCAGCCCCAGGTAGTCGTTGCTCGCCAGGTCCAGCAGCGGCGACGCCGCCGGACGGGGGCGCAGGACCCGTACGAGTCCGGCCTCGCGGCGCGCCCGGGCCTGCTCGTCGATCCAGCCGAACGCCATGGGGCCGCCCTCCGGGGTTTTGTAGGCAATGAACAGACATTAGCGGTCCGGCCACCCCCGCGAGGTGTGGCAATACCCACACGTCGATCTGTCAGTGTTGTGCGAAGTCTCCTTGGCCGCGGACGGCCCCTTAGGACAGGATCGGCTCTCATGGACCTGCTGAACACGCTGGTGGACAAGGGGCTTCGGCGCGAGTCGCCGACCCGCGAGGAGGCGCTCGCCGTCCTCGCCACTTCCGACGACGACCTGCTCGACGTGGTGGCCGCGGCCGGCAAGGTGCGCCGTCACTGGTTCGGCCGACGGGTGAAACTCAACTACCTCGTCAACCTCAAGTCGGGCCTGTGCCCCGAGGACTGCTCCTACTGCTCGCAGCGGCTGGGCTCCAGGGCGGAGATCCTGAAGTACACCTGGCTCAAGCCCGACCAGGCCACGGCCGCCGCCGCGGCGGGCGTGTCCGGGGGCGCCAAGCGCGTGTGCCTGGTGGCCAGCGGACGCGGTCCGACCGACCGGGACGTGGACCGGGTCTCGGAGACCATCCGGGCCATCAAGGAGCAGAACGAGTCCGTCGAGGTGTGCGCCTGCCTGGGTCTGCTCTCCGACGGCCAGGCGGAACGGCTGCGGGAGGCCGGCGCCGACGCGTACAACCACAACCTCAACACCTCCGAGTCGACGTACGGCGACATCACCACCACGCACACGTACGCCGACCGGGTGGACACGGTCAACAAGGCCCACGCGGCCGGTCTGTCCGCCTGTTCGGGTCTCATCGCGGGCATGGGCGAGAGCGACGAGGACCTGGTCGACGTGGTCTTCTCGCTGCGCGAGCTGGACCCGGACTCCGTGCCGGTCAACTTCCTGATCCCGATGGAGGGCACGCCGCTGGCCGGGGAGTGGCACCTCACCCCGCAGCGGTGCCTGCGCATCCTGGCGATGACGCGGTTCGTCTGCCCGGACGTCGAGGTGCGCATCGCGGGCGGGCGCGAGGTCCATCTGCGCACGATGCAGCCGCTCGCGCTGCACCTGGCCAACTCGGTCTTCCTCGGCGACTACCTCACGAGCGAGGGCCAGGCGGGCCACGCGGACCTGGAGATGATCGCGGACGCCGGGTTCGAGGTGGAGGGCGCGGGCGAGGTCACGCTGCCGGAGCACCGCGCCCCGGTGCGGGGTGGCGGCTGCGGCTCGCACGAGGAGGGCGGCTGCGGCTCGCACGCGGGCGCGGACGGCGCGGACGCCGGCACCGGGGGCTGCGGTGCGCACGCGGGCGGTGGGGTGTGCGCCCCCGCGTCCGCGTCCGCGCCGGTCCGGGCGGCCGGGGAGCCCCGTACGGACCTGGTCGCGGTGCGCCGCCGCGGCGCCGGGACGGACCTCGCGCCCAATGCCTGAGCCCGCGCTGAACGTCGCCGAGTTGCTGGCGCTGGACCGGCGGCACGTCTGGCACCCGTACGGGCCCATGCCCGGCCGTCAGGACCCGCTCGTCGTGGAGTCGGCGAGCGGGGTGCGGCTGCGGCCGGCCGACGGCTCCGGGGAGCTGGTCGACGGGATGTCGTCCTGGTGGTCGGCGATCCACGGCTACAACCACCCGGTGCTGAACGAGGCGGCGCGCGGGCAGTTGGAGCGGATGAGCCACGTCATGTTCGGCGGGCTCACCCACGAGCCCGCCGTACGGCTGGCGAAGCTCCTTGTCGACATGTCGCCCGAGGGCCTGGAGCACGTGTTCCTCGCGGACTCCGGGTCGGTGTCGGTCGAGGTCGCCGTCAAGATGTGCCTGCAGTACTGGCGCTCCCTCGGCCGCCCCGGCAAGCAGCGCCTGCTCACCTGGCGCGGCGGCTACCACGGGGACACCTGGCAGCCCATGTCGGTGTGCGACCCGGAGGGCGGCATGCACGAGCTGTGGTCCGGCGTCCTGCCGCGCC
This sequence comes from Streptomyces sp. NRRL F-5650, assembly GCF_000721365.1. Classification (NCBI taxonomy): domain Bacteria; kingdom Bacillati; phylum Actinomycetota; class Actinomycetes; order Kitasatosporales; family Streptomycetaceae; genus Streptomyces; species Streptomyces sp. NRRL F-5650. Next base: position 108,796 of record NZ_JOGV01000001.1, on the reverse strand, counting down.
AGGTCTTCGCGGACGCGCCCCCGGCGCACTACGAGGAGACGTACGCCGACCACCTGCGCTCCCTGATCGAGCGGCACGCCGACGATCTGGCCGCGGTGATCGTGGAGCCGGTGGTGCAGGGCGCGGGCGGGATGCGCTTCCACTCCCCCGCGTACCTGCGGGTGCTGCGCGAGGCGTGCGACGCGCACGGCGTGCTGCTGGTGTTCGACGAGATCGCCACCGGGTTCGGGCGCACGGGCGCGTTGTTCGCGGCGGAGCACGCGGCGGTGACGCCGGACGTGATGTGCGTGGGCAAGGCGCTGACCGGCGGCTATCTGACGATGGCGGCCACCCTGTGCACCTCGCGGGTGGCCGAGGGCATCTCGCGCGGCGAGGTGCCGGTGCTGGCCCACGGGCCGACGTTCATGGGCAATCCGCTGGCCGCGGCGGTGGCCTGCGCGTCGATCGGACTGCTGCTCGGCCAGGACTGGCTCGCGGAGGTGAAGCGGATCGAGGCGGGCCTGAACGAGGGGCTCGCGCCCGCCGCCGGGCTGCCGGGCGTGCGGGACGTACGGGTGCTCGGCGCGATCGGGGTGGTGCAGCTCGACCACGACGTCGACATGCGGGCGGCGACACGGGCGGCCGTGCGCGAGGGCGTGTGGCTGCGGCCGTTCCGCGACTTGGTCTACACCATGCCGCCGTACGTCACGGGCGACGCGGACGTGGCACGGATCGCCCGCGCGGTGTGCGCGGCGGCACGGGAGGGATGACATGCCGGTACTGGTGATCACGGGCACGGGCACGGAGGTCGGCAAGACGGTCGTGACCGCCGCCGTCGCCGCGGCGGCCCTGGCGGGCGGCCGGTCGGTGGCCGTGCTGAAGGCCGCGCAGACGGGCGTGGGCCCGGACGAGGCCGGGGACGCCCAGGAGGCGGCGCGACTCGCGGGTGACGTGACGGTCGCGGAAGTGGCCCGGTTCCCCGAGCCGTTGGCGCCGGGCACGGCGGCGCGCCGGGCCGGACGGGCACCGGTGCGCCCGCCGGAGGTGGCGGAGGCCGCGGCCAAGCTGGCCACCGAGCACGACCTGGTCCTGGTCGAGGGCGCGGGCGGGCTGCTCGTCCGCTTCGACACGGCCGGCGGGACGCTGGCGGACGTGGCCGGACTGCTGGGCGCGCCGGTGCTGCTGGTGGTGTCGGCGGGGCTGGGCACGCTGAACACCACGGAGCTGACGGCTCGCGAGCTGCGCTCCCGGGGCCTGGAACTGCCGGGGCTGGTGATCGGCAGGTGGCCCGCGGTCGCGGACCTGGCCGCCCGCTGCAACCTCGCGGACCTCCCGGACGTGGCCGGCGCCCCCCTCCTCGGCGCGGTCCCGGAGGGCGCGGGCTCCCTCGCCCCGGCGGACTTCCGGGCGGCGGCACGGGACTGGCTGGCGCCGGCCCTGGGCGGCACGTGGAACGCGGGTACCTTCGGCGACCGGCACGGCCCCTGACGGGCGGCGCGGCCCCTGACGGGCGGCGCGGCCCCTGACGGGCGGCGCGTCCGTGACCGCGGCACGTCTGAGACCGGCGGCGTGTCCGTGACCGGCGGCACCTCCGGGACCGGCCGCGCATCCCAGACCGGCGGCGAGTCCAGGACCGGCGGCAGGTCCCAGACCTGCGGCGCTTCCGGTACCGGCTGCCCATCCGTCACCGCGGCACGTCCGTCATTGCAGCACGTCTGAAACCGGCGGCACGTCCCAGACCGGCGGCGCGTCCGTCACCGCGGCACGTCCCAGACCGGCTGCGCATCCGCGACCGGCGGCACGTCCGCGACTGGCCGCGCATCCCAGACCGGCTGCGCATCCGTCATCGCGGCACGTCCCGGACCGGCGGCACGTCCGCGACTGGCCGCGCATCCCAGACCGGCGGCGAGTCCAGGACCAGCGGCACGTCCGTCATCGCAGCACCTCCGGGACCGGCCGCGCATCCGCGACCGGCAGCACCTCCGGGACCGGCCGCGCATCCGCGACCGGCGGCGCATCCGGGACCGGCTGCGCGGGACGCGGCACGCGCTGCCGGTTGTGGTTCGGGGAGCCGCCCGCGCGGTGGGTGCGACGGGCCGGGGCGGGGGAGAATCGCGGTGAGGCGCCGCATCGTGAGGGAGGTCCCATGCCGCTGCGATCCGCCCGGAGCCGCGGGGCGCCGCGGGACGCCGTGCACCATCCGCTGTTCGCCCGTTGCTACGCCCGGCTCAGTACGGGCGCCGAGACCCGGATGGGCATGGCCCGCGTCCGTGAACGGCTGCTCGCCGGGCTGTCCGGGCGGGTGATCGAGGTCGGCGCGGGCAACGGTCTGAACTTCGCGCACTACCCGGGCACGGTCTGCGAGGTCGTCGCCGTCGAACCGGAGCGCGTGCTGCGCCGGCTGGCGGTGGACGCGGCACAGCGCGCCCGGGTACCGGTGGACGTGGTGCCGGGCGCGGCGGAGTCGCTGCCGGTCGAGAGCGATGCCTTCGACGCGGCCGTGGTCTCGCTGGTGCTGTGCAGCGTCCGGGACGTGCCGCGGGCGCTGGCGGAGCTGCGGCGGGTGCTGCGCCCCGGCGGGCAGGTGCGGTTCTTCGAGCACGGCCGGGGCGGCGGGCGGGTGATGACCTTCACCCAGCGCGCCCTGGACCGGACGCTGTGGCCCGTGCTGTCCGGCGGCTGCCACCTGTCGCGCGAGCCGGTCGCGGCGCTGCGGGAGGCGGGGTTCGTACTCGGGCCCTACCGGCGGACGATGATGCCGCAGGAGGGGCCGGCGCTGCCCAGTTCCTACTGCGTGCTCGGCACCGCCTGGCGCCCCTCCTGACCGTGGCCGGCTCTTCCTGCCCGGCGCGCTGAAGTGGTTGACTCACCGTGGTCCGAAGTCACCGGTGTGTGAGGAGAGTTCATGCCACGCCCGTTCCGTTTCGGCGTCAACCTGATGAGCGCCGCCCCGGCCGACGAGTGGGACGCCAAGTGCCGCCGGGCCGAGGAACTCGGGTACGACGTGATCCTGGTGCCGGACCACCTCGGCATGCCCGCGCCGTTCCCGGCGCTGGTCGCGGCGGCCCGGGTCACCCGGCGTCCCCGGCTCGGCACGTTCGTGCTCAACGCGGGCTTCTGGAACCCGGCGCTGCTGGCGCGGGAGGTGGCGACCACGGACGCCCTGACGGGCGGGCGCCTGGAACTCGGCCTCGGCACGGGCTACGTCCGCGCGGAGCACGACACCGCCGGTCTGGCGTTCGGCTCGCCCGGCGAACGGGTGGACCACCTGCGGCGCACCGTCGAGGAGCTCCAGCGGCTGCTGGGCGACGAGGAGTGGCTGCCCCGGCCCGTGCAGCGGCCCGGGGTGCCGCTGCTGATCGGCGCGAACGGCGACCGGATGCTGGAGCTGACCGCCCGGCACGCGGACATCGCCGCGTTCACCGGCGGGCGGACCGTGCGGGGCAGCGCGACGGGACAGTTGCTGCCCCTGACCGCTGGGGAGCTCGACGAGCGCGTCGCCCGGTACCGGGAGCTGGCGGCGGGCCGGGGGGAACCGGCGGAGCTGAACCTGCTCGTCCAGATGGTCGCCGTCACCGAGGACCGCGCGGCCGCCGTCCGCCCGTACCTGGAGCACCTGCCCCACCTCACCCCCGGCCAGGCGCTGGAGCTGCCCATCTTCCTGGCCGGAACGCTGGAGCAGATCACGGCGCAGGTGCGGGCGCAGCGCGAACGGTACGGCTTCACCTACCTCACGGTGCTGGAGCCGTCCATGGAGGCCTTCGCCCCGGTGCTGCGGGCCCTGCGCGAGGACTGACCGCCGGCGGCCCGCCCGCGCCCGCGGGTCCACATGCCGGAATTCCGCACCCGGTCCGGGCCCGCGTGATGGGATCACGGCATGACTGATCTGCGCATACGGCCCGCCGGGCCCGAGGACCTGGACCCCGTGCTGGCCTTCTGGAAGACGGCCGCCGAGGGGACGAGCATCAGCGACGACCGGGAGGGCGTGGAGCGCCTGGTGGCGCGCGACCCCGAGGCGCTGCTCCTGGCCGAGCTCGGCGGGGAGCTGGTGGGCACGGTGATCGCGGGTTTCGACGGCTGGCGCTGTCACCTGTACCGGCTCGCGGTGCACCCGGAGCACCGGCGCCGGGGCATCGGGACGGCCCTGCTCGCGGCGGCCGAGGACCGGTTCGCCGGGCTCGGCGGGCGCCGCGGGGACGCGATGGTGCTGGTGCGCAACGAGCGGGCCCAGCATGCCTGGCGGGCGGCCGGGTACGAGCCGCAGGAGCAGTGGCGGCGCTGGGTGAAGCACCTGACCGGCTGAGCGTCCGCGGGGCGGAGGGCCGACGGGCTTGATCATCGGGCGGACCCGCCGTTCCTGGTCGATCATGGAACCGAGGTGAGCCGATGACCGAACTGCTCCTGCTGCTGGTGGCGATCCTGCTCTCGCTCCTGTGCGGCGCCTTCGTCGCTGCCGAGTTCTCGCTGACCACCGTCGAACGGGGGGAACTGGAGCGGGCGGCGGCGCGAGGCGAGCGGGGCGCGGCGAGCGCCCTCAAGGGCGTACGGAACCTGACCTTCCAGCTCTCCGGCGCCCAGCTCGGCATCACCCTCACCAATCTGGTCGTCGGCATGCTCGCCGAGCCGTCGGTCGCGGCGCTGCTCTCCGGGCCGCTGGAGGACCTGGGCATGTCCCGTTCGGCGGCCTCCTCGCTGGCGCTGGTGGTCGGCACGGCGCTGTCGACGGTCTTCCTGATGATCGTCGGCGAGCTGGTGCCGAAGAACTGGGCGATCTCCTCGCCGCTGGCCGTGGCCAAGCGGGTGGGCGGCCCGCAACGCTGGTTCAGTGCCGCCTTCCGGCCCTTCATCACCCATCTGAACAACACCGCCAACCGTGTCGTGCGCCGCTTCGGCGTGGAGCCCGCGGAGGAACTGGCCTCCGCGCGGGGGCCGCAGGAGCTGGCGGCGCTCGCCCGGCACTCCGCCAAGGAGGGCGCGCTGGAGGCCGACACGGCCGAGTTGTTCGTGCGCACGCTGAACCTGGCCGACCTGACGGCGCAGCAGGTGATGACCCCCCGGGTCCAGGTCGTGGCCCTGGAGGCGCGGGCGACCTGCGAGGACGTGGCGAACGCGACCCGGGCGACGGGCCTGTCCCGGTTCCCCGTCTACCGGGAGACCCTGGACGCGGTGGTCGGCACGGCGCACGTCAAGGACGTCCTGGCGGTGCCCGCCGAGCGGCGGCCGGGGATGCCGGTGGCCGACCTGATGCGCGAGCCTCTGCTGGTGCCCGAGTCCCTGACCGTGGACCGGCTCCTGGACCGGCTCTCCGGCCGGCGCACGATGGCCGTGGTGATCGACGAGTACGGCGGGACGGCGGGCGTGGCCACGCTGGAGGACATCGTCGAGGAGGTCGTCGGCCAGGTGCGCGACGAGCACGACCCGCACGAGACGCCCGACCTCGACGCGGCCGGCACGGACGCGTCGGGGCACGCGCTGTACTGGGCCGACGGCTCGGCGCGCGTGGACCGGCTCGAACGGCTGGGGCTGCGGGTGCCCGAGGGACCGTACGAGACGGTCGCGGGGCTGATCGCGGCCGGTCTCGGGCGCATCCCCGCCGTCGGTGACCGCCTCGACGTCGCCGGCTGGCGGCTGGACGTCGTGGAGGCCACGGGGCACAGGGCGTCCCGGGTGCTGATGCGCGCCCCCCTGGACGACGCGGCCGGGTCCGGCTCCGGCAAGGAGGACGAAGGGGAGGCCGGCCGGTGACCGCCGTACAGCTGCTGATCGGTCTGGCGACGCTGGTCGTCAACGCGTTCTTCGTGGGCGCCGAGTTCGCGCTGATCTCCGTACGCCGCAGCCAGGTGGAGCCGTACGCCGAGGAGGGCGACGCCCGGGCCAAGCGCGTGCTGTGGGGGCTGGAGCACGTGTCGGCCCTGCTGGCCGCGGCACAGCTCGGCATCACCCTGTGCACGCTGGTCCTCGGCATCGTCGCGGAACCGGCGATCGCCCACCTGCTGGAACCGGTGTTCCACGCGGTGGGTGTGCCGTCGGGCGCGGGGCACGCCGTGTCCTTCGTGATCGCCCTGACGCTGGCGACGTACCTGCACATGCTGCTCGGCGAGATGGTGCCGAAGAACATCGCGCTGGCCGAGCCGGTGCGCAGCGCGCTGCTCCTCGGGCCGCCCCTGGTGGCGTTGTCCCGGGCCCTGCGGCCGGTGATCTTCACGGTCAACGCCTTCGCGAACGGGCTGCTCACGCTGCTCAGGGTCGAGGCGAAGAACGAGGTGGCGGCGACCTTCACGGACGCGGAGCTGGCGGAGATCGTCAAGGACGCCGGCGAGGCCGGGCTGATCGACGACCGGGCCCGGGAGCGGCTGCACGACGCCCTGGAGCTGGGCCGCCGGCCGGTGCGGGACGTGGTGCTGCCGCTGGAGCGCGTCGTCCACGCGCGCGTGGGCATCACACCGGAGCAGTTGGAGCGGCTTTCGGTGGAGTCGGGGTTCTCCCGGTTCCCGGTGGTGGACGACGGCCGGCGGATCGTCGGCTACCTGCACGTGAAGGACGCCCTGGACGCCTCGCCGCGGGACCTGCCGTTCCGGCTGCGGGACATGCGTCCCATCGCCCGGGTGCGCGAGCGCACCCCGCTGGACGACGTGCTCACCGCGATGCGCCGCAGCCGTACCCACCTGGCGGCCGTGCTCGGCCCGGACGGGCGGCTCGCCGGACTGGTGACCATGGAGGACGTGCTGCGGGAGCTGTTCGGGCAGCGGACGTGAGCGGCGTCCGCGCGGCCCGGGCCGGCTTCGCGGGGCGACCGACCGGCGGGTATGTGCGGGCGATACCATGTCCGTCGCCATGCAGACGAACCCCGCCTACACCAGTCTCGTCGCCGTCGGCGACTCCTTCACCGAGGGCATGTCGGACCTGCTGCCCGACGGCTCCTACCGGGGCTGGGCCGACCTCCTCGCCGCCCGGATGGCGGCCCGCTCCCCCGGCTTCCGGTACGCCAACCTCGCGGTGCGCGGGAAGCTGATCGGGCAGATCGTCGACGAGCAGGTGGACGTGGCCGCCGCCATGGGGGCCGATGTGATCACCCTGGTCGGCGGGCTCAACGACACGCTGCGGCCCAAGTGCGACATGGCCCGGGTGCGGGACCTGCTGACCCAGGCCGTGGAGCGGCTCGCCCCGAACTGCAAGCAGTTGGTGCTGATGCGCAGCCCGGGCCGGCAGGGCCCGGTCCTCGAACGGTTCCGGCCGCGCATGGAGGCGCTGTTCGCCGTCGTCGACGACCTCGCGCAGCGGCACGGCGCGGTCGTCGTCGACCTGTACGCGGCCCGGTCGCTGGCCGACCCCCGGATGTGGGACGTGGACCGGCTGCACCTGACGGCCGAGGGCCACCGCAGGGTCGCGGAGGCGGTGTGGCAGGCGCTCGGTCACGAACCCGAGGACCCCGACTGGCACGCCCCGGTCCCCGCGACGCCGCCGCCGGGCTGGGTGGCGCGCAGGACCGCCGACGTCCGCTTCGCCCGGCAGCACCTGCTGCCGTGGATCGGCCGCAGGCTGACCGGCCGCTCTTCCGGGGACGGCCTGCCGCCCAAGCGCCCGGAGCTGCTCCCCTACGGGGATCCCGCGCGGTGATCCCCGCCGCCGGGACGCCTTCGTAGCTTCCGACGAACGGCCCCGCGGCGCCGACCTGCACGAATCGCCAGTAGAATCCGTCCACGTGACTTCCGCTCCCGCCAAGCCCCGCATCCCGAACGTCCTCGCCGGACGCTACGCCTCCGCCGAGCTCGCCACGCTCTGGTCGCCCGAGCAGAAGGTGAAGCTGGAGCGGCAGCTCTGGCTCGCCGTGCTGCGGGCCCAGAAGGACCTGGGCATCGAGGTGCCCGACGCCGCGATCGCCGACTACGAGCGCGTCCTCGACCAGGTCGACCTGGCCTCGATCGCCGAGCGCGAGAAGGTCACGCGGCACGACGTGAAGGCGCGGATCGAGGAGTTCAACGACCTCGCCGGGCACGAGCACGTGCACAAGGGCATGACCTCCCGCGACCTCACGGAGAACGTCGAGCAGCTCCAGATCCGGCTCTCCCTCGAACTGGTCCGCGACCGTTCGGTGGCCGTCCTGGCCCGCCTCGGCAAGCTGGCCGGCGAGTACGGCGAGCTGGTCATGGCAGGCCGCTCCCACAACGTCGCCGCGCAGGCCACGACGCTGGGCAAGCGGTTCGCCACCGCCGCCGACGAGCTGCTCGTGGCCTACGGCCGCCTGGAGGAGCTGCTCGGCCGCTACCCGCTGCGCGGCATCAAGGGCCCCGTCGGCACCGCCCAGGACATGCTGGACCTGCTCGGCGGCGACGCGGGCAAGCTCGCCGAGCTGGAGCAGCGGATCGCCGGGCACCTCGGCTTCTCGCAGGCGTTCACCTCGGTCGGCCAGGTCTACCCGCGCTCCCTGGACTACGAGGTCGTCACCGCGCTGGTGCAGCTCGCGGCGGCGCCCTCCTCGCTGGCCAGGACGATCCGGCTGATGGCCGGGCACGAGCTGGTCACCGAGGGTTTCAAGCCCGGCCAGGTCGGCTCGTCCGCGATGCCGCACAAGATGAACACCCGCTCCTGCGAGCGCGTCAACGGCCTGATGGTGATCCTGCGCGGTTACGCCTCGATGACCGGCGAGCTGGCGGGCGACCAGTGGAACGAGGGCGACGTGTCCTGCTCGGTGGTGCGCCGGGTGGCGCTGCCCGACGCGTTCTTCGCGCTGGACGGGCTGCTGGAGACGTTCCTGACCGTGCTCGACGAGTTCGGTGCCTTCCCGGCCGTCGTGGCCCGGGAACTGGACCGCTACCTGCCGTTCCTGGCCACCACCAAGGTGCTGATGGGCGCGGTGCGGGCCGGTGTGGGCCGGGAGGTCGCCCACGAGGCGATCAAGGAGAACGCCGTCGCCTCCGCGCTGGCGATGCGTGAGCAGGGCGCCGAGCGCAACGAGCTCCTGGACAAGCTGGCCGCCGACGCGCGCATCCCGCTGGACCGGGCGGCCCTGGACGCGCTGATGGCCGACAAGCTTTCCTTCACCGGTGCCGCCGCCGACCAGGTCGGTGCCGTCGTCGGCCGGATCGAGGAGGTCGTCAAGCGGCACCCGGAGGCCGCGGGCTACACCCCCGGAGCCATCCTCTGACCCGCTTCACCCGCGCCGAGCTGGAGGCCGCCCGCGACCGTCTGCTGCCGGACGTCGTCGCGGACGGCCTGCGGGTGCTGTTCTGCGGCATCAACCCGGGTCTGCTGTCGGCGGCGACGGGGCACCACTTCGCCCGTCCCGGCAACCGCTTCTGGCCGGTCCTGCACCTGTCCGGGTTCACGCCCCGGCTGCTGAAGCCGTCGGAGCAGCACGAGCTGCCGTCGTACGGGCTCGGCGTCACCAACGTCGTGGCGCGGGCCAGTGCGCGGGCGGACGAGCTGAGCGCCGAGGAGTACCGGGAGGGCGGGCGGCTGCTGGTCGCGAAGGTGGCGCGGCTGAGGCCCCGCTGGCTGGCCGTGGTCGGCGTCACCGCGTACCGGACCGCCTTCGGCGAGCCGAAGGCTCAAGTGGGCCCCCAGGAGCGGACGTTGGGAGGTACGCGGGTGTGGGTGCTGCCCAACCCGAGCGGGCTCAACGCGCACTGGACGGCGCAGACGATGGCCGAGGAGTTCGCCCGGCTGCGGGTGGCCGCGGAGAAACCGCCGGGCGCGTAGCCGGGGCGGTCACGGCGGTGCCTCCCGCGTGACCACGGCCAGCAGCCGCACCTCGTCCGCCTCGTCGCGGTCGGCGACGGCCACCGCGACCCAGCGGCCGGTGCCCTCCGCCTCCCAGAGGCAGGCCACGCGGGCGCGGGCGCTCAGAGCGGCCCACGGCTCGGGTATCTCCTCCCGCTCGGTGCGCAGCAGGACCGTCTGCAGGTTCCAGGGGGCCGTCTCGCCCCAGCGCGCGGCGAGCCGTTCCCAGAGCGCGTCCCGCTCCTTCTCGTACTGCTCCACCGTCACCGCCCGCTCCGCCGGGTCACGGCCGGCGAGGCCGCGGCTGCTCTCCAGCACCTCCGTGAAGCTCCCGGGGACCGTCGGGTCGCCGTCCGGCGGGCCGTGCTCCGCCGGGAAGGGCCGGAAGCACAGCTCGTCGATGAGGGCGAGGTGCCGCGCGATGTCCATGCGTCCAGTAAACCTGCCCCCACTGACAATTGGCGGGGCGTCAGCCGGCCCTCGCCGGCCGGCCGTGCTCAACGGCGCCGGAGGCGACGGCCGGCCGCGGTCCGGCCCGGCCGGGCCTGGTCCGGGGCGGGGCCGGGGCGGGGCCGGTGAACAGCGGGGCGAGGTCGAGAAGGCGGGAGGTGCCGGACGCCCCGGCCCGGCGCGCAGAACGCGGCGGCCGCCGCAGCCGAGCGGCGCGCGCGGCGTTGGACCGGGCCCCGCCGACCGGGCGGGAGGGCGAGGTGGTGCGGCCGACGGTGCGGGCCGTCGAACGCGGGGATCGCCGCGCGGGCGAGCGGTCGGCACGGAGCGGGTGACGTCGCACGTGAGCCCCGTACGGGCCGCGCCCGTGCGGTGATCACGGCGTACGGGTGGGGGTTCGTGGCACCCGGTTGGGCAGTGGCCGCGGGTCCCGAAGGGGCGGACCGGCGCTCGCCGGGGGTCGGCGGGCCGAGTACCATCCGGCCAACACGCGCACTAGCTGGGAGGACGGACCTTGGCAGGCCTGACCGGCGGGGACCCGTCGCTGTTGCGGAGGATCAACTCCGCTGTGGTGCTGCACGCGTTGCGTGCGACGGACTCCGCGACGCTGACGGAGATCACCCGCGTGACGGGGCTGTCCCGGCCGACCGTCGAGGGCGTCGTGGAGGGGCTGATCGAGGCCGGTCTGGTCGTCGAGGCGGCTCCCGGCGAGGGCGCGGCCCGGCGACAGGGCCGGCCCGCGCGGCGGTTCCGGTTCCGGGCGGAGGCCGGGCACCTGCTGGGCCTGGAGATCGGCCCGCACCGCGTCGCCGCGCTCCTGTCCGGCCTGGACGGCCGGGTGATCGGCGCCCAGGCCAAGGACGTGGACGAGAACGCGTCGGCCGACGAGCGGCTGGAGCGGCTGCGCACGGCCGTCGCCGAGCTGCTGCGCCGGGCCGGTGTGGCACGCGGTTCCCTGCGCGCGGTCGGCGCGGCCACCCCGGGCATCGTCGAGGCGGACGGCACCGTGCGGCTGGGGACGGCGCTGCCGGGCTGGACGGGGCTGGGGCTGGGCGAGCGGCTGCGGCGTTCCTTCAAGTGCCCGGTGCTGGTCGAGAACGACGCGAACGCGGCGGCGGTCGCCGAGCACTGGAAGGGCTCCGCCACCGAGTGCGAGGACATGGTGTTCGTGCTGGCCGGGCTCAGTCCCGGGGCGGGGGCGCTGATCGGCGGGCGGCTGCACCGGGGGTACGGCGGGGCGGCCGGGGAGATCGGCGCGCTGCACCTGCTGGGCCGGGACGTGACGCCGGAGACGCTGCTGTCGACCACGGACCAGCCGCTGCACCCGCTGGACGAGCAGGCCGTCGCCAAGGTCTTCGCCGAGGCCCGGGACGGGGACGAGCGGGCCCGCGCGGCGGTCGAACGGTTCATCCAGCGGCTGGTGCACGACGTGGCGGCCCTGTCGCTCGCCCTCGATCCCGAGATGGTCGTCATCGGCGGCTGGGCGGCCGGGCTGGACGGCGTGCTGGAGCCGTTGCGCCGGGAACTGGCCCGCTACTGCCTGCGTCCGCCGCGGGTGGCCCTGTCGTTGCTCGGCGAGGCGGCGGTGGCCACGGGCGCGCTGCGGCTGGCCCTCGACCACGTGGAGGAGCAGCTCTTCGCGGTCGAGGGCGCGACGGCCCGCCGCTGACCGGGCGCCGTCGGCCCGGGGGCCCGGCGGGAGCGCCGCCGGGCGTCGGACCCGGGCGGCCGGTGTCGGGGCGGCGGGCGGGCGGCCCCGGTGGTGGGCCCAGCGGTCAGGATGCCCGGGTCTCGGGACCGTGGTGGATGTGCACGTCGCCCGAGTCGCCGAAGGTCAGCCGGCAGGTGTCCGCGCGGTAGGTGGCGACGGAGAGCGCGGCGGTGCGGCCCCCGGCGAGGTAGCGGGTGGTGACCACGAGGACGGGCGCGCCGGGGAGGCGGTCCAGCTCCTTCGCGTCGTCCGTGCCGGCCGAGCCCAGCTCGACGGCGCTCTCCCGCCCCTCCAGCGCCCCGTGCTGCAGTTCCCGCAGCACGGCACGCGCGCGGGCGGCGCCCGAGGGGGCGTCGATCGCGGGGAGACCGGGCACCGAGGACGAGGGGACGTACAGCAGTTCCGCGGCGACCGGCTGGCCGTGGCTCACGCGGGAGCGGCGGACGGTGTGGACGGGCTCGTCGCGGCCCGTGTCCAGGGCGTCGGCCACGGCGGCGGGCGGTGCCGCGAGGACGCAGTCGGCCGGCTGCCAGGCGTCGTCGGCCGTGCCGGGCCAGGCGTGCTCCGGGGTGCCGACGGCCACGCCGACGCGCGGCGGGGCCACGGTCGTACCGACGCCGCGCCTGCGCTGGAGCCTGCCCTCCAGTTCGAGCTGTTCCAGGGCCTGGCGCAGGGTCGCGCGGGCGACGCCGAAGCGGGCCGCGAGATCGCGTTCGTTGGGCAGGACCTCGCCCACCTCGAACTCCGAGTCCAGGGCCTCGCTGAGCACGGTCCTGAGGTGCCAGTACTTGGGCTCCGGCACCCGTTCCAACTGCGTGGTCCCCACCCTGTCCTCCGCAATCGCCGTGGTACGGCGGCGTTTTGACGCCCTTGTTTATTAAAGGTTGTTGCAGTTCTCTGCGACGATAAAACGCTCCACCCCCTTGGTCAAGACCAATCCGGCGAACGGGACGGCCCCGGTGCCCGCCGGAGAACGGGGACCGGGGCCGCGAGGGAGCGGAGAGGCATCGGGTCTAGGGAGCGTCGGCCAGGGATACCAGTTTGTCCGGGTTGCGGATGATGTACACCGCCTGGATGCGCCCGTCGGCGACGTCCACCTGGATCACGGAGTCCGGCTTGCCGCCGGAGCGGACCAGCACGGCGGGGCCGCCGTTGAGTTCCACGAACCGGAAGGAGGCGTCGGGAACCCCCTGCCGTGCGACGCCGAGCAGGAAGCGGCCCACCTTGCCGGAGCTCTCCAGCACGCGCAGCGGCGCCTTGGAGCGGCCGCCGCTGTCGCCCACCAGCCGGACGTCCGGCGCGAGGACGGCCAGCAGCCCGGCCAGGTCGCCCTCGACCGCGGCGGCGAGGAAGCGTTCGGTGAGGGCGCGGCGCTGCGACGGGTCGACGTCGTAGCGGGGCCGCCGCTCCTCGACGTGCTTGCGGGCGCGGGCGGCGAGCTGGCGGACCGCGGCCTCGCCGCGCTCCAGCATGGCGGCGATCTCCGCGTACGGATAACCGAACGCCTCCCTGAGCACGAACACCGCCCGCTCCAGCGGGGACAGCGACTCCAGGACGACGAGGACGGCCAGCGAGACCGAGTCGGCGAGGACGGCCCGCTCGGCGGTGTCCGTCACGGCGTCCCCGAAGTCGGTGGCGTACGGCTCGGGCAGCCACGGCCCGACGTAGGTCTCGCCCCGTGACTTGATCTGGCGCAGCCGGTCGACGGCGAGGCGGGTGGTGACGCGCACCAGGTAGCCCCGTGGTTCGCGCACGGCGGCCCGGTCGGCGCCGGACCAGCGCAGCCAGGCTTCCTGGACCACGTCCTCGGCGTCCGCCAGGCGGCCCAGCATGCGGTAGGCGACGCCCAGGAGGACGGGCCGGTGCTCTTCGAAGACGTCGGTCGCGGTGTCGGTCGTCACCGTTCCATCCCAGCGGACCCGTCCGGCGGTGTCCAGGCGGAATCGCCCCCGCCGGGCACTGGGGGCTACCCGTCGGTAGCTCTTACTGACAAGCTGTCTACCCGACGTCCGCCCGCGACACGTACCGACAAGGAGTCCCATGCCGTCCGTGACACTCTCCTTCACGGCCCCCACCGGGCACGGCCCGCAGGACATCACCCTCGCGTACTCCCGCGCGGGCACCGGCGAGCCGCTTCTCCTGCTGCACGGCATCGGTCACCACCGGCAGGCCTGGGACCCGGTGGCGGACATCCTCGCCACCGAGCGCGAGGTGATCGCCGTGGACCTGCCGGGCTTCGGCGAATCGTCCGAGCTGCCGCCCGGCCTGCCGCACGACCTGCCGACGACGAGCGCGGTACTCGGCTCCTTCTGTGCGGCCCTGGGTCTCGACCGACCGCACGTGGCGGGCAACTCGCTGGGCGGCCTGCTGGCCCTGGAGCTCGGCCGGGAGAACCTGGTGCGGTCGGTGACCGCGCTGTCCCCGGCCGGGTTCTGGACGGAGCCCGAGCGGCGCTACGCCTTCGGTGTCCTGACCGGCATGCGCCGCACGGCGCGCGCTCTGCCGCTCCCCCTCGTCGAGCGGCTGTCCCGCACGGCCCTCGGCCGCACCGCCCTGACCAGCACGATCTACGCCCGCCCCGCACGGCGCTCCCCCGAGGCCGTGGTCGCCGAGACCCTGGCGCTCGCGCGTGCCGAGGGGTTCGCCGAGACGCTGCGGGCCGGCCGGAGCGTGCTGTTCACCGATGACGTGCCGGCTGTCCCCGTCACCGTGGCCTGGGGCCAGCGGGACCGGCTGCTCCTGCCCCGGCAGGGGATACGCGCCAAGCGGGCCATCCCTCGCGCGCGGCTGGTACGGCTGCCCGGCTGCGGCCACGTCCCCATGAACGACGACCCGGCGCTGGTGGCCCGCGTCGTCCTGGACGGCAGCCGTGCTCAGGACGCGAGCGCGGCGAGGACCTCCTTCAGCACGGTCGCGTTGTAGGGCATGCTCACGTGCGGGGTGTGGTCGTCCGGATCGATGTCCTGCAGGAGGATGTTCTTGACGTAGCGCCCCTCCGTCTGTTCCAGGGCGCAGGAGGTGTACGGCGTGACCACGTCGTCGTACTTCGTCGCGATGACGGTGTGGCGGACCCCCTCCGTCGTCTCGCCGAGCTCGGCCAGCTCGCGCTGGAAGGGGTGGCCGTGCTGCAGTTGCGGCCAGGCCGGCACGACCTCCCCGACGGCGCCCTGTTCGAGCAGTTCCACCGCGCCCGGGATCTGGCGGGCCAGGTTCATCAGGCCCTGGGCGGTGACGCCGTGATTGCTGGGTGAGATGCCGACGAAATTGTGCACCTTGGGCCCGCCGCCCAGCGCGTTGAGGAAGTAGCGCGGCATCATGCCGCCCTGCGAGAAGCCCACGAGGTCGACCTGCTGGGCGCCGGTGCGGCGGAGCACCTCGTCGACGAATTCGGCGAGTTGCCGCGCGGAGTGCTTGATGTCTCCGAGGCCGAAGATCACCGGATTGCCGTGCTGGCCGTAGTCGAGCCGGAAGACCCGGTGCCCGTGCCGGCGCAGCAGTGGGGTCGCCGTGTTCCAGGTGTAGCCGCGATTGCCGAAGGTGCCGTGCACGAGCACCACCGGACGTGGATGTTCTTCGCTCGGCGGGGCGTTCCAGTCGTCTTCTCCCGCCTGCACGTCGACGGTGGCGATGACCTGCGCTCCGCCGGCCTGGACGACCGCGCCCACGCGGTGCGGCGACTCGGTGATGTCGGTGACGACGTCGTCCGAATTGACGCCGGGCAGACGGGGGTTGAGGAAGCTCACGGTGTTCTCCCCTTTCTCCGGAGAAATGCGGTGAAGGTGGAACCGGCTTCCCAGTCTCACGTCCATCGAATTACGCAACGATCCCTCGGGCGGGGGAAAGAATTCACTCCATGAAGTAAGTAGGGTTCACATTTTCGAATCTCTCGGAGAGAGGGCCCGGAACATGTGCCCGGGGGCGTGTTCCGTTCACCGCGCGCCGCCGTTCCTGCGTCAACGCGCGGGCACCGAGGGGATGTTGCGAAACGGGGGTCGGGGTACGGCCCGAGCGTAAAGACAGTTGAGACGGACACTGCCAATGGGGGCACAGGACAAGGGGGTTGGGTCATGGCCGCAGGTCCCGATGGTCCGGGGGTTCCGGACCCCGGTGCGGACGGGGCGGGTTCGCGCTTCGTCCCGCCGGAGCGGCTGCCCGCGGCCTGGCAGCCGCTGCTCGGCCGGCCGGCCCTGGCCGAGCTGCTCGGGCATCCGCTCGCGGGAGCCGCGCTGACGGAGATGCGCCGGCTGCTGCCACCGCGCGTCGCCGTGCACTCGCTGCGGACGTTCCTGCTGGCCGACGCCTGCGCGCGCAGCCACGGAACGGCCTACGACCGGGTGGGCCTGCTGGCCGCCGCGGCGTTCCACGACGCCGGGCTGGTGGGGCGCTCGCCGCTCGGTCGCGGCGGATTTCCGCGCCGTTCCGCCCAGTTGCTCGACGCGTTCCTGGTCGGACACGAGGTGGGCCAGGCGCGGCGCACCGCCCTGACGCGTGCGGTGCGCGAGCACATGCGGCTGTTTCCCGCGCGCGACGCCGGGCCCGAGGCGCGGCTGCTGCACTTCGGTGCGTGGCTGGACGTCACCGGGCGGGGCGAGCGGCACATCCCGGGCGACCGCGAGCGGCTGGCCGACCTGGCGCCCACCCCCTGGTTCGCCGTGTCCTTCTCCGCCCGGATGGCGGCCTGCGGGCTGCGCCGGGTGCTGCCGGGTTCCCCGGTCACCCCCCGGTGACCGGACGGACCGGCAACTCCTCCTTCCCGCCTGCGAAAGGAACCGTCACCATGCAAGAAGACCAGCGCGCTTTCGATGTCGCCATCGTCGGAGGCGGCATCGGCGGGACCATGCTGGGGACCGTCCTGGCCCGCCACGGCGTGCGCGTGCTGCTGCTGGAGGGCAGTGGCCATCCCCGGTTCGCCATCGGAGAGTCCACCGTTCCCGAGACCACCTTCGGCCTGCGGGTCCTGGCCCGCCGCTACGACGTGCCGGAGCTCGAACACCTGGCGACCAACGCGGCCCTGCGCCGCCACGTGTCGTCGAACTGCGGGGTCAAGCGCAACTTCAGTTTCGTCTACCACCGGGAGGGCGAGCCGACCCGGCCCGACGAGTGCACGCAGTACCCCACCTGGGGTCCGCCGCTCGGTCCCGACTCGCACTACTTCCGGCAGGACGTGGACGCGTACATGTTCCACGTCGCCGTGTCCTACGGCGTCACCGCGTACACCCACACCATGGTCGACGACGTGAAGTTCGAGGAGGACGGCGCGACCCTCGTCACCCGGGACCGCGGCAGGTTCCGGGCGTCGTACGTGGTCGACGCCGGCGGGATGCGGGCCATGCTCCCCGAGCGGCTCGGGCTGCGGCAGGAACCGCCGTACCGGACCCGGTCGCGCACGATCTTCACGCACATGGTGGACGTGCACCCCTTCGACGCGGTGTCGCCGCCGCGCGAACAGCACGGCATGCCCAGCCCGTTCAGCCAGGGCACGCTCCACCACATGTTCGAGGGCGGCTGGCTCTGGGTCATCCCGTTCGACAACCAGACGACCAGCACGAGCGGGTTGTGCAGCGTCGGCCTCAACCTCGATCTCGACCGCTATCCGCGCCCCGACGACGTGTCCGCCGAGGAGGAGTTCTGGCAGCACGTGCACCGGTTCCCCAGCGTGGCGCGGCAGTTCGAGCGGGCGCGGTCCGTCCGGCCGTACGTGTCCACCGACCGCACCCAGTTCGCCTCGCAGAAGGTGGTCGGCGACCGGTGGTGCCTGCTGCCGCACGCCAGTGACTTCATCGACCCGCTCTTCTCCAGCGGGCTCGCCGTCACCGTGATGGCGCTCAACGCCCTGGGCCACCGGCTCATCGACGCCGTGCGCCAGGACGACTTCGACACCGCCCGGTTCGCGTACCTGGACCACTGGACCAAGCGCATGTTCCGGTTCTACGACGACCTGGTGTCCTGCAGCTACATCGCGTTCGACGACTTCGACCTGTGGAACGCGTGGAACCGGGTGTGGACCCTCACCACGCTCTACGGCACGAACGCGCAGAACCAGGCCGCCGTGACGTACGAGAAGACGCGCGACCCGGCCTGCTTCGACGCCCTGGAGATGCCGCCGTACCGAGGGCTTCAGGGCATGGACAACCCCTGGGTGGAGCGGATGTTCGACCAGTCCCGCGACGCCGTACTCGCCTACCGGGCGGGCGAGTTGACGAAGGAGCAGACGATCGCGCGCATCTACGAGGTGCTGGGCGAGAGCGGTCTGGTTCCGGGGGTCTGGGGGACCCTGGACCCCGACAACCGCTGCCCGTCCGGGGTGTTCACGCTCTGGCCGCTGATGAAGATCCTGCTGTGGGGCAAGTACCGCTCCCCGCAGCACGTGAGGGGCTCCTACTTCACCGGCGGTGCGCGCATGGTGGGCAAGGAGGCCGTCCAGGCGTACACCGGCGAACTGCGCACCGGCAGCTCGCTGGTCCACCAGACCGTGCGGGACATGTGGCTCAACTGGAACCGCGACTGGGCACGCCGGCCCGCCCCTCGGAAATGAGCGCGAAAAAACATTTCCGCCCACGCGTGGAATCGCGCATTCCGGTTTGCCGGTCGAGAGGCTCGGGTAGGAAAACCACATGGCCGACCAATAGAAAGTCGGCCGCGGTTCTCCCTGCCCAATCCGAGAGACAACGGGCTGCAATCCACCATGGTGCGACATTCCACCTGCCAATCGCCCGCTGAATGCTCCTGGGAAGACATCTTCCAGCATCAGGACCGCCTCATGCGATTGGTTCGACGACGACTGCCGAGTTTCCAGGACGCCGAGGACTGCGTTCAGGAAACCATGGCCCGCGCAGCCGCCCACGCCGCGTTGGACCGGAACCGGCTCGGTCCCTTTCTGACGTCCGTGGCGCTCCGCCTGTGCATCGACTTCTACCGTGACATGGAGCGTCGCAGCAGACTCCTGCAGCGCGCAGCGTTCGCGGACACCTTCGGCACGACCGAGGACGACGTCTGCGACCAGGACTTCGGCCGCTGGCTGCTGGGCCAGGTGCAACACCTGCGGGGCCGCGAACAGGAGGTCATACTCGCCCGCGCAAAGGGAATTTCCACTGCGGAATTCGCCCGCATCCACAACATTTCCGTCAAGGCGGCCGAAGCCGCTTTCACCAGGGGACGCGCCCGACTGAAGAACGTGTGCGCCAAATCCTTGGAAGGCTGCTCGGGATAAAAGTCGGCAGCCATGCCTCTCCCATCGCAGAGAAACGGAAAGGGAATCCACTCATGGGCAACAGCAAGAACATCCAGGACATCCTCAAGGACCTGATCGGGGATATGGCCGACAGTTGGAAGGAGGCCTTCGACGACCTCCTGAACCGGGACGACTCGGATTCGTCGAGCGGCTCCCGAAGCGCCGTCAACACGCTGGCCGGTCTGCCCCCGAACGCCCTCGGCGCTCTGGCCGGGGCCGTCAACCCGGCGACCGCGCTCGCGGGGGCCGCCAACCCGCTGGCCGCCCTCGGAGGTCTCGGGGGCGCCGCCAACCCCCTCGCGGCGCTGGGCGGCGCCGGCAACCCCCTGACCGCCGCCCTGGGCGGCGCCGGCAATCCGCTCGCCGCGCTCGGCGGTGCCGCCAACCCGCTGGCCGCGGTCGGCGGCGCGGCCGGGGCGCTCGGCGGCCTCGGTCAACTGGCCGGCGGCCTCGGCCACGCGGCGAGCGGAGCCGGTGACCTGATGGCGCTCCCGGGCCAGCTCACCCAGCTCGTCCAGGTGCTGCCCAAGCTCCTGGAGGCGCTCCAGGGCCTGCAGAACCTGTCCAACATGCCGGCCCAGGCCGGACAGCAGGGTCTGGCCGCTCTGCAGGGCCTGATGGGGCAGCAGCAGGGCGGCGACCGGCCCCGCGGCGGCCAGTCCTCGTCATCGAGCTGACCGGTCGCGGCACCGTCCCGCCGGCCGGCCCCCGCGGTACACCGGCCGACCCCGCGTACGCGCACCACACCTGAGGAGGATCACACACGATGGCGTCTGTCGTCGGCGACCGGCTGCGTCTCGTGGTCAAGGTCCTGGGCAGCCTCGTGGCCGACGAGGTGGGGCTGTCCACCCGGCTGCGGGGGCGTACGAAGCGGGACCCGCGGTCCCCGGCGGAGGACGCCGATGCCTCCGCCGGGTCCGACCAGCGCCGTGCCAAGGCGGTGCGGCACGCGCTGGAGAGTCTCGGCCCGTTCTACGTGAAACTCGGCCAGATCCTGTCCACCCGGCCCGACATGGTTCCGGAGTCCATCCGGGACGAGCTCCAGAACCTGCACGACGAAGTCGACGTCCAGCCGTTCTCGGAGTTCGAACCGGTGCTGGCCCAGGACCTGGGGCCGGACTGGAAGCTGCGCTTCGACGACGTCGAGACCGCTGCCCCGCTGGGGGCGGCGTCCCTCGCCCAGGTCTACCGGGTGACCCTGCCCGGCGGACGGGCCGCCGTGGTGAAGATCCAGCGGCCCGGCATCCGCGAGGGCGTGCTCGCGGACATGGCGCTGATGCGCCGGGCGTCGCGGATCGTGGCCCGCGTCGCTCCGCGGTTCAACGAGGTCATCGACATCGAGGCGATGCTCGGCTCGGTCTTCGACGCCATGGAACCGGAGCTGGACTTCACCGGCGAGGCCCGCAACATGGACGAGGCCCGCGAGCACGTCCGGCCCTTCCGGTCCCTCGAGGTGCCCCGGGTCCTGCACGCCAGTCCCCGGGTGCTCGTCCAGTCGCTGGCGGACGGGAAGTCGGTGCGGCACGTCGACCGCTCCCACTTCTCGGACGGGGAACGCGTGGAGATCGGCAAGGATCTGCTGCGGTTCATGTACCACGGGTACTTCGTCCACCGCTTCTTCCACGCAGACCCGCACGCGGGCAACGTCTTCGCCGTCCCCGGGGGCCCGGCGACGCTGATCGACTGGGGCATGGTCGGCCGGCTGGACCGGCGCACCAGTCTGCAACTGCTGCCGCTGTTCATGACGCTGGCGCAGAACGACGGCGCGGGACTGGCCCAGCACTGGGCGGAGATGGGCCGGCTGACGCCGTGGGCCAACATGCCCGCGTTCGCGGCCGACATGGCGGCCTTCGTACCGAAGGTCTCCCATCTGGCCCTGGAGGACATGAACTTCGGGGTCTCCCTCACCACCGTGCTGGCCAAGGCGACCAAGCGGGGCATCGGTTCACCGCCGGCGGTGTCGCTGCTCGGCAAGTCGTTCGCCAACCTGGACGGCTCGGTGCGCTGCCTGGCCCCCGAGATCACGCTGCCGGAGGTGTTCCAGGGGGAGGTGCCGAGGATCCTGTTCGCCCTGGGCCGCGAGTTCCTCGGCCGCAACCAGTTCGCCCGCAACTCCATGGAGTTGCTGCTGACCGCCGTCACCAGTCCGGACCAGGTCCGGGGTGTCCTGTCCGACGTGGCCAACCGCCAGTTCGCGCTGAACATCCACGAGCCGCGCACCCCCGCCGCGATGGGCGGTCAGCGGCCCACCCGTGCCTCCAAGGGGATGCTCGCGCTGGGTGCCGCGGCCTTCCTGCTGGGCCGCCGCCGCTCAGGCTGACCTGTCCCTGTCCCCCGTGCCCGGTCGTCCCGCTCAGCCGTACCGCCCGGTCGTCACGTCCGGCACTCCCCCGACCGCTCCGTCACGCTGCCCCGCTCCTCCGATCCCTCCGCTTTCCGTCGCTTTCCGTCACGCTCCGCCCCTTTCCAGGAGGTCCCATGCCGGAATCCACCCGCCCGCCGTCGCCCGCCGGACCGCGGTCGCCGTCCGTGCCCGCCGCCCGGGCCCCGGAGGGCCTCGCGCACGCGGCGCTCTGGACCGCGGCCGCGCACGCCGCGGAGGCCCTGCGCCCCGCGCCGTACGTCCTCGACCCGTGGGCCGCCGACTTCCTGCACACGGCCGGGTTCGAGGGCGGCCCGCCCGGTGACGGACCGATGCAGCGGTTGCTGCCGGACTGGCAGGTGGTGCGCTCCCGCTTCTTCGACGACCACCTGCTCAACGCGGCCCGTTCGGGCTGCCGTCAGGTGGTCGTCCTCGGGTCCGGGCTCGACACCCGCGCCTTCCGGCTCGACTGGCCCACCGGTGTGCACCTCTTCGAGGTCGAGGTGCCCTCCGTCCTGGCCTTCAAGGACCGCGTACTGGACGGCAGCCCGGTCACCTGCGGACGCCGTACCGCCGTCGGGGCCGACGTCACCGGGGCCTGGGGCGCGGAACTGGTCGCGGCGGGCTTCGATCCCGGCCGGCCCACCGCCTGGCTCTGCGAGGCCCCGCTGTACTTCCTCCGCCCCGACCAGGTGGCGGACGTCGTGGCCACGATGACCGAACTGTCCGCCGACGGCAGCACCTTCGGTGCCGAGTGCGTGAACGCCCGGGCGGTGGACTCGCCCCTGGTGGCCCCCTTCCTGAACGCCCTCGCCACCATCGGGGCGGCCTGGAACTGGCAGCTCGCCGAGCCCGAGCGGTGGTGGGAGGAGCACGGCTGGGACGCCCGGGTCGCCGATCTGTTCACGCTGCCGTACGCGATGGAACGGCTGGCCCTGTACCTGCCGCTGGTCGGCGAGGCCGCCGCCAAGTGCGCCTTCCTCACGACCGGAACGCTGCGCGGCACCGGCTGATCCCCGTGCCGCGCGACGAGGCCCCGGGCGGGCGCCCGGGGCCTCGTTCCGTACGACGTGCCGTCACCGGCGTTCCAGCTCCAGGAGGGCCGCGAGCCACAGGTCGGGGAGTTCGTCGGCGGTGCGGAGCGCCTCGTCGTGCACCACGGTCAGGCAGGCGGTGTCGTGCTGGCTGGTCAGCGTGATCACGCTGCGGATGCCGGACGCGACGCTCGTGTAGACGGCCGCGCGCCGGGCCGTGAGCCCCTGGTGGACCAGCGCCGGACCGAAGTCCACACTGCTCACCGGTCCCGCGACGCGCCTGCCGTGGACCAGCCGGACGCCGATCCGGGCGCCGGCCGACCGCGGGGTGGCCGCCAGCAGCACCCGCATCGAGTCGCGCCGCCGGCCGGCCCGCAGCCCGTTCATCACGTCCTTGACCCGGGCCAGCGCCCGCTGCGGCGACTCCTCGTCGCACGGCAGCAGGATCCGGGCGGTGATCATGCGGTTGCCGGGTGCCTGCTCCTCGCCCGGGGCACGGACGGACATCGGGATCGCCACGGGCAGCGGCGGGTGGACCGCGCCCGTCTCCTTCAGGTGCCAGGTGCGGATGGCGTGGGAGAGGGCGGCGAGGTACATGTCGGTCACGGTCGCTCCGTGGGCGCGGCCCAGGGCGCGGAGCCGGGCGAGCGGGGTGTCCGTGTGGCACACGTCGACGCGTCCGGTGCACACCCCGTCGAAGGCCGGTTTGGCCGTCGATGCGCCGAAGGCGCCCGCCACGTCCCCGAGCGTGGCCGCGATGCCCGCCGCGGTGGGCAGGCGGCGCGGCCGGGGGGCCGGGCCGCCCGCGGGGTCGTCACCGAGCAGGGCGCGGGCGGTGTAGGCGGCGCCCACCCCGTCCTGGAAGGCGTGGTCGGTGCGGTAGCAGAGGGTGTGGCGGCCCGCCGGGCCGTGGACCAGCCACACCTCCCAGGGCGGCCGGCCGTCGGCGCCCACGGGCCGGGAGAGCATCAGCCGTCCGGTCGCCGCACCGTCGCTGTCCTCGGGCAGCCACGTCTCGTGCACGTGCCGGTCCACCGCGATCCGGTCCACCCGCCGGAAGCTGCGGCTCTCCCGGGCGATGCGGTAGTGCAACGCCGCGATGCCGTGGGCGCGTTCGGCGACCCTCGCCCGTACGGAGTCCAGGGTCGGCGGCCCGCCGTCGAACGCGAACGCGAACACGACGGGGAGCGGCCCGCCCCGCGCGGCCAGGTGAAAGGCGACGTCGGCGGTGCCCATGGTCACCGACGGCGGCAGCCGGCCGTCCTTGCCGAGGACGGGTCGCAGCATGAGAACCTCCCGGTCGATCTCAGGAACTGGAACGGGACGACCAACGCGCGGCAGACGTCAGCAGACACGCCGCACGGCCCATCCGTGTGCGTCCACACCGGCGCGGAGCAGGGGGCGCACGGGTCCGTACAGGGGCAGACGGGGGGCGCGCGAGCGGTGCCAGGGCAGCGGTTCGCCGGGGTCGGGCTCGCCGAGCAGGGCCCTCGCCACGTACGCGCCGTGCGCCACGGAGAGGGCGAGGCCATGGCCGCCGCAGCCGCCGATGTACCAGACGTCGGAGTACCCCGGCACCGGCCCGACCACCGGCAGGTCGTCGCCGGTCATGGCGATCCGGCCGGACCAGCGGTGGGTGACCCCCGTCCGGGCCAGGTCGGGGTGCAGACCCCGCAGCCAGTGCTCCAGCCGGGCCCAGGCCCGCTCGCGCCGGGCCTGGAGGCGGGGCGCGGGGAGGCCGGCCGGAACCGAGGCGGTGCCGCCGCCGGCGACCAGGCCCCCGTCCGGCAGCAGGCGGAAGTACGGCGCCAGCGGCACGGCGTCGACCACGGCGGGCCCGGCGCGTCCGCCCAGCAGTTCGTACGCGGCGGGACTCAGCGGCTCGGTCGCGACGGCGTACACCTCCAGCGGAAGGATCGTGCCGACCGGCAGGTTCAGCGCCTGGGCCGCGGAGTTGACGGCCAGCACCGCCTGCCCGGCGTACAGACGGCCGTGCGGGAGGACCAGCTCGGGGCCGACCAGGTCGCCGGGGCGCAGGGCCAGCAGCGGGCTGCGGCCGTAGAACCGCACGCCCTTGTCGGCGCAGGCGCGGGCCAGCGCACACGTCAGGGCGGCCGGGTCGAGGGTGGCGGCCGGGCGGTGCAGGAGCGCGGCCCGGTAGGAGAACCCGACGCGTTCGCGGATACCGGCGGGGGTCAGGACGGGCACGTCCAGGCCCAGTTCGCGGCAGGCGCGGGCCTGACGCGCGAGGGCCGCCAGCCCCGCGGGCGAGCGGGTTGCCATGAGCTGCTCGCCGGGCCGCAGCCCGCAGGGCACGGCGAGCCGGGAGCACAGGTCCAGCACGTCCCGTACCGCCTGCTGACTGGCCCGGTGCATCCGGCCGGCCGTCGCGGCGCCGAAGCGGCGCACCGCGCGGTCGAGGGCGGGTCCCGCGCGGGGGCCCAGCAGGCCGGTGCCCCGGCCGCTGGCCCCGGCGGCCGGGTGCTGGGCGTCGATCACGGCGATGTCGAGCCCGGGGGCCCGTTCGGCGAGGTGGTAGGCGCAGGACAGCCCGGCCAGACCGGCCCCGACGACCACCACGTCCGCGGTGACCACACCGTGCAGTTGGGGCTGGGGCGGCAGTTCCGCCCGTTCCCAGCACGGCGTCCCGGCCGGCTGCCCGGTCATCCCGCGGCGCCCGGCACCGGTCCGGTCAGCGTGCCGAACCTCCGGTCGTGCCACAGCAGCGGGCGGCCCGGCCCCACGTGCACGGCGGCCACGCGGCCGACGACGAGGTGGTGGTCGCCGTAGCGGCGCACGTCCTCGGTGAGGCACACCGACCACGCGAGCGACCCGGCCAGCACGGGAACGCCCAGCACCTGCCGGGTGTCCGTCCCCGCGAACCGCTCGGCGGCGGTCGTCGTGGGGGACGCGAACCGTCCGGCCAGCTCCTGCTGCTCCTCGCGCAGCAGGTGCACGGCGAAGGTCCGGTGGGAGCGGACGGCGGCGAGGGTGCGGGAGCCGTCCCGCAGACAGGCCAGCAGCAGCGGCGGCCGGGCGGAGAGCGAGGTGACGGCGGAGACGGTCATGCCGAGCGGGCCGTCCTCGCCCCGGGCGGTCACGACGGTGACCCCGGCGGCCAGCTTGGCGTACAGGCCCAGGCAGCGGGCGGCGCCCGGCCCGGGTTCCTCGTGCAGGGGCTCTTCGTGCGGCGGTCGGGCGGTCGTCGCCGACCGGTCAGCCACGAGCCGCAGCCGCGTGTTCATCGATCACCTCCGCGTCCGCCAGGCCCCGCAGCACGCGGGCGATGTTGGTGCGCACCGTGGACTCCGCGACCGGGTCGAGGATCTCGGCCAGGGAGGGGATGCCCAGGTCGAAGGCGGCGGTGAAGACGACGAGGGTGCCCTCGCCCCGCGGCTCGCACCGCCAACCGCCCTCGAAGGTCTGGAAGTCGCCGCTGAGCTGCTCGAAGGCGAGGGAGTGCGTCTCGGGCGAGTAGGTGTCGCGCTCCCGCCAGCGCATCAGGCCGCCCCGGAACTCGACGGTCCAGTCGGAGACGGTGGAGCCGTCGGGCAGCGGCGGTTCGACGCGCACCTCGCGGAAGACGTCGCTGTACTCGGGGTAGCGGCCGAAGTCGCTGATGCGGCGGTAGACGTCGGCGGGTGCCAGACCCTCGGCGAGGGCGTGCAGGACCACGTGGCGCATGGGACGTTGGGTTCCTTTCCGGAGGGACGTGGGGGCCGGCCGCTCAGCCGGACATGCGGCCGGCCGTGCTGTGCAGGGCCTCGGCGAGGGTGGTGAGGAACAGGCCCAGCTCCTCGTCGTCGACCACGGCCGGCGGGGTCAGGCGCAGCACCCGGGTGGAGTTGAGGGAGTGGTTGACGAGGACGCCGCGCGCGATCAGCTCCAGCAGCAGTTCGCCGACCGCCTGTTCCTCGGCGAACTCGATGCCGATCAGCAGCCCTTGACCGCGCACCTCGCGGACCAGGCCGCCCCGGTACGGCGCGCACACCTCCCGTACGGCGGCGCGCAGGCGCAGGCCGAGTGCCGCGGCCCGGGCCACGGTGTTCTCCGTCTCCATCGCCCGTACGGTGGCCAGCGCGGCGGCGCAGGCGATCGGCGAGGCGCCGAAGGTGGAGGTGTGCAGGTAGGGGTCGCGGCTGAACGGCCCGTACGCCTCGGCGGTGGCGGCCATGGCGGCGATGGGTACGACGCCGCCGCTGAGCCCCTTGCCGGCCAGCAGGACGTCCGGGCGCACCCCTTCGGCGTCGACGCCCCACCAGGTGCCCAGGCGCCCCATGCCGGTCTGGATCTCGTCGACGACCAGCAGGGCGCCGTAGGTGCTGCACAGGGCGCGGACCTGGCGGAGGTAGCCGGGGCGGGGGATGCGGACGCCGCCTTCGCCCTGGACGGGTTCGACGATGACGCAGGCGCGGTCGCGGCGTGCGGCCAGCGCCTGTTCGAGGTCGGCCGGGTCGTCGTAGTCGACCTGGGTGACGTCGGGGAGCAGGGGCTGGAAGGGCGTCTGGTAGGTGTCGTTCGCGGTGACGCTCAGCGCGCCGAGCGTCTTGCCGTGGAATCCGCGGCGGGTGGTGATCACCGAGGTGCGTCCGTGGGCGCGGGCCAGCTTCAGGGCGGCTTCGGTGGCCTCGGCGCCGGAGTTGACGAAGTGGACGTAGTCGATGCCGGGCGGGGTGTGGGCGGCCAGCGCCTGGGCGGCGCGGGCGGCCACGGGTTCGAGGAAGACGCGGCTGGCCAGCGGGTGGGTGTCGATCTGCCGGTGCACGGCCTCGACCACGGCCGGGTGGCGGTGGCCGAGGATGAAGACGCCGTAGCCGCCGAAGTCCAGGAAGCGTCGGCCGTCGTCGGCGTGGATCCAGGCGCCCTCGGACCGGACCTCGGCCATGCCGCCCATGACCCGGCCCATGACGGCGCGGCCGGAGCCGATGTGCTTGAGGTAGAGGTCGGCGACGTCGACGGGGGCCGTGGGGCCGACGGTCTCGGCCGCTCCGGACGGCTCGGCTGCCTCGGACGGCACGGCCGCTCCGGACGGCTCGGCCGCTCCGGGGGCATCGGTCGACGGGGGTGACACGGTCATCACGCCACCTCCTTGCCGGCCGCCGCGGGTGCGGGCTCACGGTGCCGTACGGGCAGGTCGGACCGCTCCGCCGCCCAGCTCTCCAGGTTGCGCACGAGCGCGGCGTGGATGTCGGCGTGGGTGACGCGGGTGCCGCAGTGGGGAGTGCCCAGGGAGGTGTCGAACGGCAGCTCGCGCTGGAAGACCAGGAGCAGTTCGGCGTAGTGCCGGAACCGCTGCCGTACCGAGGCGGGCAGTGAGGTGCCCTCCAGCATGGGCAGCAGCAGCCGGTGCACGGCCTCGACGGGGATGAGCCGGGGCCGCAGTGGCCGGGGCAGGCCGTGGCGGACGGCGAACTCCGCGCAGGTGTCGGCGATCTCGCTCACGGAGGGCGCCTGACTGCCCGCGGTGAGCCAGTACTCGCCGCTGCCGACGCCGCCGCGGATCAGGGCGCCGACGGCCCCGGTGACGTAGTCCTGCGGAATCATGTCGACGCGGGCGTCGGGGGCGCCGGGGAGCACCGGCACCTGTCCGAGGACCATCGCGCCGATCGTCTTGGTGAGGCCCTGCTGTCCGGCGATGCGGCCGGTGGCGGAGTGGCCCATGACGACCGAGGGCCGCACGACGGCACCGGGCAGCCCCGCCTCGCGCGTCAGATGTTCGGCCCGGCTCTTGGAGTCGAGGTAGGCGGCGGCGCCCGGGAAGCGCTCCCGGTCCTCCTCGCTCGGGGTGTTGGCGACGAACGCGGTGCTGACCAGGTAGAACGGGGCGTCGGCGCGGGCCGCGAGGTCGAGCATCGTCTCCGCGCCGACGGTGTTGGTCCGCACGATCTCCTCGGGCGGGGTGCGCCAGTTGGTCTGGGCGGCGGAGTGCAGCACCACGTCGACGCGCAGGGCCAGTTCGTACCAGGCGGCGGCGCCGAGGCCGAGGCGCGGGGCGAGCAGGTCGCCCTCGATCTCGCGGACCCGCGGATCGTGCAGGGGCCTGTTGCGGCGCAGGCAGAGCAGGTCGTAGTCGGGCGCCAGTTCATCGATCAGGGCCCGCCCGAGCACTCCGGAACCACCGGTCAGCAGCAGGGTGGGACGTTCGCGCCGGGCGGCGCGGGTCGGTACGGGCAGGACGGTGGGGCATGGGGCGTTTCGTGGCATGGTGGGCTCCCCTCGACGGGTTTCGGCTGCCGTGGAACCTGGGGACGCGCGGACGGCGGCCGGCACGGGATGGGTGGGACGGGACGGGACGGTGACGGACCGGGAACGGCCGTGGGGGGCCGGACCGGGCTCGGGGCGGGCCGCCGGCGGCAGCGGGGTCGGCCACGGCGTGCGTCGGCCGGCTCGCCGCCGGGCGGGGCGGCGCGGCCGGAGTGCGAGGCGCGGCCCGGCCCCGGTGCCCGTCACGGTCAGGCGATGGCCAGCGGGCCGTCGGCCAGGTACGCCGCCAGCGGGCCCGTCATGCGGGAGCGCGAAGGCGGGTGCAGGGACAGCCCGTTGGCGCAGGCGGCCAGGTGACCCACCTCGTCGGAGGTCATGAAGTTCAGCCCGCCGAGCAGTTCGACCGCGCGGGGGACGATGCGGGCGAGGGCGTCCTGGACCCCGTAGCGCACGCACAGCGACTGGGCGAGGGCCGACTCGTCCGGTTCCCCGGCGTCCACCCGGCGGGCGATGCTCTCGGCCGTGGCCATGGCGGCCTCGGTCTCGACGTAGAGGCGCACCCGCTCGTGCTCGGGGATCCGCTCGTTCAGCAGCACGCGCTCCACCAGCGCGGAGGCGGCGCCGAGGTAGCTGCCGGTCATCAGCACCTGGAACCAGACCAGGCCGGCGGTCTGCAGCTCGTCGAGCCGGTCCCCGGAGGCGGTCGCGGTGCGCAGGACCAGTTCCGGCGGGACGAGGACGTCGGTGAGCGTGACCTGTTCGCTCTCGGCGCCCGCCAGGAACGCGCTGGACCAGAAGCCGCTGACGCTCAGGCCCTCGCTGTCGGCGGGCACGAGGGCGACGGCGAGTTCGTCGCCCTGTCCGTCCTCGCGCGGGACGACCACGCCCGCGGTGAGCACGTCCATCGAGTGCGCCAGGCTGCACGGCCGTTTGACGCCGTTGATCCGGATGCCGTCGGCGGTCACGGCGGCGCTCATCGACGGGTCCAGGATGCCCGCGCCGGGGCGGCCCTCCGCGAAGCCGGAGGCGATGACGCGGTTGCTCGACGCCACCCCCTCGATCAGCATCCACTCCAGGCCGTCGCCGAGGCCGCCGAGACCGACCAGGGTGGCCATGGAGAAGTGGTGCATGGTGGTGGCCACGGCCAGGGACGGCGAGCGGCTGCCGATGGCCCGCTGGACCCGCAGCGCGTCCAGCGCGGTGGCGCCGCGTCCCTGGTGGGACTCGGGCACCAGGAGGCCGGGGCCACCGCTGTCCCGGAAGAGGCGGATGCCCGGGCTGCCGGGCCGTTCCAGTTCCATGAGGGGGATCTCGCGCAGGGCGGGGTCCAGGTCGGGCAGCAGCTTGGCCAGGGTGGTGCGTTCACGTTCGAGGAATCTCATGGGCGCGCGGTCCTCCTGGATGGATGGGGGGCGTGGCTGCGGTGCGGACGGGCCGGTCCACGGGCGGGCCCGGCCGGGGCGGCGGTGCTCACACGGCGTTGGTGGCGCGCAGCAGTTGCCAGACGGCGCCGGGACGGGGCCGGCCGCGGAAGGCGATGTACTCCGGGAGCACGGCGTGCGGGGCCCACTTCTGCTTGTACTCGAGCTGGGAGGCCGCGGGGTAGATCGCCTCCCCGCGCTCGGCCAGCAGGCGCGCGAACCGGCTGAACATGCTGCTGGCGCCCGGCAGTTCGTGGGCGGCGTCGAGGCCGGTGAACGGTGTGAACCCGAAGTGCAGCCAGCCGGCTCCGTCGGCGGTGAGCCGTTCCATGACGGTGGCGTTGAGCGCCTCCATCACGCCGGGCGGCGCGTCGGGGTGGCGGCGGCTGAGGTCGTGCAGCATGCCGGGCCGGCTGCCGTAGACGGGCGAGTAGTTGACGTAGCCGACCACCTCGCCGCCGATCCGGCCGACGAACAGGCGCCGGTGCCGCTGCAGGCTGCCGGTCCGCTGGCCGACCAGGAACCGCAGCTCCTTGACGTGCCGCCCCTTGTCCCGCAGCCAGTGCTGGTCGATGCGGTCGAGTTCGGCGCAGTCGTCGCCGTCGAGCACCTCGTCGACCTCCAGTCCGGCCCGCCGGGCGCGCGAGATCTTGTTCCGCAGGCGCACGAACCGCGAGCCGCGCAGCGTGAAGCGGCTCAGGTCGACGGCGTACGAGGCACCGATCTGGTTGACCGTGAACCCGTGCGCCGCGTACAGCTCGGCGTCCGCGCGCTGCAACTGGACGGCGACCAGGCGGCGTCCGGTGTGGGCGGCGAAGGCCTCCAGCAGGGGCGCGCGGTGCTCGGGGGCGGTGAAGGGGCCGCCGAATTGGAGGACGTAGCGGCCGGAGGTGCGGTAGGCGCAGGCCCCGTCGAACCGGTCGTCCTGGAAGTAGGAGTTCCCGCTGTTGAGGGCGAGAAAGGAACTGGGGTTGTCGCTGTGCGCGGCGAGCGTGTCAAGCACGGACGGCATCGGTACCCTCCACGGAATGTGTCGCGGAACCGCTCCTGCCCGGTACGTGAAAACCCCGGGCGTCCCGTTCCGGCTCGTATTCCCGCTCGAACGAACGGAACGCCGGGCTGGTTTCCGGTTCGAAGGAGACACCGAAGGGTTTCAGGGAGTTCCCGAAGAGGGCCCGGTCGCCCATGAGGTGGATCGGAAGGGCCAGCAGCGCCCATTCCGGCCGGACGAACAGTGCCCACGCCCCGGCCAGGACACCGGCGGTGACCAGGCTGTGCATCGTGTTGTAGGCCACGTAGTAGCCTCGTGGGACCGGGCGGCCCGGGCGGCGCCGGAAGGCGATCGCTCCGGGAATGTATCCGATGGCGTCGATCACGGTGAACAACAGCACGAAAACGCCCCAGCGGATTTCCGTACGGTGCTGGACCGCGAGCACGAGCGATACGGCGAGAAAGCCCAGCCATTCGAGTCGGGAGAGAGCGAAGGTGACCTTCGTCTCGAAACGGTTCTTGGCGTCCACGGGCGCTCCTGAATTGCGCGTACGATTCCGGGGCCCGACATCAGCCTGCCCCCTCGCTGTGGTCTGTCACTCCGGTTTACGCACCAGCACGTCCAACCCCTCGTAAAATGGGGGCGATTGGGATGCGCGAACCTCGGGGGGGCCGTTTTCATGACGTCAGCGTGGGAGTTGCTGCTGCCCGCCGCATCGGCACCGGCCCGGGCGCGCGGGCGCGCGCTGCAGGAGGCGCTGCGGGACGCGGTCCGCTCGGGCCGGCTCGCCGCGGGCACCCGCCTGCCGTCGAGCCGGGACCTGGCGGCCGACCTCGGCGTGTCGCGGGGGCTGGTCACGGAGGCGTACGAACAGCTCACGGCCGAGGGGTACCTGCGCAGCGGGCGGGGCGCGGGGACCTGGGTGGGTGACGCCGTCCGGGCCGCACGTCCGCGCGCGCGGGACCTCGCCCCGCGCTCCTCGGGCGCCCACGCGGACTTCGTGCCGGGGACGCCCGACCTGTCTCTCTTCCCCCGTCCGGCGTGGGCCGCGGCGCAGCGGAGCGTGCTGGCGGACCTGCCGCACGAGGCTCTCGGCTACCCCGACCCGCGGGGGCTGCCCCGGCTTCGGACTGCCCTGGCCGAACTGCTCGCGCGGCGCCGGGGCGTGGTGGCGGACCCCGAGCGGATCGTGGTGGTCTCCGGGGTGGCGCAGGCGACCGCGCTGCTGGCGGGGGTGCTGCACGCGCGCGGGACGCGCACCGCGGGCGTCGAGGACCCCGGCAGCCCCCAGCACTGCGCGCTGTACGCCTCGGCGGGCATCGGCACCGTGCCGCTGCCCCTGGACGCCGAGGGGCTCGCCCCGGCTGCGCTGCACGCCTCGGGTGTACGCGTGGTGGTGACGACACCGGCCCACCAGTTCCCCACCGGGATCGCCTACTCGGCGCGGCGCCGTGCCGAACTGCTCGCCTGGGCACGGTCCGTGGACGGCCTCGTCCTGGAGGACGACTACGACGGCGACTTCCGGTACGACCGCGCTCCGGTCGGCGCGCTCCAGGGGCTCGACCCGGAACGCGTCGCCTACACGGGCTCGGTCAGCAAGTCCCTCGCCCCGGGGCTGCGGCTGGGCTGGCTGCTGGTGCCGGACCGGCTGGCCGACGACGTCGTCGAGCGCAAGCGCACCACCGACCTCGGACACCCGGCCCTGGACCAGGCACTCTTCGCCCGCTTCGTCGAACGCGGCGACTACGACCGGCAGTTGCGGGTCTGCCAGCGTGCCTACCGGGAGCGCCGCGACGCCCTGGTCGCGGCGCTGGCCGGGCACTTCCCCGGCGCACGGGTCACCGGCATCGCCGCCGGCCTGCACGCCATCGCCACGCTTCCCGAACGGTACGGTCCCGAGGAGCGCTTCCTGAAGCGGGTGACGGAGGCGGGCGGCGCGGTGCGCCCGCTGTCGGCGTACCGGCACGAGGGGACGGCGGCCGGGCCGGGGGCGGGCGGCGGGGTGCGGCTGGTGCTGGGCTACGCGCACCTGACGCCGGCCCGGATCCGGGCGGGGGTGGCGAGGATGGCGTCGGCGGGGTGACGCCGCCCCGCGCCGGGCGTGAACCGCGGGGTGTCCGGGTGTCCCGGGGCCCGGTCTGTTCACCCGCCGTTTCCGCGGACGCCGCACCGTGCCAGTAGGTCTGGCTGCGCACCCCGGCCGGAGCACCGGCCGGACCCCGTTCCTGGAGGCGCGTCCATGTCCCACCGTCCGTTGCCCGGCCGCCGCAGCGTGCTGCGCGGTTCGCTCGCCGCGTCGGCGGCCCTGACCCTGCCCACCGCCCTCGGGGCGGCGCCCGCGTTCGCCCGCTCGGGGCGGCCGGGAGCGGGCTGGGGCGTGCAGACGGGAGACGTGACCTCCCACTCCGGTCTGGTGTGGGTGCGGTCCGACCGGCCGGCCCGGATGATCGTCGAGACGTCCGCGACCGAGTCGTTCCGCCACCCGCACCGGTGGCACGGCCCGCTGCTCGGCGGCGCCACCGACTTCACCGGCACCACGCGGCTGCACGGGCTGCCGCCGGGCGAGCAGATCCACTACCGCGTGCTCCTGGCCGACCCGGACGACCCGCGCCGTACCGGGGAGCCGGTCACCGGCACCTTCCGCACCGCGCCGGTGCGCCGGCGCGACGGCGTGCGTTTCGTGTGGTCCGGCGACCTCGCGGGCCAGGGCTGGGGCATCAACCCCGACCTCGGCGGCTACCGCATCTACGACGCCATGGGCGCCCTGGACCCCGACTTCTTCCTGTGCAGCGGCGACAACATCTACGCCGACGGCCCCATCCCGGAGACGGCGGCGCTGCCCGGCGGAGGCACCTGGCGGAACATCACGACCGAGGAGAAGTCCAAGGTCGCCGAGACACTCGCCGAGTTCCGGGGCAACTTCCGCTACAACCTGCTCGACGAGAACCTGCGCCGCTTCAACGCCCAGGTCCCGTCCGTCGTCCAGTGGGACGACCACGAGGTGCGCAACAACTGGTACCCGGGCCAGGTGATCGCGGAGACGGACGACCGGTACACCGAGAAGAGCGTGGACGTCCTGGCCGCACGGGCCCGGCGCGCGTTCGGCGAGTACTTCCCCGTCTCCACCCTGCGTCCCGGCGCGCGGGAGGGACGGGTGCACCGGGTGCTGCGCCAGGGTCCGCTGCTCGACGTGTTCGTGCTGGACATGCGGACCTACCGCAACGCCAACTCCCCCGGCGGCCAGCGCGTCGACCCGCAGGGCATCCTGGGCCGCGAGCAACTGGAGT
This sequence comes from Streptomyces sp. NRRL F-5650, assembly GCF_000721365.1. Lineage (NCBI taxonomy): Bacteria > Bacillati > Actinomycetota > Actinomycetes > Kitasatosporales > Streptomycetaceae > Streptomyces > Streptomyces sp. NRRL F-5650. The sequence continues at coordinate 74,406 of NZ_JOGV01000001.1, read as the reverse complement.
GGCTCAAGCGGGAGCTGGCCCGCTCGCGTGCGGTGTGGAAGGTGATCGCGGCGGACATGCCCATCGGTCTGGTCGTGCCGGACGCCACCGAGGGCGAGCCGAACATCGAGGCCGTCGCGCAGGGAGATCCCGGTGCGCCGCTGGGGCGCGAGCTGCAGATCGCGGAGCTGCTGCGTTTCGTCAAGCACCGGCGGATCACGGGCACGGTGTGGCTGACGGCCGACGTGCACCACACCTCGGCCCAGCACTACCAGCCCTCGCGGGCCGCGTTCGGCGACTTCGAGCCGTTCTGGGAGTTCGTGTCCGGGCCGCTCAACGCGGGCGCGTTCCCCACCAGCGAGCTGGACGGCACGTTCGGCCCCGAACGGGTCTTCGTGAAGGCGCCGACCGCCTCGAACGTCTCCCCCGCGGGCGGCTACCAGTTCTTCGGCGAGGTCGACATCGACGGCGACAGCGCCGACATGACGGTGCGGCTGCGCGAGCAGGACGGCACGGTGCTGTTCACGAAGGTGCTGCGGCCGGGCCGGGTCGGCCAGTAGTCCCGTAGCCTGTCGGCATGCCGCGCGCCGGCGTCATCCCCCGGTGCGCGGCGCGCGAGCGTGCCCGGGAGCACTCCGGCGGCGCGTCGACTCGTGCCCGCTCCCGGGGCCCGCGCCGACTTCCCCCGGGGCCGCGCCGACTTCCCCCGGGGCCGCGCCGACTTCCCCCGGCCTGCGCCGATTCCTCCCGAATGCCCCGGTATCGCTCTTTACCCATCGGTCACAGTGCGTTCGCGATCACGCAACACCGCTCGCGCACAGTGGGTGCATGAGTCGAGACATGTCTGACGTGACGGACGCCGTGGCGAGCCTCGCCGGACACGGCAACGCCGTACCCGCCATGGTGCTGGCCTCGGTGGCGGCGCTGATCGCCACGGCGTGCCTGAGGTCCCGCCGGTCACGACGCCACGGGCACGCGCCGCCGGCGGACGATACCGGCGCCCGGCCGCCGTCCGTCGTGCGGCCGGCCGGGTCCGTGCGGACCGGACACGAGGGCGGCGACAGCGCGTTGTGGCGGCTGCGGACGACGGTCCGGGACGCACCGGGGTCGCTGGCCGTGCTGTGCGCGGCCCTCGCCGACCGGCGGATCGACATCCTGAGCCTGCAGACGCACCCGCTGGCCGAGGGCACGGTGGACGAGTTCCTGCTCCGTGCCCCGGGCGGGCTGGACGGGGCCGGGCTGGCCGAGGTGGTGACGACGGCGGGCGGCACGCGGACCTGGACCGAGCGGGCGGACGCGCACGACCTGGTGGACGCGCCGACCCGGGTGCTGGGCCTGGCCGCCCGTACGGCCCTGGACCCGGCCGAACTGCCGCTGGCACTGCGGCAGTTGCTGGGCCGGTGCACCATCCGGTCGTTGCCCGCCGTCCCGGGAGCCGCGCCCGCCGCGGTCGTGCCGCCGGAGGGCGTGTTCGAGGACACCGTGCTGCGGCTGCGCGCCCCCGAGGGCGGGGTGATCAGCGTGGAACGCCCCCATCTTCCCTTCACACCGGCCGAGTTCGCACGGGCCCGGGCCCTGGTCGAGCTGGACGCCCGGCTCGGGCCGCGGCTCCCGCACGGCCGCGACGTGCTGACGCTGCCCGAGGGCGGTGACATCACCGTGCGCCGGGCCGACACCCGTGACGTCCCGGCCGCGAAGGCGATGCACGAGCGCTGCTCGGCGCGGACCCTGGGGATGCGCTACCACGGCCCGGTCGGGGACGCCGACCGGTACCTCAACCACCTGCTCAGCCCGCGCTTCGGCCGCACCCTGGCCGTGCAGACCTCCTCGGGGCGGATCGTCGGGCTCGGCCACCTGCTGTGGGACGGGGACGAGACGGAGGTCGCGCTCCTCGTCGAGGACGCGTGGCAGCGCCGCGGCATCGGCGGGGAACTGCTCGCGCGGCTCGTCGCGATGGCGGCGGAGACGGGCTGCGAGAGCGTGTACGCGGTCACGCAGGCGTCCAACACCGGCATGGTCGCCGCGATGCGCGGCCTGGGCCTCCCCCTCGACTACCAGATCGAGGAGGGGACCCTGGTCGTCACGGCCCGGCTGGACCCCGCGGCCCGGTCGGCGGCGCGTCTCCCGCACGGGGAACGGGCCGCCCGGGACTAATGGGCCGGGGGCACCGCGCCCCCGGCCCACGACCCCACTGCCGCACCAGAACCCGACGGCGCGAGACCACGGACCGCGGGCACCGCGACCCCGGCCCACCGCACGGCTGCGGACCGAGAGCGAACCGACCGGATACGACGGCCCCGCGGCCACCCCGCCCCCGCCCCCGCGGCCACCGCGCCCCGCCCCCGGGGCCACAGCACCGCGCCTCACCCGGCCGGTGTCAGTGCCTCTCCCGGGGTGACCACCCCGGTCCGCCGCTCCCCCAGCGCCCGGTCCAGGTCGGCCCACAGGTCGTCGACGTCCTCCAGGCCGACCGACAGCCGCAGCAGCCGGTCGCCGACCCCGGCGCCCCGCCGGTCGTCCGCGTCCACGATGCGGTGGCTGATGGACGCCGGGTGCTGGATGAGGGTGTCGACGCTGCCGAGACTGACCGCCGGGGTGATCAGCCGGACGCCGCCGACGACCTCGTGCGGGTCGCCGTGGACCTCGAAGGAGACCATCGCGCCGCCGATGCGGGGATAGTGGACGCGGGCCACCCGCGGGTCGGCGGCCAGCCGTCCGGCCAGTTCGGCCGCGTTGGCGGACGCCGCCCGGACCCGCACGGGCAGGGTGGACAGCCCGCGCAGGAGCAGGTAGCCGGCCAGCGGGTGGAGGATGCCGCCCGTGGCGAAGCGGACCTGCCGCAGCTTCCCGGCGAACTCCTCGTCGCAGGCGACCACTCCGGCCAGCACGTCCCCGTGCCCGCCGAGGTACTTGGTGGCGCTGTGCAGCACCAGCCGGGCACCCTGTTCGGCGGGGCGCTGGAGCACGGGCGTGGCGAAGGTGTTGTCCACGAGCAGCGGCACCGACCCGCAGGCGTGCGCCACGGCCCGCAGGTCGACCTCGGCCAGCGTCGGGTTGGCCGGCGACTCCACCAGTACCAGGCCGGTGTCCGGACGCAGCGCGTCCTCGATTCCCGCCGGGTCGGTCCAGGTGACCTCGGACCCCAGCAGCCCGGCGGTGAGCAGGTGGTCGCTGCAGCCGTACAGCGGGCGGACGGCGACGACGTGCCGCAGTCCCATCGAGCCGCGGACCAGCAGGACCGCGCTGAGCGCCGCCATGCCGCTGGCGAAGGCGACGGCGGCCCCGGTCCCCTCCAGCCGGGCCAGCGCCGTTTCGAAGCGGGCGACGGTCGGGTTGCCGAGGCGGCCGTAGACCGGTGGCCCGTCCGGCTCGGCGCCGGTGGCGGCGAACGCGTCGATGCGGGCGGCCTCGCCCCGGCTGTCGTACGACGGGTAGGTCGTGGACAGGTCGATGGGCGGGGCGTGCAGTCCCTGGGCCGCGAGGTCGTCGCGGCCGGCGTGCACGGCCTCGGTGGCCAGTGCCCTGCCCGTGGGTGCGGTGGTGCGTACGTCGTCGGGTGGTGACGTGTGCGTGCGCGCTGAGTCCATGACGGAAGGGTGAACACCGGCCGGGCCGATGGGGGCAAGCCCCGTGCTACGTTCGGGCCATGGCCGATTCCGTCGTACTGGATCCGGTGGATCTCCATCTGCTGCGGCTGCTGCAGAACGACGCCCGGACCACCTACCGCGATCTCGCCGACCGGGTCGGCGTCGCCCCGTCGACCTGTCTGGACCGGGTGGCGCGGCTGCGGCGGGCCGGGGTGATCCTCGGCCACCGCCTCGAACTGGACCCGGCGAAGCTGGGGCGCGGTCTCCAGGCCCTGCTGTCGGTGCAGGTGCGCCCGCACCGGCGGGAGCTGGTCGGCCCGTTCGTGGACCGGATCCGGGCGCTGCCCGAGTCGCGCACCGTCTTCCACCTCACCGGCCCGGACGACTACCTCGTGCATGTCGCGGTCGCGGACATGACGGATCTGCAGCGGCTGGTCCTGGACGAGTTCACCTCCCGGCGCGAGGTGGCCCGGGTCGAGACCCGGCTGATCTTCCAGCAGTGGGAGTGCGGCCCCCTGCTGCCGCCGGCCGCGCCCGCACCGGCCCCGGCGGCGCCCACGGCCACGCCCTGAGCGAAATCCGGCCGCCCACGCCGCCGGGGCGGGCCCGACGGGCTGACGCGGCACCGGTGTCCGTATGAGGATGTCCGCATGTCAGAGACGAACAACCCGCTGCCCCGCGAGGTCGCCGACGCCTACGTCGACGAGCTCATCGCCCTCGACCCCGTCACCGGTACCTATCTCGGCGTCGCGGAGAGTTCCAGCCGTCTGCCCGACTTCTCGCCCGCCGGGCAGGAGGCCCTCGCGGAGCTGGCCCGCACCACCCTCGCCCGGCTGGCCGAGGCGGAGCGGCGGCCCGGCGGGGACAGCGACGTGGAGCGGCGCTGCGCCCGGCTGCTGCGCGAGCGCCTGACGGCCGAACTGGCGGTGCACGAGGCCGACGAGGGCCTGCGCTCGGTCGGCAACATGGGCACCGCCGCCCACTCGGTGCGCGAGGTGTTCACCCTCACCCCGACGCAGACCGACGAGGACTGGGCCCGGATCGCCGAGCGGCTGCGCGCGGTTCCGGCGGCGTTCGCGGGGTACCGCGAGTCCCTGTCGCTGGGTCTGGAGCGCGGGCTGTACGCGGCGCCGCGGCCGACCGCCACCTTCGTCGAGCAGCTCGGCGAGTGGGCGGACACCGGTGAGGGGCGCGGCTGGTTCGAGGACTTCGCCGCCGACGGTCCCGAGGCGCTGCGCGCGGAGCTGGACGAGGCGGCGCGGGGGGCGACCGCGGCCGTGGCCGAGCTGCGGGACTGGATGCGCGACGTGTACGCGCCCGCGATCGAGGGCGCCCCGGAGACGGTGGGCCGCGAGCGCTACGCCCGCTGGTCGCGCTACTACAACGGCACCGACCTGGACCTGGACGAGGCGTACGCCTACGGCTGGGCCGAGTACCACCGTCTGCTGGCCGAGATGAAGACGGAGGCCGAGAAGATCCTGCCGGGTGCGCGGACGCCATGGGTGGCGCTGGCGCACCTGGACGAGCACGGCAGGCACATCGAGGGCGTGGACGAGGTCCGCGACTGGCTGCAGGGCCTGATGGACCAGGCGATCGAGCAGTTGGACGGCACCCACTTCGAACTCGCCGAGCGGGTACGGCGGGTGGAGTCGCGCATCGCCCCGCCCGGCAGCGCGGCGGCGCCGTACTACACGTCCCCGTCGGAGGACTTCTCCCGTCCCGGCCGCACCTGGCTGCCGACGATGGGCCAGACCCGTTTCCCCGTGTACGACCTGGTCTCCACCTGGTACCACGAGGGCGTTCCGGGCCACCACCTCCAGCTCGCCCAGTGGACGCACGTGGCCGACGACCTCTCCCGCTACCAGGCGTCCGTGGGCATGGTCAGCGCCAACGCCGAGGGCTGGGCGCTGTACGCGGAGCGGCTGATGGACGAGCTGGGCTTCCTCACCGACGCCGAGCAGCGTCTGGGCTACCTGGACGCGCAGATGATGCGGGCGGCCCGGGTCATCGTGGACATCGGCATGCACCTGGAGCTGGAGATCCCCGCGGACTCGCCGTTCCACCCGGGTGAGCGCTGGACGCCGAAGCTGGCGCAGGAGTTCTTCGGCGCGCACAGCAGCCGTCCGGCGGACTTCGTGGAGAGCGAGCTGACCCGTTACCTGACGATCCCGGGCCAGGCGATCGGCTACAAGCTCGGTGAGCGGGCGTGGCTCCTCGGCCGGGAGAAGGCCCGCGAGCGGCACGGCGACTCCTTCGACCTGAAGGCGTGGCACATGGCGGCCCTCTCCCAGGGTTCGCTGGGCCTGGACGACCTGGTGGACGAACTGTCGCGGCTGTGACGGCCGTTCGCCTCACCGTCTGATCACCGCCGGAAGCCGCCCTCCGAGTCGATCACCTGACCCGTGACCCACTCCGCCTCGTCCGTGGCCAGCCACGCGATGAGGCGGGCCGGGTCGTCGGGCACGCCCCACCGCCCGGCGGGGAAGCGCGCGGCGACGGCGTCGTACTCCTCCCCGGTCAGGTAACCGGTGTCGACGGGACCGGGGTTGACCGCGTTCACGGTGACGGCGTGCTCGGCCAGGGCCGTCGCCAGGGAACGCGTGACGGAGGCGAGCGCGCCCTTCTGGAGCGCGTAGGCGATCTCGCCGGGCATGCCGCCGGCGATGTCCTGTCCGGAGGTCATCGTCACGACGCGTCCGCCGGGCGTGCGCGGCGGCAGTGCGGCGCGGTGGCGGGCGTAGGCCTGGATCAGCAGCAGGACCGAGCGGGTGTCGGTCTGCCAGTGCGCGTCGAGCATGGCGGCGTCGATGGCGTCGAGGGTGCCGTCGGAGCCGCTGAGCGCGTGGTTGGCGACGAGGACGTCGAGCCGTCCGCCGAGCGCGTCGACGGCGGTTTCGAGGAGTTCGCGGGGTGCGTCGGGGCGGGTGAGGTCGCCGGGGCCCGCGTGCACGGCGGCACCGGGGTCGCCGAGCGCCGCGCGCACGGAGGCGGCCACGTCCTCGGGGCGGTCGGCGCCCCACGGCATAGCGGCGTCGTGCGGCACGTGGTGGTGCAGGTAGACACTGGCGCCGTACGCCGCTAGCCGCCGGGCCACGGCGTGTCCGATGCCGCCGCGTCGGCTGGCTCCGGTGACGAGGGCGGTCCGGCCGCGCAGGGGCAGTGGGTCGCGGCGCAGGTCTTCGGGGGCGGGGTGGGGAAGTCGTGGCATGGGCACCCATGATGGGCGGATCGGGGCCGCCCCGCACGTCGATATCGCGTGGCTCAGCGGTCGGACAGCCGACGCAGGTGCACGAGGCTCAGCCAGGTCTCCGGCCCGGGGCGCACCGTCGCCGCGCGCACCGCGTACCGGCCGGACCGGAGCGCGACCCGGGCGCGGCCGGCGCGGTCGGAAGCGGCGCCGGGCCAGGCGGCGTCGAACAGCAGCACCGGGCCGGGCACACGCCAGGACACCTCGGGCTCCCACTCGGCGGTGCCGAGGGCGGCGGGGACACCGGCCAGCACCTCGTCCTCGGAGTCCGCGGCGCACCAGCGCACGAAGGTGCCGTGGTCGGGCAGGTAGGCGGTGGCGGCGGGTTCGTCGCCGAGCACCAGGGCGGTGGCGTCTCCGACGGGAAGCAGTCCGACGTGGCCGTCGACCTCGCAGGCCCGGTCGTAGTCGGAGTCCGTCTCCTCGCCGTCGGCCCCGGTCCAGAACGGCAGGACCGTCTCCGGGACCGCGATGAGCGGTCCTCCGCCCGACTCGACCCACTCCACCCGGCCCGGCTCCGCGTATCGCACCATGCGGCAGAACCTACACGCCGCCGGGCAACGGCAGTTGACCGCGTCCGCGCCGCGGCGGCCGGGAGCGGCCGGCACCCGCGAGGGCACTCAGCCGGCGCCCCGCTGCCGCAGGACCGAACCCGACCGCCCCTTCACGACCTCCAGCCGGGCGTGGATGCGGCGGCGCAGGTCGGCGACGTGGCTGACGATGCCGACGCTGCGGTCCCGCTCGCGCAGTGAGTCGAGGACGTCGAGGACCTCGTCGAGGGTCTGGTCGTCGAGGCTGCCGAAGCCCTCGTCGATGAAGAGGGTGTCCAGGCGGACGCCGCCCGCCTCGTCGGTGACGACGTCGGCGAGGCCGAGCGCGAGGGCGAGCGAGGCGAAGAAGGTCTCGCCGCCGGACAGCGTGGCCGTGTCGCGTTCGCGGCCCGTCCAGGCGTCGACGACGTGCAGGCCGAGTCCGCTGCGGCCGCGTCCGGTGCGGTCGTCGGAGTGGACGAGGGTGTAGCGGCCGGAGGACATGCGCAGCAGCCGGGCGGTGGCGGCGGCGGCGACCTGCTCCAGGCGGGCGGCCAGGACGTAGGACTCCAGGCGCATCCGCCGTTCGTTGTCCGCGGAGGTGCCCGCCGCCAGGGAGGCGAGGCGGGCGACCCGGGTGTGTTCCTCGCGCAGCGGGGCGAGCCGGCGCACGGCGGTGGCCGCCTGCGCGGAGAGCCGGTCCAGCTCGGCGCAGCACCGGGCGGCGGCGTCACGGGCCGAGGCCGCCTCGCGCAGGCGCCGGCCCGCTTCGGCGGCGGCGTGCTCCGCCGCGGCGAGGTCGGCGGGCGGTCGCCGGGCCGCGTCTGCGGTGTCGGCCTCGGCGAGGACCGCGCGGACGGCGGCGTCCTCGGACTGCCAGGCGTCGAGCCGCCGTTGCAGCTCACGGTGGGCGGTGTCGTCGAGGAGGGCGGCGGCGGCCTCCGCCGGGGTGTCGAAGCCGGCCCGGAAGGCGGCGTCGGCGAGGCGCGCGTCGGCGTCCTTGAGCCGCTGGGCGGTGTCCGCGGCGGCGCGGGAGGTGTCGGCGGCCTCCGTGAGCAGCGTGGCCTGCCGCTCGAGCTGCGCCGCCCGTGCCTCCACGCTCTCGGCGGCACCGCGTGCCCGCGCCAGCTCCGCCTCCAGAGCGCTCTGCTCGTGCTCCAGCCGCTCGCGCGCCTCGGCCCGGGACGCGGAGCGGACGGCGGCCTGCTGCTGGGCGGCGACGCGCTCCTCGCGCTCGTGCTCGGCCCGCCGCAGCGCCTGCTGCGCGGGGTGCAGCCCGGAGGCGTCCGTCCGGGCGCGGGTGTAGTCCCGTTCGATCTCCTCGGCCTCCTCGGCCAGCCGCTCCGTGGGCGCGTCACCGGCTTCCGCCGTGGCGGCGGCGAGGTCCTCCCGTACGGTGCCCAGGTGCCGTTCGGCCTCCGCGCGCCGTTCGTCGGCCACCTGGTAGGCGGCCAGGGCGCGCTCCTCCGCCGCACGGTCGACGTGTCCGGCGCCCTTGCGCGCGGGGGCGGGGTGTTCCGTGGCGCCGCACACGGCGCAGGGAGCGCCGTCGGTGAGGTTCGCGGCGAGTTCGGCGGCGATGCCGTGCAGCCGCTGTTCCTTGAGGTCGAGCCATGCGTCGCGGGCCTCGACGGCCGCTTCGGCGAGGAGGAGGGACTGCCGCCGGGCCGCTTCGGTGTCGTCGGTGAGCCGGTCCCGCCGCCGGGCGGCGACGAGCCGCCGCCGCGCCGGATCGCGCTGCACGGCGAGCTGTTCGGCGCGGGTCGCGGCCTCCTGCGCCGAGTCGACGCGCGTCTGGAGCCCGGCGCGGGTGGTCTCCCAGTCGGCGAGCCATGCCTCCGCCTCCTGCCGGGCCTCCTCGTCGGCGCGTTCCTGCCGGTCGAGGCCCGCCCGTTCCCGGACCAGCTCGGCGAGGCGTCTCTCGGCGCGCCGGGCCGAGGCGAGGCCGCCCAGTTCCTCGGCGGCCCGGCGTGCGGCGGCGGCGAGTCCCGCGGCGCCCGCGTCGGCGAGTGCCCGCGGCAGCGGGACACGCGCGCGTGCTTCCGCGGCTGCCGCCGCCCGGTGTTCCCTCTCGGCGGCGTCCCGCAGCTCCAGGGCGGGGGCCACCGCCTCGGCCTTGCGGCCCCGCTCCATGCGCTCGCGCGCCGCGCGGTGGTCGTCGGCCCGCTCCGCCAGCCGCGCGGCCCGCTCCCGCGCCTCGGCGAACCGGCGTTGCAGCCGGTCGAGTTCGCGGGCGTCGGCCAGGTCGCGCTCGGCGGCGGCCCGGGCGGACTCGGCGGCCGTGAGGCGGCAGTCGGCGACCGCCAGCCGTTCCCGGGCGGCGGCGCGGGCGAGGGCGGCGGCTTCCAGCACCGCGTCGGCCAGGCCCGGCTCGCCCGGCGTCAGCTCCGGCAGGTCCATGGCGCTGCCCGCGGCCTGCTGCATCCGGTGGGCGTCGGCCAGCAGCGCGGCGTCCCCTTCGCGCACCCGGGCCTCGGTGCCGCGGCGCCGTTCGGCGAGGTGCTTCTCGACCTCGGCGAACCGCCGGGTGTCGAAGAGCCGGCCGAGCAGCTTGCCGCGTGCCTCCGCGTCGGCGCGCAGGAACCGGGCGAACTCGCCCTGGGGCAGGAGTACGACCTGGCAGAACTGTTCGCGGCTCATGCCGAGGAGCTGTGTGATCTCCTCGCCGATCTCCTGGTGGGAGCGGCTGAGGTCCTTCCAGGTGCCGGCCGCGCCGTCGTACTCGCGCAGCCAGGTCTGCGCCTTGTCGACGGTCGTGCCGACGCCCTTCTTCTTGGGGCGCTCCCAGGGCGGCTGCCGGGTGATCTCCAGCCTGCGCCCCGCGACGGTCAGTTCGAGGCGCACCTCGGTGCGGGTACCGGTGGCGGCGTGGTCGCTGCGCAGCGTCATGGCCTGGCCGCCGCTCTGCCGGGCGCCGGGGACCGAGCCGTACAGCGCGTAGCAGACGGCGTCGAGGACGGAGGTCTTGCCGGCGCCGGTGGGGCCGTGCAGCAGGAAGAGCCCGGCGGCCGAGAGGTCGTCGAAGTCGACGCTCTGGGAGGCCCCGAAGGGCCCGAAGGCGGTGATGTCCAGCCGGTGCAGCCTCACCGGGCCGCCTCCCGCACGGTGTCGTCCACGCGCACGGCCTCGAACGCCTCCCGCAGTACGTCCTGTTCGTGCCCGTCGGGCCCGGCCCCGCGCACGTGGGCCACGAAGTCCTCCGCGATCTGCTGGTCGCTGCGGTCGGCGAGCCGCCGGGCGTAGGACACACCGGGCTCGTCGGGGGCGCGCTCGGGGTCGAAGAGGAGGCTCAGCGTGTGCGGGAACCGCTCCGTGAGGCGGGCCATGGGCTCGTCCGGCCGGACCGGGTCGGTGAGGGTCGCCTCGACCCACGCCTCCTCGTGCGGGGTCAGCTCCGGGTCGGCGAGCAGGTCCGCCAGCGTGCCGCGCAGCCGGGCCAGCGCGCGCGGCACCGGGCAGTCGACCCGCTCGGCGGTCACCGATCCCTCCGCGTCCAGGTCGACGAGCCACATGCTCTTGCGGTGCCGGTGCTCGGAGAAGGAGTACGGCAGCGGCGAACCGGAGTACCGGACGCGCTCGGTGAGGGTCTGGCACCCGTGCAGGTGGCCGAGCGCCACGTAGTCGACGCCGTCGAAGACGCCGCGGGGCACGGCGGCGACCCCGCCGACGGTGATGTCCCGCTCGCTGTCGCTCTGCTCGCCGCCGGTGACGAAGGCGTGCGCCAGGACGACGGAACGGGTGCCGCGCGCGCGGGTGGCGAGGTCCGCGCGCACCCGGTCCATGGCGGCGGCGAGGACGGCCTCGTGCCCCGCCTTCTCCACGCCGAACCCGGCCCTCACGAGTGCCGGTTCCAGGTACGGCAGCCCGTAGAGGGCGACGTCCCCGTGGGCGTCGGCCAGCACCACCGGGGTGCCGCAGCCCGCCGGGTCGGTGCGCAGGTGGATGCCGGCCCGGTCGATGAGCCCGGCGCCCACCCCGAGGCGGCGGGCCGAGTCGTGGTTGCCGGAGATCATCACCGTCGGCACACCGAGGTCGGCGAGGCGGTGCAGGGCGTCGTCGAACAGCTCGACGGCGGCGAGCGGCGGCACCGCCCGGTCGTACACGTCTCCCGACACGACCACGGCGTCGACGGCGTGCTCGCGCACGGTGTCGACGAGGTGACCGACGAACGCGGCCTGGGCGCCGAGCATGTCGACCCGGTGGAACGCCCGGCCGAGGTGCCAGTCGGAGGTGTGCAGGAGTCGCATGGTCCCCGAGACTAACGGGAGGGTCCGACAGCCCGGTCGGTAACTCCCGTTTCGCCCCGCACGGGAGTCCGCCGTGGACCGCTGTGCCCCTGTTGTCCCTACCGTCTGGGTGTCTCTAGGCGTCCCCGTACGCCTCTCCCCCCAGTTCGAACCCGGCCGACCCCGCGGTGGCGTCGGCGAGCCAGGAGCGGAAGGTGTCGACGTCGGCCGCCGGCAGGCCGACCTCGATCGTGACGGCCTCGCCGTAGCGCACGTCGCGTACCGCGCGGCCGGCGGTGCGCAGGTCGTTCTGGAGCTTGCCGGCCCGCTGGTGGTCGACGGTCACCGTGGCCAGCCGGAACCGGCGGCGGGTGAGGGTGCCGAGGTCGTCCAGGGCCTCGCCGACCGCGCCCCCGTAGGCGCGGATGAGTCCGCCGGCGCCGAGCTTGACACCGCCGTAGTAGCGGGTGACGACGGCGACGACGTACCGCATGTCGCGGCGCAGCAGCATCTGGAGCATCGGGACGCCCGCGGTGCCGCCCGGCTCGCCGTCGTCGCTCGCCTTCTGCACGGCGGCGTCGGCGCCGATGACGTACGCCCAGCAGTTGTGGGTGGCGTCGGCGTGCTCCTTGCGCACGCCCGCGATGAACGCCTGGGCGTCCTGTTCGGTGGCGGCCGGGGCGAGGGCGCACAGGAAGCGCGAGCGGTTGATCTCGGTTTCGTGCACCCCCGCGCGGGCGACCGTTCGGTACTCGTCCTGCATCCGGCCAGCCTATGCGCTCGCCGTGCCGCACCCTCCGGGCCGGTCCCGGCGGCCCCGGGGATGCGGTCAGTACGAGGTGCCGACGTCCCGGGTGAGGTGGAGGCCGAGGAACCGGTCGGCGTAGGCACAGATCTCGAACCGGGCGCCGTCCGCGAGGCCGGGATCGCTCTCCACCGCGCGCAGGACCCGCAGCACGCCGGGGGCGTCGAGGTCGTTCTCCCAGGCCGCCCGCAGCCGGTCGCGCACCTCTCCGGGGACCGGATGCGAGGGGTGCCGGGCCCAGTCGGCGACCGCGCGGCGCCACCGGGCGAGGGTGTCCCGGGCCTCGTCCAGTACGGCCGCATCGACCGCCACGCGCGCGTGGTGGTGCCGTTCCAGCAGGGCGAGGCGCAGGGCGTCGGGGTCGGCGAGAGCGGGTTCGGCCGGGTCCACGGGAGCGACGGCGACCGTCACCGCGTCCGGGACTGCCCCGCCCTCGCCCTCGGCCACGACGCGAACGCCCTGCCCGGTGCCCGGCCCGTGACCGGCGGCGTCGCCGTCCTCGAAGGGCCGGACGCCGAGGGCGGCGGCGTCCTGCCGCAGCCGAGCCCCGTCCCGCGCCCCCGTCAGCACGGGCCACACCGGAGTGCCGTCGAGTTCCAGGGCCCGCACCACCAGGTCCGCGACGAGCAGGACGCGCAGGGCGGTGGCGTCCCGCCCCGGCGCGTGCGCCTCGACACGGGTCGGTGCCCGCCGGGCGGGCGCGGCGGGGGCGGCTTCAGCGGTCCGGGCGTCGATGATGCGCAGCACGAGGCGAGCGTAGGCGGCGCGGCGCGACGGCGCACCGGGACGCGCGCCGTGCCGCTCGCCGGGCCGCTCGCGCCGCTCGGGGAATCCCGGCCCCTCGCCGTCCGTTGTCCCGACCGGGCGGCCCGACCCGCGGGCCCGCCCGTGAGCACGAGGGAGGCCGCCGGTGTACGGCGACGAGGCAACCGTCCGCAAGATCCTCACCGAGTCGGGCGACACCTGGGCCGTGGTGGGCCTGTCCAACAACCGGCAGCGCGCGGCGTACGGCGTCGCCGAGGTGCTCAAGCGCTTCGGCAAGCGCGTCGTGCCCGTCCACCCCAAGGCGGAGGCGGTGCACGGCGAGCAGGGGTACGCCTCGCTCGCGGACATCCCCTTCGACGTGGACGTCGTCGACGTCTTCGTCAACAGCGACCTGGCCGGCCCGGTCGCCGACGAGGCGGTCGCCAAGGGCGCCAAGGCGGTCTGGTTCCAGCTCGGCGTGATCGACGAGGCGGCCTACGGACGGACCAGGGCGGCCGGCCTGGAGATGGTGATGGACCGCTGCCCCGCGATCGAGATCCCGCGGCTGGGCTGACCCACCGGGCCTTGCCCGGCGCCGCCCGGACCGTGCTCGACTCGACGACCCCGCTCAGTCCTGGAGCGGGCGCAGGCCGAGCCCCTCGACGACCTCCGCTCCCGGCAGTTCCGCGAGGGCCTTGCCCGGGACCAGCAGCTTGCCGCGCCGGCGACCGCTGCCGACCAGGACGTACGGCAGGTCGACGACGGCCGGGTCCACCAGCACGGGCCAGTCGCCGGGCAGACCGACCGGCGTGATGCCGCCGTACTCCATGCCGGTCTCGCCGGTGGCGGTGTCCATCGGGGCGAAGGACGCCTTGCGCACCCCGAGGTGGCGGCGGACGACGCCGTTGACGTCGACCCGGGTGGTGGAGAGCACGACGCAGGCCGCCAGTGTCGTGCCGCCGCCCCGCTTGCCGGTGACCACCACGCAGTTGGCGGACTGTTCGAGCAGCTCGCGGCCGTAGTGCTCGACGAAGGTGGCGGTGTCGGCCCATTCGGGTTCGGTGTCGACGTAGAGGATCTGGTCGGCGGGCACGGTGCCGTTCCAGTGGCGTACGGCCTCGGCGACCGGGCGGGTCAGTTCGCCGAGGCACTGCGGGGCGGGGGTGGCGCTGTCGAAGGTGCCGATGGGTACGTGCATGGCCGCACGCTAGCAACGGCGGGCCGCACCGCGAACCGCCGTCTCAGCGGACGGGCGGCACCGAGACCGCCATGACCATCTCCATCGGCGCGTCGCCCTCGTTGCCGTACGTGTGCGGGGTGTCGGACTCGAAGGAGGCACTGGCGCCCGCCGGGACGCGGTGGACCGCCCCGTCGACGGTGAGCGTGAGTTCCCCGGCGGTGACGTGCACCAGTTCGACCGTGCCGGTGGGGTGCGGGTCCGAGGGGCTGCTCTCGCCCGGCATCAGCCGCCACTCCCACATCTCCAGCGGACCGGGCGCCTCCGCCCCGGCGAGGAGCCGGCTGAAGCTGCCCGCGTCGGTGTGCCACAGCCGTACGGCCTGCTCGGCGGGGACGACGCGGACGGCGGGCCCCTGCTCCCAGTCGAGCAGGGTGGCGAGGCTGACGCCGAGCGCGTCGCCGATCTTCACGACGGTGCCGAGGCTGGGGTTGGTGCGGGCCTGTTCGATCTGGATGAGCATGCCGCGGCTGACACCGGCCCGCGCCGCCAGCGCCTCCAGCGTGAAGCCGCGCTCGGTGCGCCGGCGCTTGACGTTGCGCGCGAGGGACTGGGTCAGCAGGTCGAGGTCCGCCACGTTCCGTCCAGGGGCTTGTGCATCGCTGTGCATGACAGGGTGCGCGTGAAATGAACCGGGGTCCGCTGCACCCGGGGGTCCACCGAACTGTACTGCGAGGCGTCCGCTCAGCTCTCCGCGGCCGGTTCGGCGAGCCTGCCCGCCGCGCCCTCCGGGTCGTCCAGCTCGGCGAGCCGGGCCACCGCCTCGTCGTCCAGCTTGGACAGCTCCCGCAGTTGCCCCGGCGTGACCCCGTCGGGGATCGGCACCGGAGGCGGGGTCCTGAGCGGCGGCTGCCAGCCCTCGGCGGGGGTCCAGCGCCGTACGACGCGGGCGGGGGCGCCCGCCACCACGGCGTGGTCGGGCACCGTGCCCCGGACCACCGCCCCGGCGGCCACGACCACGTTCCGCCCGATCCGCGCGCCCGGCAGGATCACCGCGCCGGTGCCGACCCAGCAGCCGGGGCCGATCTCCACCGGGTGCATCCGCGGCCACTGCTTGCCGATGGGCTGGTGCGGGTCGTCGTAGGAGTGGTTGGTGGAGGTGACGTAGACGTAGGGGCCGAAGTAGCAGTCGCTGCCGATGGTGACGGTGGTGTCCGCGATGACGTGGCTGCCGCGGCCGAGGACGACCCCGTCGCCGATGCGCAGGATCGGCTCCGGTCCGAGGTCGAGGTCGGGCATGAGCCCGGCGGTCAGCGTGACCTGCTCGCCGATGATGCAGTGGGCGCCGACGTGGATCCAGGGCTCGCCGAAGACCGTGCCGAGCGGGAAGGCGAGCCGGGTGCCCGTGCCCAGCGCGCCGAAGCGGAAGCGCCCGGGACGCGCCGCGGTGACGGAGCCGGTGCGCTGCACCCAGGCCCAGCCCGCGTGGACGGCCCGCTGCGCGAGGCGGCTCCGCCAGGACGAGAACGTGTTCTTGCGCTTCGGCACCCGCTCACGGTAGTCCGGGCGCGGTACGGGCATGCCGCGGGAGCGCTGTGATCTTCACCCCACCGGGTGGCGTACGGTGCCGTACAACACCGAGCGGGAGGCGAAGATGACGCAGAAGGCGCTGATCACGGGCATCGGCGGCAAGGACCCCCAGGTCGACGCCGGGGCCTTCGTGGCACCGACGGCCTCGGTCGTCGGGGACGTGACGCTGCACGCCGGGGCGAGCGTCTGGTACGGCGCCGTGCTGCGCGGCGACGTCGAGCGGATCTCCGTGGGAGCGGACAGCAACGTCCAGGACAACTGCACGCTCCACGCCGACCCCGGCTTCCCCGTCACCGTCGGCGAGCGCGTCTCCGTCGGGCACAACGCCGTGGTGCACGGCGCCACCGTCGAGGACGACTGCCTGGTCGGCATGGGTGCCACGGTCCTCAACGGCGCGGTGATCGGCGCCGGTTCACTGGTCGCCGCGCAGGCGCTGGTCCCCCAGGGCATGCGGGTGCCGCCGGGGTCGCTGGTCGCGGGGGTGCCGGCGAAGGTGAAGCGGGAGCTGACGCAGGAGGAGCGGCAGGGGATCACGCTGAACGGCACGATGTACGCGGCGCTGGCCGGGCAGCACCGGGACGCGGTGGGGGACGTTCCGTAGGACGCCGCCGGGGGCGACTGCGCCCGGCGGCGGGGCGCTTCACTCCCCGACGGTCGCGGGCTCCGCTCCGGGCTCCGGTTGGGCCTTGGCCGCCTTGCGCTTGACGATCAGCATCGAGGCGACGCCGATGACGACGGCCAGGACCAGGCCCAGCCAGGAGAAGCGCTTGAGCCAGGACTCCGCGACGACGCCGACGTAGTAGATGACGGCGGTGGTGCCGCCAGCCCAGAGGATGCCGCCGAGGACGTTGGCGATCAGGAACTTCCAGTACGGCATCCGCAGCACACCGGCCAGCGGGCCGGCGAAGATGCGGAGCAGGGCGACGAAGCGGCCGAAGAACACGGCCCACATGCCCCACTTCTGGAAGGACCGCTCGGCGGTGGCTACGTGCCCCTCGCTGAAGTGCTTGGGGAACTTCCGGCCCAGCCACGCGAGCAGGGGCCGGCCGCCCTTGCGGCCGATGGCGTATCCGATGGAGTCGCCGATCACCGCGCCCGCGCTGGCGCAGGCGCCGAGGACCAGCGGATCGATCCCGCCGTGCTGCGACGACAGCAGGGCCGCCGAGACCAGGACGATCTCGCCGGGCAACGGGATGCCCAGACTCTCCAGACCGATGACCAGCGCGACGACGGCGTAGACGGCCGCCGCTGGCACCGTGTCGAGCCATTCCTGGACGTGCAACGCCCCACCCTCCGCTTCGGATGCCTGTTCCCGGTGCTCCTCGTTCGAGGCGCACCGGGAAGCCTACCCGGTCGGCGGGGGTCAGCCGTTGGGGCGCAGGGTCCAGACGACGGTCATCTCACCGGTGACGGCACCGTCCTCGCGCCGGATGGCCACGCTCACCGGGAACTCGGGGCGGCTGCCGGCGTCGAGTTCGGCGACGACCTCCGCGGCGGGACGGCCGAGCGTCGCGGTGGCGGTCACCGGGCCGAGCGCGATCTTCTTGAAGGCGATCTCCGCGGTGACCGGCAGGGGCACCGCCCGGGAGAGCTGGTCGCCGAAGGCGGCGAGGACGATCGCGCCGCTGGCCGACTCGCCCAGCGTGAACATGGCTCCGGCGTGCGGTCCGCCGACGTGGTTGCGGTACTCGCTCTGGTCCGGGAGGGCCAGGACGGCCTTCTCCGGGGTGGTCTCCAGGTACTCGAGGTTCAGGGTCCGGACCATCGGCACCGTGGCGGCGAGCAACTCGCCGATCGACATCTGATCTGCGCTCATGAGGGCAGGTTACCCACGAGTAGCATCCAGGGCCAGGCACCGGGGAAGATCGGCGTATGCTGTGCGCCCATGTGGCCAGGAGAGCAGTCACCCACCGGCGCACCGGACCCGCGACAGCCCAACCCGTACCTGCGGCCCGGTTACCGGCAGCCGTCGCCGTACGCGGGAGAGCAGCAGCCCGGCGCCTGGAACGCCCCCACGGTCGCGGCCGGCGGACCTCCCGGCCGGGGTCCTCGCAGCGGCCGTACGAAAGCGGTGGCGATGGCCGCCGCCGGGGTCGTGGTGGTCGCCGCCGCCGTGACCGGGGTCGTACTGCTGGGCGGGGACGGGGACGGACAGGCCGGGCCCGGCCCCACCGCCTCCTCCGCACCGGGGTCCTCGCCGTCCGGCTCCGCCTCCGGCGGGGCACGCGACGGCGACGGCTCGCTCAGGGCCACGGTGGCCGGCTGGACGGTCGTGGCCAACCCCGGCCGGGGCCTGGCCTTCGACGTGCCGCCCTCCTGGGTGCCGCAGTCGCCCGACTGGGTCACCTACGTCTCCGAGGACGACGACCCCGAGGACACGCCCCTGGCCGCGATGAAGGCGCCCGCCGTCCTCAAGGAGAAGTGGTGCGCGTCGGACGACGACCGGGACGGCTCCGTCGACCACACCCCCCTGGCCAGCGCGGGCACCCGGGGCAACAACGGCGCGCGCAGCACCGAGGAGATCGCCCGGACCGACTCGGCCGCCTGGGTCTACGGGGGCTTCACCCAGCCGGACCGGGACAAGGTGACCACGGGCCCGGTGACGTCCTTCACCACCGCCTCCGGCATCAAGGGCAGCCTCGCCACCTCACGGTCGTCCGGGGTGGTGAAGAAGGGCAAGTGCGACGTGAACGGCAAGGCGACCACCTTCGCCTTCAAGGCGGCCGACGGCGACCTGGTCTCGTGGTCCTTCTTCGGCGCGGCCGGTGTCGCCGACGAGGTGCCCGACACCACCGTCCGCGCGATCCTGGCCACCGTCAGGGAGTACACCCCGTCGGACTCCTAGAGCACCGGGTTTCGGTACGTCCCTGACAAGGCCCGGTGACCGAATCGTGTCCTCGGCGGCACTAGGGTGACTGCCTATGTGGCCAGGACAGCAGCCGCCCGGGGGCGAGCAGAACCCGCAGGACCAGAACAACCCGTACCAGCAGCCGGGGTATCAGCAGCCGAATCCGTACCAGCAGCCGGGCTACCAGCAGCAGCCCGGCGCGTACGGGCAGCAGCAGTGGAGCGCGCCGCAGCCTGCCACCGTCGTGCAGTCGGCGACGGGCGGCGGGGGCGGGGGCGGCAACCGGACGAAGCTGGTCGCGATCGTCGCGTCCCTCGCCGTGGTCGTGACCGCCGGTGTCACCGGGTTCCTGGTGCTCGGCGGTGACAAGGACGACCAGGCGGACGACGGCAAGGACAAGAAGGTGTCGGCGAGCCCGACCGTGGAGAAGTCCGAGTCCCCGGCCGCCGACCCCACGGCGTCCGGTTCCGACGACAATCCGCGCGGCGGTGAGGGGGCGAAGGCCACCATCGACGGCTGGAAGGTCGTCGCCAACCCGCGCTTCGGCACCATGTTCGACGTGCCCGCGGACTGGGAGATCGAGAGCACCGGCACCAGCGTCGGCTTCGAGTGGGAGGAGGACGGCAAGACCGACCGCACCACCGTCACCGCCCCGGCCTACCTGAAGTCCAAGTGGTGCACCACCGACGAGAACAAGGACGGCCGCAAGGAGAGCACCGCGCTCGCCACCGCGGGCACCCGCGGCGAGAGCGGCGCCAAGGACACCGACATGGCGGCCGAGACCCGGGTGCCGTGGTGGATCTACGGCGGTTACACGCAGCCCGACAAGAAGAGCGTGAAGTACGGCAAGCCGAAGGCGTACACGACCGCCTCCGGCATCAAGGGCAGCGTCATCACCGCGCACTCGGAGGGCACGCCCCAGAAGGGCAAGTGCGACTCCGAGGGCAAGGCGATCACCTTCGCGTTCAAGAACGGCGCCGGCGACTTCGTCACCTGGAACCTGTACGGCGCCAAGGGCGTCAAGGACGAGGTCCCGGAGGCGACGGTCCAGAAGATCCTCAGCACCGTGCGCCTGACCGAGGAACCGCCGACCGAGTCGTAAACCGCCGGGGCGTGGGCGCCGGGGCGGTGACGCCGCTCAGCCGATGCCGAACGCCCCGGCCGGCGGCTCGGGCGAGGCTACGGCGTCCTCGTCGCGCACCGGCTCGGCGTCGCCGGTGAACTCCCGCAGGGCGGGCCCGTGTTCGACCCTGGCCGGGAAGACGTCGGCGGCGGTGCGCCGGGCCAGGGCCGCGGTGTCCAGGGGCCGGTGCGCGGCGACGAGCACCGCGTTGCCGAACCTCCGCCCGCGCAGCACGCCCGGTTCGGCGATCAGCACCAGTTCCTCGAAGAACACGGCCAGTGACGCCAGTTGGCCGCGCAGGAAGCCGAACGGCGCCGCGTCGGCCAGGTTCGCCACGTACACGCCGTCGGCGCGCAGCACCCGGGCCGCCTCGCGCAGGTAGCCGACGGAGGTCAGGTGCGCGGGCACGCGCGAACCCCCGAAGACGTCGGCGACCAGGACGTCGGCCGAGTCCCCGGGGGCGGATGCCAGCCAGGCGCGGGCATCGGCACCGTGGGCGGTGATGCCCGCGCCCGGGGGCAGCGGCAGGTGCTCGGCGACCAGGCGGAGCAGCCCCCGGTCGGCTTCCACGACGTCCTGGCGCGAGCCGGGCCGGGTGGCGGCCACGTACCGGGGCAGGGTCAACGCGCCCCCGCCCAGGTGCAGTACGTCCAGCGCGCGTCCCGGCTCGGCGACCGTGTCCAGGACGTGGCCGAGCCGGCGCGTGTACTCGAACTCGAGGTGCGCCGGCTCGTCCAGGTCGACGTAGGACTGCGGGGCGCCGTCGACCGTGAGCAGCCAGGCCCGTTCCCGGTCGACGTCGGGCATGAGCTTGGCGGTGCCGTGGTCGGTGACGCGGCTGACGGGTATGGCTTCGTTCACCCGCCCATTGTGCCAACCGCCGGCCTCACCCGACGGCGGTCACGGTCCCCGCGCCCACCGTGCGGCCGCCCTCGCGGACGGCGAAGCCGAGCCCCGTCTCCAGCGGCACCTCACGCCCCAGCTCGACCGTCATGGTGACGGTCTCCCCGGGCCGGGCGAGAGCCGCCCCGCCGAGGTCCACGTCGCCGACCACGTCCGCGGTGCGGATGTAGAACTGCGGCCGGTATCCGGTGGTCAGCGGCGTCGAACGACCGCCCTCGCGGGCGGACAGCACGTACACCTGCGCACGGAAGCGCCGCGCCGGGACGACGCTGCCGGGTGCGGCGACCACGTGCCCGCGGCGCACGGTGTCGCGGGCGACCCCGCGCAGGAGGAGCGCCACGTTGTCGCCCGCCTGGGCCTCCGTCATGGGTTTGCCGAAGGTCTCCAGGCCGGTGACGACCGTCTCGGCATCCGCCCCGAGCACCTCGACCCGGTCGCCGACGCGCACGGTGCCGCGCTCGACGGCGCCGGTGACGACGGTGCCGCGGCCGGTGATGGTGAGCACGTTCTCCACCGGCAGCAGGAACGGCGCGTCCAGGTACCGCTCGGGCATGGGCACGTACGTGTCGACGGCGTCGAGCAGCGCCTCGACGGACGCCGTCCACCGCGGGTCGCCCTCCAGGGCCTTGAGCCCGGAGACCCGGACGACGGGCACGGCGTCGCCGCCGTAGCCGTGCGTGGTGAGCAGTTCGCGGACCTCCAGCTCCACGAGGTCGGCCAGTACCGCGTCCTCGCCGTCGTCGACGGCGTCGGCCTTGTTGAGCGCGACCACGATGTGGTCCACGCCCACCTGCCGGGCGAGCAGCACGTGTTCGGCGGTCTGCGGCATGATCCCGTCCAGCGCGGAGACGACCAGGATCGCCCCGTCGAGCTGGGCGGCGCCGGTGACCATGTTCTTCACGTAGTCGGCGTGGCCGGGCATGTCGACGTGCGCGTAGTGCCGGGTGTCGGTCTCGTACTCGACGTGCGCGATGTTGATGGTGATGCCGCGCGCGGCCTCCTCCGGGGCGCGGTCGATGCGGTCGAACGGCACGAAGGAGCCGGCCCCGCGCTCGGCGAGGACCTTCGTGATGGCGGCGGTCAGGGTGGTCTTGCCGTGGTCGACATGGCCCATCGTGCCGATGTTCAGATGCGGTTTGGTGCGGACGTACGCCGTCTTGGACATGGCGGTACCTCGAAGCCTCGTGGCGGTGGTGGGGACCCCTGGGGCCGGCCGACCCTCCCCCTGCGGGGTCCGCCGGACGATCCGGGGAGGGTCAGCTTCGGGCGCCGTCGACTGCGGCGGCGAGGTGCGGGACGGCAGCCTTCGGGGCATCCGCGACCGCGGATGCTGCGAGGTGGAAGGCGTACCGGAACATGACGCCGATCATCGCCGACGCCCCGCCGCGCGTCGAATGCTTTTCGAGGGGGCGCAAGTCCGGGCGCGGTGCCCGTCCGGCGCTACGGGCCGACGTTCCGCAGCGCCTCCCGCACGGACAGCGGCGCCAGGCGGGTCCGGTGGGCGGCGACGAAGGCGCGCACGGCGTCCGGATCGGTCTTGGCGTACTCGCGCAGGCACCAGCCGACGGCCTTGCGGACGAAGAAGTCGCCGTGTCCCGACTGGCGCGCGCAGTAGCCGAAGAGGCGGTCGGTGTCGGTGTGTTCCCTGGCGCGCAGTTGGTGCAGGAGCGCCGTGCGGACCAGCCAGAGGTCCTCGTCCTCGATCCAGGCGTCCATGACGGCCGTGAGGTCGCGGTCGGCGGTGACGAGGCCCCCGACGACGTGGACGGCGAGCAGGTCGACGGTGTCCCACCAGGGGACCGTGGTGAGCAGGTGACGCACCACGGGCAGGAATCCGGACGAGCAGTGCGTCACGTACCGGCGCAGGTAGTCGACGGCGAAGTAGTGGTACTCGCGCTCGGGCAGTCGCCAGCAGCGCAGCGCGACCGCCGTGCAGTCCGCCTCGTCCGGGCGGGGCACGCCCGCCAGGACGGTGCGGGACAGGGAGCGGCGCACGGGCGAGGTCGTGCCCAGGAACGGAGCCACGTCCTTCATGTAGGCCCGCAGTTCCACGGCCCGCCCGGGGTCGGCCGCGGTGGGGTACTCGGCGGTGAGCCGCTCCAGTACGGTGTCGGCGAGAGCGCTGTCCGGGGCGTCCGGAAGTGGCCGGGCTGTGACGCTCATGAGACGCAGCATACGGCGATCACACATATATGTCGGTTAGTGTCACCGGATGCTCGATGCCACCACCCGCTCTGGGGGCACCGCCACGGTCACTCCCCGGACCGCTGCCACGGAACTCGCCGTCGCCACCGCGGGACCGGTCGCGCCGACCGGCCTCGCCCGTGTGACCAGAGTCCTGCTGTCCCCGTGGTCCCGGCTCTCCCTGCTCGTCGCGCTCCTGGCCTCGGCCGCGACGACGGTGGTGCTGTTCCGGCCGCAGGAGTTGCTGACCGACGGCTGGCCGCCGCAACTCGGGGGCGCCGCGGCGGCCCTCGCCTACGCGGTGGCGTACGGGCTGTGCACGGTGGCCTTCGTGCCGCGTCCGCTGCTCAACCTGGCGGCCGGTGCCCTGTTCGGCTCGCAGCTCGGCCTCGCCTGCGCGCTGGCGGGGACGGTGCTCGGTTCCGGGATCGCGTTCTGTCTGGGCCGGGTGCTGGGCCAGGAGGCGCTGCGCCCGCTGCTGCGGGGCAAGTGGCTGAAGGCGGCGGACGGGCAGCTCAGCCGGCACGGTTTCCGGACGATGCTGGCGATGCGGCTGTTCCCCGGGGTGCCCTTCGCGGCGTCCAACTACTGCGCCGCCGTCTCCCGCATGGGCCTGCTGCCCTTCCTGCTGGCGACGGGGCTCGGCTCGGTCCCCAACACCGCCGCCTACGTCGTCGCCGGTGCCCGCGCCTCGACGCCCACCTCGCCCGCCTTCCTGATCGCGCTGGCCTGCATCGCCCTGCCCGGGCTCGCGGGAGCGGTGGTGGCCTGGCGCAAGCGGCACCGGCTGCGCGGGCGCTGACCCCGTCGCCCGGGGTTCATTTCGGGGCGCTACGCTGCCCCTCGGCGCGCCAGGTCCCGATCACCGCACACGACGGTTCGGCGTGTCCGCCGACCGTTTCTCGATCGCCTCTTGGACTGACGTAACTTCATGTCTTGGTTTGAATCCCTCGTGCTCGGACTCGTCCAGGGGCTGACCGAGTTCCTCCCCGTGTCCTCCAGCGCCCACCTGCGGCTGACCGCGGCGTTCTCCGGCTGGCACGACCCGGGCGCGGCCTTCACGGCGATCACGCAGATCGGCACCGAGGCCGCGGTGCTCATCTACTTCCGCAAGGACATCGGGCGGATCATCGCGGCGTGGACGCGCTCGCTCACCGACAAGTCGATGCGCCACGATCCCGACGCCCGCATGGGCTGGCTGGTGATCGTCGGCTCCATCCCGATCGGGGTGCTCGGCCTGACGCTGAAGGACCAGATCGAGGGCCCCTTCCGCGACCTGCGGATCACCGCGACGATGCTGATCGTCGTCGGCGTGATCATAGGCATCGCCGACCGGATGGCCGCCCGGGACGAGAAGGGCGGCCGGCACCGCGCGCCGCAGCAGCGCAAGGAGCTGGAGAACCTGGGGGTGCGGGACGGCCTGATCTACGGCCTGTGCCAGGCGGCGGCCCTCATCCCCGGCGTCTCGCGCTCCGGCGCGACCATCAGCGGCGGCCTCTTCATGGGCTACCGGCGCGAGGCCGCCGCGCGGTACTCGTTCCTGCTCGCGATCCCCGCGGTGCTCGCCTCCGGGGTGTTCGAGCTGAAGGACGCGATGGCCAGCGACCACGTGGTCTGGGGGCCGACCCTCTTCGCGACGGTCATCGCCTTCGCCTCCGGGTACGCGGTCATCGCATGGTTCATGAAATGGATCTCCACAAAGAGCTTCATGCCGTTCGTCTGGTACCGCATCGCGCTCGGTGTCGTGGTGATTGTGCTGGTCAGCCTGGGTGTGCTGAGCCCGCACGCAGGCGAATCCGCCGGCTGATCCGGGCCCGCGCCCGTCGTGGCCCGGCCACGCGGCGACCTCGGCAGGCCGTCGGCGGCGGGGTGCTCACTCGGAGCGCACGGTGTCGTCGTCTGCGGTGAGCACGTCTCGGAGTGACGCGGCGACTGCGTGGAGGCAGGCTGCGAAGTCCTTCCGGCCGTGCGAGTCGGCCCAGCGGTCGATGGCGGTCTGGGAGGCGATGGTGGCGATCTGGGCCACGAGTTTCGCGCAGTCGTCGCCGACGCCTCGTTGCCGGAGTGCGTCGTGGATCGCGCTGGTGACTGCGGCCAGTTTGGTGCGCTCCCGCTCCTGGAGCTCCGGGCTGGAGGCGATCACTGCCCGGCGTTCGGCGGTGCGGCCGATGTGTTCGACGAGTGTGGCGCCGACCTGGGCGAGGGCCTCAAGGGCTGCCGACATCGGGGAGGCAGCCGGGCGGGCATCGAGGACCGCCTCGCGGATCACGGCGGGCAGGCGTTCCGATCCGGCGAACAGGACCTCACGCTTGTCGGGGAAGTAGCGGAAGTACGAGCGGCGGGTGATCCCGGCCCGCTCGGCAATCTGCGTCACAGTCACGTTGTCGTACCCGTGTTCCGTGTAGAGCTCGAGTGCTGCCCTTGTGAGGCGCTCCTCGGTCCCGGGGTCCCATCTGGCCATGGTCGGACCATATCAAGTGACGTCCCAGTGTGTCATCGGTGCTAGGGTCGGTAATGACACAGTGAGACATCACTGTGGGAGCGAGCGACCATCGAGCGTGCCGAACGCGCCGAACGCGCCGAACGACAGGAGCAGGCCATGACTGACACCACCCAGAGCACACGATCGGGAGAGATCTGGATCCTCGGCGCCGGCGGGCGCATCGGAAGTGCCGTCACGGCGAACCTGGCCGCTCAAGGACTCAAGCCTGTTCTCGTCGGTCGCGAGAGCGGCGGCGACCGGCTGCGCGAGGCCGCCGCGGACTTCGGTGGCCGTGTCGTCATCGCGAACGGCGTCGACGGCATCGCGGCCGAGATCACCCGGCAGCGACCCGCCGTGGTCTTCAACGGCATCGGCGACTACGCCGCGACGGCCACGGTCATCGCTCGGGCCTGCATGCCCGGTGGCCACTACGTCGACCTGGCCGCAGATCTGACCGCCGTCCCCCGTCTGCTCGACCTGGACCAGGAGGCCGAACGGGCGGGCAGCACGCTGGTGACCGGTGCCGGATTCGGCGTGCTGGCCACCGAAGCCGTCGTGATCAGGCTGTGCGAGGACCGCCCGACCCCTGCCGCCGTGCGCGTCGACGCCCTGGCCTCGGTGTCCCTCAGCGCCGGAGTCGTCGGCTCCGCCTTCGCCGCCTCCATGGTCGACATGTTTGCTACCGGGGGACGTCGCTACACCGGCGGCCGCATGGTTGCTTCACGTCTCGGCTCCGATCTCCAGAACCTCACGCTGCCCGATGGGCAGCAGGCGAAGTCCGCTGGTGCTCCCAGCGCGGAGCTCCTCGCCGCACACCGGGCCAGCAGTGCGCCATCCGTCACGGTGACCACCGGGATGGCCCCCACCTCGCTTGCCGTGCGGACCATGGCCCCGCTGGCCGGGAGACTGCTGTCCGTCGCGCCGCTGCGCCGCTTCGCCGTCGGCCGGATGGCCAAGGCCAAGATGAAGGAAACCCCGGCCCCGCGCCGGCACTCCTGGGGGCACGCGGTCGTCACCTGGCCCGACGGCACCCACCGCGAGGGCTGGCTGCGCGCCGGCGACGGCATGGCCTACACCGCCTCGGTGGCAGCGACAGTGGCCGCCAGTCTCGCCCGCGGCGAGGGCCGGCCGGGCGCCTACACACCCGGCGCCCTGTTCGGCGCGGGCGTCGCCGAGCAGGCGGGCGGAGAGATCCTCCTGCCCCAGGAGACCGGTCCCGCCCAGGACGGACCGGTCATCGACTGAAGGTGCGCAGTATGGTCCCGCTCCGGCCGCGCATGGAGCACCGGAGGGTCGACGCGTCGGAGTCCGCCCTCCACCGGCCTCGTGCCGCACCCCGGCGGCGGTACGTGGCTCCGTTCTTCGCGACCGAACTCGTCCCCGCACACGGTCACCCGGTCCGGCAGGGGGCGGGCCCGGTGTTCGAGCTGTTCCGCAGGCAGCTCGGCGACCAGTGGAGCGTGGGTGACTGGGAGGGGTTCCGCCGCGCGGCCGGCGCCTCGGCGACGCCGACGGCGCGGCCCTTCGTGGCGGACGCGATCCCGCAGTACCTGAAGGAGTACGCGACCCGGCATGAGCCAGGGCTGTCCACAGGGGGACCGTCGGGCCGAACTGTCCGCACGAGCGCATGCTGGGCCGGGTCAACACGCCGGTACCCCTCACGCACCACATGCGCGGCACCGCCCCGGAGACCGGGAACCTGCTGGGGGGAGGCATGAGATCCGGTACCGCATCGCGCTGGTCGCGGCCGGTGTCCTCAGCCCGCACGCCGCGGAGGCCGCGGGCTGACGCCACGGGATCTGTAGCCGTCCGGTAGCGCAGCGTCAGTGCTTGCCCCTAGGCTGTTCGGCATGTCCCCCGATTACGTGACCCCTGGTTCCGTGCGGTCCGCCGCGGAACTGAACGATCAGATCCGCGCGCTGTGGCGGCGCGCGGGCGGGACCCTGTCCGCCCAGGAGCGCGTGGAGTACGAGTTGCTGGTGGTCGAGTGGGCGACCGCGATGCGCGGCGAGGTCATCGAGGCGGCCTGAGCCGTCGCCCCGGGGGCGTCAGCGTCCGCCCGCCACCCGGAGCACCGTCCCCGTCGTGTACGACGCGTCGGGCGACAGCAGCCAGGAGATCGCCGCGGCGATCTCCTCCGCCCGGCCCGCGCGTCCCATCGGCACCGCCGCCCCCATCCGCGCCGCCCGCCCGGCGTCGCCCGCCGCCGCGTGCATCTCGGTGTCGATCACGCCGGGCGCCACGGCGTTGACCCGGATCCCGTCGGGGCCCAGCTCCTTGGCCAGGCCCAGCGTCAGCGCGTCGACGCCCGCCTTGCTCGCCGCGTAGTGCACGTACTCCCCCGGACTGCCGAGGGTCGCGGCGCCCGACGACACGTTCACGATCGCGCCGTCGCCCCGCGGTGTCATCAGCCGCGCCGCCCGGCGTGAGCACAGCAGCACGCCCAGCAGGTTGACGTCGAGGACCCTGCGCAGGTCCGCGGTGTCGCTGTCGGCGAGCCGCCCGAGCGGGCCGGTCACGGCCGCGTTGTTCACCAGCCCCGTCACCGGGCCCAGCCGTTCCTCCGCCGCGTCGAAGAGGCGCTCGACGTCGGCCTCGACGGACGTGTCCGCCCGCAGCGCGACCGCGCGGCCGCCCGCCTCGCGCACCTGGGCCACGACCGCCTCGGCGGCGGCCGAGTCGCGTGCGTACCCCACGGCGACGTCGTGTCCGTCGGTGGCGAGGCGCAGACAGGTCGCCGCGCCGATCCCACGACTGCCGCCGGTGACCACCGTGATGGGTCGCGTCATTGATGCCTCCAGGTCCAGGCGATCATGTTTGATCGATCATCGATCATCCTAGGGAAACTTTTCCGCGCCGCACAGACCTCGGTGTGATCAACTGAATTCGCCGTCGCCGTGGGCGCACGCTGTGCGGATCACCGGGTAGGCGGCATCGACAAGGAGGCGCCCATGCACAAGCCCGACCACTGGCTCGCCTCCCGGTGGCGGCGCTCGGTCCTCGCCGTGCTCGCCGGGGCGCTGCCGGTGCTCGCCTTCCCGGGCCCGGCCCTGTGGTGGTGGGCCTTCGTCGCGCTGGTCCCCTGGATCCTGCTGGCCCGTACCGCACCGGACGGCAGGCGCGCGGCGTACGACGGGTGGTGCGGCGGGTTCGGGTTCGTGCTGGCCATGCACCACTGGCTGCTGCCGAACCTGCACGTGTTCACGTTCGTCATCGCCGCCCTGCTCGGCGCGCTGTGGATCCCGTGGGGCCTGCTGGTACGCCGGACGCTCGGCGGGGCGCCGTCCCGCGGCCGGGTCGGCGCGGCCCTCCTGGTGCTGCCCTCGGCCTGGCTGCTCGCGGAGCTGGTCCGCTCCTGGCAGGGGCTCGGCGGGCCCTGGGGGATGCTCGGCGCCAGTCAGTGGCAGGTGGCCCCGGCGCTGCGGCTGGCCTCGGTGGGCGGGGTGTGGCTGCTCAGCTTCCTGGTGGTGGGCGTCAACGTCGCCGTCGCGGTCCTCGTCGCCGTGCGCCGGGCGAGGGTGCCGGCCCTGGCGGGGCTGGTCGCCACGGCCGCGGCGGCCTCGGCGGCCTGGGTGTGGGCACCGCGCCCCGACACCGGCGAGCGGGTCGCGGTCGGCGTGGTGCAGCCGGGCGTCGTCGCCGGCGCGGGCAGCGCGGACCGGCGGTTCGACCGCGAGGAGGAGCTGACCCGCGGCCTCGCGGACGAGGGCCTCGACCTGGTCGTCTGGGGCGAGAGCAGCGTCGGCCACGACCTGGACGACCGGCCGGACCTCGCCCGGCGGCTGGCCGCGCTGTCCCGGGAGACCGGCGCGGACGTCCTGGTCAACGTGGACGCGCGGCGCTCCGGCAAACCCGGCATCTACAAGAGTTCGGTGCTCGTCGGTCCCGAGGGCCCGACCGGCGACCGTTACGACAAGATGCGGTTGGTGCCCTTCGGCGAGTACGTGCCGTTCCGCTCGCTGCTCGGCTGGGCCACCTCCGTGGGCAAGGCGGCCGGCGAGGACCGCATGCGGGGCACCGGGCAGGTGGTGATGGACGTCGGTGACGGCCTGCGGATCGGGCCGATGGTCTGTTTCGAGAGCGCCTTCCCCGACATGAGCCGGCGGCTGGCCGCGGACGGCGCCGGAGTGCTGCTCGCCCAGTCGTCCACGTCGACCTTCCAGCACACGTGGGCGCCCGCGCAGCACGCCTCCCTCGCCGCCCTGCGCGCCGCCGAGACCGGCCGGCCGATGGTGCACGCGACCCTGACCGGCGTCTCCGCCGTCTACGACGCGAACGGCACGCGGATCGGGCCCCGGCTCGGCACCGGTGCGAGCGCGTCACAGGTGTACGAGGTCCCGGTGGCCCACGGCACCACGCCGTACGTCCGCTACGGCGACTGGACGGTGTACGCGGCGCTGCTGACGCTCGCGGCCTGGGGCGCCGCCGAGAGCGTACGGACGGTGCGGCTCAGGCGGGGCCGTCCAGTACGGCCCGGACCACGCGCTCGCACAGCTCATGGGTCTCCAGCGCGTCCCGGGCGCTGAGCACCTCGCCGGAGCGCACCGCGTCCAGGAAGGAGAGCACCGCCTGCTCGATGCCGCGCTGCCGGGCCACGGGCACCCAGTCGCCGCGCCGCCGCACGGTGGGCTGGCCCTTGTGGTCGATCACCTCGGCGAGGTTGACCACCTGGCGCTTGGTGTCCTGGCCGGAGACCTCCAGGATCTCCTCCGCCGAGCCGCTGAGCCGGTTCATCACGCCGAGCGCGGTGAAGCCGTCCCCGGCGAGCTGGAGCACGACGTGGTGGAGCAGGCCGTTCTCGGTGCGGGCGCGCACGGTCACGTCGTCGACCGGTCCGGGCACCAGGAACCTGAGGGTGTCGACGACGTGGATGAAGTCGTCGAGGATCATCGTGCGCGGTTCCTCGGGCAGTCCGGTGCGGTTCTTCTGCATGAGGATCAGCTCGCGCGGGTGCTCCGCGCACTGCGCGTACCCGGGCGCGTGGCGCCGGTTGAAGCCGACGGCGAGGCCGGTGCCGCGCTCCTCGGCGAGGGCCACCAGGCGCTCGGAGTCGGCGAGTTCGTAGGCGAGGGGCTTGTCGACGTAGGTGGGGACGCCCGCGCCCAGCAGCTTGGTCACGATCTCGGGGTGGGCGGCGGTCGGCGCGTGCACGAAGGCGGCGTCCAGGCCCTGGGCGAGCAGCGCGTCGAGGTCGGCGTGGCGCCGCGCCGGCGGGACGCGCAGCCGGTCGGCGACCCGGGTGAGGGTGGCGGGGGTGCGGGTCTGCAGGTGCAGTTCGATCCCGGGGAGGCCGCCGAGCACCGGCAGGTAGGCCTTCTGCGCGATGTCGCCGAGTCCGATGCAGCCGACCTTCACGGGATGTGCTCCTCTACCGCTCGTAACGCTCGCCGTCCTGGGTCCGCGGGGAAGCATACGGGGACTGCGGGGGCCGCCAGTCGGCGATGCCGTCGAAGCTGCGCAGGAACAGGGCCGGTCCGGCCGTGGACAGGGCGCGGATCGCGGTGTCGCGAACGGCGATCTTGGCCCGGTTGCCCGTCAGGTTGAGCCGGGCGACCTTGACCGCTTTGCGGGTGATCGCGGTCGTGCGGGGCAGCCGGGCGGCCGTGTAGGCGGCGAGGTCCTGGCTGTGGTGGGCGAGCACGACCGCGTCCTCGACGGCCTGGTTGCCGCCCTGGCCGAGGCTGGGCGGCATGGCGTGCGCGGCGTCCCCGAGCAGGACGGTGCGGCCGCGGTGGTAGGCGGGCAGCGGCTCGGCGATGTGGTGCACGTCGTGGCGCAGTACGTCCTCGGCACTGGCGGCGGCGAGGACGGCGGGGATCGGGTCGTGCCAGTCGCCGTAGCGGTGCAGCAGTTCCGCCCTCTCGTCGGCCGCGTGCCCTCCGGCCGGGGCGAGGGCGGCGGCGTAGGCGTAGACCCGGCCGTCCTTGAGCGGGTGCGTGCCCCAGATGCGGCCGCGGCCCCAGGTCTCGTGGGAGGCGAACCGGGCGCCGGGGAGCGGGATGACCACCCGCCAGGTGGTGAAGCCGGAGTAGACCGTGCCGGGGTGCAGCGGGAAGAGCGCGCGGCGTACGGCGGAGTGGATGCCGTCGGCCCCGACGACCAGGTCGGCCTCCAGTTCACCGGCCGGCGTGCGGACCCTGGCCGGACGGCCGCGCTCGCCCGGGTCGGCGAGGCTCGCGTCGGCGCCGGTGCGGACGGCGTCCGGCGGCAGCAGCGCGGAGAGGCGGTCGACGAGGGTGGAACGGTGCAGCAGCACCAGCGGACCGCCGAAGCGCGCCTCGGCGTCCTCGGCGCTGGACCGGGAGAGCCAGCGCCCGTCCGGGGTGCGCATTCCCCCGTCGCCCTGCCAGGCGGCGAGGGCGCGGATCTCGTCGCCGAGGCCGATCACGTCCAGGGCGCGCAGGGCGTTGGGCGACAGCGAGATGGCCGCGCCGACCGGCCGGAGGGAGGGGGCGCGCTCCAGCACGGTGACCCGCAGGCCGCTCTGGTGCAGGGCCACCGCCGCGGTCAGGCCGCCGATGCCGCCGCCGATCACGACGGCCGTCCTCGTCCTCGTCATGACGCTCGACTCTCCTCGGTCTTCTCGGCTGCTTCCCGGGCTGCTTCCCGGCGCTCGCGAGCGCTCCTGGGCGCTGCTCGTCCCGGGGCCCGCCACGAGCAGGGCGGGTTCACCACAGGCGTTTCACTACAGGCGTAGTAACCCCTTGCCGCCGACTGTACTACAGCCGTAGTCGGGCCGGTAGATTGATCCGCATGTCCGCTCCTGCCGCATCTCCCGGGCCCCCGACGGGCGTCTCGCGCGCCGACCTCGTCGCCGACGCCGCCGTGACGCTCCTCGCCGAACGCGGGATGCGCGGGCTGACGCACCGGGCGGTCGACGAGCGGGCCGGGCTTCCCCAGGGCTCCACGTCCAACGTCGCCCGGACCCGGCAGGCGCTGCTGGAACTCACGGTGCGGCGCCTGGCCGACCGGGAGGCGCGGGTGCTGGCCCTGCACGAGATGCCGGACCCGCGCGCCGGCCTCGACGCCCTGGTCGGCGCGCTGGCGCTGGCGACGCACCGGGCCCTGACCCGCCACCGCACGCTGACGCTGGCCCGCTACGAACTGGCCCTGGAGGCCACGCGCCGCCCCGAGCTGCGGGCGCACTTCGACGCGGCGGGCGCCCGCTTCCGGGAGCAACTGGGCGTCCTCGTCACGGCGATGGGCTCGGCCGACCCGGCCCGGCACGTGCTCTCCCTGGTCGCCTGGGCGGACGGCCTGATGTTCAGCTGTGTGGCCGGGAGCTTCCACTCCGAGGTGCCGAGCCTCCAGGAGGTGCGCTCGGGGCTGCGGGAGCTGCTGGACGGCATGCTGGGCGGACGGCCGGTCCCCTGAAACCGGCTGGTGGGACCGGCCGGGTCCGGGCGAGGATGACGCCATGACCACCGAACGCCGTGAACCCCCCGCCGACGCCGACGAACGCGCCATGCTGGAGGGCTGGGTCGACTACCACCGCCAGACGCTCGCCCTGAAGTGCGAAGGACTCACCGACGAGCAGCTCAGGACGGCCGCCGTGGCACCGTCGACGCTGACCCTGATGGGGCTGGTCCGGCACATGGCGGAGGTGGAACGCAGTTGGTACCGCAGGGTGCTGGCGGCCGAGGACGCGGGCCCGATCCACTACTCCGACGAGGACCCGGACGGCGAGTTCCGGGTGACCGGCGAGGACACCTTCGCCCGGGCCCGCGCCACCTGGCAGGCGGAGATCGAGGCGGCCCGGCGCAACGCGGCCGGCGTCCCCCTGGACGCGCC
Organism: Streptomyces sp. NRRL F-5650; assembly: GCF_000721365.1. Classification (NCBI taxonomy): domain Bacteria; kingdom Bacillati; phylum Actinomycetota; class Actinomycetes; order Kitasatosporales; family Streptomycetaceae; genus Streptomyces; species Streptomyces sp. NRRL F-5650. Next base: position 41,190 of record NZ_JOGV01000001.1, on the reverse strand, counting down.
GACCCGGGGCAGGCATCTGCGCACCGGTGAGCGCTACACCCTGCGCTGGATCCACACCCACATGATCGAGGAGTACGCCCGGCACAACGGACACGCGGACCTGATCCGCGAACGCCTGGACGGAGCCACGGGCGACTGACGTCACCTCCGGGCGCCCACGGGCCTCCGTACGGGGCGGGAGATCACCCGTGCGGGGCAACCTTCGCTCGTCCGGCGCCGGTTGGCGGGCCGGACGCAGCAGAGTGGCGCGGGTGCATCGAACGACGACCACCGCAACGCTTCTGCTGACCGTGGCTGTCTCGGCCCTGACCGGCTGTACGACGGTCGGGGGCCGGGCCGTGGACGGCCCCTCCGGAGCCGGGGCCCGCTCGTCGGCGCCCCGCCCGGACGGCCCGGCCGAGCCACGGGTCGTCCAGGCTCCGGCCCGGGAGGCACTGGAGATGATCGGCCCCTCCCCCACCACGAAGGGCGCCACCGCGAAGCCGCACCCCGCCGGGACCCCGGCGCCCCGGTCCACGCCCCACGCTCCGCCCGCCACCCACGCCGCCGGACGGCAGGACGCCCCTCCCCCGGCACCGGGTCCCACCCGCGCCCCCGCCGCACCCCGGCCCGGGGCCCCCGGCGTGCCCGGCACCCCCGGCTCCGGCGGGAAGGCGGACGTGTGCTCCCTCGGCAAGCAGTACGGCGGCTGGCGGCCGGGCAGCCCCGAGGCCCGCATCTGCGAGCAGGCGTACGGCCACTGAGGCCGGGCGGTGCTACGGCCGCTGCCGCGGCGGCCGGCCCCACTCCTCGGGACCGTCGAAGCGGCCGCCCCCGGCCATGCGCCGCTCCAGCCGGTCGATGGCGGCGCGTACGCCCTCCGCGTAGCGGCCGGGGGCGAGGGACTCGGCGGTGGCACGGGCGCGCCGCAGGTGCAGGCGGGCCGCCTCCCGGTGCCCGAGCCGGTCGTAGTCCGCGGCCAGGTTCAGGTGGAGCGAGGGGGACAGGGCACGGGCGGCGGACGCGCCCTCGTGCCGGTCGGCGCGCCGCTCCCCCGTCAGTTCCTCGGCGGCCGACAGCGCCCGCAGGTCCCAGGCCAGCTCCTCGGACGGGTCGTCCTGGGTGCCGGCGAGGTAGTGGGCCAGCGTGCAGCGGTGGAGGGGGTCGCCGTGCTCGCCGATCTCCGCCCACAGGGCGAGGAAGCGGTCCCGGGCCTCCTCGCGGTCGCCCGCGTGGTGCAGCATGGCGACCTGACCGATCCGCGTCAGCACGGCGTCCGGTGCCGTCTGCTCCTGTCCCCTCGCCACCGCGTCCTCCGTGCCCTCGTCGGCTGTCCCGACGACGCTAACCGCAGGCACCCGCATTCCCGGTCAGGCGGCACCGGGCGCGCTGATCAGCCCAGGTTCGGGATGGTCCAGTCGATCGGCTCGTGGCCCTGCGCGGCGACCGCCTCGTTGATCTGCGTGAACGGGCGGGAGCCGAAGAACTTCTTCGCGGACAGCGGCGAGGGGTGGGCGCCCTTGACCACGACGTGCCGCGCCTCGTCGATCAGGGGCAGCTTCTTCTGCGCGTAGTTGCCCCACAGGACGAAGACCGCCGGGTCGGTCCGGCCGGCCACCGCGCGGATCACCGCGTCGGTGAACAGCTCCCAGCCGCGGGACTTGTGCGAGTTCGCCTCGCCGGCGCGGACCGTGAGCACCGCGTTGAGCAGCAGGACGCCCTGCTGCGCCCACGGCATCAGATAGCCGTTGTCCGGGATCGGGGTGCCCAGCTCCGCGTGCATCTCCTTGTAGATGTTCCGCAGGGACGGCGGGACCTTCACGCCGGGCCGGACCGAGAAGCACAGCCCGTGTCCCTGGCCCTCGCCGTGGTACGGGTCCTGGCCGAGGACCAGTACCTTCACCCGGTCGAAGGGCGTGGCCTCCAGCGCGGCGAAGACCTCCTCGCGGGGCGGGTAGACGGGGCCGTTCGCCCGCTCCTCCTCGACGAACTCCGTCAGCTCCTTGAAGTAGGGCTGTTGCAGCTCGCCGCCCAGCACCTCGCGCCAGGACTCGGGCAGCATGGCGATGTCGGTCACGTCAACTTCCTTACGCTGTGCGGTGGCTTCCAGTCCCCAGAACCTACCGGCACCCACTGACAACGGCGGCGCGGGCCGGTGTCGTCTACCAGCTCGTCTTCCGGTGGAACTGCCACATCATCATGATCGTCGACGGATCCAGGGCCTGCTCCGCGCCCGAGATGTCCGTGCTGGCGGCGATGTACTGCTTGCCCTGCCACAGCGGCAGGAGCCGCGCGTCGTCCACCATGATCTGCTGCGCCCGCTCGAAGTCCCGCTCCACATTGGCGCGGTTGCTCTCCCGGCGTGAGCGCGGCAGCAGTTCATCGGTGATCTCGGGGGTGAGGTAGGGCGTGCCGAGGGCGTTCTGCTTGCCGACGAAGGGGGCGATGAAGTTCTCGGCGTCCGGGAAGTCCGGGGACCAGCCGCGGCCGAACACCGGGTACTCGCCCTTCTGGTAGCCGGCGACGTACGTCTTCCAGGGGCGGCTCTCCAGGGTGACCTCGAACAGGCCCGAGGTGTCGAGCTGCCGTTTGAGCTCCTTGAACTCCTTGGCCGTCTCGGAGCCGTAGCGGTCGCTGGTGTACCAGAGGGTGAGCGGGACCGGGTCCGTGATGCCGGCGTCCTCGAGCAGTTTCCGGGCCTTGGCGACACTGGGGTCGCCGTAGTCGTCGAAGAAGCCCGTGGTGTGGCCGGTGAGGCCCTTGGGGACCATCGAGTACAGCGGGTCGACGGTGTCCTGGTAGATCCGGTGCGAGATCGCCACCCGGTCGACGACCTGGGCGACCGCCTGGCGCACTTCCTTGCGTCCCGCCCACGGGTCCGCGGGGTTGAAGACGAGGTAGCTGATCTCCGTTCCGCTTCCCTCGACCAGTTGGAGGTTGTTCTCCTTGCCCTCCTTGCCCTGGAGCGTGACGACGTCGTCGGCGGCGAGGCCGCGGTAGGTCACCTGGATGCCGCCGTCGCGCAGCGCCTCCACCATGCCGGCGGAGTCCTTGAAGTAGCGGATGGTCACCGCCTTGTTGTGCCGTTCGGCGAAGCCCTTGTAACGGTCGTTGCGCACGAGTTCGGCCCGCTCGCCGTCCGTGTACGACTGGAGCGTGTACGGTCCCGAGCCCACGGCGCCGCCGCCTTCGCGCAGGGCGTCGGCGGGGTAGTGCCCGGGGTCGACGATCGACATGGCGGGGGTGGCGAGCACGAACGGGAAGGTGGCGTCGGGCTTGTTGAGGTGGAAGACGACCTCGCGCGCGCTCGGTGCCTGCACCCGTTCCAGGCTGCCGAGGAGACCGGCCGGGCCGCCGTTGACGTTGATGCGCCTGATGCGGTCCATCGAGTACTTGACGGCCTGGGCGTCGAGGGCGTCCCCGTCGGAGAAGGTCAGGCCCTCGCGCAGCTCGCAGCGGTACACCTGGTTGGTGCTGTCGGTGAACGCGCACTGCTCGGCGGCGTCGGGCTGGGGCGCGGTGGCACCGTTGGGGTAGCTGAGCAGCGTCTGGTAGATGTTCCGGAACAGCTCCCAGGAGCCGTCCCACGAAGCGGCCGGGTCCAGCGTGCTGGGGGCGCTGGTCGTCCCCACGACGATCGGCTTCTCGTCCTTGGAACTGTCGGACGACAGGAGGCCGCATCCGGTCACCAGCGACGACATGGACACGATGGCCGCGACCCGCCGCAGGCCCCGCTTCCGGTTGAACACGCGCACGCTCCTCGATCCGCCGTACCAAGGTCGGCAGACCATACCGCAGCGCCACGCCCCCTGAACCCCCTTCTGAACAGGGGTTTTGATCATCTGGGGATGACTACGTTGTCATCGTGCACCGGGTTCCGATACCCGGACACGGGCGCCGTTCTCGTCAGCGGCGCCCGTGTCCCGGACCGGTCTCAGGGGCCCTCGGGAGGGCGAGATCAGGCCACGCCCGCGTTGAGGAAGATGCCGCCGTCGACGACGAGCGTCTGACCCGTGACCCAGGCGGACTGCTCCGAGGTGAGGAAGGCCGCGGCGCCGCCGATGTCGGACGGCACGCCGAGCCGGCCCAGCGGGTAGCCCGAGGCGGCCTCCTCCTCGCGGCCCTCGTACAGGGCGGCGGCGAACTTGGTCTTCACGACCGCCGGGGCGATGGCGTTGACCCGCACCTTGGGCGCGAACTCGTGCGCCAGCTGCGCGGTGAGGTTGATCAGCGCCGCCTTGCTCACGCCGTACGCGGCGATGAAGGGCGAGGGCGAGAGGCCCGCGACCGAGGCGATGTTGACGATCGCGCCGCCGTTGTCCTTCTGCCAGGCGTGCCAGGTGCGCTGCGCGAAGCCGAGCGCCGAGATCACGTTGGTCTCGAAGACCTTGCGCGCGACGTTCAGGTCGAGGTCGGCGATCGGACCGAACACCGGGTTGGTGCCGGCGTTGTTGACCAGGAAGTCGACGCGCCCGAAGGCATCCATCACGCGCTCGACGGCGACGGCCTGGTGGGCCTCGTCGTGCGCCTTCCCGGCGACGCCGACGACCCGGTCGGCGCCGAGCCGGTCGACGGCCTCCTTCAGGGCGTCCTCGTTGCGGCCGGTGATGCAGACCCGGTCGCCGCGGGCGACCAGCGCCTCGGCGACGCCGTAGCCGATGCCGCGGCTGGCGCCCGTGACGAGCGCGACCTTGCCGGAGAGTGCGGGCAGTTCAGTCATGTCAGTGTTCCCAACCGTTCCTGGTCTCCGTCCTGCCTAGTCGAGCGGCCCGCCGGCCACGTACAGCACCTGGCCGGAGACGAAGCCGGCGGCCTCGCCGGTGAAGAAGGCGACGGCGTTGGCGATGTCGTCGGGCTCGCCGACGCGCGCGACCGGGATCTGGGTGGCGGCGGCGGCCTTGAAGTCCTCGAAGCCCATGCCGACGCGGTCGGCGGTGGCCTTGGTCATCTCGGTGGCGATGAAGCCGGGGGCGACGGCGTTGGCGGTGACGCCGAACTTGCCCAGCTCCTTGGCGAGGGTCTTGGTAAAGCCCTGCAGACCGGCCTTGGCGGCCGAGTAGTTGACCTGGCCGCGGTTGCCGAGCGCCGAGGAGGAGGACAGGTTGACGATACGGCCGAACTTGGCGTCCACCATGTGCTTCTGGCAGGCCCTCGACATCAGGAAGGCGCCGCGCAGGTGCACGTTCATGACGGTGTCCCAGTCGGAGGCGCTCATCTTGAACAGCAGGTTGTCGCGCAGCACGCCCGCGTTGTTGACGAGGATCGTCGGCGCGCCCAGCTCCTCGGCGATCCGCGCGACGGCCGCCTCGACCTGGGCCTCGTCGGAGACGTCGCAGCCCACCGCGATCGCCCTGCCGCCGGCCGCGGTGATCTTCTCCACGGTGTCCTTGCAGGCGGCCTCGTCGAGGTCGATGACGGCGACGGCGCGGCCCTCGGCGGCCAGTCGTACGGCGGTGGCGGCACCGATGCCGCGCGCGGCTCCGGTGACGACGGCGACCCGCTGCTCAGTGGTGGACATTCGCTGCTTCTCCTCGTCCTGGGGATGCGGCCCGTGGGGAGCGTGCGCCCGTAGGTGAGCGACCGCTTAGTACCTTCCGCAGACGTGACGCTAGAAGCCCTGGCACCCGGTGTCAACGGGACACCGGGACGGTGTGATCCATTACCCGCCCCCTTCCGCCTCGCCGCCCCGCCCCGGTCGCCCGATCGGCCCAGCGCTGCGGGCCGCCCGGCCGCCGGGCCCCTAGCGTCGAAGCGCGAGCCACTCGTGGCCGGAAAGGAGGCGTCCATGCGCCGTCGTACCGGTGCAGCAGGCATAGCCGTCGCGATCGCCGCGATCGTGCCGCTGGCCGACCCCGCACCCGCCCAGGACCTCGACCCGGGGCTGGAACAGGATTGCCGGAGCTTCACCCATCAGGAAACGGTGCCGATCGGGCTGACCGGGGATCCGGGCCGCCCTGACGCGCTCTGCCCGGACGCGCCGCACGAAGACCCGTCCGGCGCCGCCCCGCTGGACGAGGGCCGGTCCGACGACGGCCGCCTCGACAACGGTCGCGAGGACGGAGGCGGCCTTGGCGGAGGCGGGCTCGACGGAGGCGGGCTCGGCAACGAATGGCCGGGCGAGGAGCTGCCCGGCGGCACCGGGCCCGGCCGGGTCGGGCCGGACGGTCTCGCCCCCGGCCGGCTCGACGAGGACCGGCACGACCGGGACCGTCCCGAGACGTCGCACGCCACCGGCCTGGGCTCCTCCGGCCAGGGCGAGGTCCGTGAGGTCCGGGAGGGCGGCGACGGCGCGGCGCACGCGCGCGAGGACCGGGAACCGACGATCTCGGCCACCTCCCTGCCGCGTCCGGCCACCACGGCCCCGGCCCCGGCCGTCACCGCTCCCGCCCCCGTGGCCTCCCCCGCCGTGACGCCGACGCTCGGCACCCGGGGCGGCCTGGGCGGGACCTCGGGCACCGGACCCAGCGACTGGGACATCGCCATCGGCCTGGGCTTCGTGACCGGGGCCGCGCTCGCGACGGGCTTCGTGATCCGCCGTCGCCGCCGCACCTGAGGCACGGGCTCCCGCCCCGCGCGCCGTCGGCAGCCCGGCGGGCCTACCGCACCAGCAGTTCGAGGAGCCGTTCCGTCTCGGCGGCCGGGTCGGTGGTGAGGCCGGTGTGGACGGGGCCGGGCTGGAGGACGGTCGAGCGTGGCGCGATCAGCCAGCGGAACCGGCGGCCGGGGTCGTCTCCGGCCGCCTGGCCCGCCGCGTCCCCTCCGGCACAGACCCCCTCCACGGCACGCAGCGCCGCACGCACCCCGGCCAGGTCCGCCCGTGGGTCCAGGGCGAGCAGCCTGCCCTCGTCGAGGTGGGTGCGGGCACCGACGTAGGACTTGGCCCGGCAGTAGACGAGGACGCCGGCGTTGACGCACTCGCCGCGCTCGATTCGCGGTACGACGCGCAGCAGCGCGTACTCGAAGACGTGGCGGTCGTTCACCGCTCCCCCTTGGTCCACTGGACGCGTTCGTGGATCGTGGCCGCCCGCGCGAGCAGGGGCGCCGCGTAGGCCCTGCGGAGGTCGTCGGGCGTGGCGAAGCCGGGCTCGTCCCGCAGCCAGACGTCCGGGATCTCCGCGGTCACCTCGGCGAGGAGTTCCCCGGTGACCAGCGGCGCGAGCGCGGCGGCGGCCGAGCGGACGTCCGGCGCGAAGCGGGCGAGTGCGTGGTCGGCGGCGGCGTAGGGACGGGCGGCGGAGGCCTCGGCGCCGGGCCAGTTGTGGTGCCAGATCATGGTGGCGCCGTGGTCGATGAGCCACGTCTCACCGTGCAGACGCAGCAGGTTGGGGTTGCGCCAGGAGCGGTCGACGTTGTTGACCAGCGCGTCGAACCAGACGATCCGTCCGGCCTCCTCGGCGCTCACCTCGAAGGCGAGCGGGTCGAACCCGAGCGCGCCGGAGAGGAAGTCCATGCCGAGGTTGGTGCCGCCGCTGGACTTGAGCAACTCCTGGACCTGCTGGTCGGGTTCGCCGAGCCCGAGCACCGGGTCGAGGTCGACGGTCACCAGCCGCGGCACCCTGAAGCCCAGCCGGCGGGCGAGTTCGCCGCAGACGACCTCGGCGACGAGGGTCTTGCGGCCCTGTCCCGCGCCGGTGAACTTCAGGACGTAGGTCCCGAGGTCGTCGCCCTCGACGAGGCCCGGCAGCGAGCCGCCTTCACGCAGCGGCGTGATGTAGCGGGTGGCGATGACTTCCTTGAGCATCGCCCCAGGTTACCGGCGTGGCACGGGTGCCGGGCGTCCGGCCGGTGTACGGCCGACAGCGAATCGACAGCCGTGTTTTACGCCCGCCCGACCGCCGGCCCGACAGCATCTCCGCACGGTCTGAACAGCACGTCGCACGGGGCCGTACCTCTCGGCGGATCACCACCGCCTCCCCCCTCGGAAGGGAACCCCAGCATGACCAGCGCACCGTTTCATCCCGCAGCGGGACCGGCCCGGCGTACCGTCGTGGCGGCCGCCGGAGCGGCGGGGCTCACCGCCGTGCTGGCCGCCTGCTCGGACTCGGACGACGACGCCTCGGGCGACGCCGGCACCGCGCCCTCCGGTTCGGCCTCCCAGGAGGCGGGCGGCGGCGAGACCGCCGGGGCGGGGCCGGCGCTCGCGGCGACCGCCGACATCCCCGAGGGCGGCGGGAAGTTCTTCCCCGACCAGAAGGTGGTGGTCACCCAGCCCGCGGCGGGCGAGTTCAAGGCGTTCTCGGCCACCTGCACCCACCAGGGCTGCGCGGTGAAGAGCGTGTCCGACGGGGTCATCAACTGCCCGTGCCACAACAGCAACTTCTCGATCACCGACGGGAGTGTGCAAAGCGGCCCCGCGACCAAGCCGCTGCCCGCCGTGCGGCTCACGGTCAGCGGGGACTCGATCCGGCTCGCCGGATGACCGTGACACGGCACGTGCCTTGTGGCGACCGCCGGAAGACACCCGCGGCTCGCCGGGGCTCGCCGTGATCACGCGCCCCGGGCACCGGCACCGGCACCGGCACCGGCCGCCAGCGTCCGGTTCACCCGGCCCGGTCCACCTCCGTGGCCGCCGCCCGCAGGGCGTCCACCGCCGCCCGGATCGACGGGCGGCGGTCGGCGTCGGCGCGCCAGACGACGTACACGTGCCGGCGCACCCGCTGCTTGAGCGGCACGGTGACGACCCCGGCGGGCGTCGGGCGACGGCCGAGCAGCGGGGCGATGCACACACCGAGTCCCGCGGCGACCAGCCCGAGCTGGGTGTGGGTCTCGGCGGCGCGGTGGCCGACGATCGGCTCGATGCCCTTCGAGCGCAGCGTGAACATCAGCCACTCGTGGCAGAACTCGCCCTCGCCCCAGGTGATCCACTCGTCCTCCGCGAGCTCGGCGAGGTCCACCTCGTCCCGGTTCGCGAGCCGGTGGCCGGCCGGCAGGGCGACGTCGGCGGGGTCGTCGAGGAGGGGCGCCTTGACCAGGCCGTCGGGCAGCGGGATCGGCTTGTTGTACCAGTCGAGGACGACGGCCAGGTCCAGGTCGCCGCGCACCACTCCGCTGATTCCGCGCTCCGGTTCCAGTTCCGAGGAGCGGACGCGCAACGCGGGGTGCTCGGCACGCAGGGCGGCCAGCGCGGCGGGGAAGAGTCCGCGGGCCGCGGTGGGGAACGCCGACAGTCTCAGCTCGCCGGCCACCTGGCCGCGCTGCGCCTCCAGGTCGGCCTGGGCCAGCTCGACCTGGGAGAGGATGCGGGCCGCGTGCTCGGCGAGCAGCCGGCCGGCGTCCGTGAGGCGGACGCCGCGCCCGTTCTTGGCGAGGAGCCGCTGTCCGGCCTCGCGCTCCAGCTTGGCCATCTGCTGGGAGACCGCCGACGTGGTGATGTGCAGTCCGGCGGCGGCGCCGCTGACCGAGCCGTGCCGGGCGAGGGCGTCGAGGGTGCGCAGGCGCTCCAGGTTCAACATGTAAGTGATGCTACGAGATATCCGGTGCGAAATCTCGATTGTGCTACGAGGACGGTTGCCGCATCGTTGCGGACATGAGCAGCCTCCCGTCCTCCTCCGGCTCCGTTCCCGCCGTGCCCCGCCGCGTCTTCGACTGGCGGCTGCGCTTCGCGGCGCTCTCCCTCGTGTGGGGTTTCAGCTTCCTCTTCATGAAGGTGGGCACCGAGAGTTTCGCCCCGTTCCAGGTGACGCTCGGACGGCTGGCCTTCGGCACGGCGGTGGTCGCGGTGGCGATGGCGGTGAAGCGGGAACGGCTCCCGCGCGGGGCGTGGACATGGCTGCACCTGACGGTCGCCGGGTTCCTCCTCAACGCACTGCCGTTCTCCCTGTTCGCCTTCTCGGAGCTGACCATTCCGTCGTCGCTCGCCGGCATCTGCAACGCGACCTCGCCGCTGTGGGGCATGGCCCTGTCACTGGTCGCGCTGTCCGAGGACCGGCCCACGCGGCGCCGGGTGGCCGGGCTCGGCATCGGCTTCCTCGGCGTCCTGACGGTGCTGGGCGTCTGGCAGGGCTTCCACGGCCTCGACGTCACGGGCACCGCGCTGGCCCTGCTGGCCTCGCTCAGCTATCCGGTCGGCTGGATCTACGTCCGGCGCACCCTGGCCGGCTCGCGCCACTCCCACCTCTCCCTGACCGGCGCCCAGTTGGGTCTGGCCACGCTGCAACTGGCCGTCGTGACCCCCGTCTTCACCTCGGTTCCGGCCGCCTTCCCGGTGCTGCCGCTGCTGGCGGTGGCGGCCCTGGGCGTGCTCGGTACCGGGCTCGCCTTCCTGATCCAGTACGACCTGGTCGCCGAGGTCGGCCCGACGACGGCCCAGATGGTCACCTACTTCACCCCGGTCGTCGCCACGGCGGCGGGCGTCGCGCTCCTGGGCGAGTCGCTGTCCTGGTCGACGCCGGTGGGCGCCGCGATCGTTCTCGCCGGCGCGGCCCTGACCCAGTCCCGGCCCAGGACCGGCCGGGGCGGCACCGCGCCCGCAGCGGGTCCCCGGGCGGCGGCGGGGGTACGGGAGAAGGCGCGCGCCTGAGGCGGGTCGGGGCCAGGGCTCGCTCCGCACCCCGCGACGGCTCACCCCGGGGCCGCCCCGGCCGAACCGCCCCCGCGCGGCCGGCGCGAGGAGCCATGAGCCGCCCGGTCCCGTCGGCCCGCGCCGGACGGCCGCACACCCTGCGGCGCGTCCCACGGCTCCACCGCGCCCCACCGCTCCACCACGCCATCGCTCCACCACGCCATCGCCCCACCGCTCCACCACGCCACCGCTCCACCACGCCATCGCCCCACCGCCCCACCACTCCACCACTCCACCACCCCGGCGATCCCCACCGCCCCGGCGCGTTGCTCCGCGGAACAGCCCGGTCCGTGGCGCCGCACCCTCGGCACCAGCACGGCAGGGATCACGGCCCGGGGGTGAACCGGGGCCGCTCAGACGTAGCTCCGCGCCGGCCCCGCCCCCGGCCCCACCGCCGCCGCGACCGCCGCCGCCAGCGGCACGCAGTCGCCCTCCCCGAGCGTCGAGACGGTGATCCTGATGCCGGGCGGGGTGCCCAGCCGGAAGCGGGCGCCGGGGGCCACGGCCCAGCCGGCGTGCAGGAGCCGGGCGACGGCGCCGGTCTCGTCCGGCACCGGGATCCACACGTTCAGGCCGCTGCGCCCGTGCCCGGCGATCCCGTGCTCCGCGAGGGCGCCGAGGAGCGCGTCGCGGCGCCGCCGGTACACCCCGGCCACAGCACGGGCGTCCACCGTGCCGTCGGCCCACAGCCGGGTCACGGCCCGCTGGGTGACGCGGCTGACCCAGCCGGGGCCGAGCCGTTGCCGGCCCCGGACCCGGTCGAGCGTGACGGGGTCGCCGGTGAGCACGGCGAGCCGCAGGTCGGGACCGCAGGCCTTGGCGGCGGAACGGACGAAGGCCCATTGCCGGGTCGTGCCGGCGAGGGGGTGCAGCGGGAGGTCGACGATGCCGTGGCCGTGGTCGTCCTCGATGAGCAGGGCCCCGGGGTGCTCGCGCAGCACGGACCGCAGGGCACGCGCGCGTGACGCGTCCACCGCCGCACCCGTGGGATTCTGCGCGCGGCCCGTGACGACCAGGGCGCGGGCCCCGGCCGCGAGGACCCGGTGCACGTCCTCGGGCAGCGGCCCCTGGTCGTCGACCCGGACGGCGGCCGTGCGCAGGCCGAGCGCGGGCACCAGGTCGAGGAGGCTGCCCCAGCCCGGGTCCTCGACGGCGACGGCGTCCCCGGGCTTGAGATGGGCGGCGAGGACCCGCTCCATCGCATCCAGCGAGCCGGACGTCACCGCCACGGGCCCGTCGGGCACTCCGTCGGCGTCCAGTCCGGCGCGGGCGACGCGGGCCAGTTCCGGATCGACGGGTGCCTGCCCGTACAGCACCGGTGCGCGGTCGCCCTGCTCCGCCGCCGCGGCGAACACCGGGCCCAGGGCGGGCAGCAGGGCCGGGTCCGGGTTGCCGTCGGACACGTCGCGCACTCCCTCGGGCACCTCGACGCGAATGAACTCCCGCCCGGTGGTGGCCGGTCTCGCGCGCACCCGGCTCCCCCGGCGCCCGGCCGTCTCGATGACGCCCCGCTCGCGCAGGGTGCGGTAGGCGGCGGCGACCGTGTTCGGGTTCACCCCGAGGTGCTGCGCCAACTCCCGCATCGGCGGCAGTGGTTGCCCCGGCTCCAGTTCTCCCGAGCCCACCGCGCGCTCGACGCTCGCGGAAATCTCCGCTGCGCCCCGTCCCGTGATCCGATACTCTCCTAGCACAAAGAAGATTATGCACTAGTGCAATGGGGAACGCCATGCAGGGGACCGCGGGGACGCCGCCGCAGCCGACCGACACCTATCCGCCCACGGACCGCACGGTCCCGACCCGCGCCCCCGACCGGGCCGCGTACGACAGGGAGCTGGTGCACGCGATACTCGACGAGGGTTACGTCTGCCATCTCGGCTTCGTCCGCGACGGCGCCCCGGTGGTCCTGCCGACGCTGTACGGCCGGGTCGGCGAGCGGCTCTACGTGCACGGTTCGACCGGTTCGCGCCCGCTGCGGATGACCGGCGCGGCCGACCCGGGGCTGCCGGTGTGCCTGACGGTGACGCACGTGGACGCCCTGGTGCTGGCCCGCTCGGCCTTCCACCACTCCGTCAACTACCGCTCGGTGGTGGTGCACGGCACGGCGTACGAGGTGACGGACCCCGAGGAGCGGCGCACCGCTCTGGACGCCCTGGTCGACCACGTCGTCCCGGGCCGCTCCCGCGATTCCCGGCCGGCGAACAAGAAGGAGCTGGCCGCCACCGCCGTGATCCGCCTCGACCTGGACGAGGTCTCCGCCAAGCTCCGCACCGGCGGGGTCAACGACGAACCGGAGGACCTCGCCCTTGCGCACTGGGCCGGACTGGTCCCCCTGCGCAAGGGGTACGAGACCCCGGTCGCCGACCCCGCCCTGCCTCCCGGCACCGCGCTGCCCGACTACCTGGCGGCCCGCTGACCCCGGCCCACGACGGCGGGGCCCGCACCGGTCCCCGCCGTCAGATCCTCGTCGGCCGGGTCCGCGCCTCCCTCGCCCCCCGCACCTCCCTCGCCGCCCGGGTCTCCGCCACCGCGAGCCCGGCGACCGATCCGAGCATCAGCAGCGTGCCGGCCAGGGTCGCCGCCGTGAGGTGCTCGCCGAGCAGCAGGACGGCGAACGCCGCCGCGCTGACCGGCTCGAGGAGCATGATCACTGAGACGGTCGCGGACCGCACGACGGCCGCCCCGGCGAAGTAGAGCCCGTAGGCGAGGGCGGTCGGCACGGCGGCGATGTACGCGAGGAGGCACAGGAGCCGGACCGGTTCGCCGGTGTGCGGCAGCAGGCCCTCGGCCAGGGCGAGCGGCAGCAGGCACAGGCTCGTGACGGCGAACGCCCCGACGGACGCACTGGCGGCGTCCGCCCCGCCGTCCCTCCCCCACCAGCGGGTGAGCAGCGTCATCACCGAGTACCCGGCGGCGGAGAGCAGGGCGAGGAGTACGCCCGGCAGGCGGACGGTCGTGCTCGTGCCGCCGAGTACCAGCACCGCCAGCCCGGCGAGCGCGCCCCCGACGGCCGCGACGCCGCCCGGCCCGAGGTGTTCGCCGAGGGCGAGGCGCGCGCCGAGGGCGATCAGCACGGGCCCGGCGCCCAGGGTGACGACCGTGGCCACGGCGAGGCCGGTGGACTGGACGGCGGCGAAGTAGGCGGTCTGGAAGACCGCGAGCCCGATGCCGGTGACGCCGGCCCGCAGCGCTTTGTGCGCGAAGGGTTCGGCGGCGGGGCGCGCCCTCGGGCGCAGCGGACGGGCGGCGAGGAGCAGGACGAGCCCCAGCGCGCAGCGCCAGAACGACAGGGCGACGGGGCCCATGTCGCCGGCGCGGTAGACCAGCGAGGCGGTGGCACCGGCGGTGCCCCAGGCCACACCGGCGACGATCAGACAGAGGAGGCCACGCCCGACGGGCAGGCCGGAGACGGCATTCGACACGGGTTCTCTCCGCAGACGCGCACGGGGCGCGGACGTTCGAGGCGTCCCGGAAGGAACGGCCGGGACGCGTGGACTCTCGTCTGCGGGCAGCACCGTCCGGCCCGGCGACAGCGCGCCGGGCTTGTCACAGGGCCCGCCTCAGGCGGCCGGAGGCGGGAGGACGAGTGCGTCGGAATGCATGAGCCGCACCCTAGGTCGCCGTTCCTCGGCTCGACAACTCCCTTTCGGGCCCCCCGCCGGCCACCGGGGCCGCCGAGCCCTTCGCCGGGGTCGACGACTGGGCGATGAGGGCGCCTGCCAGCACCACGACGCCGCCGACGATCTGCGGGGCGGAGAGGTGCTCACCCAGCAGCACCCAGGCCAGGACGGTCGCGATGACCGCTTCGAGGCAGGCCACGACCCCGGCGACCTGCGGCGACAGCCGGCGCACGGCGACGATGCCGGTGACGTAGGCGAGCACGGTCGCGACGAGCACGATCCAGGCCAGCAGCAGGGCCGCGGCGACGGGTGTGCCGTCCATGCGGGCGGTGCCGCCGAGGACCGACCAGTCCATCGACCAGGGCCGGGCGACGACGGTGAGCACCGCGGCCCCGACGAGCAGACCGTAGGCGATGACCCCGAGCGGGTCGGGTGCCTGCTCACCGGCGTCGCTGCCCTGGTCGGACAGGACGAAGTAACCGACCTGGCAGCAGGCGGCGCCGAGCGCGAGCAGCAGTCCGAGGGCGTCGAAGCCGAGTCCCGACCAGACCTCGACGACGCAGGCCAGCCCGCCGACCGCGAGCACGACGCCGAGCGCGGCGGCCCGCGTGACCGGCCGCCGCTGCACGAACCGCACCCAGCCGAGGACGAGGGCGGGGGCCAGGTACTCGACGAGCAGCGCGACGCCCACGGGGATGCGGGAGATGGCGGCGAAGTAGCAGGCCTGCACACCGGCCACGGCGAGCAGGCCGTACCCGGCGACCAGTGCGGGGCGGCGGCGCAGCAGGGCGCGGTGGCGCACGGCGAGCGGCAGCATCACCAGGGCCGCTCCGGCCACCCGCAGCCAGACCACGTGGAGCGGGTCGAGTCCGGCTTCGATCAGCGGTTTGGCCGCCACCCCGGAGCCGCCGAAGGCGACGGCGGAGGCGAGTGCCAGGCCGAGTCCGGTGCCCTTGCCGGCGTTGCCGCGGGCGCTGTCAGACGTATGCACCGGCACATGATGACAGGGGTCGACATGACCGTCACCCCTGATGACACCTGTCTCACCGAATGGACGGGGCGGCACGGCGCCGCCGGGAGGCGAGCGGGGACGCGGGAAAGGGTCAGGGGGCCGACTCGAAGTGGCCCTCCACCCGCGCCAGCACGGTGTGCGGCTCGACGGCGGCACGGGCCAGCACCTCGACGGCGCGCGTCCGCGGGTCCGCGACCAGGGCGGCGAGCAGGTCCACGCCCCCGGCCCGGCCCGCGCCGCGCCGTTCGGCACGTGCGCAGGCCTCCTCCATGGCCGCCGCGGCCGACGGGGAGAACCCGGCGGCGCCGGTCACCACCGGCACGGCGCCGGAGTCCTCGACCGCGCCCTGCCAGCGCAGGCCGTAGCCGATGCTGCGCTGCACCAGGTAGCCGAGGACGCGGGCGACGCGCGGGCCGTCGGCGAGGAGCGCACGGGCCTCGGCGTCGCACTCCAGCAGTGAGTGCAGCAGGTGCGCGGTGTCGATCTGCCGGTCCCCGTCCCGCACCGCCCGGCGGCGGGCACCCGAGACCGCCGAGGCCAGTTCCGCGCTGAACCGGTCGTCGAGGTCGGTGCCGTCGGGCCACCGGCCGCCTTGCTCACCGGCCGACTGCCGGGGGATACGGGGTTGCACGCCTCCCAGCTCATCAGTCCCTCGGGACCCGGTCATCCCCGGCGGGAAGCATTTCGCCGTCCCACGGGGAGTGGACCCGCCCGGACGCAATCTCCTCCTTGCGGATGACATCAGAGCGTTTCGGCCCGCCACGGCCACGCACCGCCCCGCCTCGGCACCCGCCCGCGACGACGGCCGTGTCCCACGGATTCACTCCGCGGGACACGGCCGCTCACACCGGTCTGTGCCGATTCTCGATCGATCCTCGCCTGCGGGGACGTCGTCAGTCCTCGTCGGCGAGGATCAGGTACAGCTTCTTGCGGGCTTCGCCGATGACGGCGAGCGCCTTCTCGCGCTGCTCCTTGCTGCCGGTCTTCCAGACCTGGCCGAAGGCCTCCATCAGGCCGAAACCGGCCTGGCGGACGTCGTTGAGGGCCTCCCAGTCGACGCCGCGCGAGGCCTCCTCCCAGGGCGCCTCCGGACCTTCCTCGGCCGCGGTGCGGCCCGCCTCGGTGAGCGCGAAGAGCTTCTTGCCGCCCTCGCTCTCGCTGGCGATCAGCCCCTCGTCCTCCAGGAGCTGGAGGGTGGGGTACACCGAACCGGGGCTGGGCTTCCACGCCCCGCCACTGCGTTCGGCGATCTCCTGGATCATCTCGTAACCGTGCATCGGCCGGTCCTTCAGGAGGGCCAGGATCGACGCCCGTACGTCGCCTCGCCGTGCCCTTCCCCTGGGCCCGCCGCGCCCTCGGCCGCCCCAGGGGCCACCGTGGCCGAAGCCCGGCCCGAAGGGACCGCCGGGGCCACCGGGACCGCCCGGCCCGAAGGGGCCGAACGCCGCACGCCGGCCCTCGAAGGCCCCCCGGCCGAAGGGACCGCAGGGGCCGCCCTCGCCGCGGCCGTGTCCACCGTGTCCACGCTCGTATCCGTGGTCGCGCATCGCCATCACTCCATTCAGTCGTTGATCTGTCGCGATGCCTCAACGATATATCGGAACACATCGCGCGACAAGCCCCCGCCGCACATCGGGTCCGGGTCCGTCCGGTCCCGGCCCCGGCGGCGTCGCACCGGCGCTACCGTGATCCCCATGACGGCTGAACGTGATCCCCATGACGGCTGAGGACGAGGCGCTGGCCGGCGGCATGGCGAACGCGGGGGCGGTCTTCCGCCGGGGCGGGCTGGTGGACCGGCCGGCACCGCGCAACGCGCGCGCCCTCCACGCGCACCTCCTGGCGCTGGAGGAACGCGGCTTCGACGCGGCGCCGGTCCCCGTCGGTCTCGGTGCGGACGCCCGTGAGCAGCTCACGTTCGTCCCCGGCGACGTGGCCCTGCCGCCGTTCCCGGACTGGGCGATGACGAGTTCCGCCCTCGCGTCGGTGGGGAGCCTGCTGCGGCGGCTGCACGAGAGCAGCGCGGACGTCGCGTTCGACAGCGGTGCCCCGTGGCCTTCGGACCTCGCCGACCCCGAGGGAGGAACGATCGTGTGCCACAACGACGTGTGCCCGGACAATGTCGTCTTCCGCGAGGGCCGTGCCGTGGCCCTGATCGATTTCGACTGGGCGGCCCCGGGCCGCGCCCTGTGGGACGTCGCCATGACCGCCCGCTACTGGGTGCCCATGCTCGATCCCGAGTCCGCGGCCTCCCTCTACCCCGAGGGGCTGGACGCGGCCGCACGGCTGCGGATCCTCGCCGACGCCTACGGCCTCTCCGCGGCCGACCGCGCCGAGTTGCCCGGCGTCGTCGAGCAGGCCACCGAGGTCTGCCGGAACTTCGTCGCCCGCCGTGTGGCCGGCCAGGACCCCGTCTACCTCCGGGCGCTGGCCGAGCGCGGTGGATGGGAACGCTGGGACCGCATCCGCACCTGGCTGGCGGACCACCGCCGGACGTTCACGTCCGCCCTGCTGAACTGACCGGGCCGGGGGCTCGGCGACGGCCTCACAACGTCATCGCCCCGCCCCCGTCAGCCGGCCGTCGCCGCCACGCGCAGCCGGCCGTCGCGCATCTCGGCGATCCGGTCGACGGCCGTGAGGTGGGTGCGGTCGTGGGTGACCAGGAGGGTGGCACCGGCCCGCTGGTGGGTGAGGCGGGTGATCAGGTCGATGACGGCGGCGCCGCGTTCGTGGTCCAGGGCGCTGGTGGGTTCGTCGACCAGGAGGACGGTGGGGTCGTTCATCAGCGCGCGTGCCAGGGCGACGCGCTGGCGCTGGCCGCCGGAGAGCTGGTGGGGACGGCGGCCCGCCTGGCCGGCCAGACCGACCGCGTCCAGGAGTTCCATCGCCCGGCCCCGCACGGCGCGGGGCTTGCGTCCCGCGATCCGGGCCATGACCTGCACCTGTTCTACGGCGGTGAGGGACGGCAGCAGGTTGGGCTGCTGGAAGACGATGCCGATCCGGTCCCGGCGCAGCGCCGCCAGCTCACCGCGGCCGAGGCCGGTGGTGGCGACGCCGTCGACGGTGACGGTCCCGGCGTCGGGGGTGACGAGGGTGGCGGCGACGGCCAGCAGGCTGGACTTGCCGGAGCCGGAGGGACCGACCACGGCGGTCAGGGTGCCCCGGGGGACCTCCAGGCCGACCCGGTCGAGCGCGGTCAGGCGGTCCTCGCCGTCGGCGTAGGTGAGGGTGACGTCGGTCAGGTTCAGGCTCATCGGGCGCTCCCGAGGGCGGTCAGCGGGTCGACGGAGGTGATCCGGCGGATGGACAGGGCGGCCCCGAGGACACCGAGGACCACCATGACGGCGGCCGGGAGGAGGACGGTGGCGGGGGTCAGCAGGAACGGCACGGCCGAGCCCGCGACGAGTGCCCCCAGGGCGGCGGCGAGGCCGGTGCCGACGAGGGTGCCGCCGGCCAGCAGGACGAGGGCCTGGCCGAGGGCGTCCTTGAGGAGGCCGGCGGTGGAGGCGCCGAGCGCCTTGAGGACGGCGACGTCACCGGCGCGCTGGATGGTCCACACGGTGAAGAAGGCGCCGACGACGAGTGCGGAGATGGCGAACAGGAAGCCGCGCATCAGCTGCAGGGAGCCGTTCTCCGAGGTGTACGAGCCGATCGCGGCCAGGGAGTCGCCGGTGGCGACCGTACGGGTGCCGGCCTGCTCGTCGAGGGCCGCCGGGTCGGCCTCCGGGGTGGTGTCCAGGGCGATGACGGTCGCGGTGGACCCGTCCGCGCCGTCGGCGGCGGGAGGTGCGGCCTTCCGCCACACGCCGAGGCTGGTCCAGACGACCGGGGTGTGGCTGAAGAAGGCGTCTCCCGACACCGCCGCCACCCGCAGCCGCTGCCCGGCCAGGGCGAAGGAGTCGCCGGGCCGCACCCCGAGGTCGTCGGCGGCCGTCGTGGACAGCACCGCCGCGCCGTCGTCGACGCGTTGGCCGTCGGGTGCCAGCGGGGAGCCCGGCCGCACCCCGAAGGCGGAGACACCGCTGCTCCGGTCGCCCGCGGTGGCCTTGGTCGTGGTGATGCCCAGCGGTTCGGCCCACTCGACGCCGGGGGCCACGGACCACTGCGACCACTGCCGCTCGGTGACCGTGGAGTCGGCGTACGACAGGTCGGCACCGCCGCGGGGCGCCTGGAAGGCGATCCGGTCGGCGGGCAGCCCCGTGATCGCGGAGGTGTTCTGCCGGCCGAGCCCCGCCGTCAGTCCGGACAACAGCCCCACCAGCAGGGTGATCAGCACGATGACGGTCCCCATCAGGGCGAAGCGCCCCTTGGCGAACCTGAGGTCTCTCCAGGCGACGAACACGGTCCGGGCCCGTCCTTTCCGGTGGTGGAAGCGGTACGGCCCCACCGTCGCCGCCGGACCCCCGTACGCGCGTCCGGCGCAGGAGAGCACTTCGCGGGCCGGAAGGCGGCACGCGGGTTGTAACTTTCGACGGAGGCCGCCGGGCGCCCGCCTTTCGTAGCCTGGAACGCACTGTGAACGCTTCCGCCCCCGCCCTGACCCCGACCACCCGGGCCCTGGCCTGGTGTCTGCACCTGCTGGTCGTCGGCCTGCTCGGCCTGGTCGCCGTCCGGGCCCTGGCGGACGGCCGCCCCCACGCCGGACCGGTCGCCGCCGTCGCGGTGGTGTGCGGCCTGGTGTACGCGGCGGGGCCCCTGCTGCCCCGCGTCCGGCTCGTCCGCCGGGCCGCCGCCTGGTGGCTGACCGCTGTGGGAGCCGTCTGGCTGGCGCTGCTGTGCCTGTCCCCCGAGGCGGTGTGGCTGGCCTTCCCGCTGTACTTCCTCCAGCTCCACCTGCTGCCGCGCCGGGCCGGCCTCGCCGCCGTGACCGTGACCGCCGTGGCGGCCGTCGCCGGGTACGCCGCCCATACCGGCACCTTCGGCCCGGCCATGGCGATCGGCCCCGCGCTCGGCGCCGCCGTCGCCGTGGCCGTGGTCTGGGGCTACCAGGCCCTGTACCGCGAGAGCGAGCAGCGCAGGCGGCTGATCGAGGAGCTCACCGCCACCCGCGCCGACCTCGCCCGGGCCCAGCACACCGCCGGTGTGCTCGCCGAGCGCGAGCGGCTGGCCCGCGAGATCCACGACACCCTCGCCCAGGGCCTGTCGAGCATCCAGTTGCTGCTGCGCGCCGCCGAACGCGCCCTGCCCGAGCGGCCGGACTCCGCCACCGGCCACGTCGTGGCGGCCCGTCAGGCCGCCGTGGACAACCTCGCCGAGGCCCGCCGCTTCGTCGCCGCCCTCACTCCTCCCGCCCTGGAGGACACGACCCTGGCCGGCGCCCTGGAACGCCTGTGCGCCACGACCTCCGCCCGGCACCGCGTCACCGCCCGCTTCCACCTCACCGGCACCCCGTCCCCGCTGCCGACCGCCCACGAGGTCGCCCTGCTGCGCATCGCCCAGTCTGCCCTCGCCAACACGGTCCGCCACGCCGGTGCCGGCACGGCCGAGGTCACCCTCAGCCACCTCGGCGACCGGGTCGCCCTCGACGTCGTCGACGACGGCGTCGGTTTCGATCCGGCCGGGCTGCCCCCCGCCGACCCCGAGGCGGGAGGTTTCGGTCTGGCCGCCATGCGCGCCCGCCTGGACGCCCTCGGCGGCACCCTGGCCGTCGAGTCCACCCCCGGCCACGGCACCGCCCTGACCGCCCGGCTGCCCCTCACCCCGCCCACCGAACCCGAGGCCCGCCCGTGACCGACACCCCCATCCGCCTGCTCCTGGCCGACGACCACCCCGTGGTGCGGGCCGGACTGCGCGCCGTACTGGAGACCGAGCCGGGCCTCGAGGTGGTCGCCGAGGCCGCCACCGCCGAGGAGGCCGTCGCCCGCGCCGCCGGCGGCGACGTCGACGTCGTACTGATGGACCTGCAGTTCGGCGGGGGCATGAACGGCGCCGAGGCCACCGCCGCGATCGCCGCCCGCCCCGAGGCCCCGCGCGTGCTGATCGTCACGACGTACGACTCCGACGCCGACACCCTGCCCGCCATCGAGGCCGGCGCCACCGGCTACCTCCTCAAGGACGCCCCGCCCGAGGACCTGGCCGAGGCCGTGCGCACGGCCGCCGCCGGACGCACCGCGCTCGCCCCCGCGGTCGCCGACCGTCTCATGAACCGGCTGCGCACCCCGGGCACCACCCTGACCCGGCGCGAGACCGAGGTCCTGGCCCTGGTCGCCGACGGCCTGTCCAACCAGGCCGTCGGTCAGCGGCTCCACCTCACCGAGGGCACCGTCAAGTCCCACCTCGCCCGCGTCTACGCCAAGCTCGACGTCGACTCGCGCACCGCGGCCGTCGCCGCCGCGACCTCCCTCGGGCTGATCCGCCGCTGAGGGGGCCGCCCGGACGCCCCGGGCCACCGCCGGAAATCGGTCCAGCAGCGCGCGATTGGCCTTGGTGCGCCGCTCCCGACGGCCCTAGCTTCGTGGCATGCGCATCCGAATCGTCGACGCCTTCACCGACCGCCCCTTCGCCGGCAACCCCGCCGGGGTCCTGCTCCTCGACGCCTTCCCCGACGACGACCGGCTCCAGCGGGTCGCCCTGGAGGTCAACCACTCCGAGACGGCGTTCGCCCACCGGCTGCCCCCGGGCGGCGGGGCCGACTGGGCGCTGCGCTGGTTCACCCCGGCCACCGAGGTGGCGATGTGCGGCCACGCGACGCTCGCGACGGCCCACGTCCTGCACACCACCGGCGCCCACGAGGGACCGGTGCGCTTCGCCACCCGCAGCGGCGTCCTGACCGCCACACCCCGCGAGGACGGCTCGGTCACCCTGGACTTCCCCACCGCTCCCCTCACCCCGGTCGAGGCCCCGGCGGGCGTCACCGAGGCCCTGGGCGCCGAGCCGCTCACGGTCCTGGACACCGGGCCGAACATCCGGGACCTGCTGGTGGAGGTCGCCGACGAGGAGACGGTCCGCGCCCTGGCACCGGACTTCAAGGCCCTGGCCGCCCACTCCGAGCGCGGTGTCATCGCCACCGCCCCGGCGCAGGATCCCGCCCGTGGCTACGACTACGTCTCCCGCTGCTTCTTCCCCAACGTCGGCATCGACGAGGACCCCGTCACCGGCAGCGCCCACACGGCACTGGCGCCCTTCTGGTCCGAGCGTCTGGGCCGCCCGGACCTCACCGGGCTCCAGGCGTCCTCCCGCTCCGGCCTGGTGCGCACGGAACTGCGCGGCGGGCGCACGCTCCTGAGCGGCCGGGCGGTGACGGTGATCGAGGGCGAGCTGCTGGCCTGACCGGTGCGGACGCGGGTCCCGGCGGTCATGCCGTCGGGAGCCAGCCCACCTTGCCCGCCAGCAGGCCGTAGCCGACGAAGGCTCCGATGTCGAGCAGGGAGTGCGCCACCACCAGCGGACCCACCCGCCCCCAGCGGCGGTAGAGGTGGACGAAGACGACGCCCATCACCATGTTCCCGACGAACCCGCCGATCCCCTGGTAGAGGTGGTACGACCCGCGCAGCACCGAACTGGCCGCCAGCGAGGCGCCCGCGCCCCAGCCCATCTGGTCGAGCCGGCGCAGCAGGTAGCCGACGACGACGACCTCCTCCAGGACGGAGTTCTGCACCGCGGAGAGGATCAGGACGGGGTACTTCCACCACACGTCGGGCAGGGCCTCGGGCACCACGGTGAGGTTGAAGCCGAGGCCGCGGGCGGCGAGGTAGAAGGCGATGCCGGTGCTGCCGATGACGGCGGCGACGGCGGCACCGCGGCCCAGGTCCGGCCACGGGCGGCTGCGGTCGAAGCCGAGGGTGCGCAGGCTGCGCCCCTCACGCAGCAGGAAGTGCGCGACGAGGGCGACCGGGACGAGTGCCGTGGTGATCCCGAAGAGCTGCCAGGCCAGGTCGAGCCAGGGACGGCCGGGCGCGGCGGAGGCGTTGAGCGTGGCCGCCTGGTCCTTGAGGCCGCCGGGCCGGGTGACCGAGCCGATGAAGCTGATGAGGGCGGACACGCCGCTCGCGCCGAGCGAGAGCGCGAGGACGAGCAGCGTCTCGTCCCGCAGGACCCGCCGCGGGAGCCGCCCCTCGTGCCAGGACCGCTCGTCGAGTCGCTTCTGAGGAATCGCGTCGTCCACCGGGCCCGCCTCCGCCATGCACACCTGCCTCCTGCTGGGACGTCACAGCTTGCCCGATCAGTATGGGGCGGCGCGCGGCGGGGGCGGGGCGGGAGCGGGGCGCGGCGGGAGCGGGGCGGGAGCGGGGGCGCGGCGGCGGTCAGCTCGCCGGCACCCGCTCCGCATCGGGCCCGGGCAGGCCCACCGGCCACAGGTGCACGGGGTCGCCCTCGCGCATCAGCTCGACGTAGCGACGGGTCGTGGCGGCCAGCGCGGCCTCCCGGGACCGGCCCGCCTCCAGCGCCCGGTGGAACGTGGCGGCCTGCCAGGAGGCGCCGTTGACCCGGCGCCGGCACCGCTCGTCGATCACGCCGAGGTAGAAGTCGCGGTCGGCGGGCTCCACGCCCCACGCGTCCAGACCCGCCTCGGCGAGCGGCAGCAGCTCGTCGCGCACGAGGACGGCGGCGTCGACCTCGGTGGTGCCGCCGAGGCGGCCGCGCCGGGGCCACTCGAAGCGGGCGTCGATGCCCTGGCGGCAGGCGGCCTCGAAGTTGGCGGCGGCGGCCTCGAAGGGCAGCCGGGTCCACACCGGCCGGGGCTCGTCGGCGAGTGCGCGCACCACCCCGTAGTAGAAGGCGGCGTTGGCGATGACGTCCGTGACGGTGGGGCCCGCGGGCAGGACCCGGTTCTCCACGCGCAGGTGGGGGACGCCGTCGGCGACGTCGTAGACGGGGCGGTTCCAGCGGTAGACGGTGCCGTTGTGCAGGACGAGTTCGGAGAGCGAGGGCACCCCGCCCGCGTCGAGGACGTCCAGCGGGTCCTCGTCGTCGCAGATGGGCAGGAGGGCCGGGAAGAAGCGCCGGTTCTCCTCGAAGAGGTCGTAGGCCGAGGTCACCCAGCGTTCCCCGAACCAGGTCCGCGGACGCACGCCCTGGGCCTGGAGTTCGGGCGGGCGGGTGTCGGTGGACTGCTGGAACAGCGGGGGCCGCGACTCGCGCCACAGTTCGCGGCCGAAGAGGAAGGGCGCGTTGGCGCCGAGGGCGATCTGCGCGGCGGTGACGGCCTGCGCCGCGTTCCACACGTCCGCGAAGCGGTCGGGGGTGACCTGGAGGTGCAGTTGCACGGAGGTGCAGGCGGCCTCGGGGGCGATGGACTTGGAGGTGCAGGTCAGGCGCTCGACGCCCTCGATGTCGAGGGTGAATTCCTCACCCCGGGCGGCCACGATCTGTTCGTTGAGCAGGGCGTAGCGGTCGACGGCGGAAAGGTTGGAGGAAACGAGGTCGTCCCGGTCCAGCGTCGGCAGAATACCGATCATCGCGATTCCCGCGTCGACCTCCCCGGCCTTGCGGTCCGCATATGCCAGTGACGTACGGATCTCTTCCGCGAGCCGGTCGAAAACCCGGTCCCCGAGACGGTGGGGGGCTATGTTGACCTCCAGGTTGAACATGGCCAGTTCGGTCTGGAAGTCACGGCTCGCGATGCGTTCGAGGACTTGCGCGTTCAACATTTTCGGCATCCCGTCGGCACCGACGAGATTCAATTCGATCTCCAGCCCCATCAGGTTCTTCGGACGGTCGAACCGCTTCTCCGCCAGAAGTCGCTCCAGGCCCGTCAGGCACCGCTGGAGCTTGTCGCGGTAGCGCTGGCGATCGGACAGGTCGAACTGACCTGCCACGACCTTCTCCCCCATGGAAGAGTCCCTTCTCGGAGCGATGTGTGGAAGATCCGGCCGCCACTGCCCGGCCGCCGGTCAGGTGGGATGATGCCCAGCCGAAGCGATCGATAACGTCCCCGCGCCGGCCCGGCAGCCGCTACTCTGTGCCGATGTGACCGGTGGCACATTCACCGGGCATGGCGCGTCGAGCGGTTTTCCGGGCCGGCAACTCGTGAAAAACACCGACGACAATAGGCCGACCGCTCGGTGCGTATTCCCCGAGGTCATCGCCGCACACCTGGTCCGGAATCCGGAGGATTCCCGCAAATCAACGGCCGAGTTCAACCTTGTACGGGTTACCGGAAACGGCTAGCGGAAACACCGTGCGAACACATGTCGTATAAACTCCGCGGACAGGCAGTGGACCGGCGCCCACGGTCGAAGGTTCCCGCCGTCGAGCCGACGCGCGGCACACCTCTCCCCTCTCGTTTCCAGGCCCCGGCCCCTGCCTCTCCCAGCCCTGTGAGCCGACAGCGTCGTCCGCCCCGCCCTCGCGCCACCGTGCCTTCGAATGAGAGGCGACCCACCATGCCCCTGCGTGTTTCCCAGGCCCCCGCGCCCGCCCTGCGCACCGTCCTCACCGCCCTCTCCTCGCCCACTGCGGTCCGTGAGGCCCGGACCCCCGCCCTGCTCGGCACCCAGGGCCCGGCCACACCGGAACTGCCGCTGCCCGTGCACGTCCTCGACCGGGTCACCACGGACGGCGTGACGGCGACGCGGCTGACCGGGTGGCGTTTCCACATCCGGCGCGCGGACCTGGTGGTGGCGGCGGCGGAGACGATGCTGACCGCCGACGGCTGGGTGTTCTCGCACTTCTTCGAGGGCCCCTACGTCACCTCGACCGAGCGCGCCCTGCGGCAGGCCGAGGCACTGCCCCAGCCGTACCAGCCACGCCTGCTCTCGGTTCCCGAGCTGTACATGCTCACGCTGTGGCTGCACGGCGACAGCGCCGCGGACGCCTCGGCCGGGCACCCCGCGGCCACCGACCTGCTGGTGCCGCTGGCACCGGCCCCGCCGGGGATCGCGGCCCACGTGCCGCACCGGGTCGCCGAGCTGCTGCCGGTCCTCACGCACCGGATGAACCCGACGCGGCTGCTGGGGTCTCCCGCCTGACCCGGCCCGTCGCCTCCGGCCCACCACCCGCGCGGACTAGCCCCAATCGGCCATGCCGAACCACCCGAAGTGACAGTGCAGTTGGGCTGAACCGTCCGCGCGGGTGACGCGTCATGAACCTGTGAGAAGCGGTGCCGCGAAATACCTGCGGATCGACGCCCATGGGGCAACACTGGGTTCGGACCGACTCGAGAACGGGGGGCGGACATGAACGAGGCTTCACGCCGCGATACGGACAAGACAGCGAATTCACCCGTCATCACAGACCGAGAGACCCCATCCATGTGCCAGCACCAGCCACCGTGCCCGTCAGCCGTCTCCGCCGACCGGGAGTCCGCCCGTCTCGTGGCGCACCACCCGGAGCAGGGGTGGAGCCTGCTGTGCAACGGCGTCGTCCTCTTCGAGGACACCGGTGAGCTCCTGCCGGACGGCCGGGTCATCGCCCCGCACCGTCCCGTCGGGGCGGGCCTGACGACCGCCGCCTGACCACGCACCGGGGCGGGTGACACCGACGACCACCACCTGCCGGGGCCGGCCCGCAGCCACGACTGCGTACCGGCCCTCACCCATGTCCGGGGCAGCACAAGGGGTCCCCGAATGCGCACATGTCTGGCACAACGCCCCGTCCGGGCTACGGTGCCCCCATGAGCCTGTCCATCCGCAACCAGCTCCCCGGCACCGTCACCGCCGTCACTCCGGGCGAGGCCATGGCGACGGTCCGGATCCGTCTCACCGGCGGCCAGGACGTCACCGCCGCGATCACCCGGGAGTCCGCCGACGACCTCGCCCTCTCTCCCGGCGCCGCCGTGCGCGCCCTGGTGAAGTCCACGGAGGTGTCCCTGGCCACCGGCCGGGTCGACGGTCTGTCCATCCGCAACCGGCTGCCGGGTACGGTCACGGCCCTCACCACCGGCCCCGCGATGGCCGCCGTCACGGTCGCCGTCGAGGGGGCCGAGCTGACCGCCGCCGTCACCCGGCAGGCCGCCGACGACCTGACGCTGGCCGTGGGCGTTCCCGTCGTCGCACTGATCAAGTCGACCGAGGTGTCGCTCGCCACGGCGTGAGACGCCGAGAGGCTCCGCCCGGACCCTGGGGGACCGGACGGAGCCTCTCGCACTTCCGCGGACCTGCTCAGTCCTCGTAGGCGTCCAGCGGCGGGCAGGAGCAGACGAGGTTGCGGTCGCCGTACGCCTGGTCGATGCGGCGCACCGGCGGCCAGTACTTGTCGGCCGCGGAGACGCCGGCCGGGAAGACGGCCTCCTCGCGCGTGTACGCGTGGTCCCACTCGCCGCCGAGGGCGCCCGCGGTGTGTGGGGCGCCGCGCAGCGGGTTGTCGTCGGCGGGCCAGGAGCCGGAGCCGACCTTCTCGATCTCCGCACGGATGGCGATCATCGCCTCGCAGAACCGGTCCAGCTCGGCCAGGTCCTCGGACTCGGTCGGCTCGATCATCAGCGTGCCTGCCACCGGGAAGGACATCGTCGGCGCGTGGAAGCCGTAGTCGATCAGCCGCTTGGCGACGTCGTCGACGCTGACGCCGGTGGCCTTGGTCAGCGGGCGCAGGTCGATGATGCACTCGTGCGCGACCAGACCGCCGGGGCCGGTGTACAGCACCGGGAAGTGCGGTTCCAGGCGCTTGGCGATGTAGTTGGCGGACAGCACGGCCACCTGCGTGGCCCGCTTGAGGCCCTCGCCGCCCATCAGCCGGACGTAGGACCAGGAGATCGGCAGGATGCCGGCCGAGCCCCACGGCGCCGCCGAGACCGGTCCGACGCCGGTCTGCGGGCCCGCCGCGGGCTGCAGCGGGTGGTTGGGCAGGTACGGCGCCAGGTGCGACCGTACGGCCACGGGGCCGACGCCGGGACCGCCGCCGCCGTGCGGGATGCAGAAGGTCTTGTGCAGGTTCAGGTGGGAGACGTCGCCGCCGAAGTGGCCGGGCCTGGCCAGGCCGACCAGGGCGTTGAGGTTGGCGCCGTCGACGTAGACCTGGCCGCCCGCGTCGTGCACCCGGGCGCAGATGTCGGCCACGTGCTCCTCGAACACGCCGTGCGTGGAGGGGTACGTGATCATCAGCACGGCCAGCTCGTCGCGGTGCTTCTCGATCTTGGCCCGCAGGTCCTCGACGTCGATCTCGCCGTCCTCGGCGGTCTTGACGACGACGACCTTCATGCCGGCCATCACGGCGCTGGCGGCGTTGGTGCCGTGCGCGGAGGACGGGATGAGGCAGACGGTGCGCTGCTCGTCGCCGTTGGCCCGGTGGTAACCGCGTACGGCGAGCAGGCCCGCGAACTCGCCCTGCGAGCCGGCGTTGGGCTGCAGCGAGACCTTGTCGTACCCGGTGACCTCGGCCAGCCGCTCCTCCAGCTCCCGGATCAGGGTCAGGTAGCCCTGGGCCTGCTCGGCGGGTGCGAAGGGGTGCAGCGCGCCGAACTCGGGCCAGGTGACCGGCTCCATCTCGGTGGTCGCGTTGAGCTTCATGGTGCAGGAGCCCAGCGGGATCATGCCGCGGTCCAGCGCGTAGTCGCGGTCGGCGAGGCGGCGCAGGTAGCGCAGCATCGCGGTCTCGGAACGGTGCTGGTGGAAGACGGGGTGGGTCAGGAAGTCGTCGGTACGCAGCAGCGCCTCGGGCAGCGCGTCCGCGGCCTCCGCGTCCAGCGCCTCGACGTCGCCCTCCACGCCGAACGCGCTCCACACGCCGCCCACCTGGGCCCGGGTGGTGGTCTCGTCGCAGGCGAAGGAGACGTGGTCGGCGTCGACGAGCCGCAGGTTGATGCCGCTCTCCCGGGCGGCGTGGACGACCGCGTCGGCCCGGCCGGGCACCCGCGCCGTGACGGTGTCGAAGTAGGCGCCGTGCACGATCTCGACACCGCCCGCGGCGAGCCCCGCGGCGGTGATCGTGGCGTAGCGGTGCGTGCGGCGGGCGATGGCCCGCAGTCCCTCGGGGCCGTGGTAGACGGCGTACATGCCGGCCATGACGGCGAGCAGCACCTGCGCGGTGCAGATGTTGCTGGTGGCCTTCTCACGACGGATGTGCTGCTCGCGGGTCTGCAGGGCGAGGCGGTAGGCCTTGTGGCCGTCCGCGTCCACGGAAACGCCGACCAGGCGGCCGGGCAGGCTGCGGGCGAACTTCTCGTGCACCGCCATGTAGCCGGCGTGCGGTCCGCCGAAGCCCATCGGCACGCCGAAGCGCTGGGTGGTGCCCACTGCGATGTCCGCGCCCAGCTCGCCGGGCGAGGTGAGCAGGGTGAGGGCGAGCAGGTCGGCGGCGACGGTCACGAGCGCGCCCAGCTCGTGCGCCCGGTCGATCACCGGCTTGATGTCCCGCACGGCACCGGAGGCGCCCGGGTACTGGACGAGGACGCCGTTGATCTCGCGCTCGGTGACCTCGGCGGGGATGCCCTCGCTCAGGTCGGCGACGACGACCTCGACACCGGTCGGCTCGGCCCGGGTCCGTATCACCGCGACGGTCTGGGGCAGGGCGTCCGCGTCGACCAGGAACAGCCCCTTCTTGTTCTTGCCCATGCGCCGGGACAGGGCCATCGCCTCGGCGGCGGCGGTGCCCTCGTCGAGCAGCGAGGCGCCGGAGGTGGGCAGGCCGGTCAGCTCGGCGACCATCGTCTGGAAGTTCAGCAGGGCCTCGAGCCGCCCCTGGGAGATCTCCGGCTGGTACGGGGTGTACGCCGTGTACCAGGCCGGGTTCTCCATGACGTTGCGCAGGATGACCGGCGGGGTGAAGGTGCCGTAGTAGCCGAGGCCGATCATGGAGTCGAGGACCTGGTTGCGGTCGGCCAGGGAGCGCAGCTCGGCCAGGACCTCGGCCTCGGAGCGCCCGCCCGGCAGGTCGAGCCGGTCGGCGTTCTTGATCACGTCCGGCACGGCGGCGGCCGTCAGTTCGTCGAGCGAACCGTAACCGACCTGCGCGAGCATCTTGGCCCGGGCCTCGTGGTCGGGGCCGATGTGGCGCTGCTCGAAGGGCATGGCCTGTTCGAGTTCGGAGAGCGGGGTGCGAGGGGCGGTCATGTGCGGAGGCCTCCTGGTCTGACGACCTTCGTGGGGCACCACGGCGCGGGTACCCGGACGGCCTCCCCCTCTGTCATCTCAACCTGAGAGCTTCACCGGTCGGGCCCTTGGGCCCTCCCGGCTTTCACCGTCGGTGAGAGCGGAAGCCGTCGACACCCGCCCTGCTTTCCAGAGTGACCTCGTCCGTGCGGTACGTGAGCCTGAGAGATTCCGGGGAGGATTTGCTCCTTCGGCGCCTCCGGTGGTGTCCGGAGGACTCTCCCGCGCGGGGTCAGCAGCCGTTTGCCAGCGTACCAGCGACGTACTCCCACGGACCTCGAGTGGCCGACCGGCCACATGTGCTCTTTTGTAGTACTTACGGATGGTTAGGCGGCTGGTGTGCGACCCCAGTGCGGCCCAGTGGTGCGATCAAGTGGAGGGCCCCGTGCGTACTGACATTGATCCGCGGAACCTGATCGGCCGCAAGGCGTTCGACCGCGACGGCGCCAGGATCGGCACCGTCGACGAGGTCTACCTCGACGACGCCACCGGCGTCCCCGAGTGGGCGGCGATACGGACCGGTCTCTTCAGCCGGGACGCCTTCGTCCCCCTGGAGCCCAGCGAGCTGGTGGACGGCACCCTGCGCGTGCCCTTCGACCGGTCCCTGATCAAGGAGGCGCCGGACTTCGGCGTCGGCCGCCACCTCTCGCCGGAGCAGGAACTCCAGCTCTACCACCACTACGGCCTGGACGTCGCGGCCGCTCCCCCGCCCCCCGACCACGACTTCGGCAAGCTGGCCGGCAAGGGCAACGACGACGGCTGACACGGCCCCGCGCTACCCGCCCGTCCGTCCCGCGGGGACGACCAGCGGGAGTGGCTCGGCCGGGCTCAGCTCCGGGTCGTCCACGGCGAACGTCCGCACCCGCCCGACCCCGGAGTACGGCGTCTCGAACCGCACGGTGACCCGCCCCAGACCGCTGCCCTGCACCCACCCGTGACCGAGCCGGGCGTGCCGCACGTCGTGCCCCGCCGGCCACCGGCGCTCGGCGGGCGAGGGGCCGGGCTCCTCGACCGGCTCGGCCGTTGCGGGCTCCTGGTCCGGCTCCTCGGTCCGCTCCCCCGCCGCCTGCGCGAACAGGTCCTCCTGCGTGTAGTCGGCGAGCCCGCTGACGCCCACCCCGAGCAGCCGCACGCCGCCCGTGGTGTCCACGGAGTCCAGCAGTCTGGCCGCGGCCTCCGAGACCACCGCCGGGTCGTCGGTGGGCCCGCGCAGCGTCTCGGAGCGCGTCAGCGTGGAGAAGTCGTACCTGCGCACCTTGAGCACGATGGTCCGCCCGGACAGACCGGAGGCGCGCAGCCTCCGCACGCAGCGGTCCGCGAGCCGCCCCACCTCGACGCCGACCCGCACCCGGTCGTGGATGTCCACGTCGTAGGTGTCCTCGACCGAGACGGACTTGGTCTCCCGCTCGGCCACCACCGGCCGCTCGTCCCGCGCCAGCGCCATGGCGTACAGCGCGTGCCCGTGCGCCTTGCCCAGCAGCCGCACCAGCTCGTCCTCGCCCGCCTCGGCGATCTCGCCGACCGTGGTGATCCCCGCCCGGCGCAGGTGGTCCCCCGTGGCGGGTCCCACCCCGGGCAGCGTCCGCACGGTCATCGGCTCCAGCATGGCCCGCTCCGTCCCCGGCGGGATGAGGACCAGTCCGTCGGGCTTGGCCTCCTCGGAGGCGATCTTGGCCAGCATCTTGGAGGCGGCGAGCCCGACGGAGCCGGTGAGGCCGGTGACGGCGCGGATGTCCACGCGCAGCCTCGCCCCGGCCAGCCGCGCCGACTCCGCGTCCCAGGCCGCCCCACCGGCCTCCAGGTCGACGAAGGCCTCGTCCAGGCTCAGCGGCTCCACCAGGGGCGACAGCTCCCGCAGCAGCCCCATGACCTGCTCGCTGATCGACCGGTACAGCTCGAAGCGCGGCACGAGGTACGCGGCGTGGGGGGCGAGCCGGCGGGCCTGGCCCATCGGCATCGCGGAGTGCACCCCGAACACCCGCGCCTCGTAGGAGCAGGTGGCGACCACACCGCGGGGCCCCAGACCGCCCACGATCACCGCTTTCCCGCGCAGGCTCGGCTTGGACGCCTGCTCCACCGAGGCGAAGAAGGCGTCCATGTCGAGATGCAGGATCGTGGGCGCGGTTCTCACATCTCCGATGCTGCCCTACGCCACTGACAATGCCGCGACCACCGGCGCGAGGAGCCCCGCGGCACCACGGGCTTCAGACCGCCCGGTTGTTCCGCCGCCGGGCCAGCTCGTCGGCCGGATTGTGCCCGACCAGCGTCTCGCCGGTGTCGATCCGCTCCCCGTGCAGCTGGGACAGCGCGCTCTCCACGTCCCGCCACACCACACCGACGGCGATCCCGAAGATGCCCTGGCCGCCCTGGAGCAGGGCGTGCACCTCGTCGGGGGAACCGCACTCGTAGACGGTGGCACCGTCGCTCATCAGGGTCATCCGCTCCAGGTCGCGAAACCCGCGCTCCCTGAGGTGCTGGACGGTGGTGCGGATGTTCTGCAGCGACACCCCGGTGTCGAGGAAGCGCTTGACGATCTTCAGCACGACCACGTCGCGGAAGCTGTACAGCCGCTGGGTCCCGGACCCGTGGGCGGGTCGCACGCTGGGCTCGACCAGGCCCGTGCGGGCCCAGTAGTCGAGCTGCCGGTAGGTGATGCCGGCGGCCGCGCAGGCCGTCGGTCCGCGGTAGCCGATCTGCTCGGACGCCATGGACGTCGCCCCTCCGCTGGTCGGCACGGCCGCCGGTCGCTGCGGGCCGGGATCGGCCGCGCCACCGTGCTGGGCGTGACCCGCGCCCTCGCGAAGCCGGGAACCCGGGGGAGGGTACGGACCGCCTGCCCCGAAGCTGCGCCCGGGGCCACCCCCAACCGTACCGTCGCCGCTGATTCTCACGCCGACCTCCGTCCTTGACCTGCCTCCTCGAAGGTAGGCAGTCACCAAGGGTGCGTCAACGATCGCCACACTCGGCACGCCGAGTGATAATCACCTTACGAGTGGTTTCCCGTGCCCTGTTCCGGGAAAGGATGGCTGATTGTGCCCGAACAGGGCCGCGCGCGGCCCCGGAGCGTCCCGGGCACGTGCCTCACTGGTTGCTCGTTCCGAAGTCCTCGGGCGAGATCTGGTCGAGGAACTCGCGGAACTTCTCCACCTCGTCCTCCTGCTCGTCCGGGATCGCGATGCCGGCGTCGTCGAGGACCGTGTCACTGCCGTAGATCGGCGTACCGGTGCGCAGGGCCAGCGCTATGGCGTCAGAGGGCCTGGCACTGACCTCGACGCCGCTCGCGAACACCAGCTCGGCGTAGAAGACGCCGTCGCGCAGGTCGGTGATGCGCACTTCCGTGAGCTCCTGGCCGACGGCCTCCAGCACGTCCTTGAACAGGTCGTGGGTCAGCGGCCGCGCGGGGGCCATGCCCTGCTGGGCGAAGGCGATCGCCGTCGCCTCCCCCGGTCCGATCCAGATGGGAAGGTAGCGGTCGCCGCCCACCTCGCGCAGCAGCACGATCGGCTGGTTGGAGGGCATCTCGACCCGGACACCTACGACATCGAGCTCGTTCACACAGCAACCCTAGGCCGTGCCCGGGACGTTTGGGTAGTCGGGCCGGGATCGGGTGGGCGATCCGGGTCTGGATCCGGCGGGCGGCCCGGCTCCCGGGCCTGCCCGTTTCAGGGCAGGCGCACGCCCAGGGCGCTCTGCACCAGGGCCGCGTGCAGCTTCACCGCGAGACCCGCCAGCTCCTTGGTCCGGGCTTCGGCGTGTGCCCGGGTCTGGGGGTTGCGGTGCCGCTTCAGCGGGGCCACCACCTGGTCGACGAGCCCGGCCTCCCGGTCGGCGGCGGCCTTCATGACCCGCAGGTGCCGCGGCTCGATCCCGAACCGCCCCAGTTGCACGACCAGCGACGCCACGGTGACCGCATCGGCCTCGTACGCACCGTCGGGCAGCGGGGCGAGCAGACCGTAGGACTCCCACTCCTCCAGCTCCCGGTCACCGATCCCGGCCGCCGCCAGCAGCTCGTCCCGCCCGATCCTGGCCACCGTCGGGCTCTCGGCGGGCTCCGGCACGGCCGCCTCCCCGTCGCGCTGCCGGCCGACCCGGGGCAGGGACACGGCCTCACCGCGCTCCACGGCGTCCAGGTGCTCGCGGATCACCTTCAGCGGCAGATAGTGGTCCCGCTGCATGCGCAGCACCTCGCCGAGGCGCTCGACGTCGTGCGCGCTGAACTTGCGGTACCCGGCCGGGGTCCGCCGCGGCTCGACGAGCCCCTCCGACTCCAGGAACCGGATCTTGGAGATGGTGATGTCGGGGAACTCGTCACGCAGCGCGTTCAGCACTGCGCCGATGCTCATCAGCCCACTGTCCGTGGCGGCGGCGCCGTGACCGGCACCGCCGCTCGGTGTTTGAAACATGGACCTTCCCTGGGAGGTTCCCCGGGCGAGCGGCCCGGGGGCGGGTCAGTAGCCCCGCTGGCTCGCGTAGAACACCAGCCGGTACTTGCCGATCTGCACCTCGTCACCGTTGGACAGGGCGACCTGGTCGATGCGCTCCCGGTTGACGTACGTGCCGTTCAGGCTGCCGACGTCGGCGACCGTGAACGAACCGTCGGGGCTCCGGCGGAACTCCACGTGCCGACGCGAGACCGTCACGTCGTCCAGGAAGATGTCGCTCTGCGGATGACGACCGGCGGTGGTCAGCTCGCCGTCCAGCAGGAAGCGGCTGCCCGAGTTCGGGCCGCGGCGCACGACCAGCAGGGCGGAGCCCAGCGGCAGCGCGTCCACGGCCGCCTGCGCCTCGGGAGAGAGCGCCGGCATCGCCGTCTGGCCGGTGGTCTCGGCGTCGTAGGCCTCCAGACCGGAGATGGAGATCGTGGAGGTCGTCTCGGACGCACGCTCCGGGACGGCGCCGGGCCGCAGCGGAGCACCGCAGTTGGAGCAGAAACGGCTGTTCTCCGCGTTGCGGTTGCCGCACCTCGTACACACCAGGGCCGACATGGACGGATCCTCCTGCCGCGGCTGCCCCGCCGGGGCGTTCGACGCGTACGGGTCGGGGTTGAAGCCTCCGCCCGCACCCGGGGCCGAGGACTGGCCGAAACCTATGCCGCCGGACTGAGCAGGGTCAACAGACGGCGCGCCCGGACCACCCACCTGGTCCCGGAACATCGGGCGCGAGCCCTCCGCGTCGGGCTGTGCGCGATGACGAGCGGTCGCGTTGTCGCCGCTCCCCTCTCGCGCGCTCTTGCCGAACAACTTCGCAAACAACTTCACGGGCGATTCCCCTTGACCGAAACAGACCCGCCCGTGGGGCAGGACGAACCCTTACTGACCGCACTGACCGACCCGGACACCTTCACAACGTCCGTCTCCGCCAGACAGTTTCCACCACGCACCACCCAATCGGTGCGCCGACCCCCCGCAACCTCATGCCCTCGCCGGACGTCCCCCATGCACCGCCGGTTCACTGGGAGGACGACCGAGCGTAGTCAGGCCGCTCCGCCGCCCGCAAGGCGTCCACGACGATCTTGCTCGACCGCTCAACAGTAACGGTGGCCTGTTCCTTCTCCAGAGTCTGCACCACTCCTCCAGGAATGTTGAGAGCCGGTTCCAGGTCCTGCGGCTTACCGATGACCTGGAAACGATAGGGCGCTTTGATCTTGTTCCCGTCGACGCTGACGGAGTTGTCGGAGTCGGCGAGGTACGTCCCGGCGACGACCCGTACGCCGTTCACCTGGATCGCCTCCGCGCCCGCCGCGCGCAGCTCCTGGATGGCGTCGAGCAGCATGTCCGCCTCGACCGTCCCCTTCGCGTCCTCGATGGTCACCGTGATGCCGGGCCCCTGCGCGGCCACGGTGCCCGCGAGAACGCCCAGTTGCCGCTCCTTCTCGAGCGTCTGCTTGCGGGCCTCCTCCGCCTGGTCGGAGCTGTTCTCCAGCTCGTCGCGCTGCTTCTCGAGGCCCTGCTTCTCGTCTTCAAGACGCTGAGTACGGTCGTCCAGTTCATCGAGGATGCGGACCAGATCCTCCTGGCGGGCGCCCCGCAGCGCGCTGTCGCTGTCGCTGTTGGACGCCACCTGGACCGCGAGACCGAAGCCGAGCCCGAACAGAAGCAGGGCGACGATGAGTTGGGCCCGGGTCAGCCGCGGCGGCCACAACCCCTTCACGAGCCGCTGTCTGCCGGTGAGTCCGTTCCGCTCCGGCCGGGTCCCCTGCGCGCCGCCGTCCCCCGACGGATTGGCCGGGGGCGGAACCTCCTGCGGCAGTTCCCTGCGCAGCCGGTGCCCGTGCTGCTCGTCGTGCTCGCTCATCGGCCTCACGCCCGGAAGACGTGGCGGCGGATCGCCGCGGCATTGGAGAAGATGCGGATGCCGAGGACCACCACGACACCGGTGGAGAGCTGGGCACCGACGCCCAGCTTGTCGCCCAGGAACACGATCAGTGCGGCGACGACGACGTTCGACAGGAACGACACCACGAAGACCTTGTCGTCGAAGATTCCGTCGAGCATGGCCCGCAGACCACCGAAGACGGCGTCCAGCGCCGCCACCACGGCAATCGGGAGGTACGGCTCCACGGCCGCCGGCACCTCCGGCCGGACCAGCAATCCGGCCACGACTCCCACGACGAGGCCCAGTACGGCGATCACGATGTGCCCTTCTCGGTTATCGGCTGTGCTGAACGTACGATCAGACTTGGTGCGGCCGGCAGCTTGAGGTCGTCCGCGACGGAGATGGCGGTCCGGATGCCGTAGCTCTCCTGGAGGGCGTGCAGGTACAGCCCGTCGGCGCTGTCCTGGAAGGCGGCACTCAGCCGCTTCCCGTCCCCCACCGCGAGCACCGTGTACGGCGGCACCAGCGGCCTGTTGTCGACCAGTATCGCGTCCCCCGCGGCCCTGATCGCCGACAGCGCCGTCAGACGCTGTCCGTTGACGGAGACGGCCTCGGCGCCCGACTCCCACAGGCCGTTGACCACACGCTGCATGTCACGGTCCCGTACCCGGCCCGTGTCGGAGAACCCCGAGGTGCCCCGCGTCCTCCCGTCGGCCCCGGCGCCCGCGTCCTTGGCGTCGTCGACGACGAGCTTCACCCCGGGGCCGTGCACCTCGACCGCGCCCGCGAGGACGCCCACCAGGTCGGACCGGTCGCCCTCGCCGCTCTTCTCGAGCGCCTCGCGCCGGCGGGCGTTCACGTCGTCGCGCAGCTCGTCGACGCTCTTCTCCAGCTTGTCGGCCGCCGAGGTCTCCCCCTCGATGCGATCGACGAGTTCCTCGCGCTCCTTGGCGACGACGGGCGCGGCGACGCGCGCCTGAGCCGCCCCGACCGTCACGACCAGCGCCGCGAGCACGAGGCCGGCCGCCAGGCCCAGCTTGGCGCGGAGCGTCTTGGGCATCCCGCCGGTGCCGTCGGCCTTCTTCCGCGCGGCGGCCTCGGCGTAGCCGTCGTCAAGGCTGTGGTCCATGACGTTCGTGAGCAAGGACATGGACGCGTCCGGGCGCGCGGGCCGCGAGGATGTGCTCCGAACGGGGGGTGGCTGCGGCATGCCGCACATCGTCGCACGCCGCCGCCACTACCTCCGAATGGCCCCACCGACGTGCCGGACAGGCCCCCTTGGGGACACTTGTCCGGCACGCAGGCGTGCGGAGCGTTCTACCGGCCCGCGCTGTCCACCACCGCGGCCCACTCGTCCAGCAGGGCCTGCGCGGAGGCGTCGTCGGGGCCCTCGGCCCACAGGTGGGTGACCGCCTCCGCCGGGTCGGGCAGCACCATCACCCAGCGCCCGTCGGTCTCGACCACCCGCACCCCGTCCGTGGTGTCCACGAACCGGTCCCCGGCCGCCTCCACGACCCGCCGCATGACGAGTCCCTTGACGGCCCACGGAGTGGCGAGGTCGCGCTTGAGGACGTGGGCCCGCGGGATCCGCGCGTCGATCTGGCTCAGCGTGAGCTGCGTCCGCGCGACCAGGCCGATCAGCCGTACGAAGGCCGCCGTGCCGTCGTAGACGCTGCTGAACTCGGGGACGATGAAGCCGCCCTTGCCGTCGCCGCCGAAGATCGCGCCCTCCTCGCCCCCGACCCGCGTGAGGTCGTCCGGAGAGGTGGTGGTCCACTCGACCTGCGTGCCGTGGTAGGCGGCGACCTGCTCGGCGATCCTGGTGGTCGTCACCGGGAGCGCGACCCGGCCGCTGCGCCGCTCGGCCGCGATCAGGTCGAGCATCACCAGCAGCGCCCGGTCGTCCTCGATGATGCGGCCCTTCTCGTCGACGAGCGACAGGCGCTCACCGACGGGGTCGAACCGCACCCCGAACGCGGCCCGCGAGGACGCCACGATCTCCCCGAGGCGCACGAGCCCGGACCGCCGCATGTCGGCCGACTCGGTGGGCCTGGCCTCGTCGAGGCCGGGGTTGATGGTCAGCGAGTCGACGCCCAGCTTTCCGAGCAGACTGGGCAGCACCAGCCCTGCACTGCCGTTCGAGGCGTCGACGACCACCTT
Organism: Streptomyces sp. NRRL F-5650; assembly: GCF_000721365.1. Taxonomy (NCBI): domain Bacteria; kingdom Bacillati; phylum Actinomycetota; class Actinomycetes; order Kitasatosporales; family Streptomycetaceae; genus Streptomyces; species Streptomyces sp. NRRL F-5650. The sequence continues at coordinate 2,583 of NZ_JOGV01000001.1, read as the reverse complement.
GAGCCCGGAGTCGGCGATACCGGTGATGTCGACGTTGCGCAGGAGCGATCCGGTGTACGAGTCGAACACGCTGGACGGGAAGTGCAGGTCCCCGATCTCCCCGGGGAACGCCCGCCGGTACTCCTGACGCGCGAACACCCGGTCCAGCTTCCGCTGGCTGCCCTGCGACAGGTCGGCGCCCTGTCCGTCGAAGAACATGATGTCGACGGAGTCCGGCACCCCCAGGGTGGTGCGGATCATGATCCCGCCCGCGCTGCCCCGGGCGGTCTGCTGCCGCGCCACGGGCAGCGGTACGTTCTCCAGGTCGCGTACGTCGATGGCGCTGGCCTGCAGCGCGGAGATCACCGCCCGCTTCAGCGCACGGGCACCGCGGGAGTGGTCACGGGCCGTGGTGACGGTGGACCCCTTCTTCAGGGTCGTCGCGTACGCCCCGGCCAGCCGCACGGCCAGCTCGGGGGTGATCTCCACGTTCAGGATGCCGGAGACCCCGCGAGCCCCGAAGAGGTGCGCCTGGCCGCGCGACTCCCAGATCACCGAGGTGTTGACGAAGGCGCCGGCCTCGATGGTCTTGAACGGGTAGACCCGCACGTTCCCCTGGACGATCGATTCCTCGCCGACCAGGCACTCGTCGCCGATGACCGCACCGTCCTCGATCCGCGCGGCCCGCATGATGTCGGTGTTCTTGCCGACCACGCAGCCCCGCAGGTTGCTGTGCGGACCGACGTACACGTTGTCGGCCACCACGGCCTTGTGCAGGAAGGCACCGCTCTTGACGACGACGTTGGACCCGACGACCGTGTGCTCCCGGATCTCGGCGCCGGCCTCGACCTTGGCGTAGTCACCGATGTACAGGGGCCCCCGCAGCACCGCGTCGGGGTGCACCTCCGCGCCCTCGGCCACCCACACTCCGGGCGAGATCTCGAAGCCGTCGATGTCGACGTCGACCTTGCCCTCCAGGACGTCGGCCTGGGCCTTCACATAGCTCTCGTGGGTACCGACGTCCTCCCAGTAGCCCTCGGCGACGTAGCCGTAGATGGGCTTGCCTTCCTTCATCAGCTGCGGGAAGACGTCTCCGGACCAGTCCACGGGGACATCGGGGTCGACGTAGTCGAAGACCTCGGGCTCCATGACGTAGATGCCGGTGTTCACGGTGTCCGAGAACACCTGGCCCCAGGTCGGCTTCTCCAGGAAGCGCTCGACCTTGCCCTCTTCGTCGACGATGGTGATGCCGAATTCCAGCGGGTTGGGCACACGCGTCAGACACACGGTGACGAGCGAGCCCTTTTCCTTGTGGAAATTGATCAGGTCAGTGAGGTCGAAGTCGGTCAGGGCATCGCCGGAAATGACGAGGAAGGCATCGTCCTTCAACGCCTCCTCGGCGTTCTTGACGCTTCCGGCGGTACCGAGTGGCTTCTCCTCGTTGGCATAGGTGAGCTCCATCCCGAGCTCTTCGCCGTCACCGAAGTAGTTCTTGACCAGTGAGGCCAGGAACTGGACGGTGACGACGGTCTCATTGAGCCCATGCCTTTTGAGCAACCTGAGCACATGCTCCATGATCGGCCGGTTGACCACCGGCAGGAGCGGCTTGGGCATGCTCGAGGTCATGGGACGAAGGCGTGTGCCTTCGCCTCCAGCCATCACGACGGCCTTCATGTCGGAAGCGTCCTCCTCTGAGAGACGACGGTTAAGCCGACTTCACCCGTCCAGGGTCCCGCACTTTTCCGGCGCGGGCCATCCGGCCCACGGGGACCGCACAATCAGCGAGTTCAATCGGCTGCGGCGTCCGCGCGCACCAGGCGGCGGACCTGCACCACATAGAGAACACCTGCCCACCAGTACAGGGTTGTACCCCATCCGGCGAACGCCCATCCGAAAACAGCGGCGAGTGACGCGATCCATCCGCTTCCGTCGCTCAGCAGCAGCAAGGGGAAGGCGTACATCAGGTTGAAGGTGGCGGCCTTGCCCAGGAAGTTCACCTGCGGCGGCGGATAGCCGTGGCGCCGGAGGATGCCCACCATCACCAACAGCATCGCTTCCCGAGCAAGCAGTACAAGGGTCAACCAGAGCGGGAGAATCTCGCGCCAGGTGAGACCCACCAGGGTCGAGAGGATATAGAGCCGGTCGGCCGCCGGGTCCAGCAGCCGGCCGAGGCTGCTGATCTGATTCCAACGCCGCGCGAGCTTTCCGTCCAGGTAGTCGCTGACTCCGCTGAGGGCCAGCACCAACAGCGCCCAGCCGTCGCTCTGCGGGCCACCGAACTCGGGCCACAGGATGAGCCACAGGAACACGGGCACGCCGACCAGGCGAGCCATGCTGAGGATGTTCGGGATGGTGAGGACCCGGTCGGTCTGCACGCGGGTCTCCTGGACCTCCACGCGGGGGCCTCCTGGGGTGAACGAGCCGATGATGCTCACTGACCTTACCCCAACGCAAAAAAGCTCTGGCTCTCGGGCTGTGTGCCCAAGAGCCAGAGCTCTAAAAGGAGTTCGGCGGCGTCCTACTCTCCCACAGGGTCCCCCCTGCAGTACCATCGGCGCTGTAAGGCTTAGCTTCCGGGTTCGGAATGTAACCGGGCGTTTCCCC